>JAZNPH010000072.1:0-11986 GCA_045589515.1 Eubacteriales bacterium | reverse complement strand
CAAAGGATGTAAGTTTACCTTTCAAGGGGTAGATCAGACTTTGAGGAGACCCCTTGCGGTTTTGCTTTTTAGAAATTGCTGAAAAAGGAACTGCATATCCAAAGACAATGGGCAATTTCAA
The DNA here is from genome assembly GCA_045589515.1 of Eubacteriales bacterium. Classification (GTDB taxonomy): domain Bacteria; phylum Bacillota; class Clostridia; order Oscillospirales; family CAG-382; genus Coliplasma. Next base: position 11,865 of record JAZNPH010000072.1, on the reverse strand, counting down.
AAAGCAAAACTTCGACTCCGCAGGCTTTTCTCATTGCAACCTAAGGTACAACATTATTCCACGCCTGCTTCGCTCAGGGTGACAAACGGACACAGCGGCTCCGTTCCGCGCGGCCAACCCGCAGGGTTGGTATGCTCAGAGGTGACCAAGTCGGCGGACGGCTTCCGGCTTATGCGTAGGTTTGCCTCGCCGACGTCAAAAACAGCTAAAGCTGTTTTTGTTGGGTTTTGTTCGATTCCGCGCGGCCAATCCTTTGGGTTGATGTTTTGGAGCGAAAAAACATTTTTCAAAAATTTCTTTTTCCCTCTTGACAAACAGGGACGTTTGTGCTATCATATCATACTGCACTATAATCCATAAGTATGCAAAAATTAAGATGGGCTCAAATCGGCAGGCGGGGAAAAGCCTTGTCATTGCTCGTTTTACAGGGAAAAGTACCATGGGTTGTGGGTGCGTGAAAACCAAGCGGCTACATATAGAAATATATGGGCATCTATCTATGTAAATATTTCCAATTAGTGAAAAAGAAATGGAGTGAATGATCGGTATGGTACATGAACAGACTCTGGGTAAAACCAAGAGAATGTCTTTCTCCAAAATTGAGGAAGTCATTGAAATGCCGAACCTGATCGAGGTACAGAAGAAGTCTTTCGACGACTTTGTGACCAAGGAGATCGGGCAGGTTTTGAAGGACATTTCCCCGATGACGGACTATTCCGGCAATCTGGTGATCGAGTTTATCGATTACACCCTGAGTGACCCTCCCAAGTACACCATTGCGGAGTGCAAGGAGCGTGACCTCAACTACGCCTCTCCCTTCCGCGTAACGGTGAGATTGACCAACCGCGCCACCGGTGAGGTGAAGGAGCAGGAGATCTATATGGGCGATTTCCCCATAATGACAGACTCCGGCACCTTCGTGATCAACGGCGCAGAGCGTGTGGTGGTGTCTCAGATCGTCCGTTCTCCCGGTATCTATTATGAAATGACCGGGGACAAGTCCGGCAACAAGCTGTTTACCGCAACGGTGATTCCTTACCGCGGTGCATGGCTGGAGTATGAGACCGATTCCTCCAATATTTTTTATGTTCGTATCGACAAAAACCGTAAGATGCCCATTACGGTGCTTTTGCGCGCCTTCGGATGCGGCACCAACGAGCAGATCCTGCAGAAGTTCGGTGACGAGCTTCTGCTGAAGGCATCCTTCGAGAAGGATCCCATCCCCGCAGAGGTGGAGCGTCTGATCCAGGCGGGTGTCATGACCGATCCTGTGGAAGAGGCCCTCAAGGAGATCTACAAGAAGCTCCGTCCCGGCGAGCCTCCCATTCTGGAGTCTGCTCAGATTCTGATCAACAACCTGTTCTTCGACGAAAAGAGATACGATATCTCCGCCGTGGGCAGATATAAGTTTAATAAGAAGCTTGCCATCGGCCGCCGTCTGATCGGCCACGTGCTGGCGGAGGACGTTGTTTCCCCCGTTACCGGCGAGGTGATCTATGAGGCAGGCAGAAAGCTCAGCCGTACAGAGGCTGAGAACGTTGAACGCGCAGGCGTTTGCGAGGCCACCATCTTCGTTGAGGAAGAGGAAGGCATCAACACCCCCGTAAAGGTGTTCACCAACCGTATGGTCTCCGCCTCCGGCGTGCTGTCCGCAATGGGTGTTTCCGTCACCGACGAGGAGCTGGGTCTGGACGAGACCGTTTCTCTGGATGCTCTGCTTCCCATCGTGAAGGAGGCCAATATTCACGACCTCGAGGCTCTCAAGAAGGAGATCGCGAAGAAGAAGAAGGAGCTGATCCCCGGCACCGTGACCGTGGAGGACGTTCTGGCTTCCGTGAACTACCTGCTGGGCCTGTCCCACGGGGTGGGCGTTACCGACGATATCGACCATCTGGGCAATCGCCGTATCCGCGCGGTTGGCGAGTTGCTTTTGAACCAGCTCCGCATCGGCTTCTCCCGCATGGATAAGATCGTGAAGGAGAAGATGACTACCCAGGACATCGATACCATCACTCCCCAGTCTCTCATCAACATCCGTCCCATCGTTTCTGCCATCCGTGACTTCTTCGGTTCCTCTCCCTTGTCCCAGTTTATGGACCAGTCCAACCCCTTGGCGGAATTGACCCACAAGAGAAGAATCTCCGCGTTGGGTCCCGGCGGTCTGTCCCGTGACAGAGCGTCCTTCGAGGTGCGTGACGTTCACTATACCCATTACGGCAGAATGTGCCCCATCGAGACCCCCGAAGGTCCCAACATCGGTCTGATCTCCTCTTTGGCTTGCTACGCAAAGGTGAACCGCTTCGGCTTTATCGAGGCTCCCTACCGCGTGGTAAAGAACGGCGTGGTCACCAAGGACGTGGTGTATATCTCCGCGGACGTGGAGGACGAGTACGTGGTTGCTACCGCCAACGAGCCCATCGATGAAAACGGCCATTTCGTCAACCGTAAGATCGTGGGCAGACATCTGGACGAGATCGGCGAGTTCGAGGCAAGCCGTATCGATCTGATGGACGTTTCTCCCAAGATGGTGGTCTCCGTTGCCACCGCAATGATCCCCTTCCTTGAAAACGACGACAACACCCGTGCGCTGATGGGCTCCAACATGCAGAAGCAGGCAGTGCCTCTGATGATCACCGACGCTCCCATCGTGGGTACGGGTATGGAATACCGCGCCGCTTACGACTCCGGCGTGCTTGTGATCTGTAAGAGAAGCGGTTACGTAGAATCCGTTTCCTCCGACGAGATCATCATCCGCACCGACGAGGGCAAGAGCGATCTTTACACCCTGACCAAGTTCAAGAGAAGCAACGCAGGCACCTGTGTCAACCAGCGTCCCGTGGTCAGCAAGGGCGACTACGTGAAGCAGGGCGACGTCCTTGCGGACGGTCCCGCTACCAAGGACGGCGAGGTGGCTCTGGGTAAGAACGCCCTCATCGGCTTCATGACCTGGGAAGGCTACAACTACGAGGACGCGGTTCTGCTGAACGAGCGTCTGGTTCGTGACGACGTTTATACCTCTATTCATATTGAAGAATATTACTGCGAATCCCGTGACACCAAGCTTGGCCCGGAGGAGATCACCCGTCAGCTGCCCAACGTGGCGGACGAGGCTCTCCGCGACCTGGATCCCGACGGTATCATCCGCATCGGTTCCGAGGTACATTCCGGCGACATCCTGGTAGGTAAGGTCACCCCCAAGGGCGAGACCGAGCTGACTGCGGAGGAGAGACTGCTGCGCGCCATCTTCGGCGAAAAGGCAAGAGAAGTGCGCGATACCTCTCTGAAGCTGCCCCACGGCGAATCCGGTATCATTGTGGACGTTAAGGTCTTCTCCAGAGACGATTGCGACGTTCTGTCCCCCGGCGTGATCCAGTGTGTCCGCGTTTACGTGGCACAGAAGAGAAAGATCTCCGTGGGCGACAAGATGGCAGGCCGCCATGGTAACAAGGGTGTTATCTCCCGCATCCTGCCTCCCGAAGACATGCCCTTCCTCCCCGACGGTACTCCTCTGGATATCGTGCTGAACCCCCTGGGCGTACCTTCCCGTATGAACATCGGTCAGGTGCTTGAGGTTCACTTGGGTATGGCTGCACGTAAGATGGGCTGTAAGGTGATGACCCCCGTCTTCGACGGCGCAAACGAGAAAGATATTCAGGAATGGCTCAAGGAAGCCGGCTGCAGCGAAAACGGTAAGACCATCCTTTACGACGGCCGTACCGGTCAGCCCTTCGACAACCCCGTTACCGTGGGCGTTATGTACTTCCTGAAGCTCCACCACTTGGTAGACGATAAGATCCACGCCCGTTCCACCGGTCCTTACTCTCTGGTAACCCAGCAGCCCTTGGGCGGTAAAGCCCAGTTCGGCGGCCAGCGTTTCGGCGAGATGGAGGTTTGGGCTCTGGAGGCTTACGGCGCGGCTTACACCCTGCAGGAGATCCTGACGGTGAAGTCCGACGACGTGAAGGGCCGTGTAAAGGCCTACGAGGCAATCGTCAAGGGCCTGAACATCCCCACTCCCGGCGTTCCCGCATCCTTCAAGGTGCTGGTAAAGGAACTGCAGTCTCTGGGTCTGGACGTCCGTGTACGCGATAAGAACGGTGAGGAGATCCCCATGAAGGATTACACCGACGACGACGGTCCCGATGAAAAGAAATTCTCCGATGCAGAGCTTGGCGCAAGCGTTCTGGATTCCGAAGACGGTCTGGTCTACGAGGATGAGAACAGCGTACACGCAGGGCTCTCCGACGAGGAGATCGCCGAGGCGGATTCCGACGAGGAAGAATACGTCTACGACGAACACGAAAACGATTATATCGATTAAGGAAAGGAGTCGAACGCTATGGAACAGACTAACAACATGGAATTCGAGTCCATTCAAATCGGACTTGCCTCTCCCGAAATGATCCGCTCCTGGTCCTACGGCGAAGTGAAGAAGCCGGAGACCATCAACTATCGTACCCTGAAGCCCGAGCGGGACGGCTTGTTCTGCGAGCGCATTTTCGGGCCTACCAAGGACTGGGAATGTCATTGCGGTAAGTACAAGAGAGGCGCCCGCTACAAGGGTAAGGTCTGCGAGAAGTGCGGCGTGGAGATCACCACCTCCAAGGTACGCCGTGAGCGTATGGGTCACGTTGAGCTGGCGGCTCCCGTTTCCCATATCTGGTACTTCCGTGCCATCCCCTCCCGTATGGGTCTTCTGCTGAACATCTCTCCCAAGCTGTTGGAGAAGGTTCTGTATTTCGCACAGTATATCGTTACCGATCCCGGTGAAACCCCTCTGGCAAAATACCAGCTGCTGAACGAACAGCAGTACAGAGAATACCGGGAGAAGTACGAGGACGATTTCAAGGCAGGCATGGGTGCCGAGGCCATCGAGCTGCTGCTCTCCGAGCTGGACTTGGAGGAGGAAGCCGCAAGACTGAAGAAGGAGCTGATGACCGCTCAGGGTCAGCGCAAGGTGCGTGACATCAAGCGTCTTGAGGTGGTTGAGGCCTTCCGTACCTCCGGCAACAAGCCCGAGTGGATGATCATGCACGCTCTGCCCGTCATCCCTCCCGAACTGCGTCCCATGGTCCAGCTGGACGGCGGCAGATTCGCCACCTCCGACCTGAACGACCTGTACCGCAGAGTCATCAACCGTAACAACCGTCTGCTGAAGCTCCAGGAGCTGCAAGCACCCGATATCATCATCCGCAACGAGAAGCGTATGCTTCAGGAAGCGGTGGACGCCCTCATCGACAACGGCAGAAGAGGCAGACCCGTTACCGGTCCCTCCAACCGTCCCTTGAAGTCTCTCTCCGAGATGCTCAGAGGTAAGCAGGGTCGTTTCCGTCAGAACCTGCTGGGTAAGCGTGTTGACTACTCCGGCCGTTCCGTTATCGTTGTAGGCCCCGAGCTGAAGATCTATCAGTGCGGCCTGCCCAAGGAAATGGCGCTGGAGCTGTTCAAGCCCTTCGTCATGAAGCAGCTGGTGGAAAGCGGAAAATCCACCAACATCAAGGACGCAAAGAAGCGCGTGGAAAAGGCAAACAACGAGGTCTGGGACGCACTGGACATCGTGATCAAGGAGCATCCCGTTCTGTTGAACCGTGCGCCTACCCTCCACAGACTTTCCATCCAGGCATTCGAGCCCGTACTGGTAGAGGGAAGAGCCATCAAGCTCCATCCTCTGGTATGTACTCCCTTTAACGCCGACTTCGACGGCGACCAGATGCCTGTTCACGTGCCTTTGTCCGCAGAGGCACAGGCAGAGGCAAGATTCCTCATGCTGTCCGCCAACAACCTGCTGAAGCCCGCCACCGGTCACGCGGTGAACGTGCCCTCTCAGGACATGGTGCTGGGTTCCTACTACCTGACGGTGGAGATGCCCGGCGAGCCCGGTAAGGACAAGCATTTCCGTAACTTCGACGAGGCCATGATGGCTTATGAAAACGGAGAATTGGGTCTGCACACCCTCTGCTACATCCGCGTCTTCAAGGAGATCGACGGGGAGATGAAGTCCGGCGTGGTGTACACCACCCTGGGCCGACTGATCTTCAACCGTCCCATCCCTCAGGACCTCGGCTTTGTGGACAGAAGCCTCCCCGGCAACCTGTTCAAGCCCGAGATCGACTTTGTAACCACCAACAGCGAGCTGTCCCAGATCCTGGACCGCACCATCAAGAAGCACGGCAACGTGGTGACCTGTGAGGTGCTGGACCAAATCAAGGCACAGGGCTACAAATATTCTACCAGAGCGTCTCTGTCCATCTCCGTGTACGACATGACCATTCCTCCCGAGAAGGAGCCTCTGATCAAGGCCGCCGAGAAGGAAGTGGATCAGATCACCGAGCTGTTCCGTATGGGTCTGTTCTCCGACGAGGAGCGTTCTCAGCGCGTTATTAAGATCTGGGAAGACTGCACCAAGGACGTTGCCACCGCTCTGCAGAAGAATCTTGACAAATACAATCCTATCAACATGATGGCAGTTTCCGGTGCCCGTGGTTCTATCAAGCAGATGCGTCAGCTGGCAGGTATGCGCGGTCTGATGGCTTCCGCCTCCGGTAAGACCATTGAGATGCCTATTAAGGCGAACTTCCGCGAAGGCATGAAGGTGCTGGAATACTTTACCGCCGCAAGAGGTGCCCGTAAGGGTCTGTCCGATACCGCTCTGCGTACCGCAGACTCCGGTTATCTGACCCGTCGTCTGGTAGACGTTTCTCAGGACGTTATCGTCCGCGAGAAGGACTGCGGCGACACCAGAGGTCTGTGGGTCTCCAAGATCGTGGACCGTCTGGGCAGCGGTAAGGAAGAGGTCATCGAGCCCTTTGCAGACCGTCTCCCCGGCAGATATACCATCGGTGACGTGGTTCATCCCGAAACCGGTGAGGTGCTTGTTCCTCACAACACCATGCTGCAGGAGGAGGACATCAGCAAGATCATCGACGCGGGCATCACCCGGGTGAAGGTCCGTTCCGTGATCAACTGCCGTGCAAAGCATGGCGTTTGTGTACACTGCTACGGCGCAGATATGTCCAGCGGCAAGCCCGTTTCCATCGGTGAAGCCGTTGGTATCATCGCGGCACAGTCCATCGGTGAGCCCGGTACCCAGCTGACTATGAGAACCTTCCATAGCGGCGGTGTCGCCGGCGGCGATATCACCCAGGGTCTGCCCCGTGTTGAAGAGATCTTCGAGGCACGCCGTCCCAAGAAGACCGCTACCCTGGCACCCTTTGCCGGTACGGTTTCCGTGGAAGAGGCCAAGAAGACCAAGCAGATCACCATCACCGGCGACGAGGGCGATATCACCACCATCTCCGTTCCTCTGCTGACCAAGATCGCAGTGGAAGAGGGTGCCCACGTGGAGAAGGCCCAGAAGCTGACCGAAGGTACCGAGTATCCCGGCGATATTCTGGAGATCAACGGTCTGGACGCCGTTTACGAGTATATCATCAAAGAAGTACAGCGCGTGTACCGTTTGCAGGCGGTAGAGATCTCCGATAAGCATATCGAGATCATCGCCCGCCAGATGACCCGCAGAATCCGTATCGACACCACCGGCGATACCGAGCTGCTGGTTGGCTCCTCCGTCTCCATCGGCGAGTTCGAGGAAGCAAACGAAAAGATCGCTGCCGCCAACGCAGAGAACCAAAGCGGCATCGAGCTTCTCCCCGCAGAGGGCAGCCCCATGCTGCTGGGTATCACCAAGGCTTCTCTGTCCACCGACTCCTTCCTGTCCGCGGCATCCTTCCAGGAGACCACCAAGGTTCTGGCAGACGCCGCCATCAAGGGCAAGGTCGACCCCCTGCTGGGTCTGAAGGAGAACGTGCTCATCGGTAAGCTGATCCCCGCAGGTACGGGTATGAAGCAGTACCGCGACACAGACGTGGATCTGGGCGAAGAGCCTGTGGCCACCGTGTACGACGCAGAGGAAAACTGATAGCCATGGACGACCGAATATGGGAGGCCGGCTGGAATCGGGCGAAAAAGCTGTTGAAGAAGGGCAAAGTAATCAAGCTTTACCTTGCTTCCGATGCGGATGACGCCTTTGCCGCGACGGTGATTGCCGAAGCGAAAGCCGCCGGGATCTCCCCCGATCAGACAAAAACAGGTGACCGGCTTGCCGCTATGGCAGGCGTGGAGGTTTTCACCGCGGTGCTCACGGAAGCACAAAAAGACCAATGAAATAAGCAGGGGAGAGGCCAAAAGGGCAGCTCCCCTGTATATCACGCAAAAAAATGCGTCAAAAAACGGCATTAGCTATTGACAAACGGCAATAGTTTGTGTATAATCAGTAATTGCGAATTTTTGTGAAAGGAGAAGATTATGCCTACATTTAACCAGCTGGTAAGAAAAGGCCGCCAGGACAAGGTTTGGAAGTCCAAGTCCCCTGCTCTGCAGAAGACTGTGAACTCTCTGAAGAACGTCCCCGTGGAGCAGGCCGCACCTCAGAAGAGAGGCGTCTGCACCAAGGTTGCTATCAAGACCCCTAAGAAGCCTAACTCTGCACAGAGAAAGATCGCCAGAGTAAGACTTTCCAACGGTATGGAAGTAACCGCCTACATCCCCGGTATGGGCCACAACCTGCAGGAGCACTCTGTGGTTCTGATCCGCGGCGGTAGAGTAAAGGACCTCCCCGGTGTACGTTACCACATCATCCGCGGTAGCTTGGACACCCAGGGCGTTGCCAAGAGAAACCAGAGCCGTTCCAAGTACGGCGCAAAGAGACCCAAGGCAGGCAAGTAATCTGCCAAAAACTCCGAAAAATGCTTACACAGTGCAGCAAAGAAACGTTGTCACTTTTATATATAGATGATGAAGTTTTCTTTTGTGCCTGACGGAAAGAAATTTTTCGAGTACCTATGAACTCATCGAAAGCATGGAAAATGCTATCACTAATGAAGGAGGGAAGTAAAGTGCCCAGAAGAGAACATGGATTCAAAAGAGAAGTGCTGCCGGATCCCGTCTACGGTTCCCAGCTTGTCACCAAGCTCATCAACGGTGTCATGGAGGACGGTAAGAAGGGCGTAGCACAGAAGATCGTTTACGAAGCATTCGAGAAGGTTGCAGAGAAGTCCGGTCAGGACGCTCTGGAGATGTTCAAGAAGGCTCTCGGAAACATCATGCCTCAGTTGGAAGTCAAGGCAGTTCGCCGCGGCGGCTCCAACTATCAGGTTCCTATGGAAGTTCGTCCCGAGAGACGTCAGACTCTCGGCCTGCGTTGGTTGGTAAACTACGCAAGACTGAGAAGCGAGAGAACCATGGCAGATCGTCTGTTTGGCGAGATCATGGATGCTTGCAACGGTACCGGCGGTGCTGTTAAGAAGAAGGAAGACACTCTCAAGATGGCAGAAGCAAACAAGGCATTCGCTCACTATCGTTGGTAAGAAGGCTTTGCCTCTACGCTTCGAGAGAGAATTGCAACAGGTTTGTTAAAAACTGCTTTGAACTTTTAAAGGAAAGGAAACAAGATCATGCCGAGAAAGACTCCGCTTGAAAAAACGAGAAATATCGGTATCATGGCTCATATTGACGCCGGCAAGACGACCACCACCGAGCGTATCCTGTATTACACCGGTAAGACGCATAAGATTGGTGAGACTCACGAAGGCTCGGCTACGATGGACTGGATGGAACAGGAACAGGAGCGCGGTATTACCATTACCTCCGCTGCTCCCACCTGCTTCTGGAAGGAAAACCGTATCAATATCATCGATACCCCCGGTCACGTGGACTTTACCGTTGAGGTAGAGCGTTCTCTGCGTGTGTTGGACGGTTCCGTTACCGTTCTCTGCGCAAAGGGCGGCGTTGAGCCCCAGTCCGAGACCGTATGGCGTCAGGCTGACAAGTATCGCGTACCTCGTATGTGCTACGTCAACAAGATGGATATCATGGGCGCGAATTTCTATCGCGTTATCGATATGCTTCACGACCGCCTGAAGGCCCCCGCAACTCCCATTCAGCTCCCCATCGGTAAGGAGAGCACCTTTAAGGGAATCATTGACCTGGTCACCATGCGTGCCGAGATCTACCTCAATGAGGACGGCACCCTGTTTGAAGAGCAGGACATTCCCGCAGATATGATGGAGCTCGCTCAGGAATACCGTACCGCCCTCATCGAGGCTTGTGCCGAGGTTGATGACGTGATCGGTGAGAAGTTCCTGATGGAAGAGGAGCCCACCGTCGAGGAGATCAAGAACGCTATCCGCGTGGCAACCATCGACAACCGTATGGTTCCCGTGTGCTGCGGTTCCTCCTATAAGAACAAGGGCGTTCAGATGCTGTTGGACGCGATCGTGGATTATATGCCTTCTCCCCTGGACGTTCCCGCTATCAAGGGTATCAACCCCGATACCGGTGACGAAGAGGAAAGAGCCTCCGACGATAACGCACCCTTCGCCGCTCTGGCGTTCAAGATCATGACCGACCCCTTCGTAGGCAGACTGTGCTTCATCCGCGTTTATTCCGGTAAGATTACCTCCGGTAGCCAGGTGTACAACTCCACGAAGGATAAGAACGAGCGCTTCTCCCGTATCATGCTGATGCACGCTAACCACCGCGAGGAGGTTGACGAGATCATGGCAGGCGAGATCGCCGGCGTTATCGGTATCAAGGATACCACCACGGGTAACACCCTGTGCGACCCCAAGGCTCCCATCATTCTGGAGTCCATGGAGTTCCCGGAACCCGTTATCCGCGTAGCCATCGAGCCCAAGACCAAAGCAGGTCAGGAGAAGATGGGCATCGCGCTGTCCAAGCTTGCAGAGGAAGACCCCACCTTCAAGGCTTACACCGACGAAGAGACCGGTCAGACCATCATCGCAGGTATGGGCGAATTGCACCTGGAAGTTATCGTAGACAGATTGCTCCGCGAATTTAAGGTGGAAGCAAACGTCGGTAAGCCCCAGGTATCTTACCGTGAGACCATCACCAAGCTGGCGGACGAGGATTGCAAGTATGCACGTCAGTCCGGCGGTAAGGGTCAGTACGGTCACGTTAAGATCAAGATCGAGCCCAACGAACCCGGCAAGGGCTTCGAGTTCATCAATGCCATCGTCGGCGGTACCGTTCCCAAGGAATACATTCCTGCGGTTGAAGACGGTATCAAGGGCGCAATGCTCTCCGGTGTATTGGCAGGCTACAACGTTGTTGACGTTAAGGTTACCCTGTACGACGGTTCTTACCACGAAGTCGACTCTTCCGAAATGGCATTTAAGATCGCCGGCTCTATGGCGTTCAAGAATGCAATGCGCAAGGCAGGCCCCGTCCTGACCGAGCCCTTCATGAAGGTCGTAGTGGTCGTTCCGGACGACTACATGGGTGCCGTTATCGGCGACTTCTCTTCCCGCCGCGGCAACATCAAGGAGATGGAGCCTCTCACCGGCGGCGGACAGCAGGTTACCGCATTCGTTCCTCTGGCAAACATGTTCGGTTACGCAACCGACCTGCGTTCCCAGACCCAGGGCCGCGGCAGCTACGTGATGGAGCCCTCTCACTACGAGCAGGTTCCCAAGTCCGTGCAGGAAGCTCTGGTTGCTGAACGCGCCAAGAGATAAAAAAGGGCGCAGTTTCCCTCTTCCGGCGTAAATCGGGACGGGTTCTGACCACATTTTGTCAAAATCCTCTTGACAGAACGGAAAAAAACTGTATAATAAAATTTAAGAAAAAAAGGTATCTATAATTTTAGGAGGAATTTCACAATGGCAAAGGCTAAGTTTGAGAAAACTAAACCCCACGTTAACATTGGTACCATCGGCCACGTTGACCATGGTAAGACCACCCTGACCGCTGCTATCACCAAGTACCTCTCCCTCATCGATCCGACCTTCGCTAACTTCACTGCTTACGATCAGATCGACAAGGCTCCGGAAGAAAAGGCTCGTGGTA
>JAZNPH010000071.1:0-14919 GCA_045589515.1 Eubacteriales bacterium | reverse complement strand
CCCTGTCCCTGCGGCTCGGGTAAGAAATTCAAGAAGTGCTGCGGCTCTATCAGCACCGGAAAGGCGGAATGATCCATGGGCTTCGGAATTGCCTTTCTGGGCTATTGCTTCCTGCTGATGCACGCCGCGGGCTTCGGCATCATCGCCGCTCCCTTGCTGGCCTACGGCTTCTTCCTGGCCTCCCGTCTGGAGCGTTCCTTCCTGTACGCCTCCGTGGCCGCCTTGTTCATGCTTCCCAGAGGTCTGTTCGTCCTGCTGGACGTGTTCGTGCCCATTTTGGGAGTAAACGTGAAGCTGGCAGAGGATTTTCCCTGGCTGAATCTGGGCACCTATCTTCTGTTCTTCATCGCTTGGTTTTTCATGCTCATGTATCAGTGCGTGGGTGTGCGGAACATTGCTGTGGCAAACGGGCATGACAAGCTGAAGAACTCCGCAAACCGCCAGTTGTATATTTCTACCCTGTTTCTCGCCGTTGCCGTCACCATGGTAATCTGCGGGGAGGTGGTGGACATTCGTATCACCACCTTCGCCGCCGTGGCCTATTACGTGGTGCTCCTGATGAACCTGTTCTTCACCCACACCTGCCTGGTGCTGATCACCAGCGAGGAGCAGTACGAGAAGGACAAAGAGATGGTAGCGGAGCACAACCGTCAGGTGCTGGAGAGAAAAGCAAAGGACGCCGCAAAAACCAAAAAACGTAAGTAACTGTCAAAAGGAAAGATCACTATGACGTGTTCAAACCGTACAACAGAACAAAAGCTTTCCGCCTTCCTGCTGATGGCAGGTGCGATCCTGCTTGCCAACCCCGTTTGGGGCGTGACCGATATTCTACCGGACCTGTTGGCTTGGGGGATGATCTGGTTTGGGCTGAGAAGCTTCTCGGAGCAAAACGGCGAGATGTTCCTGGCCAGAAAGCAGGCGTTGTATCTCATGGCCATTCAGCTGGGGAAGACCCTGCTCTGGTCGCCTTTGCAGGCGTCCGAGATCCCATCCGACACCATGCTGGCCGTTACCGTGGCTACTGCAGGGGAGATCTGGTGCGGTATGCTGTTCTTCTCCCGTCTCTTCCGCGGTGTGGACGAGTTTGCCCGTGACGCGGGGAACGATGCTCTGTATTTGAAAACGGAAAACGTCAAGTTCCTTTCCAACCTTTTTCTTTGGGTGCGGGGGCTTGCCACCCTGCTTCCCCAGCTCACCGCCATCCCCGATTGGATGGTACAATACGGGGAGATCATTGACGACGACCTTTACGATCTTTGCGTGGAGCTTGCCGCCTCGGAATCTCTTTTGAATCTTGTGTTTTCCGTCTTCGTCATCATTGCCGCGGTGGTATGGTTGGTTTCCTACCTGCCCTACCTGAAGAGCTTCTTCGGTTTTTCTGCGTTGGAGGGTGTCTTTACCCACTCTGCCGTGGCGGAAGACCCCATCCGTCTGCTGAAACGCCGCTTCTCCCACCTTCACATGGCAAGGATCTGCTTTGCCCTGGGGCTGGTCTTTCTGCTGGATCTCCACGTAGACGGCTTCCGCTTCATGCCCGTCTGCGCGTTTCCCGCCTTCTTTGCCCTGGGCTGTCTGTTTATGGACGGCTTTGCAAGGGAAAAGCGGTTCCGCAAAACCGCGATCCTCTTTGGGATCGGAGCATTTTGGTTTCTTTTATCCGAGCTTTACCGCCGCTTCTGTACCGTTTGGGATCTTCGTGCCTTCGGAGAAGTGGAGATCGGCGTACAATTGCTCTCTTCGGGGATCATGCTGGCAGGGATGTGCGGGCTGTTCTACGCTTGGCTCAGCTTCGCCGACGAGGTGGATACCCTTTCTGCCTCCGTCCGTTGCGGCAAGGTATATCTGGGCGGCTTCACCTATTGGATCTTTCTGCTGTATGCCGCCGTGCAAACGGTGATTTACGTGCTGCCCCTTGCCGTGAGAGAGCTGAATTCCGCCAGAGTCGTTCTGGTGGTGCTGTTGTGGATCTTCACCAACCGCCGACTGGCAGCCTTTGAGGAAAATGCGAAAAAGCAAATGATGCTGTACGTCAAGGAAGACGAAGAGGAGTAGCCTTAAAAACGCAATTAAAAACCGTCGGAGAAAAATCCGACGGTTTTTTGATGGATCTTATTGTTTTTCCGGAAACAGCATACAGCCTTGGTCCTGCCATTCTCCGATCTTTTTGTGGATCAGATCTTCCTCCACCTTGAATTTTTTTGCCAAACAGGGGATACACAGAAATTCCTCGGCACCCCGATTGATCAGCTTCTTGGTGGCGCCTACGTCATAGACGGAGAGACTACCTCCGCATACGATGCACTCAGGCATCTACGACCTGCCCTCTGAACATTCTGCAGCCGTGTGCGGCCACGTTGGCCACAAACTGATCCTTGAACACGCCCAATTCCTCACCGGACCACAGATCGCGAATCTTCAAGGCTTTGCCGCTTCTGCCGCCCAGACCCAGGTCTGCCATCGCCAGACAGGGGTTGGTGTTGTTTTCGCTGAGGTTGAAGTAGCCCAGAGCAACGTCGCCGTTTTCCAGGAACTTGCCCCAAACGCTCCATGCCATCTCAGTGCCCCAGTGAACGGTACTGATCTCAAAGGGCTGACGGTAAGCCGCATCCTGGTTGATGGCAAGAACTTCTTTGTTCAGCAGGATGGCCTTGATCTCATCGGACATGTCCCGAATGTCGCATCCGATCATCAAAGGAGAGCCGAAGAAGGACCAGATGGAGAAGTGGGTACGGTATTCCTCAAGCGTGCAGCCGCCTACGCCCACGTTGCCCTTGCCGCCCATGCCAACCACAAGCATATCCATATCGTTGAAGCAGCCCTGGCCGTTGGTCTTCAGAAGAGGAAGCTGTGCCAAAGTGAGATCCTTGATGGAGGCCCAGTTGTCCACGATGTCACCGGTGGAGCGCCACATATGAGCACCGGTCTCCTTGATCCACTCGGGGCTGTTGTCCACACCCCAGTTGCAGGCGGAGAACAGAATATCTCTGCCGCAGTTGGCAAGCGCCAGTCCCATCCGCTTGTAAAGCAGTCTGCCGGGATAGTTTACGGGTCTGTTGCAGTTGTCGTACTTCAAGAAATCAACGCCCCATTCCGCAAAGGTGGCGGCATCGATGAATTCGTAATCAAAGGAGCTGGGATATCTTGCGCAGGTCAATGTACCGTCGCAGGAATACATACCGAACTTCAAGCCCTTGCTGTGAACATAATCCGCAACCGCTTTCATCCCGTTCGGGAACTTCTCGGGGTCGGCTACAAGCTTACCGTTTTCGTCGCGCTCATGCATGGACCAGCAGTCGTCAATGACCAGGTATTCGTAGCCCGCATCCCGCAAGCCGATTTCCACCATGGCATCCGCCATCTCGCGGATCATGGTCTCGTTGATATTGTGGCCGAAGGTGTTCCAGGAATTCCATCCCAAAGGGGGTCTCTGAACGATCATAAGTATATCTCCTTATTTTTCAAAAGCTTTTTCTTTATTATATTGATTTTTCTTTTATGAATCAACGGCAAACATGACAAAAAAGCACCCTTCGTTTTGTATGACTTTTAAAAAACGCCGCGTATAACGCAACCGCAAACGGTGTAAACTATCCTTGGTATACACGTACCGCAAGTTAACGAAAGGAATGGGCATCTCTATGATGAAGAAGATTCTCCCGTTGCTGTTGGCGTTGCTGACTCTGTTTGTGCTGGCAAGCTGTGACGGCAGAGACGGCAATACCTCCGGGAGCGCGGAAAGCAACGGCGTCATCTCCGACGACAGCCGCGACCACACCTCCAAAAGACCCGATACCTCCAAAGAGGAATCCAAGGATTTCGGCGACCATGTTTCCGATCTGATCTCCGACGTGGAAAGCGGCGCGGAGGACATCGTTTCCGACGTGGAATCCGCCGTTTCCGATCTGGTAGACGGGAAGTAACTCCACCAAAAAAGGCAGGCGCATTCTGAACGAAAAGGATGTGCCTGTTTTGTACATTTTGCTAAAATATTTTCCCCGCAAAGAAAACACTTGACCCCATGGAAAAAAGGGGATATAATGTAAACAAAGTAGAGATGAAAGGGAGATTTAAGATATGAAAAAAATCTTATCGGTAATCCTGTTGCTATCCACGTTGCTGACTTCGTTGGCGGTTTTTTCCGCCACAGCCGCAGTCGAAGAGGGGCTTCGGATCGTATCCACGGGGTGCTCATATACCTCCTCCAAGCCCTATACCACGGATGCGGACAAGTATACCGACAACTACCGCAACAAAAAGATGAACGAGCTTACCGACGGTAAGTACGGTACCTCCACGGTCGGTGCGGAGTGGTACGGCTTTAACGGCGCTTCCTCCTATGAGATCGTGGTGGATCTGGGAAAGACCTATTCCGACCTTGCCAGAGTACAGGTGCAGTTCGGCAAGCAGGATAGCTGGGGCATCGTTCTTCCCGCCGCAGTCAAGGCCTTTGGCTCCGTGGACGGCAAGAACTTTACCATGCTGGGTACTCTTACCGATACCACCGGCGGAACCGGTGTCAACCACGATTATGCGGTGGACATTTCCGGCGAATACCGCTATATCCGCATCGAGATCGCCTCCGCAGGTGCCTTCGCCTTTGTTTCTGAGGTGGACGTGCTGTGTGGTTATCTCAGCACCCTTTCCTTCCCCAAGGGCAACGCCTATGTCGAAGGAGAGTATATCTACGGCATTCGCGAGAGAATGACCGCTGAAGAGCTCCTGGCAAACGCCAACAACCGCGACGGTGTGAAGGTCACCGATAAAAACGGCAAAACCAAAACAGCGGGCGGTCTTGCTACGGGAGACGTGTTTACCAAGTACGATAAAAGCGGCAAAACAGTCCTGAACAAATACACCGTGATCTTGGACGGCGACCTCTCTATGGACGGCAGAGTGAATGCGGTGGACTATATGCTGGCAAAACGCTACGTTCTGAAGGCGTCGAGCTTGTCGCCGGTTGCCAAAAAGGCGGCAGATACCAACCGTGACGAAAAAGTGAGCGCCGCAGACTACGCCTTGATCAAAAGCCACGCGCTGAAAAAGCACGACCTTTACAAGAAGTACGAGCCTGTGATCGAGCACGACGGCAGAGGCGACGTGACCAAGGAGTTTGAGGACATGGATACCACCGACAATATCCAAATCTATACCTCCTACGACATGACCCTGAAGCGCAACAGCCAGACGGAGTACGGTGTTACCTGCAAGTATCAAGGCGGCACGCTGTATATGACCTTGCGCAAGACTGCTTGGGGCACCTACAACCTGGGCAAATGGCAGTACACCGAGCAGGGCGGCACCCTTCATTCCTTCGTCAGCGGTTCCACCGACTGGGAATACGTTTACCGCGTAGGAGAAAAGAAGGGCAGCACCCAATGGTCAGGCGGTAACCACGACAACGAGCAGATGACCTCCTTGAAGCTCTACGACGGCGATACCAACAAAGAGATCACCCTTTCCGTTGGTCAATCCGTAAGCGTGAAGAACCTGAAGATCGTAGAGCCCACAGAGCTCTATTGGGGGGATGCGGCAAACGGCTACTCCGAAAACGAGCATTACGCCAACGCTGTGCGTACCTACACCGTGGTAGGTCCTCAGATCAAGCTTGCGGTGGACTACGAATACCTGAAGGACGCATACTACGGTCTGTCCTATACCTGTATGTTCGCCATCGAAAAGAAGTACGGCCTCTACTGTGCCTTCATGGACGACGAAGACTTGCTCTTCGTGGCGGAGACCTTGAAGGTGGGTGCGGCGGACTACTCCGGCAAGCAGTACAGCGGCAACGCCGCAACCAGATGTGTGATCTGGGGCTACGGCGGCAGAGAGAAATACAAGTTCGACGTTCGTGTGCTTACCCCCGAGACCAGCTGTAACAACTACGACAACGGCTCCAAGGTATTCTTCTGGGATATGAACACAAACTCCAACAAGCTCTACTTCTCCAAGTGGGACGGCAGAGCCCAGGACAAGATGACCGCGGGAGATACCGTTCACACCGAATGTATGTGGACCTTCTATATCGACGAATAAAGGCAAAAAATGGAGAAAAAGCATTTTGACCCCACCTCCCTCACCGCAGGGATTCTGCTGGCGGTAACGGCGGTGTTTAACATCATCGCCATGTTCTTCCTGCCTGCCACCCTATCCTCGGGGCTGTCTCTCCAGCGCATTCCCACCTTGTCCTTCATCGTGGGCGGCATCCTGCTGGTAGGCGTTTCCGGCGTCATGGCAGTGTTCGGGGAGAACCCCAAGAAATGGATCACCATGGAGGCCGTTCTGGTCGCCCTGGACCTGTTCTTGGTGGTGTTTAACCTCATCATTCAATAAAACCGCACTTAAGGGGACTTTCTTTCGAAGAAAGCCCCCTTAAAAAATTGGATTTACCCCGGGATCTCCAAAAGACTGCCTGTGGTTGCATCTATAATTGCCAGGCTGGGCTCACCCCGCTTTTCGTTGTAGCGGTTGAAAAAACTTTCGTAATCCCGATACTGGACGTATATCACTTCTCCGTCCGCAAACAGATGCTCGATCAAAGCGGGCTTTCCGTCGTGGCTCAGCCTGCACAGCAATTGAGGCTCCCCGTCTCCTTCTTTGATCCTGTACAGACCACCGCAGGTGGGGTTGTCCTCCGAAAGATATTGATAAAGCTCTCGATCCTCCCGAACGGATTCCATGAACGCCCGATCCTCCCGGAAGAAATAAATATACCCCTCGCTGACCCAGTAATCAAATACTCCCTGTATGGTGGCAACAGTCTCAAACCCATCCTCCGAAAGCTTTTTGAACGCCCCCGCGGTATGATCGTAATCGTAAAGCCATCCCCCAAAGCTTGCCAGGGAGATCACACCATCGGCCACCTTTGTCTTTTCCTCCGCAGAAGGATCTATTCTGTACAGCGTCAGCGTGATAAGGTCGTGGAGATAAACACCGTCCTTGGTAACGTAGTAGGACACGTTTTCCGCAGGCTGTGCGATCTGACGGCTTTCACCGTTCGAAAAAGAATACAGCCACAAGGAATAGTACGCCCGTTCCTCAATAAGTTCTGTTTTCTCCCAGTACAAGCCCTCCTCCGTCTCTGCGTGAAGAAAAGCATCTGCAGGCAGCGGGAGCAGTTTCGATTCCGTGCCGTCAAGCTCCGACATATAGTAACCGCCGTCCCCCGTGTGGGGAAGGAAATACAAATGCAGCGCCCCGCCGAACACCTTGTAATCCACCGAAAACAGACAATCCTCGTGTGAACACATCACGTCGTGGCAGGCAGGGGCAAACTCCCCCGTCAGCTTATTGTATTCCATCAATTGCTGGACATACTTCTCGGTTTCGTAGCAGAAGATCATCCGCGTCGGGGTGTTGGCACACAGCAGATTTCCGTGCCTTCCCAGCAGACAGCGGATCTGTCCGCCCTCCGAAAGCCTTTGCAGACCCGCTTCTCCCAGGGAGAGATAATAGGGCGATAGGAAAGAGGCTTCCTCCAAGTGAAACTCTTCTCTGCTTACCGTGGAAGCATCCTCGGGTATAGAATAAGAATAATCCGCACCGCAGGCGGTCAGCAAAAGGGCAAAAAGGCTAATCAGCAATATTTTTTTCATAAACACCTCAAAAGATCAGCATAGAGAAAGGAAGAATCAAACCAAGGGAAAGCAGGAAAGCGATCCCTTTGTTTTTCGTTAAGCGGGAAATTAGCGACACCACGGCGGAAACTCCCAGGGCAAAGGCAAAGGTAAAAAATACTGTGAAGGCAAAGACCGTCCATAACGGCGCGTTTTGCAGAACGGAAAACCCTCCCAGCCCGCAGGCAGGGGCGTTCCATAGCGGCAGTAAGGATTGCTTCCATAAGATAAACAGATCGATACAACGGAACATACCTGCCGTCACAGCGGCAAATCCAACGCAGAAGAACGCCTTGGCTTTATCTGCGGCGCGGTATTCGGCTGCTGTGTAAAGGCTGTGCATTCCTCTTTTGTATTCGTCGCTGTAAAGTCCGCAGCAGGCACCGATGATCAAAAGGAGCAACAGCAGATCCGGGCTTAGAGAAAGCAATTTTTGCCAGCCCGCGTCGTACACCACGAAGGAGGCCTGCCCGTTCAGATAGCGGGTGTGCAATTCGTCCAGCCGTTCCTCCACCGCCAAAAGCGCCTTCTCGTTATGCTCCGCTTCGTAAAAGGCGGAAAGATAACGTCCCATTTCCTCCCGGGAGAGTTCCCCATTGCGGTAACGGGTTTCCATCTCCGAGCGCATTGCCATTAGTCCGTAGAGATCTTCCAGTTCTTTTTGCGCTGTTTCCCGCTTTCCCTCGGTGTAGGGACCCTGAATAGACAGCATATACGTGCGGTATTTTTCGTCGGTGTAGGTGGGCTCGTAGGCAAGGATATTCCGGGAAACGGCAATCTTCAAAACCATTACTCCCAACAACAGCCATAACGTCTTGTTGGCAAACAACTGCTTCTTCCATTCGTAGCCCAAAACGGTTCCCACGGTGTGGCGGCGGGGCAGCTTGGGCAACGGGAGGGAAGAGCTCTTCCGCTCCACGGCTTTCACGGGAAGGGCAATAAAGAGCCCGCTGATGGCAAAGAGAACAGCCGTATATACTGCCAACACGACGAAGCCTCCGTATAAAGGCGTCTCTCCCATCACCACCGGGTAAAGGTGGGCAAATACCTTGTTTCCGTCAAACAGGTTGGCGGCAGGCAAGATCCGCAAAAGACTTCCCGCCTCCGGCGGTTGGGGGAGCAAGCCTGTCAACAGCAAGAGCGAGGTTACCGTCAAGGGAAACACACGGTTTCTGCAATACGTTCCCGCAATCATGGCGATTCCGCAGAACGTCAGACCGCAAGCAAAAATCAGTGCAAACAGAAGCAAAAGACTTTCAGCCGCCGTTAGCGGGATAGGGAAGAGCATAAAAGTCTCGCACTCTTGAAGATATCCCCCAAAGCTCCAACACCCGCTTCTTGCGGAATACGCTCCGATCGTCAGCAGCAGGGATAAAACACAAACCAAGCCCAAGACCAACGCGGAGGCGACAGCCTTTGCCAAGGAAGAAGCGGCACGTCCCCGAAGAGAAGCGTGGATCAGATTCTCGGTTCCCCGCTCCCGCTGGGAATAAACCGCGGTTACGCCAAGGAAAATCGCAAACAGCATCAAGGGCAGGTATAGAAGGGAGATGGTTTCGTAAAGCTCCGTAAGGCCAACCATGCTTTCCGTTCCCAACCGCAGGGAGAGATTTCTTTCGTATCTTCCCAAAAGATACCGATTCGTTACCGCTTGCTCTTCCGACAGCCCGGCATCTTGCTTTTCCAGATTGCGGATGGCGTCGCGGAGAAGTTCCGTATATTGCTCTTGACGCAAAATTCTATCGAAGGCGAGCTGATATTGCTCAAAGCGTACCACGGAAGCGGGAGGCTGTGAGGGCTGATGCTCCTCCGAGAGAAGCAACTGCAGATAGGCCTCGTATTCTTCCCTCAAGGCTTCGTATTGTCGTACCGTCTCCTCGAGATCAACCCGATAACTTTCCACGATGGCGTCCGTTTCCCGCGGATCGTGGCGGGGCTCACGGGCGGAAAAATACCCCAAAACTCCGGACAGCAACAGCAAGGCCGCCGTCACACCCAAAAATCCGCGGCTGACCGCGATCTTCAAAAGCTCAAATCGTATCAGCTTCATATCGCTCTCCGTAAAGCAGGGCGTAAGCATCCTCGGGTGTGGGAGAGAGAGGGCTCGCATCAGGAAAAGGCTTCTCGGAAGATAGAAGCCGATAGACAACGTTTTCCCCCTCCGGGCGGGCAGATAGAACGCGAGTCTTTTCGTCGATTGTGAAACCGTCACTTCGCGTGTTCGTGTAACTCCATATCATACCGTCAGCCTGCAATGCCAGACCCCGGGGCGTTCCCTTAAAAATGCAGACACCCTTTTGCAGACAGATCAATTCTTTGGCGATGTTTTCTACATCGCTGATAATGTGGGTAGCGATGAGAATGGTCTTATCACAGGCGTTTTCCGCAATATAATTCTTAACGGTCATCCTCTGTATGGGATCTAACCCCGCCGTTGGCTCATCCAACAGAACCAGCCTCGGTGTTCCCAAAAAGGCTTGGATCAGCATCACCCGTTGCTTCATACCTCCGGAGAGAGCAGAGATCTTTTTGTCTCTCACGTTCTCCGAAAAGAACCGTTCCAGAAGCGCTTCGATCTGTAACGTCGCCTGCTTTCGTTCCAAGCCCTTCAGCGTTGCCATGTATCCCAAAAAATCCCAAACGGTAAACCCGGGGATCATTTCGCAGTATTGGGGCATGTACCCGATCTGCCTGCGGAATGCCTTATGGTCCTTTTCAACCTCGCGTCCGTCAAAGAGGACGGTACCGCCATCCTTTTTGAGATTGGCGGTGAGAATATTCATCAGCGTGGTCTTGCCGGAGCCGTTGGGGCCCAAAAGCCCGTAGACACCGGTCTCCAATTTGCAGTCAAGCGATCTGAGCGCCACGGTCTTGCCGTAACGCTTATTCAACCCGTTGATCTCTAACATAACGGATCATCCTCCAAAGAAGGTTTCTTTCTATAAACCATTTTACAATAATAAACCAACTTTGTCAATACCTTTTTACAAGAAAAAGAAAGAAGCCCCGTATTCACAGGACTTCTGTAAAATTTACTTATGATATAAGCTCTTATCCTCAAACTGGGGCTCGCAGGTGACGTACGCGCCCAGCTTGGTGAACAGCTTATCGTCGGCGTGGGCCAGGATGACGGTGGAATGGACCTCGCTGCCCTTCAATTCGCCAATAGCCTGCATGGCCCGCTCTGCGTAATCGTCGCTGACCGCGCAGATGGAGAGGGCAAGCAGCAGCTCGTCGGTATGCATATGGGGGTTCTTGCTTCCCAGATGCTCCGTCTTCAGATGCATGATAGGCTCGATGATCTCGGGGGAGATAAGCATGACCTGGTCGGGGATGTCTGCGATATACTTCAAAGCGTTCAACAGCGCCGCAGAGGAAGCACCCAGCAGATCCGTAGTCTTTCCCGTGACGATATGCCCGTCGGGAAGCTGGATAGCCACCGCAGGCAATCCGGTACGCTCTGCCACCGCCTTAGCGGCGGGCACGGGAGCGCGGTCCTCGGGCTTGATCCCCGCCTCGTCCATCAAAAGCTCGATCTTGCGGATCTCCGAAAGCTCCGCCTTGCCTCTGCATCTGGCGCAAGAAGTCTTGTAATAACGGCGGATGATCTCCTGCTTGGCGGCATGGCAGACTGCCTCGTCGTCGTAGATGGCGTTGCCCACCATGTTGACCCCCATATCCGTAGGGCTCTTGTAGGGACACTTGCCGAAGATCTTGGACATCATGGCGTCAAGCACACGGAAGATCTCAATGTCACGGTTGTAGTTCACTGCGATCTGATCGTAGGCTTCAAGATGGTAGGGATCGATCATATTCACGTCGGAAAGATCCGCGGTAGCTGCCTCGTAGGCCAGGTTTACGGGGTGCTTTAAAGGCAGATTCCAAACGGGGAAGGTCTCGAATTTTGCATATCCGGAACGGATGCCCCGCTTGTGCTCGTGATAAAGCTGGGAAAGACAGGTGGCCATCTTACCGCTGCCGGGGCCGGGAGCGGTCACCACCACCAGGGAACGGGTGGTCTCGATATAATCGTTTCTGCCAAAACCGTCCTCACTGACGATATGCGCCACGTCGGAAGGATAGTTGCGGATGGGGTAGTGGTGATATACCTTGATTCCCAGGGAAGAAAGATTCTTTTCAAAAGCGATAGCTGCGTGCTGACCGGTGTATCTGGTCAATACCACGCTCCCCACGTGAAGCCCGACGGAACGGAAGCTATCGATCAGACGAAGCACTTCCTTGTCGTAGGGGATACCGATGTCCCCCCGGTATTTGTTGTTCTCAATATCGGAAGCGTTGATGGCGATGACGATCTCCGCTTGGTCCTTCAGGGAGCAAAGCATGGAAAGCTTACTGTCGGGAGCAAAGCCCGGCAATACCCGGGAGGCATGATAGTCGTCAAAAAGCTTGCCGCCAAACTCCATGTAAAGCTTGCCGCCAAACTCTTCAATACGGTCCTTGATCTTTTGGGATTGCAAACGGATATAGGTCTCGTTGCTGAATCCTTCCCGAATGATCTGCTCGCTCATGAAAAACGCCTTCCTTTCTGTGTTTGCCACAATCAAATCTATTATATCACACAAAGGAAAAAATTCAACACTTTTTTCAATTTTTCTTCATAATTATTTCGCAAAAAACAGCTCCGCTTTTTCTGTGGAAAAAACGGAGCTCTCTGCTTTTGATTGGATTTTTTATGATCCCCAAACGACAGTTTGGGGCAAAGCCGGGTTCTTTGGAAATTCTTAAAAACCTTTCTTCCCCAAAGAAAGGTTTTTAAGCGGAGCTTGAGGCAGCGCCTCAAACGCATCCAACCGTTTAAATACCCAGCTCGGCCTTGATCGCCTCTGCCATATCGGTGCATTCCCAAAGGAAGCCCTCGTCTTCTCTGCCGAAATGACCGTAAGCGGAGGTCGCCTTGTAAATGGGACGACGGAGCTGAAGCTTTTCGATGATGGCGGCGGGACGGAGGTCGAACAGCTTTGCCACAGCCTCGGAAAGCTTGTCGTCGCTAACAACACCGGTGCCGAAGGTATCCACCAGAACGGAAACGGGCTTTGCCACGCCGATGGCGTAAGCGATCTGCACTTCGCACTTGCTTGCCGCGCCGGATGCGACCACGTTCTTGGCAACGTAGCGTGCCATATAAGCGGCAGAACGGTCCACCTTGGTGGGGTCCTTGCCGGAGAAGGCACCGCCGCCGTGACGTGCGTAACCGCCGTAGGTATCCACAATGATCTTACGGCCGGTGAGACCGGAGTCGCCGTTGGGGCCGCCGATGACGAAACGACCGGTGGGGTTGACGTAGATCTTGGTGTTCTCGTCCACCAATTCCGCAGGCAGGGTGGGGGTGATGACCTCGCGGATGATGTCCCCGCGGATCTGCTCCAACGTCACGTCTGCACTGTGCTGGCTGGAAACCACGATGGCGTCCAGACGAACGGGCTTTCCGTCCTCGTATTCCACGGTGACCTGGGTCTTACCGTCGGCGCGAAGGTAGGGAAGAATGCTCTGCTTGCGAACGGCAGTCAAACGGCGTGCCAGCTGCTGCGCCAGAGAAATGGGCAGGGGCATCAGCTCGGGAGTGTCGTTGCAGGCGTAGCCAAACACCATACCCTGGTCGCCCGCACCGATGTCAAAGCGATCGCCGCCCTCCTCCTTTGCCTCCAGGGAACGGTCAACGCCCATGGCGATATCGGGGGATTGGCGGTGGATGGAGACGATCACGCCGCAGGTATCGCAGTCAAAGCCCTTATCGCTGTGGTCGTAGCCGATCTCTCGAACGGTCTCTCTTGCGATCTCCTGTGCGTCAAACTTGGCGTTGGTGGTGATCTCGCCCATCACCAGGATCAAGCCGGTGGTGGTAGCCGTCTCGCAGGCAACGCGAGCGGTGGGATCCTGGGCCAGAATGGCGTCCAGAACGCTGTCGGAAATGCGGTCGCAAATTTTATCGGGATGGCCTTCCGTTACGGATTCACTGGTAAAAAACTGTCTCATATACAACTCTCTCTTTCTCGGGATCACAACAAAAAATCCCGCTTCTCAGAACTTCCTCCAAGAGCGGGGCACCCACAAAAAACTTCTCATCTTTCGATCAAACATCGCTGAATTGACACCTTGCCGTACGGTAGGTTGTCGGGCTTCAAAGGGCAGGTCCCTCCACCACTCTTGATAAGACTATTTATTTTTCGACCTATTCTAACACGAAAGAGATTCTTTGTCAATAGTCAATAGTGAAAAAATCCCCGACTCTTTTGCACCGAACTTTATACAATATCCAAAGCTTTGCCTGCATTTTTCCAAAACCCCTTGCAGGATTCTACGGAATGTGCTATAATATTCCGGAAATCCCAATCGCAAGAGAGTGATCCCATGAAGTATAAAAAGCTGAAAAACCAACTTCTCAATTTCATCGTCCCCGCCTTCGTCTTCGGCGGTATCACGGGTATCTTTACCGCTGTTACGGTGCTTGCCTACAAGCTGTGCGCTCACTTCGTTATCGGGCTGTCCGAGCAGGGATACGAGGTCTTGTCTTCTCGCCCATATCTCATTCCCGTGGCTCTTGTGGTGCTGTTGGGTGTGGCTTTTCTCTTTGCGTGGATCTACAAAAAAGTCCCCAACCTTCGTGGGGGCGGCATCCCCACCTCCATCGGCATCCTGCGGGGGATCCTGTCCTTCGGCTGGCTGAAGAACCTTTTGGGCATTTTCTTCCTGTCCCTGACCACTTTTTTGATCGGCGTGCCTTTGGGCAACGAGGGTCCTGCGGTTCAAATGGGTACCGCCGTGGGCAGAGGAACGGTGTACTCCTTCGCCAAAAAGCACCGCGCCTGGGACAGATACTCCATGACGGGCGGCGCCTGTGCAGGCTTTGCCACCGCAACCGGTGCGCCCATTTCCGGTATTTTGTTCGCCATCGAGGAGGCCCACCAGCGGATCTCTCCCATGATCGTCATCGTCTCCGCCGCTTCCGTGATGTTTGCAAGGCTCACCACCGAGCTTCTTTCTCCGTTGATGGGGCTTGAGATCGGTCTGTTCCCCGCATTTGATCTTCCCGTCCTGGCGGCAAAGGAGATCTGGCTTCCTGCCCTGATCGGTATTGCGGTAGGCCTCTTTGCCGTTCTGTTCCTGAAGTATTACCGTGTGGTCTCCGCTTTCTTTGCGGGCATGCTGAAGAAGCTTCCTCACGGACTTAAGATCTTCCTTGTCTTTGCGGTAACGATGGGTTTGGGCCTTTGCTCCTTCTCCTTCATCTCTACAGGCCACCACTTGATTCTGGAGCTTTTGGACGGTAATGTGGCTTTGGGGATGT
>JAZNPH010000070.1:0-54962 GCA_045589515.1 Eubacteriales bacterium | reverse complement strand
ACCCCTTTCGGTCTTTCGTTATAGAGTATTTTTGACCGTTCTTCGGATAAATATACCAAAACCGCCTATCAAGATTTGTGCAAAAAAATAATGAAGTCGGATCGTAGCCATGTCGTTCTGTGAGCCAAGGAGTTGTCTTACCAGTTTGTCTTCCTAAGACCGCTTGGCCTCCGACTTGGCAAAACCCCTTTCGGTCTTTCGTTATAGAGTATTTTTGACCGTTCTTCGGATAAATATACCAAAACCGCCTATCAAGATTTGTGCAAAAAAATAATGACGGCGGCGGGGTTTTCGTGGTAAAATAAAAGAAAAAGGGTGATTTTCGTGACGAAACGCAGAACGATTGGAGTTTTGGCCTTCATTGCCGTTCTGGTGATGATGCTGGCAGGCGCCGTTTGGGTCTGGCTGTTCCCCGATCGGGCCTTCCTTTGGATCACAGCCGATACGGAGGAAGGGATGTCCTTGTTTGCCCGCGGGTTTGCAAAGATGTTCTTTTCGTACCTTTTTTTGATCCCGTTTGCTGTGTTTGCGGGAACGCTTCTTTGCTTTACCCGGCTTCTTCACATCGATAGGGGGATCGGCACACCGTTAAAGGTGCTCTCGGCCGTGGGTATATTCCTTACCTTTTTGCCCTTGCTGTTCTCCTTTGCCAGTTGCGTCACGGAGCTTCCGTCAGATGTATGGCAGTTCGTGGTGGGTGGTGCAACGGTCGCATTGCAGGTGATCGTCCTTCCCGGAATCCTTCTCCTGCTGGTGGCTGTCGCGGTGCTTTTGGCGATAGCGCTTTTTGCCCGCTTTAGAGAGAAACGGCGTAAGAACTTGACAGATCGGGAGGTCGTATCATGACAAAAAAGAAAAGACTTTATCTTTCCGTGTTGATCCCCGCAGGGATCTTCCTTGCGATGGTATTGGCAGGCGCGGTGTATCTGTGCCTGATCGGTCCTTACGTCGATTCCTGGGACACCTGGTTGGGTAGCCCTCCCAAGGAGGCGGGAACCTATTCGTTGGCATACGTGTTTTTGAAGGCGTATTTTTCCTTCGAAAACATTGCTTCCCTGGCGGCGTTTGCCGCAGGGCTGGGCTTTGCCGTTTGGAAGCTGCTTTCCCGGAAGAGAAAGCGGGATGCTTCTCCCGGGCTTTTGGTCTTCTTCTCCGGATGCGGAATTTTGGTTTCTTTCCTGCCCTTGCTGTTCGGCCTTCTGATCCCCGTCAGCGATACCATGGCTTTTGCATCTCTTGGCTTGGCGGAGGTGCTGGGGGCAGTGATCTCGCCGCTGTCAAAGCTTCTGCTTCTGTGCGCCTTGATCCTTGCGGTGAGGATGCTCCTTGCCGCGTGGGGAGAACGTCCCGTTGCGCCGTCCCCAAACAAATAAAAACAGATCCCGTTCGGCATGAACGGGATCTTTTTGATGCTTGTTTTACCCCAACTCGGGGATCAATGCCGTTGCCACGGCGAAATATACCAAAAGGGACAGGGTATCCACGATGGCGGCGAGAGAGTCCC
This sequence comes from Eubacteriales bacterium, assembly GCA_045589515.1. GTDB lineage: Bacteria > Bacillota > Clostridia > Oscillospirales > CAG-382 > Coliplasma. Next base: position 53,458 of record JAZNPH010000070.1, on the reverse strand, counting down.
TCAGCCTGGTTTTCATGGCGCTTTTTGTCACGTGGGCAAAACCCCTTTCGGTCTTTCGTTATAGAGTATTTTTGACCGTTCTTCGGATAAATATACCAAATTCGTGCAGGCGGATTTGTGGGAAAAAATATTGACGGCGGCGGGGTTTTCGTGGTAAAATAAAAGAAAAAGGGTGATTTTTCGTGACAAGAAAGAAAAGATTGTATCTCTCCGTGTTGGTGCCCTTGGGGATCTTCTTGGCAGTGGTATTGATCAGCGCAGCGTATATGCGGGCCATAAGCCCTTATGTGGGTTCTCAGAACCGATGGCTGGACGGACCGCCCAAGGAAGCTTCTACCTACTCCCTTGCCTTCCATTTTTTGGAGGAGTTGTTTTCTTGGGGGAATTTTGTAAGGCTGACAGCGTTTTCCGCCGCGTTGGGATTTGCCCTTTGGTGTTTGTTTGCAAAACGCAGAAATCGGTCTGCTTCGGTTGCTTTCACGGTATTCCTCTCCGGGTTTGGTATTGTGTTATCTGCCATACCGTTGCTGTTTGCAATCTTGATCCCCGTGAGCGATACCATGGCGTTTGCCGTTTTGGGATTGGCGGAGATACTGGACACGGTAGTTTATCCCCTCGGATGGCTTTCGTTCTTGGGAACCGCGATCCTTTCTGCAAAAGTGTTTATTTCTTCCTGTGCGGAAGGCTGTTTTTCTCAAAAGGAAGCTATTTCATCCTAAACTTTGAAACAATAAAAAACAGATCCCGTTCGATTTCCTCGAACGGGATCTTTCTTATGCTTTTTTACCCCAATTCCGGGATCAATGCCGTTGCCACGGCGAAGTATACCAGAAGGGACAGGGTGTCCACGATGGTGGTGATGAAGGGGCTCGCCATGACGGCGGGGTCAAGGCCGATCCGCTTTGCTCCCAGGGGGAGCAGACAGCCCGCCAGCTTCGCCAGCAAAACCGTCAGCGCCAGGGTCAAACTGACCACGAAGGCCACCTCCATAGAGGCGCCGTCCAGGAACACCGCTTTTCCGAAGCCCACCACGCCCAAAGCGATACCGCAAAGGAGGGCCACACGCAATTCCTTCCACAGCACGGCGAACACGTCCCGCATCTGCACCTCTCCCAAGGACAGGGCACGGATCACCGCAACGGAAGCCTGGCTTCCCGCGTTACCCGCCGTACCCATCAGCATGGGGATGAACACGGTGAGGATGGCAACCTTGCTGAGGGCGGATTCGTAGGAAGAAAGGATGGCTCCCGTAAAGGTGGCGGAAAGCAACAACAGCAAAAGCCATGGAATACGGCTCTTCCAGGTCTCCCAAGCGCCGGTGCGCAAATAGGGCTTATCCGTAGGCACGATAGCCGCCATTTTCTCAATATCTTCCGTGATCTCCTCCTGCAAAACGTCGGAGGCGTCGTCGTAGGTGACGATACCCACCAGCCGCTTGCCCTTGTCCACCACGGGCAGGGCCAGGAAGTCGTATTTGCTCAAAGCGTTGGCCACGGATTCACGGTCGTCCATGGTCTCGGCGTAGATGACGTTTTCCGTCATGATGTCCCCGATGATGGCATCCTCTTGCGCCACCAGCAGGTCACGGACGGTGACCACGCCGATGAGCAGACGGTTGCGATCGGTGACGTAGCAGGTGTAGACCGTTTCCTTGTCGTAGGCGTCTCTGCGGATGCGCTCAAAGGCCTCCGCCACGGTCATATCCTTGTAAAGCCGCACGTATTCCGTGGTCATCATGCTTCCCGCGCTGTCCTTGGGATAGCGGAGAATGCGGTTGATGGCCTCACGGGATTCCTCGTCGGCATTCCGCAGAATTCTCTTGACCACCCCTGCGGGCATCTCCTCGATCAGCTCCACCGTATCGTCGATGTAAAGCTCCGAAAGCACCTCCTGCAGGTACGCGTCACTGAAGGAATTGATCAGCAATTCCTTCTGATCCGCCTCCATCTCCACAAACACCTCGGCGGCGGTGTCCTTGGGGAGCAGACGGAACAACAAAAGCATTTCTTTTTCCTCGAACTGCCCAAAAAGCTGGGCAAGGTCGGGGGCTTCGAACAGAGAGAAGGCACCCCGCAGCTCGCGGTACTGCTTTTTCTCCAGCATGTCCTGCAAGCGAAGGGCAAATCCCTCCCCCTGCAGCTCCAACCATTGCTTCATGTTTTTCGTTTTTACCTGAATAGACTAGCAAAAACGGCGAGAAAAGCTCCATAAAGGAACTGCTTCTCGGTCTTGCCGACTACTTCGTCCTGTGTCCATTACGGGCTTTCCTCTCTTTCTTAGTTGATACGGGTAGTGTACTCTATTTTTCGCCATTTGTCAAGAGGAAAAAAGAGAGGCGATTTGCCTCTCTGAAAAAGGTTATTTCTTTTTGAACTTCCCGAAGAAGGAGCTTCGCTTGCTGTGGTGCTTATCCTCGCAAAGCTCGCCGAACTTCTCCAAGGCTTCCTTTTGCTTTTTGCCCAAGCCCTTTGGAACCTCGATCTCCACGGTGACCAGCAGGTCGCCCCTGCCCTTGCCGTTCAACTGCTGAATACCCTTCCCGCGGACGCAGAAGGTGGTGCCGGACTGGGTGCCCTCGGGGATGGTCAGCTCGCCCTGCCCTTCCAGGGTGGGGATGGTGATCTTTGCACCCAAAGCCGCCTCCACGAAGGTGATGGGCATATCGCAAAGCAGGTCAAACCCGTCTCTGGTGAAGAACTCGTGACCCCGCACGGAGACGGAAACCAGCAGATCTCCCGCAGGGCCTCCGTTGGCGCCGGCATTGCCCTGGCCTCGCAGAGAAATACGCTGGCCGTTGTCGATGCCCGCGGGAATGTTCACCTCAATGCGCTTGGTCTTGCGGATCTGACCGCTGCCGCGGCAATCCTTACAGGGATTCTTGACGATCTTGCCCTTGCCCTTACAAGCATCGCAGGGCTGGGTGGATTGCATATATCCAAAGGGGGTGCGCTGTTGCACGGTGACCTGGCCTCTGCCGCCGCAACGGGTACAGGTCTCGGAGCCTGTGCCGCCGTTGCCGGAGCAGGTGGGACAGGATTCGATGCGGCCGTAGGAGATCTCCTTTTTGCAACCGAAGGCCGCCTCCTCAAAGGTGAGGGTGACCCGTGCGCCGATATCGTCTCCTCTGCGGGGCGCGTTGGGATTCCGTCTGGAGCCGCCACCGCCGCCGAACATCCCGCCGAACAGGTCGCCGAAGATGTCGCCCACGTCAAAGCCTTCCCCAAAGCCTCCGAAGCCGCTTCCGCCGCCTCCGGGTGCGCCGTCGATGCCCGCCCAGCCGAACTGGTCGTATCTGGCGCGCTTATCCGCATCGGACAGGACGGAATAGGCCTCGTTCACTTCCTTGAAGCTGGCCTCCGCCTCCTTGTCCCCGGGGTTGGCGTCGGGATGGTATTTCTTTGCCAATTTATAAAACGCTTTTTTGATCTCGCTGTCCGAAGCACCTTTGGAAACCCCAAGGACCTCGTAACAGTCTCTTTTCTGATCAGCCATAAATGTATAACTCCTGCAGCCCGAAAAAACCGTTCGTTTTTTGGACTTGTTCTCCGAATAAGGCGACAATGCCGAGTGAAGGTTACCCTCCACTCGACCTGTCGTTAAATATCAGATGTTCGTGCTTCGCGGATTATGTTTTGTCCGTGAAGTCTGCGTCGTAAACGGTGTCGTCACCGCCCTGTGCGCCGGGGTTGCCGCCCTGGTCGCCGCCCTGTGCGCCGGGCTGCTGGTACAGCTTGGAGGACAGCTCGTAGAGTGCCTTCTCCAACGCCTCGGTGTCTGCCTTGATGGCGTCGATGGTGCCGCCCTTCAGAGTCTCCTCCAGCTTGGTGATGGCCGCCTGCACGGGAGCCTTGTCGCTATCGGACAGCTTATCGCCTGCATCTTCCATCGCCTTCTTGCTCTGGAACACGGTGGTCTCCGCACGGTTGCGGATCTCAACGGCTTCCTTCTGCTTGCGGTCCTCCTCGGCGTGCATCTCCGCATCCTTCACGGCGCGGTCGATATCTTCCTTGGACATATTGGTGGAGGACTGGATGGTGATGTGCTGTTCCTTGCCGGTGCCCTTGTCCTTCGCGGTAACGTTTACGATGCCGTTGGCGTCGATGTCGAAGGTAACCTCGATCTGAGGAACGCCGCGGGGAGCGGGGGAGATACCGTCCAGAACGAATCTGCCCAGCGTGGTGTTATGAGCCGCCATCTCGCGCTCGCCCTGCAGAACGTGCACCTCAACGGAGGTCTGACCGTCTGCGGCGGTGGTGTAGGTCTGGCTCTTGGATACGGGGATGGTGGTGTTACGGTCGATGATCTTGTTGAACACGCCGCCCAGGGTCTCGATGCCCAGGGACAGAGGGGTAACGTCCAACAGCAGCAGATCCTTCACGTCGCCGCCCAGAACGCCGCCCTGGATGGCCGCGCCCACTGCAACGCACTCGTCGGGGTTGATGCCCTTGAAGGGCTCTACGCCGGTGAAGTCCTTCACGGCGTCCACAACTGCGGGGATACGGGTGGAGCCGCCCCCCAGCAGGATCTTGTTCAGCTGCTTCACGGAAAGGCCTGCGTCGCTCATAGCCTTCTTCATGGGCTCAAGAGTGCGTTTTACCAGATCGGCAGTCAGCTCGTTGAACTTGGCTCTGGTCAGGGTTGCGGAGAAGTGCTTGGGGCCGGTAGCGTCGGCGGTGAGGAAGGGGAGGTTGATCTCGGTGCTCATTACGCCGGACAGCTCGATCTTTGCCTTCTCAGCGGCCTCCTTCAGTCTCTGCATAGCCATGTTGTCGCCATGGATGTCGATGCCGGTCTCCGCCTTGAAGGAGGAAGCGATCCATTCCATGACGCGGGCGTCAAAGTCGTCGCCGCCCAGACGGGTGTCACCGTTGGTGGCAAGCACCTCGAACACGCCGTCGGAGATCTCCAGAATGGACACGTCGAAGGTACCGCCGCCCAGGTCGTAGATCAGGATCTTCTGATCCATTTCGTCCTTGTCCAGGCCGTAAGCCAAAGCCGCGGCGGTGGGTTCGTTGATGATACGCTTGACCTCCAGGCCGGCGATCTTACCTGCATCCTTGGTTGCCTGACGCTGTGCGTCGGAGAAGTAAGCGGGCACGGTGATGACCGCTTCGGTGACGGAGGTGCCCAGATAGCTTTCTGCGTCTGCCTTCAGCTTCTGCAGGATCATAGCGCTGATCTCCTGGGGGGTATAGCCCTTGCCGTCGATGGTTACTTTCTTGGCAGTGCCCATCTCACGCTTGATAGAGCTGGTGGTTCTGTCGGGGTTGGTGATGGCCTGACGCTTTGCCACCTGACCCACCATGCGTTCGCCGTTCTTTGCAAAGGCTACGATGGAGGGGGTGGTGCGGTTGCCTTCCGCGTTGGCGATGACGACAGGCTCGCCGCCTTCATATACAGCTACGCAGCTGTTGGTCGTACCGAGGTCGATACCGATGATCTTTCCCATAAAATTGTCTCCTTTTTATCAATAAGTGATGATTTGTTTCGAATACTTGAGTGAGCGCGGAGCGCCTTAGTTTGCAACCTTTACCATGGCACAGCGCAGGACTTTATCTCCCCGCTTGTAACCCTTCTGGAAGGTCTGGGTGATGACGTTTTCCCCTGCCTCGGGGTTTTCCTCATGCATGATGGCGTTGTGCACGTTGGGATCAAACTGTGCGCCGTCGCTTTCGATCTCCGTGATGTTCAGCTTGGTGAGGATGTCGGAAAGCTGTTTTGCCAAGGCTTTGATGCCTTCGTCCTCCGGGGAGAACTGCATAGCCTGGGTCATGCTGTCGATGAGGGGTAAGAAGGCGGTCAACGCATCGCCGTAGGCGCTGTTGTAGCAATCCGTCTTCTCTTTTTCGCTTCTCTTGCGGAAGTTTTCGTATTCCGCGTACAGCCGCAGGTATTGGTTTTCCTTCTCTGCCAGCTGTGCCTTTGCCGCTTCCAGCTCCTTCTGGTCGCGATGGAAGAACTTTTTGTCCTTCTTTTCCTTCTTTTCCGTGTCGGGAGCTTCCGCTTCGGCCGCTTTTGCTTCCGTGTCGGGAGCTTCCGTTTCGGGGGTCTGTTTAGTTTCCTCCATGGGTCTTCTTCCTTTCTTCCTCGTTGCTCAGCATCCCTGCCGCGTTCTCGGGGAGAGCGATCTGCTCCGTGAGCCCTGCGGCGAAGTAATCAAGGGAAGCAACGACTTTTTTATAATCCATTCTCTGGGGACCGATGACGCCGATGGCGCCCACCACCTTGCCGCCCACCGTAATGGGGTGGAACACAAAGCCGGTGTCCGGCGGAGCGAACTCGTTTTGCTCGCTGTCCCCCAGGATCACGCTGGTCTGACCGGGTACTGCGTGTTGCATCAGCTCCGCAAACCGCTGTCTCTGCTCGAACAGGGAGAGGATGCTCTGGAACTTGGCAACGTTCATAAACTCGGGGTAGGAAAGCAGCTTGGTCACACCGTCGATGTGCACCTTCTCGCTGTCGTAGGAGCCCAGCATCTCGTGGACCACGCGAAGCACCGTGGTGGCAAAGGAACGGTGGTCCCCCATCTTTTCCTCAAACTCCAGGATCACCGTCAGGTTGATCTGATCTGCGGAAAGATGTGCCAAGGTCTCGTTCAGCGCATTCTTGGCCGTTTCCAGCAGGTCGGGTGTGATGGTCTCCATCAGCTTCACGTGGCGGTTGCGGATGGTGCCGTCCTTGCAGATCATGATCAGTAAGAAGCTGTTAGCATCCACGAACACCGTTTCGTACCGATCCACCGCACTGCCGTTTCCGCCCATGAAGGCGAAGGTGGCGTAGTTGGTGATCTGTCCGATGGCCTTGGCCGCCTCGTCCATGAGTCTGCCCACTTCCACCAGCTTGCCGTTCATCACCTCGTCCAGCACCTCAAGCTCTTCCATGCCCAGGAAGTATTTTTCCATCAGGCTGTCTACGTAGGTGCGGTAGCCTTGCGCCGTGGGGACGCGCCCCGCAGAGGTGTGGGGCTGTTCCAGATAGCCCATGGCCTCCAGATCGTTCATCTCGCTGCGGATGGTAGCACTGGAAAGGCTGAACTGCTTGGATTCAGTCAAGGACTTGGAGCCCACCGGGTCTCCCGTGCGGATGTAGGAGTCGATCACGGATTTCAATATGGCTTTTTTACGTTCGGAAAGCTCCATGAGGGATCTCCTTTCTGTGAACTGTTCGATTATCGAACGGTTTTTGGCACGTAAGCTGTTCGATTATCGAACAACTTTTTAGCACTTTCGGTGTCCGAGTGCTAATTCTGTCTCTATTATACCCCAATTTTGGCGTTTGTCAAGGGGGAGCAACAAATTTAATTGTGAACAATTTGTATTTTCTTTCCTCAAAAAGTATGAAAAACAAGGGATTTTTCTGTTTTCGGCTGTTTTTGGGGGTTGGCAAACGAAAAAGAGGACTGCCAACAAGGGGCGCCCTCTTTACAAACGATAAAAAATTGGGTATACTACTTTTAACAAGGAAGGGAAAGCATATGAAGGATACCGTTTTTGAAAAGATCTATACCCAAGTGAAGCGCATCCCCAAGGGAAAGGTGGCCTCCTACGGTCTGGTTGCCGCCATGGCGGGGAATCCCCGCTGGGCGCGGGTGGTTGGCTACGCCCTCCACGTGAATCCTTACCCGGGGGAGGTGCCCTGCCACCGGGTGGTGAAGAAGGACGGCTCCCTTGCGGGCGGCTTTGCCTTCGGCGGCGAGGGCGCCCAGCGAAGGCTTCTGGAAGGCGAGGGCGTGACCTTCCTCCCCGACGGACGGGTTGACATGGAAACGTGTGCCTTGAAGATCCGTGATGTTTTGATGTAAAGAAAACAGGCGAACCTCGCGCAAGGCTCGCCTGTTGATTTTTATTGCTCTTCAAGTACCCCGTGGAAGTAATGCCAGCTTAGCCGGCGGCAGAAGAAATCTTCGCCCTCCCGGGAGATAGCATCCGGCCACCATCCGCTTTTCCGGTATACCACGGTATAGTTCTGGTGGCTCAGCTGATGGAAGCATACCGTGTTTTCCCAAACCGTCATCCCGCAGAAGGGCGGCGCTTCCCCTTTGGTATAGTCGTTGGAAAGTCCTTGATTCACCCGCTTGACGGCTTCCGCCTCCTCCGATGTCATGGCAACCGTTTCCACGTGGTTGCGTGCGGGATCTTCATGCTCAAATTGAATGGTCCAATGGGAAAAATTATGCCGTATGGATAAGGTAAGAAGATCTTCTTCGCTCTCTTTGGCGGCTTCATAATAAGGAAGCCATTTCTCCGACAGCAGATCAAAGGAGTCCTTGCAGTCGGAAAAATCCTCCACGTCCACCAAGAACATCCCCCGGCGGTAAGCCCCGATGGCACCGATGACCCACAGAACTGAGTGGACAAGCACCACCGCCAAAAGCAACAGAAGCAATGCGGTGCGCACGTACTTGAAGATCTTTGTATGCATGGTTGTTCCCCCCCTTGATTAACGAAGCCTTTTGTACGTTAGATTGCGCAAACGCCAAAACGTTACAAAGTTTTTTACTTTTTAAACTTCTTCCTGCAGATAGGCAGGGGTGTAGGGGGTTAAATTGAAACGAGCCAGCCATTGCTTTCGTTCTTCCACGGAAGCGGATTCCGGCGCAGGATCGTAAACTTGAATCAAACAGCCGTACGCCTTAAATAACAAGCTGCTGCCTAATCGGTAGCACTCCCCAAACCGTTCGTCCTCAAAGGAAAAGGATACGGGCGCCAAGTGTGCTAACTGCTTGATACTCAGTTCCTCGGTTTCCTCGGAGAGAAGTTGAATTTCAACTTTCAGGGAAGACCCTGTAAAGTATACGTTTCCCGAATAGTTCTCGATGGTAATGGTGTGGAAAACGGTGTCTTCGTCAAAGGCCGGAATGGGAAACCCGCCGCGCAGAGCCAATAGCTCCAAAAAGTTCTGCATGGCTTCCTCCTCCGACCATAGACCCGTGTGGGGAATGGGCAGGGTGCCGTTTGCGGAGTAAGGGAAATCCCCCTCTATTTCGCCGCCTACGTCCAAAAAGGCAAGGAACTCCTCAAGGGAAGCCGCCCGGAACGGCGGATTTTCATATAGCTCGCAGTCTATGTCCTCCCCGTACGATTCCTCTACGGAAACGGCAGGGAGACTTTCTTCATCGGCGGAGCTTGGCGAAGAGCCCTCTTGGGGAAAATCTGCTTGACAGCCCGCAAGCAACAGCAAGCACAGCATAACAAGGAAGAGATTTTTCATTGGGTGTAGCTCCTTTCAAAGGATTTGTATACCCCCTTATACACCCGAGAAAACAAAAATCCTTAAGAAAACACAAGGATTTTTGAAAAATCACTTATTCCGCCGCGGGGTCTTCCGAGGAGGGATCTTCCGATTCCGGCACTTGGCTCAGATCGCACTTGGGGGATTCGGTGGGCCTGTGGAGCTTCAGAGAGAAGGAGAGATTTTCGGGGACGGTCACCAGACAAAGGCGGTCCTCCTCGTCGTACTCCACCTTCAGCCCGATGAGATAGGTTTCGAACAGGGAAACGGGCAACAGGTAATCCTTCCCCTCAAACAGGACGGGGGCGGAAAGCCGCACGTGGTTGCCGTTGACCTCGATGAGAGAGGAATTGCGGTGGAGCACGATGCATTCCAATTGGGTGCTGTTCACCAGCCCGCCGCCGGGAAGGTACAAGGTCACCGTTTCCTCGTCCCCCGCGATGCCGAAGCCGCAGAGGGGTGCCACGTCGGAATACCGCAGGTACAGCCCGTAGCTGTTGTTGGCCTCCGTGGCGGAATAGGAGGCTCTTTTGATATTCCCGTCCTCGGTGACGATCTGCAGGGAATAAAGGGTCTCACTTTCCGCAGGGGTGGAGAATGAATACCATACGAACACGGCTATAATCAACACGATGAGCAGATACAGCACCGCCGCCACGAACAAAATGGCCATCAGGGTCTGGGCGCCCCGCTTCTCGCTTTCCGTCAGACGGGATCTTTTCTGCGGGGGTGTGGACTTGGAAGGCGCTTTTTTCGCCTTGGGTGTCCCCGTTTGGGGGCGGGGAGTGGGTCTCGTTTTCGTTTGTTCCATAAGATACCCGTCCTTTCTGCTTCTTTCCCTTCATTATATCTAAAAACGACGGGGATGTAAAGGGCTTTTCGTGAACAACGGAAATATTTTTTTCATAAGATATAACAACTTGGGCTTTTTCCAAAAAAGCGAAAGGGGAACTTGACTTTTGAGTGATCTGACCAAACGATTTTCAGAGGGGGCAAAGCGGGCGCTGGGTGCCGCGCTTTCCCTGGCGAAGGAGATGGGACACAGTTATGTGGGAAGCGAGCATCTGCTGGCGGGGATCTCCTTGGAGAAGGGAAGCACCGCCGCCAGATTGCTTTCCCAAAGAGGGGTGACGGAATCCGAGCTTCGCCGCCGCATCGTGGGCATCGTGGGTACGGGGGTGCGGAGCACGGTGACCACCGAGGATCTCACCCCCACCTGCCGCCGCATTTTGACCCGTGCCAATCTCTATTCCCGCCCCGGGAAGAATTCCTCCGTGGACGTGGAGCATCTTCTCATGGCGCTTTTAAAGGAGGAATGCGTGGGGAAACGGCTGGCGGAAAACTGCGGGGCGGATTCCGGGGAGCTTCTGGACATCTTGGAGGAGCTTTACGGCCGTGGGAACGACCTGCGGGCAGAGGAGGTGCGCCCCATCCCCAAAAGCACCCCGCTGTTGGACCGCAACGCGGTGAATCTCACGGAAAAAGCCCTGCTGGGGAAGGTGGATCCTGTGATCGGCAGGGAGAAAGAGGAGGAGCAGGTGATCAGCATCCTTCTCCGCCGCACCAAGAACAACCCCTGTCTGGTGGGGGAAGCGGGGGTGGGGAAGACCGCCATCGTGGAATCCGTGGCGGCGCGGATCGCAGAGGGCCGCGTTCCCGAAGCCCTTTTGGGGAAGCGGATCATGAGCCTGGAGATCGCCTCCATCGTGGCGGGAACCAAATACCGCGGAGAATTTGAAGAAAAGATCCGTGGGATCCTGGCGGAGGCCAGGGAATCGGAGGACGTGATCCTGTTCATCGACGAGATCCATACCATCGTTGGAGCAGGGGCGGCGGAGGGGGCTGTGGACGCCTCCAATATCCTCAAGCCCTCCCTGGCCCGCGGGGAGATCAAACTCATCGGGGCCACCACCGAGAAGGAATACAAGCGGCTCATCGAAAAGGACGCCGCCTTGGACCGCCGCTTCCGCCGCGTGACGGTGGAGGAGCCATCCCCGGAGGAATGTCTGCACATTTTGCGGGGGCTGAAGGAAAAATACGAGCGCTTCCACGGAGTATCCCTGACGGCGGGGGCTTTGGAGGCCGCGGTACGCCTTTCCCATCGGTATATCGGCGACCGTTTCCTGCCGGACAAAGCCATCGATCTCATGGACGAGGCCGCGGCACGGAAGCGGATGCAGGGCGGCACGTTGGTGGACGGAGAGGATGTGGCCATTGCCGCAGGGGAAAAGACGGGGATCCCTCTTTCCGCTCTGTCCGGTGGGGAGGCGGAACGGCTTTTGCATCTGGAGACGGAGATGAAAGAGCGCATTCTGGGGCAGGACGATGCCGTTGAGGCGGTGTGCTCCGGGGTGCGCCGCGCAAAAACGGGAGTGCGGGAGGCGGAAAAGCCTGCCTGCTCCTTCCTGTTCATTGGAAGATCCGGGGTGGGGAAGACGGAGTGCGCCAAGGCGCTGGCGGAGCTTCTCTACGGTAAGGACGCCTTCCTCCGGCTGGATATGACGGAATACGCCGAGGCCCACAGCATTTCCCGCCTCATCGGCGCCCCTCCCGGCTACGCGGGCTTCGGAGAGGGCGGCTTCCTCACCGAGCGGGTGCGGAGAAGGCCCTATTCCTTGGTGCTGTTCGACGAGGTGGAGAAGGCCCATCCCGAGGTGCGGGGATTGCTGTTGCAGATCCTTGACGAGGGGAAGCTCACCGACTCTGCAGGGCTGACGGTCAGCTTTCGGAACACCACCGTGGTGATGACCGCCAACGCGGGAGAGGGCGCCATGGGCATCGGCTTCGCCGCCACCCAACGGGAGGAGACGCGGAAGCGGGCGGAGGCCTTGCTGTCTGCGGAGCTGACGGATCGGGTGGATGAGATCGCTTATTTCCGCCCCTTGGACAAGGACACCTTGGCTCGGGTGGCTCTTTGCCGTATGCGGGAGCTGACCCGCCGCCTGCAGGAGCAGGGCATCACCGTCAGCGTGGATCCCTCCTTCCTGAATCTGGCTTTGCAGGAAGCGGAGGGCGGAGCACGGGCGGTCTGCCGCAGAGTGGCGAAAGCAGCGGAGGAGCTTTTGGCCAAGGGAATTCTGGACGGAACGCTGGGAAAAGAGCGGGACGTCCTCCTTTGCGGGGAAAATGGCACCTACCGCATGAAAATTTCTCAGAAAAGCTATTGACAAAAGGGAAAAAGTGTGTATAATAGATGCCTGTAAAGCAAAAAACTTTACAGGCATTTTTGAAGGGGAATCGTGAGCATGGCACAGCGTCGGGAACTGCTTTGCAGACTGTTGGATATTTACGGCATGGCGCTGTCCGCCAGATGCAGGGACGTTTTGGAGTATTACTACGCCGACGATCTCTCTTTGGCGGAGATCTCGGAAAATACGGGGATCACCCGCCAGGGCGTTCACGATGCCATCCGCCGAGGCGAGGCGGAGCTGTTGGCTTTGGAGGAAGCCTTGGGTTTTGAGAAGAAGACCGAGAAGCTGTTCTCTCTTGCCAAGCGCATGGAATCCCAAGGGGAAGCCTGCCGTGCCTACGGCGCGGAGCTGACCGCCATTATAAGCGATAACGACTGATACGAAAGGAAGGAAGAGGAATGTTCTCCAATCTTGCCGACAAGCTTTCCGAAGCTTTCAAGAAGTTCCGGAACAAGGGAAAACTCACCGAGGCCGACGTGAAGGCGGGCATGCGGGAGATCAAGCTGGCTCTTCTGGAGGCAGACGTCAACTTCAAGGTTGTCAAGGCCTTCGTGAACAAGGTGTCCGAGCGTGCCGTTGGCGCAGAGGTGCTGGAAAGCCTTCTTCCCGGACAGCAGATCGTTAAGATCGTCAACGAGGAGCTGACCGCACTCATGGGCGGCAGCAATTCCAAGCTGAATATTTCTCCCAAGCCCCCCACGGTGGTACTGATGTGCGGCCTGCAGGGCTCGGGTAAGACCACCCACACAGCAAAGCTAGCCAAGATGTACAAGAAGCAGGGTAAGAATCCCTTGCTGGTGGCCTGCGATATCTACCGTCCCGCCGCCATCAAGCAGCTGCAGGTGGTAGCAGAGCAGGTTGGCGTTCCCGTGTTTGAGCGGGGGACCCAGAAGCCTGCGGAAACCGCAAAGGAAGCCATCAAGTACGCCGTGAAGTACGGCTACGATATGGTCTTCGTGGATACGGCGGGCCGTCTCCACGTGGACGAGGAGCTGATGGCAGAGCTGAAGGAGGTCCGCGAGGCGGTGAACCCCACCGAGATCCTTCTGGTGGTGGACGCCATGACCGGTCAGGACGCGGTGAACGTTGCGGAAAGCTTCAACAACCTTTTGGATCTTACCGGCGTCATCCTCACCAAGCTGGACGGCGACACCCGCGGCGGTGCGGCACTTTCCGTACGTCACGTCACCGGCAAGCCCATCAAGTTTATCGGTACCGGCGAGAAGCTGGACGCTATCGAGCCCTTCCATCCCGACCGTATGGCCTCTCGTATTTTGGGCATGGGAGACGTGCTGACCCTCATCGAGAAGGCGGAAGCCACCATCGACGAAAAGAAGGCTCTGGAAATGGAGCGGAAGCTGAGAGAGCAGAGCTTCACCCTGGAGGATTTTTTGGATCAGCTCACCCAGATCAAGGGCATGGGCTCCATGGATCAGCTTCTGGGCATGATGCCCGGTATCAAGCCCGGGGCGCTGAAGGATGCCAAGGTGGACGAAAAGGCCCTTGCCAGAACGGAAGCCATCATCCTTTCCATGACTCCCTACGAGCGTACCCATCCCGGAACGCTGAACTCCTCCCGCAAGAAGCGCATTGCCGCAGGCAGCGGCACCACCGTGGAGGAGATCAACCGCCTGCTGAAGCAGTACGAGCAGACCAAGGACATGATGAAGCGCTTCATGGGCGGCGGCAAAAAGAAGAAGGGCAAGCTGAGAGGCTTGTTCGGATAAGCTACGAAAAAGAAAAAATATTATATAACCTAAACATTGGAGGAACAAAACAATGGCAGTAAAGATCAGACTGAGAAGAATGGGCGCAAAGAAGGCTCCCTTCTACCGCATCGTGGTAGCAGATTCCCGTTATCCCCGCGATGGCAGATTCATCGAGGAGATCGGTACCTACAACCCCATGACCGAGCCCACCACCGTCACCGTTGACGCTGAGAAGGCAAAGAAGTGGATCGCTAACGGTGCACAGCCCACCGATACCGTTCGTGACCTGCTGAAGAAGAACGGAGTCATCTGATGAAACAGATGCTCATCGACCTGGTGCAGGCGATTGTAGATCATCCCGAGGAGGTTTCCGTGAACGAGCGTATCAACGGAGATACGGTTGTTCTGGAGCTGACCGTTGCCAAGCGTGACATGGGTCGCGTGATCGGCAGAGAAGGGAAGATCGCAAAGAGCATCCGTACCGTGATGCGTGCGCAAGCGGCCAGGGAAAATAAGCGGGTCATCGTGGACATCCTTTGATGAAACGCTACTTGGAAGCCGGAAGATTGAATTCCCCCCGCGGGCTGAAAGGCGAGCTTCGCTTTGAATGCTGGTGCGACGATGCGGAATTCCTCTCCGGCGTTTCCCGCTTATATCTGGATCCCGAGGGTAAGCGGTTTTTGGAGGTGGAACGGTACATTCCCCACCTGGGAACCGTGATCTTCAAGGGATATCCCGACCGTACCTCCGCATCCGCACTCACCGGCCGTACCCTGTGGTTTGACCGGGAGGACGTGGTTCTGCCCGAGGGCACTTGGTTCAACGACGACCTCATCGGCACTCCCGTGTTCAACGACGCTACCGGGGAGAAGCTGGGGGAGATTCGCGAGGTGGAGGAAAAGGGCGGCAGGCTTCTTTGGCACATCGCCGAAGACGGCATGGAATTCCTGTTCCCTCCTGTACCGGACTTAACCGTTTCCGTGGTGCCGGGGGAGGAGATCCGTATCATACTCATCGAAGGGATGGACGAGCGGTATGCGATTTGACGTGCTGACCCTCTTCCCCGAGATGATGGAGTCTATTTTCTCCGCCAGCATTCTGGGAAGAGCCAGAACGGCGGGGCTATTGGACGTTCACTGCGTGGACATCCGGGACTTCACCAAGGACAAGCACCGCAAGGTGGACGATACCCCCTACGGCGGCGGCTACGGCATGGTGATGACCTGTCAGCCCGCGGTGGATTGCATCCGCCACGTGAAGGCGCAGGCCGAGGGAAGCGCCCGGGTGATCTATCTTTCCCCCCAGGGGAAGGTGCTGACCCAGCAGAAGGCCAAGGAGCTTTGCGCTTACGACCGCCTGATTTTGCTTTGCGGCCACTACGAGGGCATCGACGAGCGGATCATCGAGCTGGAGGTGGACGAGGAAATCTCCGCAGGGGATTACGTCCTTACAGGCGGGGAATTGCCAGCCGCCATCCTGGTGGACTGCGTCGCCAGAATGCAGGACGGCGTTCTGGCCAATCGGGAATGCTACGAGAAGGAAAGTCTTTCCGACGGGCTTCTGGAGCATCCCCAATACACCAAGCCCCGTGTGTTCGAGGGGCTGGAGGTTCCCGAGGTGCTGGTGAACGGCAACCACGCGTTGCAGGAAAAATGGAGACGGGAGCAGGCCTTGGAGCGTACCAAGCGCAAGCGGCCGGATCTGTATGAGAAAGCGTTCCCGGACGGAGAACCCAAGTAAGCTTTTTGAAAGGTGACTGTGATGGCAACTTCTGCCGACAAGAGAACCAAAAGCAAGACGAAGAAAAGCTCCCGCCGCAGCTTTGGCGCGGGTAGTTTCCTTTTGTCGCGCACTTCCCGCCTTTCGGCGAGAATTACTTGGTCCTTCCGGCGGGGGCTTGCCTCCAATGCCCTTTGTACCGCAGATCGGGTGGAGCAGAGTCTCCATAACGGGCTTGCGGCCAATATTTCCGAAAAGACAGGTTTCCGTGAGTTGATCTCCGCACCCGTCAAGAAGGCGGTCGCCGTCGGCGCGAGCAAGAGCGTTCTCTTTGCCCGCGGGGACGGGTTGCGGCGCGCCTTTCTTCATACCAAGGCACGGTTCTTCGGGGTGGCGCTGTTTGTGTTCGCCTTGTACGCCGCGGGGATCTTCCTCGCCAAGGAGTACATGGGCTGGGGCTTGGGAGAAACCTCTCCCATGGATCTGTTCACAGCGGCGGCTGTTCTGCCCGTAGCCTTCTTTTTGCTGTTCTGCGGCAAGCCCATGAGTACCTTCCTGGGCGGAAGCAGAATTTTCCGACATCTCTTCATCGATGTTCTCGGAATGGACGAAAATGCCTTCCGCGGGGACGAGGAGGAAACTGCCGCCCACGGCGGCATCGCCTTTGTGGTGGGCACGGTGGCAGGCGTGATGACCCTGCTGTTCCGCCCCCATACTGTGCTCTTGACCCTGCTGGGAGGGATGATCTGCCTGTGTATCCCCGCCGTTCCCGAAATGGGTCTTTTGGCGGCGGTGATCGTGTTGCCCTTCCTGCCGCTGCGGTATACGGCGTTTTTGGTTGCCGCGGCCCTTGTGGGATATCTCTTCAAGCTGATCCGCTTGAAGCGGGTGTTACATTTCGGCGTTCCCGAGCTGTTTATGGTGTTGACGGTGGGGGTATGTGCCCTGGCCGCAGCCAATACCGGGGATGCCTTCTTCCTGAAACGGATGCTCCTGTTCGGGTGCATTTGGTTTCTGACTGTGAATTTGATCACAACGGAGCGGTTGCTCCGAAAATATATTTCCGCCATCATCTACGGCGGGGTATTTACCCTGGCCATCGCCGCGGGAAGGGTGCTGTTGGCACGGGTGGGATTGCCCGCCCTGTTTAGCGGTCTTTCCTTGCCTGTGGTGATGAGCGGTACGGTACTGAAAGCGTACTTGATGATGATGACCCCCTTCGCGCTGTTGCATTGCACAAGGCGGAGTGGCCTGGCCTTGCTGCTGTTGATTCTGGTCAACGGCTACCTCACCGGCTCGGCGTGGGTGCTTGCGGGGATCTTCCTTGCCATCCTGGCGTATGCGGTGTTTGCCCACGGCGCGTGGGTGGGCGCTACGGTCACGGGAGGGGTTGCCCTTTCCTTGGCGGTGGCCTTCGCAGGAGAACGGCTGGGAGGCTTGACGGTAGGCTTTTCTCAAGCCGCAAGAGAAGTGGCTCTGCGCTACCTGTGGACAGGTGTGGGCTCCGGTAACGGCGCGCTGTGGACGGCGGCTATGGCGGAGGGCTTGCATCTCGACGGATTTGCGGCAAGCCTTTACACCCGTCTGACTCTGGAGGGCGGGCTGTTGCTGCCCGTGCTGTTTCTGGTCTCCGCTTTTCTGGCGGGACAACGGCTGTTTACCACCCTGCGGGAATTTGCGGGAGGCGGCGAGAAAAAACGCACCCGTATGTGCGGTGCGGTGGTGGCCTCCGCGGTGCTGTTCCTGTTGGGAGCGGCAGTGTCCGATGTATGGTCGGATCTGCGGATCTTAGGCGTATTCTTCTGCATTTGCCCCGTGGCTTCGCTTGCGGGTACATTATTCGGCTTTGAGCCTGCCAAAGAGGAGGAACGGCAATGGCTATAAGAAACGACAACCAGCAGACAAAAAAGAAATTTCGTCTTCCCTTGTTTGATATCGCTTTGCTTTTGCTCATCGCCATCGCTGTGGCGGCGGGAAGCTATTGGGTGACGCAGCGGGACGACAGAGAAACGGTGACGGTGCAGTACGTTATCCGTTTTGAAAACGTGGATAACACTTACAGCGGTGCTGTTGCCGAGGCCAAGGAGCTGTTCTCTGCCTCCGGCACGCTGATGGGGGAGGTAGTCTCTGCCCGCGTGGCACGCTCCGTGGAAAAGACCTTTGATCTCCACACTGCGTATGAAGAGAGCGGCGAGTATCATTATACCGAAACTCCCTCCGAAAGTCACAGCGATGTTTATCTCATTGTGACAGCGGAGGTAGAGCTGATCAACGGCGGGTATTTCCTGCATGGCAACCGTATCGCCGCAGGTATGACGGTGGATGCCATGGTGGTAGGCTATACGGGCGGGGGGGAGATCCTCTCCGTGGCCGTAGTAGAGACCCCTGTACAGCAGGACGGGGAATAAGGAGGGCGTAATATGGAAAAGACCAAGAAAAAACGCATCAACGTCCTGGACGTGCTCATCGTCCTGGTGATCCTGCTTGCCGTCGCCGCGTTCTTCCTGCGAGGGAAGATCCTAGCCTTCTTTGAGGAGGAATCCACCTGTGTGGTGACCTACTCCTTTGTCGCCACCGATCTGGACAAGGAGCACGCCGCTTATCTCCAGTCCGGCTACGTCTTCTGTAACGCCGCCGGCGAAAAGACCGGGGATATCCTTTCTGTGACCAAGACCCCTGCCACCGATCCTCACCTCCTTGCCGACGGGCACACCGTTCAGGTGCAAAACGGGGACCTGGATGCTGCGGGCACCGTTTCCGCCGTGGGCTATCAGGTAGATGGTTTTATCTATCTGGAGGACGGCACCAAGCTGGTTCCCGGGGGCAGTATCACGGTGTTTACCGGGGAGGCAGTTTTCGTGCTGCAGATCACCGGGGTGCACATCGTAGAGGAAAATCGTGCAAATTGACCAAAAACCGTTCCCACACCTTGTGCGGATTCGGGGAAGGCGATATTGATTTCCCGCAAAATATTTGATATAATACTATTATGTAACAAACCATAGGGGAGTACGTGTTATGACGAAAAAAGATGTAACCATCCGGAACGAAAAGGGACTTCATGCGCGCCCCGCTACGTTCTTTATTCAGAAGGCGAACACCTTCAAAAGCTCCGTCTGGGTGGAAAACGGCACTCGTAAGGCCAATGCAAAGAGCCTTTTGGGTGTGCTTTCCTTGGCAGTTTCCAAGGGCGACGTGATCACCTTGAGCGCCGAGGGTGCAGACGAGGCGGAAGCTGTTGCAGGTCTTTCTCAGTTGATCACAGAGCTGGAAGACTAAAAAACAGCCTTTTGCGCAGGAGTAGCCCTGCGTTGCCGATGCTTGATGTTGGAATCTCACTTCGGCCGTATTGATACCATTGTACCGGAAACAGGTAAAATCCGTTCGGAGTGTCGGACGGATTTTGTTTTTTTGCCGTAGAATGTAGGAGTATGACGAAAGAAGAACTGCTGGAAAAAGCCAAATTACTGCCCCTCACCCCCGGGGTCTATTTGATGCGCAACAAAGCGGGCACCGTGATCTACGTGGGAAAGTCCAAGGCGCTCAGAAACCGTGTTTCCAGCTATTTTTCTCCCTCCGTGCCCCATTTCGGCAAGACGGAGAAGATGATCCGTTCCGTCCATGATTTCGAGGTGTACCACACCGCCACGGAGCTGGAGGCTCTTTTGCAGGAAAACGCCTTCATCAAGCAATATATGCCCCATTACAACATCAAATTGAAGGACAGCGATGCCTATCCGTACATCCGCTTGTCCAAGGGGGAATACCCCAACCTTTCCGTGGTGTATTCCCGCACGGAGGGGAATCATAAGTATTTCGGCCCCTTTTCCTCTGCCCACGTGGCCAACGAGATCGTTGCCACCGCCGTGAAGACCTTCGGACTTCCCACCTGTAAAAAGGAGTTCCCCAAGGACATCGGCAAGGGGAGACCCTGCCTGCAGTACCACATCGGCGGCTGTTGCGGCCTTTGCATCAAGGGGCAGGTTTCCAAAGAGGAATACCGCGCCCTGGCTTCGGGAGCGGAACAGCTTCTCAAGGGAGATTACAGCGGGCTTCTGAAGGATCTTACCGCCCGGATGGAACAGGCCAGCGAGGCGGAGCAGTACGAGCGTGCCGCAGGCTTTCGGGATCGCATCCGCGCCGTGAAGAAGATCGGGGACAAGCAACAGATCGTTGCCGCTCCCGAGGTGGAAGCGGATATCTTCGGCGTCTACCGTGACGATCTGGGGAGTGCCGTGTCCTTGCTGTTCGTGCGGAACGGCGCCATCTCCGACAGAGAGAACTTCTTCTTCGGCGCCGACGAAATTCTGGATACGGAGGCATGGGAAGGGCTTCTCCAGCGGATCTATCAGCTCAGAGGCTTCGTGCCCAAGAAGATCTGCCTGCCCGAGGAGCTGACGGAGGAGGGAAGCGAATTGCTTTCCGCCTGGCTTGCGGAAAAGGCGGGCTGTAAGGTACAGCTGTATTGCCCACAGCGTGGGGAATTCCGCGCTCTGACCGACCGCGCCTCGGAAAACGCCAAGCAGCTCCTTTTGCACAAGCGTGCGGAGGAGGAAAAGCAAAACGATTTTCTGGTTTCTTTTGCCAAATTCCTGTGCCTGGAGGTCGTTCCGGAACGTATCGAGGCCTACGATATCTCTCACAGTGGGGGAGAGCATCCCACCTGCGGGATGGTGGTGTTGCAGAACGGCAAATTTGCCAAGAAGAAATACCGCACCTTCCACATCAAGGAAGGGGAGGGCAACAACGACGTGGGGTCTCTCACCGAGGCCTTGTCCCGCCGCTTTGCCCACGACGACGCCAAGCAGGGCTGGGAATATCCCGATCTGATCCTCATGGACGGCGGGGTAGCCCAGGTCAACGCCGCCAAGGCCGTGCTGACAGAAAAGGGGCTTGATATCCCCGTCTTCGGCATGGTGAAGGACGCCTACCATAAGACCCGTACCCTCACCGACGGGGAGCACGAGCTTTCCTTGAACAAACGACAGGATTTGTTCGTGTTCCTTTACAAGATTCAGGAGGAGGTACACCGCTTCGCCCTGTCCCGTATGGACATCCAGCGGCGAAAGACGGTGAAACGCTCCGATCTGGTGAGCATCAAGGGCGTGGGGGAGGCAAAGGCAAAAGCGTTGCTGACCCACTTTGAGACCTACGAGCGGCTGAAGACCGCCACCGTAGAGGAGCTTTGTGAGGTGAAAGGGATCAACCCCGCCACCGCCATGAATATTTACGACCATTTCAAGGAGAAATAAACTATGCGTATCATCACCGGTAAAGCAAGAGGCATGAAGCTTCGCACCCTGGAAGGCCTGGCCACCCGCCCCACCTCAGAGGCGGCCAAGGAGGGGATGTTCTCCGCCATTCAGTTTGAGCTTCACGACAGACGGGTGCTGGATCTCTTTGGCGGAAGTGGACAGCTCGCTCTGGAGGCTTTGTCCCGCGGGGCGGAATTCGCCGTGATCAACGACGCATCCCGCGAGGCGGCAAACATCATCAAGGAAAACGCCCAGAAGACCAAGCTGATGCCCCAATGCCGTATCCTTTCCGCCGATTGGAAGGATTATATCCGTATGGCAAAGGGCAGAGAGCAGTTTGATCTGATCCTGCTGGACCCTCCCTACACCGAAGGCTTGCTGGACGAGATCCTCCGCGCCTTGGTGGAGGCAGACCTCCCCTCGTCAAACGCCATCCTCATTTGCGAAAGCGACGAGCAGGGCATCCCCGCCCCCCTGGAGGGCTACCGTCAAAAGCTCCACCGTTACGGGAAGAGCTACGTTTCCGTCTACCGCAGAGAAGAAGAGGAGGCATAACCATGCGTACAGCCGTTATCACCGGGATGTTCGATCCCTTTACCCGAGGACATGAGAATTTAGTGCGCCGTTCTCTGGACCTGTTCGATCAGGTGGTCATCGTTATCAGCCGCAACTCCGAAAAGCAGGGCTTTCTCCCCGACCGCGTCAAGCTGGATTCCATTTGGGCCTGCTTCCCCGATAAGCGTGTGCAGGTGGTGCTTTTGGAAGGGCTTTTGGCCGACTTCGTCAAACAGTTCGAAAACCCCGTTTTGGTACGTGGTGCAAGAAACGGCACGGACTTTGAATACGAAGCCCAGCTCCGCGCCATCAATATGGAATTGGGGGGCATCGAGACGGTGATCCTGCCCTCTTCCGGAAGCATGGCTCACATCAGCTCCACCTACGCAAGAGAGCTGATCCGCTACGGCAGACCGCTGAACGGTGCCGTTCCCACACCCGCCGCCAACGTGATTAACAGGTACTTAAATGAAAAAGATTAACATCCGCAAAGGGGATCTGGAATTTGTAAGAGAGCCCCTCCGTGCCCCCTTTGGCTTCAAAGGGAGATATCTCACCGAGCTTTGGCAGACGGTGGCAAAGGTGGAAAGTGACAATTTCACCGCCGTGTGCCCCTGCGTGGAAAGCGTCCTTTGGTCGGATGCGGCTGTATTTGGGGAGAATCCTCCTGCCGTTTCCTCCGCCATGATGATGATGGTCACCGGCAGAGCGCTAAAACTGCTGGAAGGAAGCTCTTTTACCACCCCCGAGGAGGCAATCAACGGCATTTTGCCCGAGCTGATCGCCTACGCCGCCTCCGTTTGCGGCAGACCTGTGGCGGAGACCTTCGTTTTGAACTCTCTGGTGGGTGTGGACTTCGCCCTATGGATGCTGTATGCCAAGGAAAACGGCATCACCTCCTTCGACGGCTTGATTCCCGCCGACGTAAAGCCGGCCATGTCCCACCGCCACACCGCCCTGGCCCAGATCCCTCTGCTGTCCTATGCGGTGGAGGAAGAGGAGATCAAACGCTGTCTGGGCAGCGGCATCTCTCTTTTGAAGATCAAGATCGGCAAATCCATCCCCGGCGTTCCTGCGGGGGAAGCGGACATGAAGGCCATGCTGGAATGGGACATTGCCCGCCTGCGGCAGATCCATACCATCGCCTCCCGGTACGAAACGCCCCACACCAAGGACGGCAAGATCTTATATTACCTGGACGCCAACGGCAGATACGACAGCCGTGCACGCCTGGAGGCCCTTTTGGAGGCGGCGGACAAGATGGGCGCTCTGCCCCGCATCGCTCTGCTGGAGGAGCCCTTCGCCCCCGAAAACCATACCTACGTGGGGGATCTTCCCCTGTGTCTCAACGCCGACGAATCCGCACACTCCCTTGCGGACGTCAAGGCGCGGCTGCAAATGGGGTACAAGGCGGTTGCCCTCAAGCCCATTGCCAAGACCTTGTCCGTGTCCTTCCGCATGGTGCAGGCCATCCATGAAGCAGGCGGTCAGTGCTTGTGTGCAGACCTAACGGTCAACCCCTTGCTGGCGGAATGGAACAAGCAGTTCGCCGCCCGTATCGCCCCCCTTGCAGGGATGAAGGTGGGTTGCGTGGAGATCAACGGCGACCAAAACTATTCCCGCTGGGAGGAGCTGAAGGCATTGCTCCCCGAGGGCCTGAACCCCGCCCCCTTGGAAAACGGCGTGTTCCCGCTGAACGATTCCTTCTTCGCAGACAGCGGCAAGCTGTTTGAGGAAAACGGGTATCATACCTGCTTTGCAAAATGAAAACAAAAGACACGGCTGACAAAAAGCCGTGTCTTTTTTTCGTGAACAGAGGGAGCAGGACTGCATTCTTACACAAAGAATAGCATCCTTTTTTGCTTCAACAGGTCATCCTCAGGGAGCCCGAAGGGCGAGTCGAAGTTTCTGTAGTCGAGGCGCGAAGCACCGAGCATCAGAAACCGCCGCAGGCGGGATCTCATAAGAGTCTGATGTACCTTTGCCGAATCTAAAGAACTGTTTTATCACAAAGCATGTAAGTTTGCCTATGTAGAGGTAGATCAGACTTCGAGGAGATCCCTTGCGGTTTTGCTTTTTAGAAATTGCTGTAAAAGGGGCTGTATATCCCAAGACAATGGGCAATTTCAAAAAGCAAAACTTCGACGCGCGCGGAGATATACCGTATTGCACAGCCGTAACTACTACGACCCGCGCGTGCTCAGGATGACGGGTAGCCACGATGTTTCCGTGTTTGCCAACCTGCAGGGTTCCTATGCTCAAGGATGACGGTGCCCCTTGCCTCTCTCAAAACAACCGTAAAAAACCTCCCATTCCTCCCTTCTTTTTCTTGACAAACCGCATTGTTTGTTCTATACTGTAAAAAAATACCAACGTAAAGGAACGCACAATATGGAAAAAATCGCTCTTATCATGGATCCCGGTACCCGGGACATGGTCATCAACCAAAAAACCATCGACAGACTCTCCAAGATCGGCGAGGTGGTCATCAACCAAGGCGGCAATAACGTGGGAAGCGTGAAGCCCCTCCTGCAGGATGCCACCGTTTGCGTCACCTCCTGGGGAAGCACCCCTCTGGACGAGGAGCTTTTGGCAGTCTGCCCCGATCTGAAGATCCTCATTCACGCCGCAGGCAGTGTAAAGCCCGTGGTTTCCGACGCCTTGTGGGCAAAGGGTGTCCGTGTGGCTTCCAGTGCTCCCATGCTTTCCATGGGCGTTTCCGAGACGGCGTTGGGCTTCACCATTTCCGCCTCCAAGAACTTCTACAACCTGAACGCCAATCTGCATAACGGGTTGTGGGCAGAGGGCAAAGAGGACATTCGTGAGCTGTACGAGCTGACCATCGGCGTTATCAGTGGCGGCTGGGCAGGCAGACATTACATCGAGCTGCTGCAGCCCTTCAACGTGGATATTCTGCTGTACGACCCCTTCGTGACCGAAGAAACCGCCGCCTCCTGGGGCTGCCGCAAGGCTTCCTTCGAGGAGATCCTGGAGAAATCCGATATCATCTCCATCCACGCGCCCTCCATTCCCGAGACCTATCATATGTTCAACGCCGAGACCTTGGCAAAGATGAAGAAGGACGCCATCCTCATCAACACCGCCCGCGGCTCCCTCATCGACGAGGAGGCGCTTTACAACCACATGAAGGCGGGCAACCTGAAGTACGCTTGCCTGGACGTGTTCGATCCCGAACCTCCGGCGGCTGATCATCCTCTGCGCACCCTGCCCAACTGCATTATGACTCCTCACCTGGCAGGCCTTGCCGCCAACGGTCTGAAGAAGATCGGCCAGCACGTTTGCGAGGAGCTGGAACGCTTCCTGGCAGGGGAGAAGCTGTTGGCTGAAGTAACCAAGGAAATGCTTGCAAAGATGGCGTAATTTTCGCTTCGCTCTCGGTAGAAAACCAACGGTTTTCTACCGGGTTTTTGCGCCCCTTTTTTAGAAAATGGAGAACCCTATGTACTACACGAACAAACCCATCACCAAGTGTGAACCTGTGTATTGCGATGCCCCTTCTAAGGAGAGGGTGAACCTGCTTCGCGGCCTGCCCATTCACGCCATTGAGGAGAAGGAATTCTTCGCCAACCCCGGGGAGCGCGCAGAACGGAACTACGACACCGATTGCACTCTCCTCACCGACGGGGAGTATTCTCCCGACCGCCATTATCCCAACCCTCAGTGGTTCCATATCCATGGCGGCGGCGGGCGTATCATCACCTTCAAGCTGCCTTACTTGTGTGCCGTGGAAGGCTTCTGCATGAACACCTGCCGTGACGACGTGGTGGCAGTCCGTTCTCCCCGCTACACCAAGATCCGTGTTTCCGCCGACGGCGAGAGTTTTGAGACCGTCTACGAAGCAGATACCCGTACACACCGTGACCTGCGGATCATCCCCATCAAGGGAGAATTTGCCCCCGTGCAGGCGTTGTACGTCCAGGTGGTCATCGACGTGGTACACCACGTTTACATCGACGAATTGGAGATCTATGGCTGTACCGACGTGACGGAGGTTCCTCTCCCCGTGGCGGACGATAAGCCTGTTTTCAACGAATTCCCCGGCCCTATGGAGGTGAACGCATTCCCTCCCGACGACGTCATGGGCTCCAACAACATCCTGCTCACCTATAACTACCGTCCCGTGGACGAGGATCAGGGCTTCTGTATCCCCGAGGATTACTTCCCTCTGGTGGCGTACCTGGACAAGGAAGGGAAGATCAAGGACACCTTCATGGACGGCTTCCTGTTCTTGCCCGACGTATCCTTCGATTTCAGTCCCCGCGGTCAGCACGCCGAGGGCTGGCAGGATTATATGAACAGCGTTTTCGTTCCCGGTAAGAATCTGGACGCTCTGAACGCCACTGCCAAGAAGGTGGGCACCGCCCTGGGCAACCCCGATTACACCGTGGGAGTCTTCTTCACCATTCTGTATACCTTCACGGGGTACGATGATTTCGGTACGGTGAACGGAGAACACCTGGTGTTCGATAACCCGGAAAGCCGCAAGAAGGCCATCCGCTGGATGATCGATTCCATGATCGAACGCTACAAGGCAGGGAACTACGGCAACACGGAGCTGAGAGGCTTCTATTGGTTTGAGGAGGCCTTGAATCCCACCGACCGCTACGAGGAGGAGCTGATCCGCTTCGCCTGCGAATACGTGCAATCCAAGGGCTACAAGTGCTTCTGGATCCCTTATTTCTGCGCCTTGGGCTACGAGCATTGGCAGAGATACGGCTTCGATATCGCTTGTATGCAGCCCAACTATATGTTCGATCTTTCCATCCCCAAATCCCGCTTGTACGATACGGCAAAGGAAGCCAAGCGCATGGGTATGTGCGTGGAGCTGGAGGTGTGGCAGATCCGTGAGGATCCCGACGGCACCATCGACCATCCCGAGCATATCCGTCGGTTTATCGAATACCTGGAGGTTGGCGCGGAAACAGGCTATATGAATACCTCCAAAATGTACTACCACGGAAGCCGCTTCAAGGGCTGCATTTCCAACGGCTGGAAGAGCAAAAACCCCCTCTACCGTGAAATGTACGACAAGACCTATCTGTTCGCCAAGAAAAAGCTGTAAGAAAGGAAGAGCGCTATGCGGATCCATAAAGCATCCCTCGCCTGGCAAGGTGTAAAAGCAGGCATCCAGCTATTGCCGTGCGGGTTCATCGCCTCCGTGATGGTCTTCTACGTCATTCTGTACCTTGTGGGCTTTGAGGCCACGGAAGGCGAAACCGATACCTTCCTCTTTGCGTTGGTTACGGGCGGATTGTTCTCTTTGATGTTTTGGCGGGGCTGTGTCAACCTTGCCTTGCTTCTGAAGCTGAGAAGATACAACAAGGCCGTGGAGCTTCTTGCTCCCAAGAGCTTGGAGGAACTGTCCCGCGGGGTGCTGGAGAGTCCGGAAAAGGTGCAAAAAGCCCTTGCCCGTATGATCCGCTTGCATTTGATCTCCGTGGTTCCTTACGATATCGGAGCAGGTTTCACGGTGCCTGCCGCCCCTGCGGAGCCCCAAGCGGCTCCTGCCCCGGAGGAGACGGCCGAGGAAGCACGGGAGATCGATCCCGATTTCTCCCAAGCTCCCGAGGAAAAGGTCACCGTCACCTGTCCCTATTGCCGCGGGGTGAGCATCATCACCAAGGGCACCCAAGCTCCCTGTGACTATTGCAAAAAGATCATTCAAGGATAAAGCAAAACGCCGCTTCGCACAAAAGCGGCGTTTTTTGAAAAAAGTTTCCGATAAAGTGTGAGGTTTTACAAAACTCCATCGTTCAATAGATGAAAGAAGAAGGGAGGCCACCCCCATGGACAAAGGCGCCATCGCTTATAAACGGTTTGTGGAAGAGCAGGATGAAAACGGATTGGTAGAGATCATCTGCGAGTACCGCGACGGATTGACTCTGTATCTTGCAGGCATCGCGGGGGATCTTCATGCCGCCGAGGAGCTGGCGGAGGACACCTTCGTGATCCTGGGGGTCAAGAAGCCGTCCTACAAGCCTACCGCTTCCTTCAAAACGTGGCTGTATACCATCGGCAGAAACCGCGCCATCGACTACCTGCGGGACAGAACGAAAAGGCGGGAGGTTTCCATGGAGGTGCTTACCGCTTTGCGGGAGGAAGAGGAGGATCTGGCGGCGGTGTACCTGCGGGAGGAGCAAAAACGCAGGCTCCACGGCGCGTTACATACCTTGAAGGCGGAATACCGCCAGGTGCTGTGGCTGACGTATTTCGAGGGCTTTGGCAACAAAGAGACCGCGCAGATCATGAAAAAAAGCACCCACGGTGTGGAGGTGCTGTTGTCCAGAGCGCGAAAGGCCTTGCAGAAGCAATTGGAACAGGAGGGTTTTGTGTATGAAGAGCTATGAAGAAACCGTACGATCGGTGTTGGATCGGGTTCACGCAGGAGATGCACCGAAGAAACCGAAACGGTCAAAGGTGATCCCTGCGGTGATCGCCTGCTGTATCTTGACTGTCGGCTTGGCAGTGAGGCTGCTCCCCGTCTCGCTTTCTTCAAATCAGCCGGGACCGAATGATGTGATCGTGAATATTGACCTAAACGACGAGGAATCTTCTTTTGCGGAATCCTCGGAAGAAGTCTCCTATCCCGTGATCCCCGGGCTGTATGAATGTTACCTGACAGACGAAACCTTGGGATTAGCTTCTAACGAGAATCTTCCCTTGGCTACCAAGCGCCTTTATCCCAAAGCTTCACGGATCGAGGAGTATGCCAAGATTACAGAACTGACCATAAACGGCATTACCTATCCATGTGAGTACAAGGAATCGAAATATAACAATACTGGACGTAGACAGCACGAGTATCGAATTGATTGCGATGGAGTCACGGCTAATGTAAAGGTGCGCGATGATATGAGAATCGTAAGCTGGTCTCGAACCGATATTTATAGGTGTGGTCTGCAACCGGATGTGTTGACCTTTGAACAGGCAGAAAAGCTTGCGCTTAGCTTTGCGTCAAAGGTGATCAACCTGCAGGAATACGAGTATAGTACATCCATTACTGAGGTCACGCCGAGAGAAGGCGAACCATACGAAGCCTTTTGGTTTCGCTTTCGCAACAGCAATCCATTATATAGCCGTGATGGGGTCAGTATTAGAGTTTCGGCAAAGGGCTATGTGAGCTACGCATCTATCGGCTCCATTGGTGCTTACGATGATCTCCCCGATGACCTCATTGACGAGGAAAAGTTAGAAAAGACCATGCTGTATTATTTGGAGAAAATATACCCTTTGTATTTTGAAAAGGAACTCAACGGGCAGTATGAATTTATCGAGAGAGATCTTCTGCTTACTCCGGAAGGGGAGTGGGTGCTTCGTAACCGATATGCGTTGGTGAACGGCGACGAGAAAAAGGGTATCGAGCTTACAGTCGTTTTGTTGGATACCAACGCGGAGGAAGAAGATTGACGTTTTTCGCCGTAGGAATGAAAAAGGAGGAGACGGTATGAAAA
The DNA here is from genome assembly GCA_045589515.1 of Eubacteriales bacterium. Lineage (GTDB taxonomy): Bacteria > Bacillota > Clostridia > Oscillospirales > CAG-382 > Coliplasma. The sequence goes on along the minus strand of JAZNPH010000070.1, from coordinate 24,326 downwards.
GATTACTTACCATAGCAATTGCAAGCGTGCTTTTGCTTTCCGCTTGCGGGCAGAACGAGAGCATCCCGTTTTCGGATCTGATGAGCAGGGAGATCAAGGTCGTATGCGCGGAGGATCGGATCGGGTATAAAGATTTTGAGGCGTATTTGCAAGTTCTGAAAGACGGGGTAGAACTTGCGGAATGTTCCTGGGTTCTGGTTCGGATGCAACCGTTGGAACGTATGCAGTATATGGTGTTTCGAACGGATGACGGCCATCTATACATGGAGGGTTATACCACCACTTGGGTGAAGATCCTTGAGGTGTATGAGCAAATAGGAGAGGCGGAGATCACCCCGGGGGAGAAGATCAGCTTCCGGCAGGAATATTACTTACAGCCCCAAACAGAGGAAGATATGGAAGAAATGTTCCTCTCGTTGGGCGGACGCATTGAAGAAGATGCCCGGGGGAACCGAATAGGCCGCATTGAAGACGGTGCCTATGAGTTTTTCCCTTCCGAGGGGACGGCGTATGATCTGATGATCCACCCCAATACCATCCCCTTGGACGAGAACCGTGAGTATTACGCATATATCTGCCTGCAGGAAGGGAAAGCGTCGCTTTCAAAGGTAGTGCCCACGGAGACTTATGACCTTCATTCCATTGAAGAATACCGGGATCTGCCCCTTGACTCGGATATTGAAATGGTGATGAAGGAAATGTTTGAACGGGCGAAAGCCGCCGAGGAAAAGTAACTTTTTCCGGCAGTTTGCGAGACGAATATAATAGGATAAAGGATTGCTTGCTGAGGGGAAGCTTTCTTATTCAAATCCGTCCCCTGCAAAGGCCATATATAGCAAAAACGCTGCCTGAAATACGGCAGCGTTTATTGTTCTAAATCCAAATGCTCGGGGCTGAAAAGATCGTCGTCCAAGAACTCCCCCAGAGACATATCAAACCCTTTGGCTAAAAGGATGACGGTGCTCAGCGTCACTGTTTTATTTCGTCCGTTCATGATGCATTGCATACTTCCGTGTTGGATCCCCGATTCCTGCTCTAAGCGGTATTGGGTCATCCCTTTTTCCAGCAAAAGCTTGGAAATACGCTTTGCCACAGCATCGTTTACCGTCAAAGCCCTTCTCCTTATCGTGTGAAGATTTACCTACTCATATTGTAGCAAGAAAAAATACAAATTATAAGAAGGCATACCTACATATAGGTTGATTTTTCGATCAGGATTTGGTATAATACGAAGGCGAACCTACATATATGGAGGAAGAGTGCTATGACGGTTTCTTTTTGCGGACATGCTGATTTTCGCGGAACTGCGGAGCAAGAGGGTAGGGTTCTGACCTTTTTGGAAAATACGATAGGCGATGAAGCAGTAGAACTGTATTTGGGGGGATACGGTGGTTTTGATGGCTTTGCGTATGCTTGCTGTAAAAAATTCAAGGAGAGACATCCAAACGCATCCCTGGTTTTTGTTACGCCGTATATGACGCAGGAATACCAGCAGAAGCATCTGACAAAGCTTCAGATGAAGTTTGACGAAATTCTGTATCCGCCGTTAGAGGGTAAACCCCTCCGCTTTGCAATCTCCTACCGCAACCAATATATGATGGAAAAAGCGGATTTTGTGATTGCCTACGTAGATCATGATTGGGGCGGTGCATACAAAGCGTATCGACATGCAAAAAGAAAAGGCAAGATTATTTTTAATCTTGCGGATTATAATGGTTAGAAAGAAGCCGTGAAAAACGGCTTTTTTTATCCCCACTTTCACATTCCCGTCCTTTTTTGCATGTAGCACGGAAAATGGGACGCCGTGGACGTCGTCCCCTACAAACCCGCAACAAACGTTGATCGAAACAATACTCCGGATCGCGCAATAGGGAAAGGCGAAAACCGATTTGTTGCCATTCTTGCTACGGGAGAATATGTTGTTTGTTCAGCTTTGCCGTTTCGTGTTTGTAGGGGCTGACGTCTCGCCGCCGCGGGCGGCATCGGCAGCTCACATAAAAATGCTCGGGAAAGAAACCGCCGGTCACATTCCCGTCCTTTTTTGCATATAGTAACAACAAGGGAAAGGAGCGGATACACATTGGCAGAGAGCAGAGGAACATTGGAAGTCACCGTTCTGACGGCGGACGGGGGGATCTTAGAGGGGGCGACGGTGATCCTGACGGGAGGCTCCCGCGGCTCCATGACGGAGATCAGCAACGGGGCGGGATTTGCCTCCTTCTCCGTGCCCACGGGTTCTGCGGTGAGCAGTCAGACCCCTAACCCCAGGGAACGGCCTTATGTGACGGTGGATCTGCGGATCGTGATCCGCGGGTACATCACGGTGAGCATCATTGGGGAGCAGATCTTCCCAAACCGTACCACCAAGCAGACCGTTCGCATGGAGGTGTTGACAGCCACTCCCAACGAGCTGGAAAAAATCATCATCATTCCGGAGCACAAATTGTACACCAACCGTGCTGACGTGCGGCTTCTCGAGGAGGACGCCCTGCCTGCGGCTGTTACGGAAATACCCCGCAAGGTGATCGTGCCGGAGAACATACGGGTTCACCTGGGCCCTCCCGGTGCCAACGTACGTACGGTGACGGTGCCCTTCATCGACTATATCAAAAACGTGGCCAGCAGTGAGATCTACCCCACCTGGCCCACCAATTCCTTGATCGCCAACGTCATCGCCCAGGTGTCCTTGACACTGAACCGCTTGTATACCGAGTGGTACCCCTCCCAAGGGTACGACTTCGACATCACCAGCTCCACCGCCTACGACCAATATTACGTTCACGAGCGGGGGATCTTCGAAACCATCGATACGGTGGTGGACGGGTATTTCACCAATTACGTCGCCGTTCAGCGGCGGCTGGAGCCTTTGTTCGCGGAATATTGCGACGGCGCAAATACCACCTGTGATGGCATGAGTCAATGGGGCACGGTGTCCCTGGCGCGGAAGAACTACACCCCCTTGCAGATTTTGCAGTATTACTACGGCAATGAGATCGAGTTGCGCACCGCGCAGGTGCAGGAGGTTTCCCCCGAATCCTTCCCCGGGGAATTGGAGACGGGCGACGTTTCCGAAGGGGTGCTTCGCTTGCAGAATCGGCTGAACCGCATCGCCATCGCATTCCCCGCCATCCCCTTCGTCCTGCCTGCAGACGGGCGGTTCGGGGAGGGCACCGCCCTGGCGGTGAGGGGCTTCCAACGGTTGTTCCGCCTTGGGGAAACGGGGAAGGTGGATCGGGAGACCTGGTACCGCATCCAGTATATCTACACCGCGGTGAAAAAGCTGGCGGAGCTGGGAAGCGAAGGGGAGTTCCCCCAGACGGACACCTTCCCGGGGCGGGTATTACAGCGGGGAAGCCGCGGCACGGAGGTGCTGAGGATCCAGCGGTATTTGCAGTACATCTCCCGGGAATTGGGTGAGAACGTGATCCCGTCGGTAGAGATAGACGGCGTGTATGGAGACGAGACCTCTGCCACGGTACAGCAGTTCCAGAACTATTACGGCCTTGTGCCCACGGGAACGGTGAACGAGGCCACTTGGAACGCCATTGTCACTTCCTTTTTTGCCCTGGGCGGGGGAGAGACGGAGTCTCTGCGCCCCTATCCCGGGACGCCTCTGCGGAGAGGCTCTACGGGTGAAGACGTCCGCTGGCTGCAAACCATGCTGAACGCGGTGTCCACCGTGGATCTGGATATGCCCATGCTGGCGGTGGACGGTATCTTCGGCCCTGCCACGGAGGCGAACGTCCGTCGGTATCAGCGGAACTACGGTCTGGTGGAAGACGGCGTCGTAGGTCCGTTGACCTGGGAATCCCTGACAAAAGAATACGCCCGTATTACGGGCGCATCGTAAGCTGTATGAACGTCAAATGAGGATCCCGCCGCCGGGACCTTCGTGAGGCGGTTGGCTTTTGGGTTCCTTTTTGGCTTTTTCGATCTCGTCTTTCATGATGGCAACAAAGGCGTCGTTGGGTTCGAATTCGATGACGGCGCGCTTGCCTGCAAACTCCACCACGAAGAACCAATGCTTTCCACCAAGGTTTTGGGAGTAGTTGAAGAAGGTATTGTAGCTCTTGTCGTAGCCCTTGGCCTTGTACTCCTCCTTGGTGACCAAAGCGATGGTCTCCGCCAGATCCAGGGAGCCCTGATCCGTGCGCTTGTTGCCCACAATCTTGGTGATGATGAAGGAGCCGTCCGCCAGAGTATACTCCATCTCCGTCATGGTGAAGCGGATGATGATATAGATGGCGATGGCGGCAATGAACATGGCGGCCAAGTTGATCACGCCCTTGTATTCCTCCAGCAGGATGCCCAGGGCAAAGGCACCGATGGTGAGGAGCACGCTGCAGATCATCAGCAGGGCGACCTGCTTGGGATTCCGTTCGGGTTTGCATTTATACATGGAGGATGCTTCCTTTCGCAGTTATTTGGGAGGTTTTTGATATGAGAAACGATTACGGTATGGATTTTGACCCTGCGGCACTGTCCCGCCTGAACGACCGTCAGTTGGGAGATCTGGTGACCCAGATTGCCTCCGCCGTGGGGGCTGACCCCCGCAAAACGGCAGTGCTTTTGGGGAATATGGACAGCCTGCGGGAGAGCCTGAAGGATCTCACACCGCAGCAGGCAAAACAGCTTCTGGACCGCGCCGGGGAAGAAAAGAGTCGTGAGATCTACGACCTCATTCGAAAGAAGGGAAGATAAACGCTATGGATGAAAGCTTCAACGAGAAGCTGAAGGCGGTGCTGGCAGACCCGGAGGCGGTGGCAAAGATCTCTGCCATTGCCTCCTCTCTGGGAAGCGGGGGAGAGCCCCCTCCTGCGGAACGGGAAAGCACGCCTGTCTTTGCACCGCAGTCTGGCTCTTTGCCCAAGCCCGCATCAAAAGATCCCAGGCTGGACTTGTTGTTCGCCCTGCGCCCTTTGGTGGGAGAGGGCAAGAAAAAACGCATCGACGACCTGATGCAGATCGCCACGGTAGCCTCCCTGCTGGGAAGCTTCGGAAGCCGTGGAGAAAGGAGTTGATCTGCCGTGTACAGCCGTGAAATGGGTGGGATCAAAAGCGATGGACAGCTTTACGGGATGAACCGCCCGGCTCCCGTACCGGAGCGGGAGGAGCCTGCCGCAGAGACCTTCCGAGAACAAACGCCGTGTAGGGACGAACCGAAGCGGAAGGGACTTTTGGATCTTTCCTTCCTGCACGACCTGAAAATAGAAGACTTATTGCTCATCGCCATCGGTTTCCTTTTGCTCACCGATGGAGACGGGGAAAACAACGACTTATTGATTATCCTGGTTGCTCTCCTGCTCCTGATGTGAGCGGGCGTACAGGAACTCGATGAATTCTTCCACCGTGCGGCGATCCTTGGCGGGCAGGGAACGGAAGCGGTCGTATACCGTTTCCTCCCCCGTCTTTCCGCCGGGAGAGACCTCGGAATGTCCCAGCCCTGCGGCAAACATCAGATCCTCCAGATCCACGTCGCCAAAGGCGTTGGCGGTGATCTTGCGGATCAGCTTGGGGCGGGGCGGGTTTTCCTGCTCCATGGCCGCAAGCTTCCGCATTTGTACGTAGCTGATATCGCACTCCGCGGCGAACTGCCGCCAGGAGCGCACGCCCTTCGCCTGCTCCAACAGCATGGCGAAGATTTTTTTGTTCCAACGGGTATTTTCTGCCATAAGGACTCCTGTAAAAAATGTTTCCTACTCTCAAGTGCGTGCAGAGCACGTCAATGCCGCACCGATGACCGTACCGTAGGTAGACAGTTCGGGGATGATGAAATGCATCCCGAACATACGGTTCAGCTGCTCAAAGGTGACGTGGGCGTGGGGAAGCCCCGCCAGGTTGCCGATGAGGACAATTTCCTTCAGCTCCTTCTGCCGCGCGGCAAACACCGCCAGCATGCCGATGGTCTCGTATACCATGTTGAAGATCCCCAAGGCGATATCTTCGCGGGTTGCCAGATCGGAGACCTTTCCGAAGTTGGCGGCGGTGGCGTTGTCGGAAAGGATGGAGTTGATGGCGGACTTGGAAATATCGTTGATCCGCAGGTCGATCTTGGAAAGATCTCCTTCCTCTGCCAGTACGGCGATCTGCTCGGGATCGGACATCCCCAAAAGCTTCTTGGAAAGCCCCATGAGGGTGCCTCCGCCCACGCCGGTACCGCCCAGGTACTCACTGCCCGTTTCGTCGGCGTAAACGTAAGCGGTGCCCGTGCCCATGCTGACGATGACCGCACGGTTCAATCCCGAAAGATACAGCCCGCCCTTGGCGTTGGCGGTAAACTCCTCCACGCGGACGGTTTTCAGACCGTAGATGGATTCCTCCACGAAGGCACTGCCCACCCCGGTGATATGCACCTCGCTGATGTCCGCAAGGGCGATGCCGTGACAAGAGGTAAATTTGCCGAAGGCGCCGTAAACGGAGGCGATGGGATCCGTGGCCCGCACCATCAGGGGCTGCAACAGCTTGTCCCCGTCAAAGCCCACGATCTTGGTGGTACTGCCGCCGATATCGATTCCGATGATAATGCTCATAAAAACGCCTCCAAGGATGATCTCTTCCTCTATTGTAACACTATTTTTTCAAATAGTCAAATTATTTTTTTCTTTTTTTGAAATATCACTTCCCAATCGATAAAAAATGTGGTACAATAGGTAGAGAAACTGTAAACGGGAGGGGAAGTGCATGGAGTTTTCACGGTCGCTGGCACCGGAACGGGCAGATTTTCTGCGGCGATTGCAAAACGGCACCTGCTCTCACGGGTTTATCGTGGAAGGACCCAAGGGCTCCGGCAAGCGGGAATTTGCTCTTTGGTGCGCCTCCGCTTTGCTTTGCCAATCGGAAAACAAGCCCTGCGGACTCTGCCGTTCCTGCCGTATGGTACAGGGCGGCCATCACCCCGACGTGCATTTTTACGGGGAAGGGGACAAGGCTATTTCCGTGGACGAGGTGCGCGGCTTGATCAAGGAGACGGGCTGGATCCCCACCGACGGGGAAAGAAGCGTGTTCATTCTTGCCAACGCCCAGCGGATGCAGCCTCCTGCTCAGAACGCGCTGCTGAAGGTGTTTGAGGAGCCCCCTGCGGGAGTGGTGATCTTTTTGCTTGCCGATTCCCGCCGCAGCTTGCTTCCCACCGTGCGTTCCCGCGGGCAGACGGTTCGGCTGTCCCCCATGGAGCCCAAGACCCTGGAGGCCCGCTTGAAGCTGATGTTCCCCAGAGTCTCTCCTGAGGAGCTTTCCGCCGCCGTGACTTATTCCCGAGGCAGTCTTGGGGAGGCGGAAGCTTTCCTGAAGCGGGACGCGGTGATGCGCAGAGAGACCGCCAAGGAGTGGCTTTCCGTGGCGTTGGACGGGGACAAGTACCGCCTGATCGGCCTGCTGACCGCCTCCAAGCACAAGCGGGATACGCTGTTGCCCCTGATGGACGCTTTCCTGCAATTGCTTTCCGACCTGCTTTTGGATAAAAGCGGGGGAAAGGCTGTCCTGCTTTCCGCCGAGGATCTGGAGTTTTACGGGGCAAGAGCCACCAAGCGGGTCATTGCCGCCATGTGCGACGTGACTGTGGACTGTCGGGAAAGTCTGGAATCCAACGGCAACGTCACCGCCGTGATGACTCGTCTTGCGACGGGACTTTGGTCGGCGGCCAACGAACGAGCTTAATACATCGAGATAGATACAAAAAGGAAGATCACATGGAAGAAAAGAAGATCAAGGATATGACCGGCAACCGCGAGGAGAAGATCGCCTCCAAAAAGCCGGTGAAGGATGCGCCTGCGGGGAACGCTCCCAGAGCACCCAAGCGCCCCTTCGTGCGGGTGGCTTATCCCGGCGCGGATATGACCGAGCACATCAGCAAAAAGGCGGAGCCTGCCGCCGAGCAACCCTCCCAGGGTGCAAAGGCGGAAAAACAGCCTCCCAAGCAGGATCGGAAGGACAAGCGGGATCATAAGGATCGCCGCCCCGACAAAAAGAAAAAGGAACATCTGCGGGTAGAGGAGGCAAAGCCTGCTCAGGAAAAGAAGGCACAGCCTGCCCAGGAGCCCAAGGCCGAGAATCAGCCAAAGGAGCAGAACAACAAGCGGAAGCACGACCGCAGAGACCGCCGTCCCGACAAGAAGCACGACCGCAAGGCCCGCCCCGCAGAGGATCTGATCCCCCAGGCGGTGGAAAAGCCCGCCAAGGAAAAGCAAAAAGAACCCCGCAAGGGCGAGCAGAAGGGAAAAACCCCCGCTCCCCGCAAGGCACAAGGCGAACGGGTGGTTTTGGAGCGTGCCACGCCTCCCGCGGAAAAGCCTGCGGAGGAATTCACCGATGAGCAATTGCGTGCCGACGGACTGCTGTTTACTCTGGACGAGGAGCCTGCCGTGAAGGCAGAGCCCGTTCCCGCGGCAGAGCCGGAAGAACCCAAGGAACAGTTCGAGGTTGTGGGGATCCGTTTCCGCGGCGCAGGGAAGACCTACTATTTCTCTCCCGCAGGGATCACCTTCGCCGACGGCGACCACGCCATTGTGGAGACCGTCCGCGGCGTGGAATACGGCGACGTCCTCATGGGCAACCGCATGGTGTCCGCCAACGAGGTGGTGCAGCCCTTGAAGCCCGTTCTGCGCAAGGCCTCCGAGGGGGATACCGCTCACTACCTTGCCAACCGTGAGTTAGAGGAGGCGGCCAAGCCCGTCTTCTTGGAAAAAGTCAAGAAAAACAAGCTGGAAATGCAGCTTGTGGACGTGGAATACACCTTCGATAACACCAAGCTGTGCTTCTACTTCACCGCAGAGGGCAGAGTGGATTTCCGCGAGCTGGTCAAAGACCTGGCTTCCGTGTTCCGTACCCGTATCGAGCTTCGCCAGATCGGCGTGCGAGACGAAGCCCGTATGTTCGGCGGGCTGGGCGTTTGCGGCAGACCCTTCTGCTGTAAGAGCTTCCTTGCGGATTTCGTGCAGGTCTCCATCAAGATGGCAAAGGAGCAGAACCTTTCTCTGGCGTCCTCCAAGATCAGCGGTTCCTGCGGCAGATTGATGTGCTGTCTCCGCTACGAGCAGGATACCTACGAGCGTGAAAACGCCGCCATGCCCCGGGTGAACAGCACCGTGGATACTCCCAAGGGCAAGGCCACCGTGCTGGAAAGCAACTTCTTGACCAAAAAGGTGAAGGTGCTCACCGTAGACGATAACACCATCCGCTTCTTCGCTCCCGAGGAGGTGCAGTTCTTGGCACCCCCGCCCAAGAAGAGCACCAAGGAAACGGAAGAGATCGACCCCGAATTGGCAAAGCTGGAATAAAAAAGCAAACCGACTGCAGAAAATGCAGTCGGTTTTTGCGTAGTCAAAAAAACATATGCTCCACAAATGCATCGTTGAAGTCTGCACTGCCGCCCAGCTCCACGTGGATGGAGGAAGCGGCGAGGGAATGGCATACTTCCCTCGGGGCAGGGTCACAAAGGAGCATACAGGCCCCTTGCAGAGCGGCGTTTCCCAGGGGGATTATCTTCCCCAAAAAGGAACGGGGAATGAGACCGATCTTCACAGCGCTTTCCGGGGAAAGATGGGTTCCGAAGCCTCCCGCCAGATACACGGCGGCAATTTCCTGCTCCTTCACCCTGGCACGGGCAAGCAAGATCTCGATCCCCGCGGCGATGGCGGCTTTTGCCAGCTGCAGGGCGCGGACATCCTTTTGGGTCAAGGTGACGTCCCCCGCGATAGGCAGGAAGTTCCCGTCCATGGCCCCGGTCTCGTCCAGCTCCTCCAATTCCAAAAAGCAAGCCACCGCATCCAAAAGTCCAGAGCCGCAGATCCCTACGGCGGGCTTTTCTCCCACGGTGTGGGCGTACAGCTTACCGTTTGCCACCCAAAGGCGGTCCACCGCGCCGGGAACATAGCCGCACCCTTGGGAGACCTCTGCTCCCTCAAAGGCAGGGCCTGCCGCCGTGGAGGTGACGTACAGCTTGCCGTCCTTCCACAAAGCGATCTCCCCGTTGGTGCCCACGTCGCACAGCAGGGCGGTTTCTTCTTTTTCGCACATCCCCGAGGCCAGCAGGGCGCAGGTGATGTCCGCCCCCACGAAGGCGTTCATGCAGGGGGGCAGGTAGGCGGGCTTGCCAAACAGCTCCCACGTCTCCCCAAACAAGGTCTCCGACCGAAAGGGGAAGGTGGCGATGGAAGCGGGGGACCTGCCTGTGAGCAGATACAGCATGGCGGTATTCCCCGTGACCACGAAGGAAGTGATCCCATCCTTGTGGATCCCGCCTTTTTCGCAGGCGGTAGTGAGCAGGGTATCCATACGATCCAAGATTGCGTTTTGCAGTTCTTTTCCTTTTCCCTTCAAGGCGGCGTCGATCCTGCCGATGACGTCGGCGGCGTACACCCGCTGGGGGTTCATCCCGGAGGCCTCTCCAAGGAGAGAACCGTCTTCTCCGAACACCTTCAAGGCTACCGTGGTGGTGCCGATGTCGATGGCGGCGGAGATCCCCTGCAAGGGCGTATCGGGACGGTAGTCCGTGCCCTCCACCCGTGCGAAGGGAGCGTCCTCCCGTAAGGGCGCACCCCAAGCCTCTCCCAAAAGGACGGCTTGGCAGGCCAAACGGCATCCCGCCTTTTTCTCGGCTTCATTAGGCGTGGAAACGGCGCCTTGAAGCACCACGGCGCACTTTCCGCAGGTGCCTTTGCCGCCGCAGGGGGCGGGGAAGGGGATGCCCTGCTTTCGCAGAAGGCCTGCCACCGTGACGGCGCCTTCAAAGGGAAGAGTATATTCTTTTTGCGTGGTCTTCCAATGCAATACGGGCATATCAGTCAAACAGCACCATCCCAAAGAAGGTGACGGTGTTCTTTCCGTTGTTGTAGGGTAAGGCGGTATCTTTGACGGTGTTGTATACGTCGATACAACAAGCCTCCATAGAAAGCAAGGCTTCTCTCGGATTGCGGCAGGGCAGTCCCTCCACCTTGGCGCAAGGCTTGCACAGGCGGCAACCGCCCGCACCCAATACCAAAAACCTGCCTTCCTCCGTCTCCCGCAGGCGGGTACGGAGCTTGCGTACCAGTTTGTTCAGTTCCAACCCAGCCAAGCTCATGGTCTCCATGTCAAAGGGATCGTCCAAGGGGGTGACGGTCTGGAGAACCAGGGCGTGAGAATAGCCGTGTACCATTGCCATCAATTCCTCCGGCGTCCCCACGTCCGGCGGGCACATATGGCACTTGCCGTAAATGCGGCATTCCCCGGAGGCACAGGCATCCCGAAAAACGGGGTTGGTGATCACGCGGTCTCCCGAGATGAGTTCCGCCCTCGCAGCACCGCATTCCAGGGCCAGGGCTCTTAAGCGCTCCCCGTTCATGACAGCGCCTCGAAAAACGCGTGGATGTTCTCCCACTTGGCGTGGGCGGGGATGTCACACCCCGAGGAGGGCAGGAAGTTGGGGTAGTCCTTGCAATCCTCCAACAGTTCCGCCACGGCTTGCTTCATCTCGTCGGCAGAGCCTGCGGAGAATTTGGCTACCGGGTCGATGTTCCCCATGCAAAGGATGTCTGCGGGGGCTTTTTTCAGCATTTCCTTCATGGGAACGGCGTTGCCGAAATGGTAAGCCGCGGCTCCCTGGGTGAACAAGGATTCCGCCATGTGGAGGATGCTGTTCCCGCAGTTGTGGTAAATGATAGCGAACTCCTCCGTCTGCACGGCGGAGATCAGCTTGGTAACGTAGGGGATGGAGAATTCCTCTGCCAGATCGGGGCTTAAGATCCCCGTCAAGGGCTCTGCCATCATCACACCCACCGCTCCCGCTTCCCGCAGGGCTTTGGCGTAGGTGATGAGGAAGGCGGTGGCCTTTTCCATAACGGCGTGTACCGCTTCCGGCTCGTCGTAGCAGGTGTAGAGGATCTCGGTAACGTCCATCAGCCGTCCTGCTAAGGAGAAGGGGCCGATCATCCCTGCGATCACGGGCTTATCTGCAATCCGTTCTGCCGCAAGGCGCACCGTTTCCAGGGCGTAGGGGATCCTCCCTGCGGTCAAGGCAGGGATCTTCAAGTCTTCTGCTTCCTCTAAGGAAGAAACCAACTGCCCCGTTACGGCGGGCACCTCCATGGGAGCAAATCGAACGGTCGCCCCGAAGGCCTCCGCCTCCAAGGAAAGATCCATAGGGCTGACGGCGGCAAGGGTTGCGGTGTTGTTCGCTACGTACACCATGGCCTCGGCGGCAAGGGTTGCATCCTTGCACATTTCCTCCACGGTGATGTTCAGCTTTTGTACGGCAGGGAAGGACAGAATGGGTAATCCGCCCCGCTTTCCCCAAAGATAGTCCTTGATATTCATATCCTTATGCTTTGCAGAACGCCAGCGCCATATCAGCGGCGGAAGCGGCATCTTCGGTGTAAGCGTCTGCGTCGATCTGCTTGCAGAATTCCTCGGTAACGGGAGCACCGCCGATCATGATCTTCACCTGTTCGCGAACACCCTTTTCCTTGGCGAGAGAAACCACCTCGCCCATCACGTCCATGGTGGTGGTGAGCAGCGCGGAACAGCAGATCACCTTGCAGTTTTCGGCGATGGCGGTCTCCACGAAGGTTTCGGCGGAGACGTCCGTGCCAAGGTCGATCACCTCAAGCCCTTTGCTTTCCAGCATCATCTTCACCAGATTCTTGCCGATATCGTGAAGGTCGCCCCTCACCGTGCCGATGCACACCTTGCCTGCAGAGGGGATCCCCTCCTTCACCAGCAAGGGCTTCAAAAGTGCCGCGCCCATGTTCATGGCACGGGCGGCCACCAATACCTCGGGCACGAAGATGGTGCCTTCCTTGAACTTTTTGCCGATGACGTCCATGCCTGCCAGCAGGCCGTCGTTCAGAATGACCTCGGGCGCAAGTCCTTGGTCGATGGCAGACTGCACCAGCTCCTTGACGAGCTTGGCCTTGCCTGCCTGCAATTGCAGAGAGATATCCTGTAAAATCATAATCAAATGCCTCCGAATTTATTTGATGCGGGAGAGTAGCTCCGGGGGATATTCGGGAACGGCTCCCAATTGGGTGACCACGTAGTCGCTGAGGGCGGTGGCTCTTGCCAGACAAGTCTCGGTGTCGGCACCTGTCAGAAGGTTGTAAACGTAGCAAGCGGAGAAGGAATCCCCTGCGCCTACGGTGGAGATCGCCTTGCTCCCCGGCTTGGGAGAATAGAGAATGCGGTCTTCTTCCGTGATGTAAACGAAAGAACCGTCCTTGTCCAGGGTCACCAGGATCTGCTTCAGCTTGGGATATTCCGTCGCCAGGGCGCGGCACATGGCCGCACAGAGATCCTCTCCTGTGATGCCCAACGCTCCCGCCAGCACCGCGGATTCCTCGCGGCTGAACTTCAACACCGTGGTGTAGGGCAGCACGGTGCGCAAAAGCTCTGCGGACCAATCCTTGCCGCGGATGTTAACATCAAAGAACACTTCCCGGGCCTCCACCTCAGCCAACAGGTTTTTCAGGGTAGCAAAGGAATCCTCCATGCGGGAGGCCAACGTTCCGCAGTACAAAGCGTCCACAGCTTTGGGAAGCTTTGCGGGGACAGGGATGTGGTCGTAGGCCACGTCCCGCTTCAGATCGTAGGAGGGGGTGCCGTTTTCCAAGGTCACCTTGCAAAAGCCCGTGGCGTACTCCGCAAGACGGGTAACGTAAGCGTCCGTCATGCCCATTAAACGGACCTGCTCCGCGGCGGCATCGCCTAAATCATCCTGCCCTACGGCAGAAACAAAGGCCACCTCCGCTCCCAGCTTGCTGAGATGGGCGGCAAAATTAAAGGGGGCGCCCCCGATCACACGGGAATCGGGAAACAGATCCCAAAGCACTTCTCCAAAGGACAAAACGGTAGGCTTACTCATAACAAAGCTCCTTTTTTCTTGATGGATTCATAGTAGCATATTTTTGTGCGCTTGTCAATTTCCAATGGTTTTTTTCATTGACTTTTTTGGGAATTTGGGGTATAGTATAGGTAGCAATCAAAAAGGAAGTGCGTTTTATGACCACCGGTACTCACGATAAAAAAAGAATTGTTCGCTATTGGGCAAGCAAGATCTTTCTTGCCACGGTGGGGGCGGTGCTTTACGCCGTCAGCATCGGCTTTTTTCTGGATCCCAACCATCTTTCCGCAGGGGGTGTCACGGGTATTGCCCAGATCCTCAGCACGTATCTTCCCATCGGTACGGGTATTCTATCGTTGCTGATGAACATTCCCATCATGTTCCTTGGGATGTGGAAGTTCGGCGTGAAGTTCTTTGGGCTGACGGCATACGCCTTGGTGCTTTCCTCTCCTTTGATTGATCTGTTTATTCGACATCCCTTGACCGACGATCCCGTGCTTGCCTCCTTGGCAGGGGGCGCTTTGCTGGGCGTGGGCATGGGCGTGCTGTTCCGTGCGGGGGCTTCCTCCGGCGGCGTGGACATCATCACCAAGCTGATCCGCTTGCGCTTCCCTCACATGAAGACGGGGGTGATCTTCTTCATCCTGGACGCCATCATCATTGCCGCTTCCGCGGTGGTATTCGGCGATCTGGACATCGGTCTGTACGCCACCATCGGTATTCTCATCACCACCTTCGTGATGAACTACGTGCTGTACGGCTCGGATGAGGCCCGTATGGTATATATCATCAGCAACGAGCCCCAAAAGATCGCAAACCTGTTGCTGGAGCAGTTGAATCTGGGCGGCACGTTCCTGAACGGCTACGGCGCTTACACAGGCAAGGAGAAGAAGGTGCTGATGTGCGTCATGCGTCCCAAACAGCTTCCCGCCGCCCGTGAGGTGGCGGCATCCGTGGACCCAAACGCCTTTCTGATCGTGGCGGGCGTTTCCGCCGTGTTTGGGGAAGGGTTCAAGGCTCACAACGCCGAGGAGCTGTAACTTGCTTGCCGCAGAATTGCTCCGCCTGCCCTCGGTGTATGAACGGCTGAAAAAAAGCAGTCTGCCCGTGTACCTGTACGGCACGGGGGATGGAGCGGATAAGATCTTGGATGACCTGATGGCAGAGGGCATCTCCGTCTGCGGGGTGTTCGCATCCCAAGGTTTCGTGCGGGAACGTACCTTTCGGGGCTTTCCCGTGGAGTCTTTGGCGGACGTGGAAGCAAGAGAAGGCCGTGTTGCCGCCGTGCTTTGCTTTGGGCTGGAGGGGGAAGAGGCTTTCGACTTCCTGCGCCCTGTTGGCAAAAAGCATTTGCTGGTGTCTCCCGCCTTGCCCGTATACGGTGAGGGAAGATTGGATCACGCCATGGTGGAACAGCGCGCCGAGGATATCGACCGTGTTGACGGATGGCTGGCGGACGACCTATCCAAGGATCTTTACCGCCGTGTGCTGGCTTATCACCTTACGGGAGACCTTTCTTACTTGGAATACCCCGGGGAAAGCAATCAAGCCCCGGATGCATATTATACCCATTCTCGTACTCACCTGGACGTGGGTGCATACGACGGGGACACGGCGCTGGAATATCTGGCAAGCAACCCCCGTTGCCAAAAGGTCTTGGCTTTTGAGCCCAATCCTCAGACCTTCCGCAAATTGCAGAAGAATACAGACCCCGCCCGTGTGGAGTGTATCCTCGCCGCCTGCGGGGCAAAGGACGGCTTTGCTTCCCAATCCGGAAGCGGCAGAGGCTCACGGCTGGAGATAGGAGAAGGGGAAGTGGCCGTTCGCGCCTTGGACAGCGTTTGCGGCTACCCCTATATTCATTTCCAAGGGATTCCCGTGGGGAGCTTGAAGATCGACGCAGAGGGGGAGGATCTCCCTGTTTTGCAGGGCGCGGCAAATCTGATCACCGCCTGCAGACCTGCTCTTTGCGTTTCCGCTTACCACCGCGCAGGGGATCTCATCGACCTACCCTTGGTGATGAAGCGGCTGGATTATCAAAGCAAGCTGTATTTCCGCAAAAAGCCTTACGTCCCCGCGTGGGACACGGTTTTCTACCTCATTCCCAATAAGGAGACTACTCTATGAACAACATTCCCAGAGCAGAGCATCCCCGTCCTCAATGGAAGCGGGAAAGCTGGCAGAACTTAAACGGCACCTGGAAGTTCGAAATAGACAACGGCAGATCCGGCATTGCCCGCGGTTACGCCGGAAAGGACCACGCCCTGGCAGGGGAGATCACCGTGCCCTTCTGCCCTCAAAGCAAGCTTTCCGGGGTGGAATACAAGGATTTCATTTTAGGCGCTTGGTACCGCCGTACCGTGGAGATCACAAAGGAACAGCTGGCAGGAAGAGTGGTCTTGCACTTCGGCGCTGTGGATCACGATTGCGTGCTGTTCGTAAACGGCAATCGGGTGGGTGATCACAGAGGGGGCTACGTTGCCTTTTCCTTTGAGATCACCTCCTATCTGACCCCGGGGGAGAACGTGCTGACCCTGTACGTCACCGACGACGAGCGGGATCCCATGATCCCTCGCGGCAAGCAAAGCGAGGAATACCATTCCCACGGCTGTGATTATACCCGTACCACAGGCATCTGGCAGACGGTGTGGCTGGAGTTT
This sequence comes from Eubacteriales bacterium, assembly GCA_045589515.1. Lineage (GTDB taxonomy): Bacteria > Bacillota > Clostridia > Oscillospirales > CAG-382 > Coliplasma. The sequence continues at coordinate 7,853 of JAZNPH010000070.1, read as the reverse complement.
ACCCCCAAGTCCTACCTGGCAGAGGCCCACTATTACCCCGACGAGAAAAACGGCACTCTGACGATCCGGGGAACCGCCGTGGGCTGTGAGGATCTTACCGTCACCGCCTTCTTTGAGGGAAAAGAGGTTGGCTCTGCCGCCGCAGAAGGGGTGCAGGGTGCCTTTACCCTGGTAGTCTCCCTTTCCGAGATCCACCTTTGGGAGGTGGGAGAGGGCAGACTGTACGACCTGCAGATCTGCTACGGAGGCGACGCCGTGGAAAGCTACTTCGCTCTGCGGAGCGTGGCCTTTGCGGGGGACAAATTCCTACTCAACGGCAAGAGTGTCTTTATGCGCATGGTGCTGGACCAAGGCTTCTACCCCGACGGTATCTACACCGCCCCCACGGACGAGGCTTTGCACGGCGATATCCTGCTTTCCAAAGCCCTTGGCTTCAACGGCGCACGGCTTCACGAGAAGGTGTTTGAGGAGCGGTTCCTGTACCATTGCGACAGAGAAGGCTATTTGGTTTGGGGAGAATATCCCAACTGGGGCTTGGATCATTCCCGCCCCGAAAGCATCTATGGCATCCTTCCCGAGTGGATCGCCGAAGTCAAGCGGGATTTCAACCACCCTTCCGTCATCGGCTGGTGTCCCTTCAACGAGACCTGGGATCAGGCGGGACGGAAGCAGTACGACGATCTCCTTGCCCTGGTGTACCACACCACCAAGGCTATCGACCCCACCCGCCCCTGTATCGATACCAGCGGTAACTTCCACGTGGTGACGGACGTTTACGATCTCCACGACTATCTGGGCGACCCCGTTGCCCTGCGGGAGCGTTACGTGGATTTTGAGAACGGCGGTGCCCCCGCGGACAATTTTGCCACCCGCCAGCACTACACACCCGGCCTTCCCGTGTTCATCAGCGAATGCGGCGGCATCGGCTGGGCTGTGAACAATGGCTGGGGCTACGGCGGCATTCCTCAAACGGAAGAGGACTTCTTGAACCGCTTGAAGGGCTGTATGGACGTATTTCTGGATCATCCCCGTATCTGCGGGCTGTGCTACACACAGCTCACCGACATCGAGCAGGAGCAGAACGGGCTGTATACCTATGACCGCGTTCCCAAGTTCCCGCCGGAAAAGATCCACGCCATCTTTGCCCGCAAGGCGAAAATCGAAGAGTAAAAAACAGAGAACCGAAAGCTTTTTTCGGTTCTCTTTGCGTATTACAGGTCTTCCCGCACGCCCCAAATGCAAAGGGGCGTTTTCTCTGCGGGGAGTGTGAGGGAGCCGTCTTCAATGAGGGCTTCCAGCAAGAACGCCGCCACGTCCAAGCGGTGGTAGATCTTTGCGATGGGGGCGCACTGCTCCCGCACGGAAGGCGGGGTATGGTCTGCCAGGATCTTTTCTGCCAGACGGGAAATTTGGATCATGCAATCCGCCACTTGTTGCGCTATGGGCTCCAACGTTTCCGACAGCTTTTCAAACACTTCTTTCCGGAACACGGGGAAGTTGGGAGTCAGCTTTCGTCCGTTTCGGAAGACGATGTTTTCCCGCGCCAGATACTCCAGAATCCATTCTTCTTCGGAGGATTCCTTGCCAAGGATGGCATCACCAAGAGCTTCGGATTTTTCCGGGAAGCAGGCGTGATCGTAACGCTGATGCTTTTCCAGCACCCGATAGTTCTCTGCGGAGTACCAAGCGTTCCACGCTTTGTTGTAGGTCTTCATGGTGACACCGATGAAATGACTGTTGACATAGTCGTTGTCATGTCCGAACACCCAGCCCACTCCGTGCCCGGAGGGGAGGGGAGGCATTTCCCCCACGGGAGAAAGCTCCTTCGCTTTTTGGAACCCTTGGGTAAAGGCGATGTTCAGCAGGGCGAACAGCAGGCGGTTATCGTCGTAATCGTTGCCTTCGAACTCCAGCTTGCGCACCTCCGGCAGCAATGCCTTGGCTTCTTCAAGCAGCTTGCCTGCCAATTCCTTGTAGATGTGGGAGGTCTTGGCGGCAACCTCCTTTTCGTAAACGTCCGTTAAGATCACCAAATTGGTGCGGTAGCGATCCCCCTCCTTTTTCAGCACCTTTGCTTTCAGGAGGATCTCCAATTCATCCTCCAGATAGGGCATGGGCACACCCGTTTCCAAGGAAAGCTCCTGTCCCGTCATGGCGGTATAGTACGCCGCCAAGAGGATAGAGCCGGGGAGCTTCCGTCGGAACAGCTCCTCATATTCGTTTTTGGAACCCCAAAAGTTCACGCGGAACACGCCGGGGTTGTAGCTTTTTTCACCCAATTGTCTTGTCATACCGATTCCTTCTTTCAATAATTTCCGCGTCTTGAACAGGTGATATTTCACCATCTCCACGCTGATGTTTTGTTCCCTTGCGATCTCCGAACAGCTTTTTCCACCCATGTAATAGGCAACGCACACCTCACGGTTGGTTTTGGTGAGCAACGCCAGCTCCCGCCGCAAGCGGAAAAGCTCTTCGCTTTCTTCCGCAGAAGACAGATAGGAATCCTCCGCAGAGGGCGCAGTTTCTCCCATCGGATCGGTGTCTTCGGTGGGGAGCGCCTTCTTGGTTTTTTGCTTCAGAAACTTGCGGAAGGTGTTTTCCGCAATCTTCCATACAAAACCCCAGAAGGATTCTTCCTTTTCCAGCCGCTCCGCCGAGGAAAGCACCTGGCAGACGATCTCTCCCGTGAGATCCTCCACGTCCTCTTTGTCATACAGGCGGGCAAATGCGTAGCCGTAGATAGCGGTTAAGTTTTCCGATAGTAGCTTGGAGGCTTGCTGCTTGGTCATGCCGTGACTCCTTCGATTTTTGAAAGCTTTCGTTTATATAGTATCGGTTTTCGGAATCGGTTAATGTGTTTTTCAAAAAAAGAAGCGTCCTCTTTTTTGGGAGGACGCTTCGGGGTGCTTTACTTGGTTTCGCGGATGTATTCGCCCAGAGCCTTGATAGCGCCCATGGTGTTTTCATCCAGCTTCAGATAGTTGGTGACCTCGTCGTACTGGCCGTCGCCGTCGGCGTCAGCATAGTCGTTGCAGGAGAACCAGATGGCCAGCTTGATGTTCTTACAGAAGGCGTTTTCGGGCTTCTGGTTGTTGCGGAAGCATTCCAGCATACCCTTCACCCACTGCTCCTGGAGCTTGGCGTTTCTGGCGGGATCTGCGAAGATATAGCCGTTTTTGCCCCAATCGTAGAAGGCCTCGCCGCCTGCACCGCAAGCGAACTCACCGATGATCCAGGGATGGTTCTCAAAGTAGGGAAGCATCTTGTTTGCGGTCTCGGTGTACATGGCCTTGAAGGAGGCGGGAGCGGCGCCGTTGGTACCGTTGTTCATCTGGTAGTGGGTAATGCCCAGCATCTGCACGTAGTCTGCACCGGGCATATAACACATAGCCTCGCCCCAGTTGCTGTAAGGGCAGGAGGTGGAGATGGGGTTGAAGATCCAGATACAGTTGTCAACGCCCTCTTCCTCGAAAATGTTGTACATATGTCTCCAGGTCATCTGGAAGATATCGGGATCGATGAGGGTCATCATGCCGCAGTAGTCCGTCCAGTCGGTATTCATCTCGTTGTTCAGACGGAACAGCACGGGCTTGCCGTATTCCTTCAGCGCTCTTGCCAGGTTGCGGAAATGATCGTCCAGCTTGCCTCTGAGGATGTCGAACATGGGAGTATAAACGCCGCCGGTGGCGTTGTTGGTGACGGTGAACTGGTAGGTCAGGTTGAAGATGGGCTTGCCGTTCTTGCCGTCGCCGCCTGCGTGCTTGGCCGCACGCTCCATGACCTCTTCGGGGCCGGAAAGGTTGTCGTACCAGCCTACGTGGAGATAGGTCATATACACGTCGGGAGTGGCATTGATGGCCTCCTCGCCCCACAGCCAGTTGGTGTAGGTGTCGTCATTGCCCTGGTGGAATGCACCGAAGCCCACATCGGTACGGTTGACGAGAGACTGGTAATAAGCGGCGGTCTCTGCGTTCCAGTTGGGGTTGGCCTTTACCTCGTAGGTGGTGAAGCCGTTGGCGGGTACGCCCACACGGTCGATCTCCGCGAAGCTTGCGATCATGGTGTCAAACTCTTCCAGCATCTTCTCGTCGGACTTCATCACAAAGAGGTAGAAATACTCGTAGGAAGCGGTGGGACGGATGATGGCGATCTGGTAATAGGGGAATTGGATCTTGGCACCCAGGTTGATCTTCATGCAGTAGGTCTTTACGGTGTAGTCGCCTACCTCCACCTCCTGCACGGCGCGGGTACGCATGATCTGGTTGTTGGAAAGGAAGTTCAGATCGTCGATCTGCTCCACCAGCCACTCCCTCATGTAGAGATCGTAGCCATTCTGGTTGTCTCCGTAGGGGTTCTGATCCTCGTAGGTGACGGTGAGACAGTAGGTATCCGTCTTGTACTGGGAACGGAATTTGCCCAGAGAGAAATCTGCCTCTGCAACCCCGGGCAGGGTGAGCATATAGCCCTCTGCGGGAACAACAGCACGGGTAGCGGCCTCCCCTGCGAACAGGTAGCGCACATCGGTGTTTGCGCCGGGGGCAACCACGGAATCCGTTTCGTTGCCGTTTTCATAAACGGACAGATCGTAGACAGAATCGGGGCCGGTGAGGCCTGCGCCTTCATCGGCGTAAAGGTCATTCCACGCCTTGCCTGCGTTGGGATCGGGTGTTTTCACAATGCTTTCCTCCTGGGAAACGGTTTCGCTTTCGGTGGATACGGTGGGTTGGGAAGAGGTGACGTCCTCAGTGCCGTTACAGCTCGCCAGTAAGCTCAGCGGAAGCATACACAGCGCCAGAAGCAATGCCAATTTCTTCATAGCCAAAAACTCCTTTTTGAGATCATTCTTTTCGGAAAGTATTATACAGGAAAACCTTCCTTTTTTCAATAGAAATTCGGTAAAAAATAGAAAAAGTCTCTTGGAAAAGAGACTTTTTCGATCAGAATCCTGATTATCTGAACTTGCGCTTTCTGGCTGCTTCAGACTTCTTCTTACGCTTTACGCTGGGCTTCTCATAGTGCTCACGCTTGCGCAGTTCTGCCTGAACGCCACTCTTGAGGTAAGATCTCTTGAATCTACGGAGAGCGCTGTCAATGCTTTCGTTCTCCTTAACGTGGATCTCTGCCATCTGTAATTTTCACTCCCTTGTGGAAGGCGATTGACCGCCTACTTAGTTTCAAACAAATTGATTATATCAAACAATTCGACATTTGTCAACAGTTTTTTCAAAAACGGTTCAACAAATTGTCACAGTCTTCTTACAGACCGAGAGCAGCCTTAGCAGTCTCAACAAGCTTTGCGAAAGCTTCCTTGTCGTTGATAGCCAGCTCGGAGAGCATCTTTCTGTTCAGCTCGATGCCGCTCTTCTTCAAACCGTTCATGAAACGGGAGTAGTTGATGCCGCAAACCTTGCACTGCGCAGAGATACGGGTGATCCAGAGAGCGCGGAAGTCTCTCTTCTTCTGCTTTCTGCCGATGTAAGCGTAGTTGCCGCTCTTCAGAACAGCCTGCTTAGCCATCTTAAAGTGTTTGCTCTTGGCGCCCCAGTAGCCCTTAGCCAGCTTCAGGGTCTTGTTTCTTCTCTTCTTAGTGCTCAATGCACCCTTAATTCTTGCCATTTTTTACAATCCTCCGTTTTTCTTACTGGTAGGGAAGCTGTCTCTTCAGATCGTGCATACGAGTTGCGGAAACGTAAGCAGTCTTGCGGAGAGATCTCATGCGCTTGGAGGTCTTGAGCCCGGTGTTATGACGGGTGCTCATATGTCCTCTTTTCAATTTGCCGGTGGCGGTAAAGCTGAAACGCTTTGCGGACGCCTTGTGTGTCTTCATCTTACCCATTTGTTTCGGTTCCTTTCGATTTGTTTTTGTTATCAGTCTTCTTGGGGCTGAGCATCATGGTCATGTTACGACCGTCCAGCAGGGGGGCTTTGTCGATGGAAACGATGTCGCCACAGCCGTCGGCGAAACGCTTCAAAAGCTCCAGACCTACCTCGGTGTGAGCCATCTCACGCCCGAAGAAGCGTACGATTACCTTTACTTTGTTGCCTTTTTGCAGGAATTCGATGCAGTGCTTCAGCTTGGTGTTGAAGTCGTGGGTGTCGATCCGGCAGCGGAGCTGGATCTCCTTCAGTTCCACGGAAGGCTTCTTCTTGCGCTGCTCTTTTTCCTTCTTTTCTTTTTCGAAGTGATACTTGCCGTAGTCCATGATCTTGCAAACGGGAGGCTTGGAATCGGGGGAAACTTCCACCAGATCCAGACCCTGATCCCCTGCAATGCGGAGAGCTTCGGAAGTCTTCATGATCCCCAACTGCCCCTCGGGACCGATGACACGGACCTCGGTGGCGCGGATCGCTTCATTGACCAGTGTTTTGTCTGCGGTTGCTATGGTAGGCACCTCCAAATAAAATTCAAAAAAGAAAACCGTAAAGAAGTTTTTCGACATCTTTACGGCGCGGGAAAACAAGGCTTGACACCCAAACGGACAGATTAACTCTGCCATTTTCAAGATTATCAACCATGCCGACCCTTTGCCGCAAGGTGAAAGGTTTCTCTGCCGAAAAACACTTTGCTTCTTTTTTACTGACGCAGTATACCACAGTTTTCCCGGTTTGTCAATAGCTTTTTCACAAAAAATGCTTTTTCTTCATACTCTTTCTGTGAACGACTTTTGCAAAAAGAGAAAGGGAGCGTTTTTTATGCCGGAACTTTTTTTGAGCCCTTCCACCCAGGAATTTAACATCTACTACGATGGGAGCGGCAGTGAAGAATACTACATGAATCTCATCGCCAACGCCATGGAGCCCTATTTGGTGGCCTCGGGGATCACCTTCACACGGAACGACCCGGCGGGGACGGTGGGGAACTCCGTACGCCAATCCAATGCAGGGAATTACGGCCTGCATTTAGCCCTTCATTCCAACGCCTCCGGGAGTGCCAATCCCGGCAGACAGCAGGGGACGGACGTGTACTACTACGCCACCAGTACCCGGGGGAAGGCGGCGGCAGAGCTGTTCGCCGAGAACTTAAAGGAGATCTATCCCGACCCCGCCAAGGTGCGTGCCTTACCCACAACCGCTTTGTACGAGTTGCGGTATACCCGGGCACCCTCCATTTTGGTGGAGATCGCTTACCACGATAATGCCGCGGATGCCGAATGGATCAAGAACAACATCCAAGCCATTGCCCGCAACCTCTCTCTGTCCGTGGCAGAATATTTCGGCGTACCCTTGGTGGATCCTCGACCCACTCGTACGGGGATCGTCCGTACCCAGGGCGGCAGGCTGAACGTGCGGGAACAGCCAAGCACCGATTCCCGCGTCCTCGGTCAGCTTGCTAACGGTACCACCGTCACCGTCACCGGCCAGGACGGAAATTGGTACCTCATCAACTATAACGGCCTCGTGGGGTTCGTGTTCGGGCAGTATCTGGAATTGACGTGATTTTTTTGAATACCGAGTGTAACTATCGTCGAAAGGGTGATCAAGTCGGCGGTATGCGGCTGTGTCTACGTGTCATCCTGAGGGAGCCGCGAATGCGGCGAGTCGAAGTTTTGCGTAGATGAGCGTAGCGAATGGAGCAAAACCGAGCCCTGCTTGCAGGGCGAAGGGATATGAGACGAGTCTGATGTTCCTTTTTGGGAGTAAAGAACTGTTTATTGGTAACCAAGGGAACGGAGAACGGCTGTATCGAAAGACATTCCCATACCCTCCAAAACTGCAAGCAGTTTTGTCCCTTTCCTCGGGCTAACGCCACTCGTCAAGGTTCGACGCGGCAGGGGTCTTGCTGTGTGTTCCTTTAGAAAGTACTGTGCACCCTGCCTTGCTCAGGGTGACAGGTAGCCAAAGTGCTTCCAGCG
>JAZNPH010000069.1:0-42148 GCA_045589515.1 Eubacteriales bacterium | reverse complement strand
CCTGCTGAAAGCAAAGAACTGTTTTATCACAAAGGATGTAAGTTTACTTTTCAAGGGGTAGATCAGACTTTGAGGAGACCCCTTGCGGTTTTGCTTTTCGAAATTGCTGTAAAAGGAACTGCATATCCAAAGACAATGGGCAATTTCAAAAAGCAAAACTTCGACTCCGCAGGCTTTTCTCATTGCAACCAAGTCGGAGGCCAAGCGGTCTTAGGAAGACAAACTGGTAAGACAACTCCTTGGCTCACAGAACGACATGGCTACGATCCGACTTCCTTGCGGTTTTGCTTTTCGAAATTGCTGTAAAAGGAACTGCATATCCAAAGACAATGGGCAATTTCAAAAAGCAAAACTTCGTCTCCGCAGGCTTTTCTCATTGCAACCCAAGGTGCAACATTATTCCACGCCTGCTTCGCTCAGGGTGACAAACGGACACAGAGGCTCTGTTCCACGCGAGCCAGCCCAACGGGCTGGGTTGCTCAGAGGTGACCAAGTCGGCACAATGCTTTTGGTTTAAGTGTAGTTTTGCTATGCCGACGTCAAAAACAGCTAAAGCTGTTTTTATTGGGTTTTGTTCCGTTCCGCGCGGCCAACCCGCAGGATTGGTATGCTCAGAGGTGACCAACTTGCCGTTTTGCCGGGCCGGGATGTTAAGCTCGTCGCTCAAAAAGCATAACCCCAAAAAAAGAAGCGGCAAAAACCGCTTCTCCTCTTCATTTCATGGGTCGATTTGCAGCTCTACCTTGGTATTCCCTGCGCGGATGGCAAGCCAATACCGGAAATTGAAGCCGTAGAAGGTACACTCCACCGTGACGGGGATGCCTGCCCGGAGCTCCACCGTCTCGCCGCCCTCGCTGCCCAGGTTGTCTGCGCTGGCGTAGCTGCTATAGCTCACGCGCAGGGTTTGATCCACCGGGGAGACCAGCTCCAAAACCACCTTGTTGTTTTCCCCGTGGAGCTCCTTCTCCACGGAGACCTCCTTCACGGAGATGGCCACCGCCGAGGGGGCGGGGAATACGTTTTTCAGCTCCACGCGGCTGTCCCCGCTTTGGTAACTGCCGCTATAGAAGTCGTAGGGAGCGTAGTACCACCCGCCAAAGAACAGGTGCCTTACCTCCGCCGTCAGCTCCAAAACCCTTCCTTCCCCGAAGGCGGTCTCCACCAGGCAGAGGGTGTCAAAGTCATCTGACACCCGATACAGAGCGTCTTCCGTTTCCACCCACAGGGTGCCGGGCTCCACGGGATACTCCCCGCCGCCGGGGGTCAAGGTGTCGTCGGAGATCTTAGGCTCTATCTCCCCCGTGGGGGCAAGTCCCCCAAGTGCCGCCACTAGCTCCGAAGCGATGGCGTATTCGCTGATATCCTTTACGGAGATCCCCCAGCCGTCGGGGGTGTACCGCAGAAGCTTCACCGTCCCTACGTTCTCCGGGAGGGGGAGCTCCCCCACCACCAACGCAAACAAATGCTCGTCGCAGGAGCGGTTCCCTGTACCGTGGGTATATTCCACCCTGGTGACCACGTAGTATCTGCCCGGGGCGAGGGCTTCCAGCTCCTCCATGGTGACAGGCCGGGTATCGGCGTCTTTCCGCAGATCTTCCAGCAGGTAAAGCCCCGACAGGGAAGCGTTCTCCGGGAGGAGGGGGGTGATCCTGCCGTCTTCGGCGTAGAGGGTGGGAACCACAAGATTCTCCTGCAATAAGAACTCGTAGATTCCCATGCCGTCCGCGGAGACACCCTGCATCTTTCCGTCCTCTCCCGCTTCATGATGCTCCGACCAGAGGAAGCCCACCAGCGGGGCAACGATATCCGCAGAGGAGGCGTAAAGCACCGCTCCGCCTGCGGCGGGTAGTTCGTTTTCCTGCTCCCCGGGGCGGGAGGTCTCGCCGCTTTCTATGGGTGTGCTTGGGGTTTTGCTTTCTTCACGTTCGGGAACATTTCCCCCTGCGGGAGCGTTACAGCCCCAAAGGCAGGCGGAAAGCAGGGTCAACAGCAGGAAGAAAGCCGTCCATCTTTTCATCATTTCTTTTTCCCCTTTCGTATTACGGTTCTTCGGGAGCCTCTTCCATAGGCTCGCCCATCAGCTCGCCCTCGGAAAAGTCCTCAGGCAACAGCTCCCCAACCAAAGCTTCTTCCTCGGAAGAGTCCTCGGGAGGGGCGATCTCTCCTTCCCAAAGCTCGTCGGAGGTCTCCTCCGGCACCTCGCCGGGGACGGGAACCTCCTCGCCCATGGTCTCCGTTTCCGAGCTTTCGGGCAAAAGGTCCCCCATGAAGGGTTCGTCCACACTTTCGGGAGGAAGCATTTGACCGTCCACCATTTCGCTGTATTCGCTTGCCGTCTTGGAGGAGGTGTTGGAAGAGGTGTCCTCCCCGTCGGGCGTGCAGGAGGAGGTCAGCACCATGGCCGCGGCAATGCCCGCCACTACCACCTGCTTCCCCGCCTTGCGCCGCTTTTCCAATTCTGCCTCCAGATAGCGTACCTCCCATTCGCACTTGGGGCAGGTACCCTTGCAATTGCCCTTGTGCTTGCATTCCGAGGTGACGAAGGTGATGTCGTTGTCCTTGGCGATCTGCTTTCTGATCTCCTTTAAGATCTTACATTTCTTTTTTCCGTTCATAGGTATACCGGTCCTTTCGGGTGTCTTCACCCCTTATACAACCGAAAAGCAAAAAATCCTCACGTTACGTGGGGATTTTTTGAAAAAATATGATTTTTCTCAATCGACGGCGGGTTTTTCCATGCTTTTCAGGGTTTCTTCCAGCCGTTCCGGGGGGATCCAGGTGAGGGTGTCGATCACAAACTGCATGGAGGAGCCATTGCCCTCCACCAGGGTGACCGTTTCCTCGTCCTCGGAGAACCGAGCTCTTGCAAGATACCCGGAAGGCCGCTCCAAAACCGCAAAGGCTTTGCGGTGGACGCTGTATAACAGTGATACGGAGCCCTTCCCGCGGCAGTAGGCTTCGAAGCAGAGATACCCTTCCTTCCCGCTGGGGTACAGGTTGGGACCCACGATTCCTTTTTGGAGGGAGAACACCACCCGGGGAGACTCTTTGTTTTCCAGAATGGAAAAGAAGCCTCTGTAATTCAACATGGTGACCTCTGCCACGGAGGTCACGCAGAACAGCAGGTCCGCTTTCTCAAAGGGGAGAAAAGCATCGTAGATATAGGGGATCTCCAACCGATTCTCCCAATGAGGCAGGGTGGAAAAGTCGAATTCCCAATCCGTGGTGCGTTGTTCTTTGGGCGTGGGGAGAACGGTTTCCCCCGCGGGGGCATCCTCCAGACGGAAATCGTTCACGTAGGTGATCTCCTCCGGGGGAAGGCTTTCCAGCTTTTTGGCGGCGCGGACACCGGAGAACAGGTAATACAGCACCAGGGCGTGGAACAAAACGTCGGGAATCCCCGTAAAATCCTTGGCCAGGATGCAGAAGAGGACCAAACAGCCTGTATCGATGGCAAACAGCACCAAGCCCGCCAGCAACCAGCGGGAATTGTTCTTGGAAAACATCCAGCAAAGCAGGTATACCGCCACCAGCACCACCGCTAGAATGGCGCCGGGGATCATCATCATTCCCGTATCGTCCGCCATGCCGAAGAGCAATGCCAAATAGGGCACCGTGGCGGAAAACAGGAACATCACTCCTGCGTTAAACAGCAACAGCAACAGGTTCACGGCGGTGAAGCACAGCATCATCAGCAGGTTTCCCCTGGCCTGAAGGTAAAGTGCCTTCAAATGGTTTCGAAAAGCGATGGCGCGATGTAGTTCGAAATCCATAAAGGTTCTCCTTAGGGACGGAGACCCATGCCGCCCTCCAGGGTGAGGGTCTCGCCGTTGAGGTACTTAAAGTCGGGATTGGCAAGCTGTACGCAGACTCTGCCGATTTCCGTTTCGGGGTCGCCGAAATGCCCTGCGGGAGGCATCTTCACGTTGGCCTTGAAGGCCTCGGGGTAGGCGTTTTGGAACTTCTCCAGCTGTGCCGTCCAGGCCAGGGGGCAGACCACGTTGGTGTTGATGCCGTCCTTTGCCCATTCCGTGGCGGCTACTCTGGAAAGACCGCGGATGCCCTCCTTGGCGGCGGCGTAGGCGCATTGACCGTAGTTGCCGAACAGGCCCGCGCCGGAGGCGAAGTTGATGATACTTCCCTTAGTCTCCTTCAGATAGGGGTAGCAGGCCTTCATATAATAGAAGGTAGCGTACAGCCCGGAATACATAGCCAGATCAAACTGCTCGGTGGTGTGATCCTGGATGGTCACCCCGGAGGCGGAGGCCTGGGCGTTGTTGATCAGCACGTCGATACGGCCGAAGGCTTCCACAGCCTTTTCCGCCACCATCTTTGCGGTGGCCTCGTTGTCACTGCCTGCGGAGATGTCCGCCTGTAATGCCAAAACTTTGATGCCGTACAGCTTTTCCAGCTCTTCCTTTGCCTTTTCCAGCTTGGGAACGTTACGCCCGGTGATCACCAGGTTGGCCCCCTCCTTGGCGTATGCGGTGGCAATGCCGTAACCGATGGAGCCGCACTTCCCGTCGGAAAGCACAGCGTAGCCCGCCCCGGTAATGATGGCGGTTTTTCCTTGCAAAAAGCTCATAATATCAGTTCCTTTCGGTGATTTTCATTGGATGGCTACATTATACCAAAAGGAAAGGCGGCTGTCAATGTTTTGCAAAGGTTTTTTCAACCCAGGGGGATCTCGTAGGCTTCTCCCAAGGGGTAGCGCAGCAGGTTGCGGATCCCCAACAGCTCAATCAGCTCTTCTCTGGTGACGGTGCGGTTCTCTTCCGGGGTGCAAAGAAGATAGGTCTCGTCGAAATAGTTGTAGGCAGCATATCCTTCTCCGTCTTGGTAATACACCCAAGTGGTCTTGCAGACCCCGTAGACTTGGTCTCCCGCCTTGGCGTACCAGGCGTAGACGCTCAAAGAGTGCAGCTCCTTGCCTGCGGGATCCACCAAGGGCGGAGTGGGAAGCCGTTCCCGGTAGGACTTTGCCAGCATTTCGGCGTAAAGGGCGATGTTTGGCAGGCTTTCCAGATCCGACGGGGTGTAGGAGACCTCCGACGGGGTGATCTCTCCCGTGGCGAAATCGATGACGATTCGTTCCTCCGTTTGGCAACCGTCGATAAATCGGGTGAAGACCGCGGAGGAACCGTTTGTCCAATGGGCATATACCCCGTTTTCCATGGAGAGCAAATCCTCTGCCAGTGCTTTTGCCTCTCCTTCCGGCAGACCGGAAAGGTATAAAACCTTTTCGGGCGGGTAAGACAGGTCTGCTATCTGCTCCCGAATGGCGGCCGCCGTATCTTCTTCCCTGTAGCCACGGTGTACCACCAGATAGGGGTCTTCCGCATCCAGCATAAGATCTCCGAACTGATAGCCGTAGATCCAGCTTTCGTCCTGCCACAGGCTTTCGTCAAAAACGCCGTCGGTGAAGGCGATGATCCCCCCCAGCTGGGGCTTGCCCATGTAAGCCTCAAACAAGGGCAGACACAACTGCTCCACCGCGCTCTCCGTCAGGTTGACGGTGGCGTAGCCTGCAAGCCCCACTTGAGACATGGACAGGAAGAAGCAATCGTATTTGGTGAACTCTCCCTGCAAGTAAGCGGGGATACGATAGTAAAATTCCGAGGGTACGTCCTCTCCCCGATATACTTCCAAGGTTTCGAATTTCAGCAATCGGTATTGGGTGGGGCGATAGGAAGGGGAGACCTCCAGCGGCTGATAAAGGTCTTCAAGGACCTCCGTCAGCTTGGCCTTCGCTACGCATTGGGCATAAACCGAGAACTCAAAGCTCGGCGGCGCGGAAGCCCCGCCGGAACCGTTTGCGGAAGAGCCTTGTATAAAATGCAGGCTTTGCCCGGAGAGGGCTTGGGGTGAGGAGGGCTCCAAGGGTACCACGGGGATCACGATGGGCTCGTAAGAGACATCCCCGGAGCTTTCGTCCAAGGAGCTTTCCCCAAAGCTTTCCCCGTGGGGAACGTCCGTGGGGGAGGCGGTGAACAGGGGGAACAGACACACCCCCGCAAGGAGGGTGATACACGCCGCCGCGGCAAGCCACGGGAAGGAGCGTTTTCTGCGGGGCGTTTCTCCCTTTTGCAGAAGCTCCTCGGGCAGGTCGTTCATCAGCTCCAGAAACCGTTCTGTTTTCATACCGTATAGCCCTCCTGTTCTAAATAGTCCTTTAGCTTTTTGCGGGTGCGGGAGAGGATCTTCAGCACGTTCCCCTCAGTGGTGGAAAAGTGGTCGGCGATGGCGGCGGTGGTGTCCATATGGAAGTATCTGCGGATGAAAATGCCGCATTCCTTTTGGGGGAGCCTTCGGAGAAAGGCGGCAATGGCTTCCATAAACGCCTGCTCCTCCATGGCGGTCTCCACAGAGTCACCCCCGGGGATGAATTCTCCCACCTCCTCCAGGGCAAGGGGGTATTCTCCGCCGCCTCGCTTTTGGCGGTTGCTTTCTTTTCGGCGATTGAGGGAGAGATTGCGGGTGATCTTTGCCAAAAACAGCTTGAGACAGTTGGGCTGTGCAGGGGGAATGGCGTTCCATGCGTGGAGCCAGGTATCGTTGACGCATTCCTCGCAATCCTGCATATTCCAAAGAATGTTGCGGGCGATGGAAAGACAGTACCCGCCGTATTTGGCAGAGGTTTCGGTGATGGCGCGTTGGTCACGCCGATTGTAAAGGGTGATGATCCCACGGTCATCCATAGGCGTATTCCTCCTAATAAAGTGTCTTCATTCATAGAAGACAACGTTTGCCCCCCGCATCTGACAAGAAAAGCCCCGCTTTTTTCGCAGGGCTTTCGGTTTACAGGTTCTCAAAGATGGCAAATTCTCCGTTTTCGCGGCAAAGCGCCAGCTCCTCTTTGGTTCTCACCGTCCAGACGAAGCGGGGGGCTTTGTAAAAACGGGTAGCCAGCTTGACGGGGAGAGCATTTCTGTCCTTATAGTTATAGGCGATGAAGTTGGGTCTTGCCAAGAAGTTGAAGCCCATGGAGGACAGGATCATATTCAGCGGGGAATATTTTTTCTTGTCCCTGCACACGTTGGTGTAAAGCTGTCCGCAGTAGACCCCGGGCAGGTATTTCTTCATGTTCTTCACCAGCAGGGGGTTGAAGGACTCTATGCAGTAAGGCCCTTGGTAGCTTGCAAGCAGTTCTGCCACCTTGGGGCAGAGGGCAGAATTCAAGTCTTCTCCTTTCAGTTCCACCAGCAGGGGAACTCTGCCGTTTACCAGCTCCAAAACCTGCGAGAAGGTGGGGATATTCTGCTCCGTGCCGTTCAGGGAGAGGGCTTGCAGTTCCCCAGCGGTGAGGTTTTTCAGCTTTTCCTCTTTTCCCGTCATGCGGGCAAGGGAATAGTCGTGGAACACCATCACCACCCCGTCGGAGGAAAGCTGAACGTCCAGCTCGATGCCGAAGCCCTTTTCCACCGCCTTGGCAAAGGCTTGCAGAGAGTTTTCGGGAACGTTTTCTCCGTGGAGCCCTCTGTGGGCGTATTCGCAAAGCAGACGGTCATCCTCCGGCTTTTTTCCTTTCGGACGGACGAACAGGAGAAGATACAGCAGGATGAGGGCGCAAAGCACCCCCAAAAGAATATACAATGCGATCATAACTTAATCATCTCCGCCGCCAAGCTGTTCCAGGGCGGACTTCTTTTCCGTGGGACGGGAGTCGCCGTGCTTCACAAGCAGCATGGTGATAAAGGAGAACACCACGAACAACGCGCCGAAGGGGAAGAAGGTGTACCGCATACCGAAGGCATCGTACAGCACGCCGGAGAGAATGGGTGCCACGATCTGTGCGGACATGGAGGCGGTGTAGTAATAGCCGGTGTACTTGCCCACGTCTCCCTTGCTTGCCAGCTCTACCACCATGGGGAAGGAGTTGACGTTGCTGGGGGCCCAGCCGATGCCCGCCAGGGCGAACACGGGGTACATGATCACCGCAGGGGTGTCGGGGGAGACCAGCGTGCCTCCCGCAAAGGCTGTTGCCAGCATGAGAACGCCTGCCAGGATGGTCTTCTTTCTCCCCAGCTTGGAGGACACAATACCCACGGGGATGTAGGAAACGATGGCCGCCGCCTGGGCCACGATGAGGGTGAAGTTGTAGTCAAAGCCCAGCACGTTGGAGGCATATACGGAATACTTACTGGTGATGGAGTTGTAGCCGATGAACCACAAAGCCACGGAGGCAAGGATCAACAGCAGGGAACGGAGCTGTGCAGGGGAGAGCTTTTCCTTTTCCCCCGCCGTTTCGGGAGAAGCAGGCTCCGCCAGGCCGTATTTTACCGTGTCCTCTTCCATTTCCGAAGCCCATTTCTTTTCTTTCACAGTGAGCAGGAACAGAACGAAGCCCAACAGCATCACGGCGCATACCGCCAGCACGTAGCCGGTGTAGGACATATATTTATTCTTGGAGGTGGCAAACACCATACCCAGAATCAGGACGATGATACCCCCTGCCGTACCCATCAGATTGATGACGGCGTTGGCCTTGGAGCGCAGAGGCTTCACGGTGACGTCGGGCATGAGGGCCACCGCAGGGGAACGGAAGGTGGCCATGGCGATGAGCACCACCAAAAGGGTGGCGATAAAGCCCACCAGAGGCCAGATGTTGCCAAGGGTCAGCTCCCAGGTCAGCTTTTGCAGGGTTTCTGCCGTCTGCCCACTGGGGAGGTTGCCGAAGAGAACCTTTGTCAGCTGGTAATTATCAATGAAGGTAAGGCATACAAAGGAGATCACCGCGGCGATGGTGCCGAAGAAGATAAAGGGCGTCCGCTTGCCGAAGCGGGTGTTGGTTCTGTCGGAGATGGCGCCGAAAATGGGGAGAATAAACACCGCCAGAACGTTGTCCAAGGACATCACCGCGCCGGAGGCGGTCTGAGGCATACCGAAATGGTTGGTCAAGATCAGGGGAACGATGGCATCGTAGGCCTGCCAGAAGGCAGAGATCAGGAAGAACGCCATGCCCACCAGCATCACGCGCTTGTAGTTGAGCTTCATAAGGAATACTCCTTTTCCTTGTTTTGCCTATAGTATATCATACATCCTTCCGTTTTGCAAGAGAAAAATGCCGCCTGCGCGCCGAGACTGTTGGGCAGACTTCCCCAAGGGAGAAGGGTGCAAAACGAATCTTTCACCGTCCTCCTTGCGGGAGAAAACGCTGTGCTTTATCTTTTTTCTTGGCTCGTGTTTGTAGGGGACGACGTCCACGGCGTCCCGCAACCCCCCGCTCCGCCCCTCTCACGCAAAAAGCCCTGCAAGAGCCGGATTGCCTTTGCAGAGCTTCTTTCTTAATCCTCTTCCTTTTGCTCCATTTCCTTTTGGATCTCGGGGTCGTAGGAAAGCAGGGGAGAGACGTCCTTCTTTTTGATCTTGCGGTCCACGTAATTCTTGGTGATCTTCACCACCAGAGGACACATGGCCACCACGCCGATGAGGTTGGGTACCATCATAAAGCCGTTGAAGGTGTCGGAAATATCCCATGCCAGAGAGGAGGTCATGATGGCGCCGGAGACGATCATCACAACGAAGATCACCTTGTAGATCTTCACGCCCTTGGTGCCAAAGAGATATTCCACCGCCTTGGAGCCGTACTGAGACCAGCCCAGCACGGTGGTGAAGGCGAACAGCAGCATGGCGATGGCAATGAACCATTCTCCCACCACGCCGAAGCTATCCCCGAACACACGGGAAACAAGGGTGGAGTCGTCCAGATTTGCCACGGTGGGATTGCCGGTGGCCAGATCAATGTAGCCGGAGGACAGCACCACAATGGCGGTCATGGTGCAGACGATCATGGTATCAAAGAACACCTCAAAAATGCCCCACATACCCTGGCGAACAGGCTCTTTTACGTCGGAGGAGCTGTGTACCATCACGGAGGAGCCAAGACCTGCCTCGTTGGAGAACACCCCTCGCTTGAAGCCTTGGGTCATGGCCAGGAACACGGTACCCACCACGCCGCCGGTGGCCGCACGGGTGGTGAAGGCAAAGCGGAAGATGGAGGCAAACATTGCGCCCACGTTCTCGATGTTCATAAACATCACCGCAAGAGCGCCGATGACGTAGGTGATGGCCATAAAGGGCACCACACGCTCCGCAAAGGAAGCGATCCTCTGCAGACCGCCGATGATGATCAGCCCGCCTAAGATCATAAGCGCCACGCCGATGATCAGACCCAGCACGGGGACACCGCCAAGGGTGCCGAGATCGGTGTTTCCAAAGAATGCGGATTGCAGGTTCAGGGTGATCTTGTTCACCTGACCCATGTTGCCGATACCGAAGGAGGCCAGAATGGCAAAGCAGGCAAACAGCACCGCCAGAACGGAGGCGATGGCCTTAAAGCCCTTCTTTTTGCCCAGACCGTCCTTCAGATAGTACATGGCACCTCCCGACCATTCCCCGTTTTTGTTGCGGCGGCGGAAGAAGATGCCCAAAACGTTCTCGGAGTAGTTGGTCATCATCCCGAAGAAGGCGGCCACCCACATCCAGAACACCGCGCCGGGACCGCCCACCACGATGGCGGCGGCAACGCCTGCGATATTGCCCGTGCCCACCGTAGCGGCAAGGGCGGTACACAGAGCCTGGAACTGGGAGATGGCTTTTTTGTCCCGCTTTTTGGTGGAGCCGTCCTTCTTGAACAGAGTGCCCACCGTGTTTTTGAACCAATGTCCCACATGGGAGATCTGGAAGACCTTGGTCAGCAGGGTGAGGAGAATACCCGTACCGATCAACAGCACCAGCCCGGGAACACCCCAGATAAAGCTGTTCAGTACGCCGTTGATCTCGGTGACTTTTTGCAGAAATGCGTCCATAACGTTCGTTTCCTTTCTTTTACAAAGAAAAACACGGCTTGCAAACCGCAAACCGTCAATAAAACACTACGCAAAAAGGCACCCCTAAAAAATGAGGTTACGACTTTGTCCTTTTGCCTGAGAGATTTAGCAGAGGTCTGCTTTGCACCTTCGGCACTCAATTCAATGAGCTTCTCCAAAGTGACGTCGGCTTACAGTCCTTCTCCGCCTTTTTGCGGAACCTGAGAGTGTTATTCCTTCGGTAGCCCTTTTTTGGACTTTTCCTGCAAGCGTCATACGCCGTGTATTCGATTTTCGTTATTGTACTATATCTTTTTCCTTTTTGCAAGGGGTTTTCGAAAAAAAGAGAATTTTTGTTGACTTTTTCCATTTCGGAGGGTATACTAAGAAAAAAGGGTAGAGGTTTTGACATGAAAAAGAGATGGCTTGGTTTGTTTTTATCGGCGGGACTGTTGTTTTCCGTGCTTCCCGCAGGGGTGAGCGCAGAGACGGCACATTACACCGAGGAGGATCTGGGCGGGGTGAGATGCACCATTTTGTCCGACCCGGCGAAGATCTCCTATGTGAATCGGATGATGAAATACCACATCCTTTCCGAAAAAGAGAATTACCGTGTGGCGCGGAATCTGAAAAACGGGGACAGCGTGGTGTTCTTCTTTGAGGGCTGCAGCGACATGGTGAACCACCCCACCTACGGGGATTACAATACCTACCGCATGGGTGCCTACGTGGCCGTGGTACAGGAGGTAAAGGGCAGACTGACCGTGGTGTTTGAATCGGAAAAATGCTCCACCCTCCCAGACAACCCCCGCAACCCCGCCACCAACGAGGGGACTCCCGTGCCCACCGTGCGGGACGGGGTGTATAACATCGTCTCCACCAACCACGGGGGAGGCTACGCGGCCTTGCATTTGGAGGACAACTTCGGCAAAGCGGCGGCGGTGAGATGTACCGCTACGGACAGCTATACCAGTTCCTCCACCGCCATCAACATCCACGCCCGCAGTCAGTTCCGCAACGCACCCGCCGACGGCATCACCCCCACCTCCTACAGCTCTGCGGGTTGCTTCATCGTGGGGTTGGTCAGCGACGACTGCAAGGAGTACAACGCCTTTATCAAGGCGGTTCTTGGGGTTTCCAACGCACGGAATACCAAATGCACCACGGGTGTGGATCATGGCTTGGCCATTGTGGACCGCGTGAACTACAAGGAACAGCTTGCCGCCATCTACGGCGGGGATGCCAAGCATACCGGGGAAGAGGTGGCGGATCTCATCGCCGAGTATACGGATAAGCTCCACGACGCGCCTCCCTACCTTACCGGGGACGTGAACGGGGACGGCAACGTGAATCCCGTGGATTACCTGGTGCTGAAGCGCCACGCGGAAGGGGAGGATCCCCTGTCCCCGGAGCAAGCCGCCCGCGGAGACCTCAACGGCGACGGCAAAACGGATGCATCCGATTGTGAGACCTTGAAGAAACGGTTTTGCAAAGAATAAAACAAAAGGCACTTGCGAGTGATCGTAAGTGCCTTTTTGTGTGATAGGAACCTCATCCCAAGTCGGCGCATGGCTTTCATCTGCTCATTGCCTCGTACCGCCGACGTCAAAAACGATAAATCGTTTTTGGAAAGAGGAACCTCATCCACCGTATGCGGGAGGTTGACGAGATCCACGATTGATTGCATTGACCGTCCCGCGACGGTTCCCCTTCCCCAAAGGGGAAGGTCAGCCCCTTGCGGGGCGCACAAAAGCTTTCTATATTGTCTCACCGTAACTTCGGCTACGAACGATTGAAATCATTTTGCGCACACCGCAGGTGTGTCTCGCCTTCCCCACAGCGTGGGGAAGGTGGCACTCGGCTTGCCGAGTGACGGATGAGGTTCCGTAAAAAAACGCCCCGTAGAGGAGCGTTTGGTGAGTCAAATAAGCTCGCTGTCAAGAAAACGAGCCTTGTGTTTCGGGTGGGCCATGATCTCTCGAAGAGCGATCTCTTTGGTTTCGTACAGTCCGGAGCCTTCGGCTACGGTGTGCCACCAAGCGGGGTATTTGTCCGGGAAATAGTTCAATTCGTCCTCGTCGAAAAAGAAGATCTCTTGAAGACACGCAGTGAAAAAGCCGTGCTCGCTCTCTAAAACCACGATGCGGGTCATGCCGTCCTCGGAATACCGAACCTCTGCCACGCCTTTGGAAAAGCCCAATTGTTTGTCCCGCAGAAATGCGGCGGCTTCCTTATCGGTGGGGAGAG
This sequence comes from Eubacteriales bacterium, assembly GCA_045589515.1. Lineage (GTDB taxonomy): Bacteria > Bacillota > Clostridia > Oscillospirales > CAG-382 > Coliplasma. Next base: position 29,093 of record JAZNPH010000069.1, on the reverse strand, counting down.
CGGTATCGTGATCGTTTTTGTCAAGAAAAAGATCCATAAGGTTCCCTCCTTTGAGTACGGTATAGCAAGAGTTATCCTTCTGCAGGGAAGAAGGCTTCTACGAAGGAATCCCAGCTTTCTTGTCCTGTGTAGTTGGCGATCCCGTAGTTGTATCTGCCGGAACCGTCCTTGCCAAGCCAGTGTGCAAGCTGTCCTCCGGAGGCGATCAGGTCGTAGCGGCCTTCCGAATAGACCACGCAAATAACGTAGCCCTCCACGTTGCAGCCGCCGTCCATGGGGATGGGCAGATAGCTCCGCTCCTCTTCAAAGGGCAGGGAGACCAGCCGATCCAAAAAGGCGTCGTAGGAAGCCTCGTCCAAGGACGAAACAGGTTGGTTCTCCTCCCGCAGGGCGGATACGTTCTCTTCGGTATATAAGGTTTGAACGGAATACAGCTCAATGGAAGCAATGTCCTCCCGCTCCCCGGAAAGCTCCACGTTCACCTGCACCGTGGCGCAGGCGGAGAGGGTGCAAACACAGAAAAGCAGAAGAAAGAGAAGGGAAAGCCGTTTCATAAAGTCGCTCCTTTTGCGTTCAATTTTTCCCGTATACTTCAAAAATGCCGTACCAACCTCGTTCTGTCCAGTCCGCTCCCGTGTACTTGTAAAGGTAAGCCAGGGCGTCCTCCTTGCGGTCAAACAAGCCGTGTTGGTTCAGCTTGGCGAAATCGTCGGCGAATAACGTCCCCTCCGGGTCGCAACCGTGCCAGCGGCAGATGAACATACAATCGCAGATCATGGAGAAGCCGCCGTCAAAATCCGGCGGGTAGGAAATATCGTAGCCGAAAAATTCATACCCTTTGGGGATCTCCTCGTGGCTCCCCGTAAGCCGCACCCAGATCAGCTCAAAATCCTCCGAGTGGTGGAGAAGATGCAGGTAGCTCATGGCAAACTTCTCGTCCCGCACAGGTCTGTCGGGCATTTGGTACTCATAGATGTAAGCTTTGCCGATCTGCTTCTGCTCCTTTTTGAGGAAAAACTTCCAACGCTCTCGCCCCCAGCGGCGGTCCGTGCCGCGGTATTCCTTCTCGGGGGTGTCGTAGAAGGGTAGGCCGTAAATATGGGCGGGATCCTTGCGGAATCGGGGAAGCTCCTCTCGGTACAGCGGGAGGTATTTCATCACCTTCACGAACTGCGCGGAGAAAACGGCGGGGATGATCGTGACCTCCCCTTTTTCCCACGTTTCGTAGAAGACGGTCTTCCCCTGCAACGCGTCGCGGACGCCCTTTGCCGCCGTAAGGTATTTTTTCGCCGGTTCTTCCGTGGAAAACATCCGCGAGAACACCTCCGCCATCAGGAAAGCGATCTCCTCTGCGGAAAGCTCCGGGGTGATCCGTTCTCCGATCTCACGGATCTCCGGCTCGTATTCGTCTTCCGGCGCCCCGCCTGCAAGCAGCCCCATGGGGTCAAGATCGCAGATAACGGTGGAAATCAGGTTCAAAAGCTCCATGGGGAACCTCCTTTGCGTTTTTTACAGGAAACTGATATATCGGCTTTAGTCGTTGGGTTGCAATTGATAAATATAGATCATAGCGCCGGGCTCGTCTCCGTAGTAAAAGCTGTGTCCCGTAGTGGTGACAACGTGTCCATCCAAAATGTCCACAAGCTCCCCCTTGAAGGTAGGATTGGCAAGAACGGCTTTTTCGGAATTGACCACAGCCAGCCTGTTGTGGCCGCTGAGAAGAAACTCGCCTGTAGGCAAAAAGTCAGCGGGGAAATAGCCCGCAGGGAGAGAGAACGCCTTTCCTTGGAATAGGGCGGGGGCTTGGTCGGTAAATTCAACATGGACTTTGCCGCGGCCATTATCGGCAGAAAATGCTATCCGAAAGCGCGGATCGTTGTTGAAGCGGGGAGGGGCGCTGTTTTCAAAATAGTTCGGGTCGCATGGCTCAAACCCTGTTCCTGTGAAGCGGACGGGAATATAGGGAGTACTGCCGTCTTCCTGCTTTGTCTGAAGCAAAAAGTAGTGCTTTTCGGATGGCCAGCGCCCTTCAAAATAGTGGTCGTAAAGCTTTCCCGGGAACTTTACGATGCATTTCAGTGCCATGAGCGGTTTGCGGTGAGATTGAGGCTTTTCTTCTTGGATATATTGCTTGTAAAGGGTATCTCCCCGTGTGCGGGAAAGGTTTTGATCCGTTCCCAAAAGGTAGGGCTCAAACAGCAGATCCACACCGAAAAATTCTTCCAGCATTTCTATCTTCAAAAGCACGTCCGGGCAAGCAAGAATGTTGGAAATTCGTCTTTTGTTCCCCTCTTCATAGCCCACCAGAGCGGGGATGGAGAAAAGCTTTTTGCCGGGGGTATAGCCGTCGTTGGTGTAGCTGGCGGCGGTCTTTCCGTCCTTGAAAAAAGTCATCCAGATCATATCACTATCAAACAAATAGAACCACAGCACGGTGGCAGAGGTCTTTTTGGAAAGCTTTCGCGCCGCGGAGTATGTGTTTTTCATTTCTTCGCAAGGGAGCGGATCTATACAGGTGAACCAGTTTTCGGAAAAACTGCGGAAGTTAAAACCGCAATCGGCGGGAACAGAATCGCCGTATATGTGGATCGAGGTTAAAGAAAGTCCCATGATCGTGTCTCCTTTGCGTTTTTTACAGTATACCATGAGAGGGGATGGGATGTCAAGGGGAAAGAAAACCGCTTGCGAGAGATCGTAAGTGCCTTTTTGTGTGATAGGAACCTCATCCACCATCGGCGGAGGTTACCAAAACTCTCCTTTTCGTGCTTGGGATCGTCCGCCGATAGTCCCCCTTCCCCAAAGGGGAAGGTCAGCCCCTTGCGGGGCGCACAAAAGCATTCAATCGCTTGCAGCCAAAGTTCCGGTGAGAGAATATAGAAAGCTTTTGCCCGCTTGCGAAGCAAGCCTCGCCTTCCCCTGATGGGGAAAAGAAATCTCCTTTCGGTCGATTCCTTTCGGGGGACCACATCGAGACGGAAAACGCGGTGTCTGTTCGCGCAGATCTCTCTCGTGGTGGTGGATGAGGTTCCTCTCACAAAAAACGGTAAATCGTTTTTGACGTCGGCATAGCAAAACTACGCTTAAATCAAAAGCATTGTGCCGACTTGGTCATCCTGAGCATACCAACCCCAACCGTCATCCTGAGCAAGTGCGGAATGTAGTTGTTATGGCTACAATGGAGACCTTTTTCCGCACGCGTCGAACTTTTTGTAGTCGAAGCGCGTAGCGCTGAGCATCAAAAAGCGCCGCAGGCGGGATCTCATAAGAGTCTGATGTTCCCTGCCAAAGGCAAAGAACTGTTTTATCACAAAGAATGTAAATTTACCCATGTAGGGGTAGATCAGACTCGTAGGAGATCCCTTCGGGGTGCAAGCACCCCTTGGTTTCCGCTGTTCGGCTACGCCTCAACTGCGGAAACTTCGACTCCGCAGGCTTTTTGTAGTGCTGTTCAAGGAACCGCCTTCCACCACGCCTACTCCGCTCAGGATGACGGATGAAGCGGGTTGATCGCAAAACTTCGACGGTTTGCTTGCAAACCTGAGCTCAAGGATGACGTCTCGCCGCAAGGCGAATAAAACTGAAAAAGCACCGCTTTCGCAGTGCTTTTTCTTGGTGGGAGAAGGTGGATTCGAACCACCGAAGGCGATGCCAGCAGATTTACAGTCTGTCCCCTTTGGCCACTCGGGAATTCTCCCATATTCTGGAGCTGGTGAAGGGAGTCGAACCCCCAACCTGCTGATTACAAATCAGCTGCTCTGCCATTGAGCCACACCAGCAAGTTTCGCTTCATCAGCGGCAAGAGCAAGTATAGCATAAAAGATCCTTGTTGTCAAGTGGTTTTTCGATTTTTTTGAACTTTTTTTCGCCGTCTGCAAAACCGTCTTGCAAAAGGCAAGAAAATGTGGTACACTGAAAAAAAGAATCCCAAAAAGGAGTTTTTGACAATGAAAAGAATGCTTTCTTTGCTTTTGGCGGCCGTGATGCTTTCCCTCTGCGCCCTTTCCGTTTCCGCAGGGGTGGACGTGAAGGCCACGGAAAAGCGTGTGTTTGAAAACGGAGATACCAAATTGCCCTACCGCTTGGTATTGCCCGAAGCCTATGACGAAAACAAGGCTTACCCCATGATCGTGTTCCTGCACGGCGCGGGGGAGAGAGGCAACGACAACGAGCTTCAGCTCTTCCACTGCGTGCAGTATCTGGCGGACACCCTGCCGGAATGCATCATCGTGGCGCCCCAGTGCCCTGTAGGCAATCAGTGGGTGGACACCCCCTGGGCAAACGGCGCTTACTCCATTGAAAAAGTCCCCGAATCCAACGAGCTGAAGGCTGTTGTCGAGCTGCTGGACACTCTGCAGGAGGAATTCAACGTGGATGCCGACCGTATCTACGCCTCCGGCCTTTCTATGGGCGGCTTCGGCGCCTGGGACTTGATGATGCGTCACAACGATTACTTTGCCGCAGGCGTGCTGGTTTGCGGCGGCGGTGACCCCTCTCAGGCAGAGGCTTTGAAGGACACCCCCCTCTTCGTGTTCCACGGGGATGCGGACGACGCAGTTCCCGTTTCCGGTTCCCGCGACACCGTGCAGGCCATCCGTGACGCAGGGGGCGAGCTGGTGCAGTACGTGGAATATCCCGGCAAGGGTCACGGCATCTGGAACGATGCCTTTGCTCACCCCGGTATGCTGGAAGAGCTTTTGACCTACAAGCTTTCCACCCGTTATCCCGCCGAGGAATCCGAGGAGGAATCCTTGGAGGAATCCGTGGAAGCCCCCGCTGAATCCGTTGCGGAATCTGTGGTTTCCCAGCCTCAGGCGTCCGAAGCGCCTGTGGACGAGGCGTCTTCTATGGGCTGGATTGCCGCTGTGGCCGCTTTGGTGGTCGTGGTGGTTGCCGTAGTGATCGCGCTGGTGCTGAAGAAGAGATAAGTTCCCAAAACGACAACAGACGCAGGAAAAACCTGCGTCTGTTTTTTTGGCGCTTGCGCCTTATACGGGCTTGATCACAAATTCCAGCTTCAAGGGTTCCGAGGCGGGGATGCGGAACTCCTTGTGGACGGGTGCGCCCCAGGAATCGTCACCGCCCACACCCATCTGCTTGGCGGCTACCCGCACCCAGGTATAGCGGGAGTCGGGCAACTCGTGGATGTGGCGGGCGTTTTCCAATTCGTAAGCGTTGTAGGGCAGAACGCTGATTTCCAAGGGGGAATCCGCCTTCTCAAAGCGGAGCTTGCCTCCCACCTCCAGCCATCTCACCCCCGTGCGGTTGCCGCATTCCTGGGGGTTCATATAGCCGGGAAGGTTGTCCTTGGCGTTGGAGGTGAACACCCCCAACCGTGCCCCTTCACAGCGGTCGCTGTAATTTTCCCCGGGGCCCATGCCGTAGTAGGTGAAGGTCTCCATGTCCTCCTTCAGCTTGAAATCCATGGCGAACACGGGCAGGTCGGGCAATTCGGCTACACCGGGATACTCTGCCGTCACCTTCACGTTGCCGTCGAAGGACACGGTATACTTCACGGTATAGTTAAACTTTTCCGTCTCGAAGGCGAAGCCGAAGCGGAAGAAATTTTCCCCTTCTTCCACCGTAAACAGATGGGGCAGGTGGCGGGGATAACGGCTGGCGGTGCTCCAGACGGCGCAGTTGATGGGGGTTGCGGCGCCGTTATCGTTGTCCGTGGGGGCGCGCCAGAAGCTGATACGGGGAGCACGGGTGATATACTCCTTCCCGCCGTACACCATGGAGGAAACGCCTCCTTCCCGCTTGTCAAACTGCAGGAAGAAGTTTTCTCCCTTCGCGCCGCAGATGGCGTTGCCGTAGATCAGCTTGGGGCGGGGGAGGGTAACGGGCTTTTCTTCTCCTGCCACGGCGAACACCTCCTGGCAGAAGGAAATTTCAAAGCCTTTTTCCGCCCAAAGGGTGCTTTCCTTCAAAAGCGCCCTGGCGGTGAGGATATATTCGCCCCCCTCTTTGGGCAGGGGCAGGTGGGTCTGTAGACTGCTGTTTTCCCCGGGGAGGACGGTAAGGTCGTAGGTCTCGGAGGCAAGAAGCTCGCCTTCCTTTTCCAAAGAGACCTCAAAGGTGAGATAAGAGGTGTCGGTGAACAGGTTGCGGTTCTTCACGGTGAGGACGCCGTCCCGCAAGGTCATCTTTACGTTGGCATACAGGGCCTTCACCTCCTGTACCTTGGGAGAGGGGGTGCGGTCTGCGTAGACGATGCCGTTGGTGCAGAAGCCGTAATCGCTTCCCCGATCGTCAAAATCTCCCCCGTAGGCCAGCTCGCCCTTTTCGTTATAAAGCGCCTGATCCAGGTAATCCCAGATAAAGCCTCCCTGGTAAGCGGGGAACTCCTCCTCCAAGTCGGTGTAAAGCTTCATGCCTCCCAGGGAGTTGCCCATGGAGTGCATATATTCACAGCTGATATAGGGCTTGCCGGTGTTTTTCTCCAAATACGCCCGGATCTCGTGGGGCTTGGCGTACATACGGCTTTCCATGTCGGTGATGTAATCGTAGGCGCGGCTGACGAACACCCCTTCGTAATGGACGGGACGGGTGGGGTCTACCTTGTGGAAGAACTCCGCCATGGCGGCGATGTCGTCCCCGCAATGGGATTCGTTTCCGCAGGACCAGATCAGCACGGAGGGGTGGTTTTTATCCCGCTGATACATGGAATTCGCCCTGTCCAGCACGGCGTCCTTCCAATAGGGGTGGGAATCGGGAACGATGTGGTTGTTTCCTCCCGGATCGCTCCAGGAGCCGTGGGTCTCCAAGTTGGTCTCGTCAATGAGATAAATACCGTATTCGTCGCAAAGCTCGTACCAACGGGTGCTGTTGGGATAGTGGCTGGTACGCACCGCGTTGATGTTGTGCCGCTTCATAAAGAGGATGTCCCAAAGCATCTCCTTTTCGGGAACGCATCTGCCGCCCTCTACGCAGAATTCGTGGCGGTTCACACCCTTGAAAACGATGCGCTTGCCGTTGAGGCACATAAGCCCGTTTTTCAGTTCAAAGCGGCGGAAACCCACTTTGATGTTACAGGTCTCCTCCTTCGTTTTCACCGCAAGGGTGTACAGGGTAGGGGATTCCGCGCTCCAGGGAGAGATGTTTTCCAAAACCACGCCGTCGGGGGGCGTTGGGCTTTGGTACAGGACGGTTCCTTCCTTGTCGGAGAGGGTATAGGTAACGCCCTCGGGCTTGCCGCTCCACTCCGGAGACACGGTGAGGATGCCCTTTTCGGATTCGTAATCGTAGTCCGCAACCACCTTCACGTCCCGCAAAAAGGTCTTGGGCAGAGCGGTCAGCTCCACGCTGCGGAAAATGCCGGAGAACCGCCAGAAATCCTGATCCTCCAGCCAGCTTGCGGTGGTGAAGCGGTAGACCTCCACGGCAAGCTTGTTGTTCTTCTCCCGCAAATAGGGAGTGACGTCAAAGGAGGAGGGGGTAAAGCTGTCCTCGGCGTAGCCTACAAGCGCCCCATTCACCCAAAGATGGAAGGCGGTCTCCACACCGTGGAAGGTGAGGCGCAGGGTCTTCCCCGCGAAGTCTGCAGGCAGGTCGAAATAGGTGACGTAAGAGCCCACGGGGTTGAACTCTTTCGGGATCTCCGGGGGCAAAAGCTGTTCCACCCCTTCCCAGGGGTAGGGGATGTTGATGTATTGGGGCTTGCCGTAGCCCTGCAATTGGATATGCCCGGGGACGTTGATCTCCCCCCACCCCTCGGTGGAATAGTCCTCCCGGTAAAACTCCGCGGGACGGTCCTCCAAGTTTTCGGCGTAAGCAAACTTCCAAACCCCGTCCAGGCAAAGCTTACGGGCGTCGGAATGATGGTCGGAAAAGGGGTCCAGCCGCCCCGCCTTGACCACGGTGGGGTCGGAAAGATGGTTCAGATAGGATTCCATAACAAGTCCTCCAAAACATTTACAGCTGCAGGGTGTTCCCTGTGGATAACCCGGTGAGCTTTTTCACCGTTTCCAAATGATAAGACGGAAAATAGATGCCGTAGTCCTGCCCTTGATGGCGAATCTCCAGCACGTAATGGCGGTGCAGGGGGATACGGTCAATATAGATGGTCTTCTCCACCCCGGTAAGCCTTCGCAGGGAAGCCAAGGGAAAGGCGTAAACCTGCTCAAGATCGGCGGCGTAAAGGTTTTGCCCGTCCCGCCAAAGGCGGATCTCCACGAGAGAGAACACCGCTCCGCCGCAGTAGACGGGGGTAACCCGTCCCTTTTTGATCTTGTAAAAGAAGGTCAGCACCTCTGCCGTTTCGGCGGTTGTGGGAACGCCCAGCTCCTTTTGTGCGTTTCTTCTTGCTTTCTCTGCAGTAATGGCCAGAGCTTCCCGCTCTCGGCTGTTCAACGCTTTATTCTTTCGGCGGATGCCCCAAAAAGCGATCACTCCCGCCGACGCGAGGAAGGCGGCTCCCACTGCCGCGAAGATCCAAAGATCCTCTCTTTCGAATTTGACGCTCAAAAGCGCGGCGTACAGCATGGAGAGCCCCATGCCCAGGCAATACCAGAGAAGCAATCGCAGTCCGGTGGGCAGGGCGAGTTTTTTTGCCGCCTTTGCAATCTGCCGGTCGCAATCGCGGAGGTCTTTCCGCAAGTGGGGAGAGAGGGTTTTTGCAAGAAATTCTCTTCCGCCCATGGCGTCGCTTTCATCCAAGCGTTTTTTGTCGGTGCAGAAAATCGGGATTGTCAAAGTGATCATTCTCCTTCGGTCAGCCCGGTGAGCTGCTTGACGGTTTCCAGCTCGTAAACGGGGAAGTAAATGCCGTAGTCCTCGTTTCCGGCGGTGAATTCCAGAATATAGTGCACGTCGGTGGGGATGGTTCCTCTTGCAGTCTGCTCTACCCCGTACTCGCGGGGGCTGTAGGGTTTGTTCCAGCGGGCCAGGGTAATGGGTCCGTGAACGGCGGTGATGGTGCGCAATCCCTGCAAAGGAATGGCGTATACCCGCTCCATGTCCGCAAGGAACAAATGGGTTTCGTTTTTGTAGCAGTACACCTCAACGTTTACGTATTTGACGCCCCCTGCGGAGAGAACAGCCTCTTGCTTGCCGTCTTTTTCCTTGTAGCGGAAGCAGAGCACGTCTGCGGTGACGGCGCTTTCGGGAATCTCCAGCTCCTCCATCACTCTGCGGGTCACCTTCTCCATGGCGTCCATCAGGGGCTCTGCGCCCAGCTTCTTCACAAGTGCTTTCTTGCGCTTGCCCGTGTAAACGGAAAGCCCTATGTAAACGGCCAGCCCGGCAAGACAAAACAGTAACCGTACTACTTGAAATCCGCCGTCAAACATGGTCACGCCCATGGCCATGGCAAAGCAAAGCCCTGCGTAACGCAGAAGTCTCAGCGGAAGGGGAAGCTCCGCCTGCTTCAAGGGCTTGGCAGCCTCCTCCATGGTGGTGTTGACCTCGCGGCGGACATCGTCGGAAATGACAGCGAAAATAAATTCCTCGCCGTGGATGGACGTGCTGTGTTTGTTATCGGTAACGTCTGTGCAAAAAACGGGTTTCATAGGGTTCCTCCGTGGGGGATATGTTCTTTCTTGTGAATTGTAGCATATTTATCGGCGGATTGCAAGAGGGGAAACAAAAACCGACGCCCCGAAAGCGTCGGTCAAAGGGCTTACAGCCCTGCTTTTCCACGTAAAAACGCCGCGATCTTCTTGCGGTGCCAGACGGCGTAGGGATACACGTTGCCCTCGTCGTCCGCCACGGTGAGCCCGTTGGGGATGATCCCGCAGGTAAGGGAGGTCTTCACGGATTCAATATCCCGATAGAAGATCACCTGCTTCCCGGGGAGTTGGTCGGCAAAAAAAGCTTCAAACTCCATGCGGTCGTCAAAAAAGGACAGAATGCCCCCAAAGCCTTCCTTTCCGCGGAGGAAATTTGCGGTGAGCTTTTGTCCGGAAAAGTTTTTCATCATGCCGTTGCCTTCCTTTTACTTGCTGTGAAGGTAGTATACCACAAAAAGTTCCGTCTGTCAATTTTCTTTTTTCATGGCTTTACATTTTCTTTCGGATATGGTATACTGAGAGAAAGAAAGCTTTTCGGAGGTCTTCCCATGCTGTTGGATCTCACTCTGCCTGTCACCCCCGCCATGCTGAAAGAGGCGAAGGAATTGAATGATCCCGCCCTGGAGGGACATCTGGGCACCCATTTCGACGTGATGGACAAGGAGTTTCCCTTGGAATACACCGAAAGACGGGGGATCCTCTTTGACGTCTCCCACGTAGAGGGGGAGGAGATCGGCGTCAGTGACGTGGCCCTTTCCAAGGTGGAGCCGGGGGCCTTCGTTGCCTTCTGTTCCGGCTACGGGGAGAAGGTGGCCTACGGTGCAACCGGGTATTTCTCTAAAGGACCCATGCTGTCCTACGAGCTGATCGACGCCCTTCTGGAAAAGCAGGTCTCTATTATCGGGCTGGACTTCGGCGGTATCCGCAGAGGGAAGGAGCATATTCCCGCAGATCAGGTCTGCGCCGACAGAGGGGTTTTCGTGGTGGAAAACCTGGTGAACCTTTCCGCGCTGGAAGGAAAAGTCTTCACCGTCCATACCTACCCCATGGCCTTTACCGGTATCACAGGCCTGCCCTGCCGCGTGATTGCGGAAATAGAATAAAGAACTTTTGCAATGGATAAAAAAATCCTCGGACTTGCTCCGAGGATTTTTTGTCAGAGGGCTATAACAAAGATGTTTTCGCGCTTTTGTGTTAGATATTTGAACCCTTGCAACTGTTACCCGACGCATCTTTATATCAAACACTATTGTTTCCTGCGCTTTTTACAGATAGGGCAAGAAGTTCCATTTGATCTATCATTCACTTTGGCTTGCCATTCATGACCTTCTTCGCACATCCACCAAACCTTTTTATTTGAGCCTGGTGCAATCATATTAGGTTTTAAATCTGCATTTTTTGTAGGATGCCATTCTTGAGCAATTTGCGGATTTTGGGTTGCTAAATCATTGTATCCAGGAAGGATTTTTTTGTTAGCGCATATCGGACATCTTCTGCCGTCTGTTCGGCTCGATATCGAAGCCTCCCATTCATGGCCTTTCTCACACATCCACCAAGCCTTTTTGCTAGATTTAGGTGCAACCATATTGGGATTTAATTCACCGTTTTTAGTTGGATGCCATTCTTTTGCGACTAGTGGATATTTTGTTTCTAAATCATTATACCCCGAGAGTATTTGTTGATTAGCACACACTGGGCAACCATTGCCTTGTACTCTCCAGTTAACACCAGCTTGCCATTCGTGACCTTTTTCACAAATCCACCACACTCTTTTACCTGAGCCGAAAGTAACCATATCAGGTTTCAATTGCCCGTTTTTTGTAGGATGCCATTCTTGAGCAATTTGCGGATATGTGGATTCAAGACTTTTCGATTTAGTGGTTAAAATATATGATTCATATATTTTACTTTCATCACGATCTACATCAACATCAATTTCAATTGTATTATCAATATATGAAAAAAGCTCTTTGACAATTTGGTTTAAACTACTGTTGTGTTTTCGATCTTTTCTGACTATACAGCAACAATCATCAAACAATTCGAGTCCATTCTCACGTACTCTTATCAAAAATATATCATTTTCTTTGCATAATTGATTTTTTCTTCTCTCGTTCAAGTTGTTCTTATGCCAGTTGTAACCGTCATATTCAACAGCAATATTAATCGAAGGAATATAAATGTCTAATTCTAAGCCTATTCTTTCTCTGTTTCCGCTGACAACATCCGGAAAGTATTGTTTTATATAATAAAATAGTACTTGCTCCGGAAAAGATGTATGAGTTTCTTTACTGCAGATCGGACACCCTATTCCGTTTGTTCTGTCGGATACCAACGCTTGCCATTCATGACCTTTTTCGCACATCCACCATACTCTTTTACCGGATTTTGGGGCAATCATATAGGGAGTTAATTCGCCGTTTTTTGTTGGATGCCATTCCTTTGCTATATTTGGATAGAGCGTTGCCAAATCGTTTTCGCCACGTAATATTTGTTTGCCTTTACAAATTGGACATCCAGTGCCATCCACTCTATCTTTTATTGTCGCTTGCCATTCATGTCCGCAACTTCCAAGCCACCAAAATTTTTTTCGAGATTTGTGCATGACCATATAAGGCTTTAAATCACCATTTTTGGTTGGATGCCATTCTCTTGCTACTAAGGGATGCCGTGTTTCTAAATCGTTGTATCCAGAAAGGATACGCTGATTAGCACATATTGGACAACCGCGGCCTCGAACTCTATCTGTAACGGTAGCTTGCCATTCGTGACCTTTTTCACATAACCACCAAACAGCTTTTCTTGAACCATCAGTAATCATATCAGGCTTCAAGTTTTCGTTTTTAGTTGGATGCCATTCATGAACAATATTAGGTTCTTTAGTTTCCAAATCGTTATACTTTGGAAGAACTTTAACATTAGCACAATATGGGCATCCTTTTCCACTTGCTCTATCAGCAACTCTAGCTTGCCATTCATGACCTTTTTCGCAAATCCACCAAATTCTTTTACTAGATTTTGGAGAGACCATTGTAGGCGAAATTTCTCCGTTTTTAGTTTGATGCCACTCTTTCGCCAAGTTAGGATTCTTCGTTGCCAAATCATTATATCCACTTAGCACTTGCTGATTGGCACATACAGGGCAACCATTACCGAAATGACGGCTGTTTATGGTTGCTTGCCATTCGTGACCACAAACCCCAAGCCACCATGCTTTTTTATTAGAGGTAGATGCAAACATATCAGGCTTCAAGTCGCCATTTTTGTTAGGATGCCAATCTTTTGCTAAGTTGGGGTTTTTAGTTGCCAGGTCATTATAACCCGAAAGAACCTTTACATTAGAGCAATATGGACAACCATGTCCACTTGTTCTACTGCATACCTTTGCTTGCCATTCGTGACCACACTTGCCCATCCACCAAACTTTTCTTCCAGATTTCTGTGTAATCTCGCTAGGTAATAGTTCCTCGTTTTTTGTTGGATGCCATTCGTCAAGCAATTCTGGATTTGTTTTCACCAAACATTCGTATTTTTCCATATTTTAAATGCCATTTCTGCTTTATTATGTAAAGAGCATTATTTTCTCCACACGGTAATTTTCCTTTTCATAACGCCTTTTTTGTAAAAAAGAATAAGTTTATCGCAATGACTCAAATCATTCCCCGAAGTTAGAATAACATCATAATGTTTACTACATTGTGGCGAAATATCTATAGTCGATAATTCTTCATATGTGGATTGAAAACCAATCTTTTTACACGCACCTCTGTTATAGCAACAAATATTATCTTTCAGAATTTCTCCTTGGCACATTGCTCTACAGTATATTTCACTTAGGATAAATTTCTTATCCTTTTTGTTTATGATTTCCATTCTAAAATGAATACGAGAACCATTTTTGAAGCCCCCTTCGCCATCTGGAATTCTAGGTTTATCTAATCTACATTCTATAAGATCGACCTTGACCGTGAATGATCTAAATAAATTTATTGCTGGCTTAAACAGATATCCTATACAATTTAAAAGAAGTGAAAGTACAAATTCCATTTATATCACCATCCTTATTTTTATTATACCATACTTTTGCTTGTCTTTCAATTTCTGCAGAAAATTTCATGATATAATTTATCTTTTGCGATAGTACGAGTCTTACCTGAGAAAAATATCTTTTTTGTTCGTTCAAACCGCCAACCAAAATTTCATCTATAAAAACAAAAAAGCCTTGGAAAATCAAGGCTTTTCGCGGCTATATCTTTTTTATAGCCCTTGTTTGGCTGCGGAAGAAGGATTTGAACCCTCACAAACAGAGTCAGAGTCTGCCGTGCTGCCGTTACACAATTCCGCAATATCACCGCCGGGTATTCCCGACAGCAGGAGTTATTGTATCACGAAGAACGCCAATTGTCAAGCCTTTTTTGCAAAAAAGATGGAAAAATTTCGTTCTTTTCTTCAAATACAGCTACATTCCTTTGCCAAAAGGGCCAAGGCTTCCCTTGCGGCCTGCTCCCGTACGGCGGTTCTGTCCCCGGGGAAGTGGTATTCCGCCGCTTTGGCTTCCATCCCCGCGGGAGTTCTTTTGGCGATGGCGATATACACCGTTCCCACGGGCTTGCCGGATTCGTCCCCGGAAGGACCCGCCACCCCGGTGGTGGAAACGGCAAGCTCCGCCCCGGTTCTTTCCAAAGCCCCCAGAGCCATCTCCTCTGCCGTTTGGGCGGAGACGGCAAAATGCTTCTCCAAGGTCTCCCGCTTCACCCCCAGAAGGGCTTCCTTCATGTCGTTGCAATAGGTCACAAAGCCCCCGCGGAACACACTGCTGGAGCCGGGAAGATCGGTCAACAGCTTGGCAATCAGCCCGCCGGTGCAGGATTCGGCACAGGCCACGGTACGGCCGGATCGTAAAACGGCTTTTTGCAACATTTCCATGGGAGACACCCCGCCTTTCAAAAACACTACCTTTATTATATACGCATTTTTCCGAAATACAAGATGTTAAGGAAATTTTACAATTTGCACAAAATTGTAATGGCAGTTTGTGCGAAAGTGTCACTTGAAACAAAAGGACGAATCGTGTATAATGTGGGTAACCGAAACGTGCCCTTAGAAGGCACAATAAAACAGGAGGCTATGTTTCATGAAGAAAACATTAGCAATTTTGCTTGCCATGACGATGGCATTCTCCGCGCTTGCCCTGGCAGTTTCTGCATTCAGCATTACCCAGGAGGGCTCCGAGTATACCGTGACCTCTCCTACCACCATTGAGTTTGTCAGCCTTCCCAAAGAGGGCGGCAAGGACGTTAAGATGGCGCCTCAGGCAGGCTGCACCATCGACGCTCTGAAGGACGGCGAGCTGGTTCGCGACGCTTCCGGCTTCGCTACCAACGGTATCGTTCTGTTCCAGAACCAGGGCTTCGGTATCGATTCCGACCTTGAGCTGGTTCCCGACTTCGCTTTCGTAATGGATTTCGGCGCAGAGGTTGAGTTCGACACCGCGTACTTCACCCTGTACCACGAGATCAAGTCCTGTATCGCCATCCCCGGCGACAAGCAGGTCATCGTTGAGGTTTCCGAGGACGGCAACGTCTGGGTTCCCGTCGGCGAGGGCATCTTCTATTTCAATGCCGACGTTGACGAGTTCGTGGACGGCGTTGACGACAAAGAGATCGTTGAATGTGCCGTTTACCTGGGCGAGGACGTAACCGCTCGTTACGTACGTTACACCTACACCTTCATGCCCGTTCCCGAGGGCGGCTACTGGCAGTACCACACCAACATCTACGAGTGGTGCGGCTTTACCGAGCTGGGCGTTGCTAAGTGGACCGGCGGCGAAGAGCCCGAGGTTCTGGGCGACGACATTGCCAACATGGAGCCCACCAAGGTGGAAGGCACCTGGATCGGCGACGACGGCGTTGAAGTGAAGATCATGAACTTCGTCAACAACGCAGGCGTAAAGACCGTTGACGTTACCGTTTACGAGTCCGAAGCATATCTGGAAAACGGCATCGAAGCTCCCGTCACCGAGGAGTACACCGCTACCTACTCCGTAGTAGGTAACAGAGTGACCATTACTTACGAGGACGGCTCCATCGACAAGATGTCCGCTACCATCGACGAAGAGGGCGATCTGACCCTTGGCACCGGTATCAACGCAGTTGTTTACTCTCCCTACGAGGCTCCCGCTCCCGTTGAGATGAGCGGCGTTTGGTTCGCAGAGGTAGAAGACGGCGTTATGGTAGTTGACTTCTCCACCGCAAACGTGATGAAGATGATCACCTACGAAGCAGCTGACTTCGAGGCAAACGGCATCGAAGGCACTGCACTGCTTACTATGGAGTACGCTTACACCGCAGGCCCCTCCTACATCGACGTGGATATGGATGGCACTGTCAGCCGCCTGACCGTTTCCTACGAGGGTGAGACTCTGATCCTGGACGACGGCGAGGTTCCCATGAACCTGGCTCCCTACGTTCCCAAGGAACCCGAGACTTCCGAGCCCGAGGAAGAGTCCTCCCAGCCCGAGGATGAGCCCTCCGAAGAGCCCGATACCTCCGCTCCCGCTACCTCCGAGCCCGCAACCTCTACCCCCGCTACCTCCACTGACGCTCCCGTTGAGGATGGCGGCGATTCCACTATGATCATTGTGATCGTGGCAGTTGTCGCAGTCGTGGTGATCGCAGTTGTGGTTGTCTTCATCGTTAAGAAAAAGAAATAATCTTATAAGCTGAAAAAGGGGGAGGGTCAAACCCTCTCCCTTTGCATTTCATTTCAGAAAGGAACGTTTTTATGAAAAAGCTGTTTGCTTTACTGCTGGCGTTGACTATGCTGGCATCCCTTTCCGTCACCGCATTGGCAGATTTCACCTACGAAGGCCTGTTCACCGACTACGACGTGCTCACTCCCGCCGAGATCGCCTTCTCCTACGTGGGCGAGACCTCTGCTACCGCCTTCCCCCGCGGCGGCGGCACCCTGGAATGCCTGATCGACGGCGAGCATCTCGCATCTCCCACCACCCATACCGACAAGGGTATCGTGCTGGTGTGCAACGACTTCATCAAGCCCGAATACGAGCGTAAGAACGGTCAGACCATTCAGGCTGCCGAGGCCATCCCCACCTTCTCCTTCGCGCTGACCTACGCCGAGGAGGTCACCTTCGATTCCGTGTACCTCTCCCTGTTCTACATGGCCTTCGACTGCGTTTGTGCTCCCGGTGAGCATAAGGTGGTAGTAGAGACCTCCGAGGACGGCGAGCTGTGGGTTCCCGTTGGCGAGGACGGTTCCTTCTACTTCCGTGACAACCAGCCCATTTACACCGGCGAAAAAGACCCCATCTCCGAAGAGATCGTGGTTCCCCTGGGCGAGGAAGTGACTTCTCAGTACGTCCGCCTGTCCTTCAAGTTCAAGGAGCTGGATGCGGCTGACGATTATTGGGATTATTACACCAACGTTTACGAGTGGTGCGGCTTTACCGAGCTGGGTGTTGCTCAGTTCGCAGGCGGGGACGACGTTCCTCCCATGACCCAGGAGGAAGCGGCCGCTCCCGACGTGGTGCTGGAAGGCCTGTGGAGTCTGGAAGCCGAGGACGGCGTGATCTCCGTGGTAGACTTCTCCACCTCCGGCGTCATGAAGATGATGACCTTCGAAGCAGAAGACTTTGAAGCAAACGGCATTCTGGGCACCGCTCTGACCACCGTGGAGTATCCCTACGTGGCAGAGGCAGACTACATCGTTGTAGAGATGGAGGGCGAGAAGTCCGTCCTGTTCGTTACCTTCGGCGAAGGCACTCTTGAGCTGGACGACGGCGAGGATCCCCTGGTCTTCGACGCATACGTTCCCGAGGAGCCCGAGGTTTCCGAGGAAGAGTCCTCTGAGCCCGAAGAGTCTTCCGAGGAGCCCGAGGAGTCCTCCGAGGACGAGTCCTCTGAACCCGAAGAGTCCAAGGAAGAATCCGTAGAAGCTCCCGCAACCTCTACCCCTGCAACCTCTTCCGAGGCACCTGCAGAGGATGGCGGCGACTCCACCATGCTCATCGTGATCATCGCCGTGGTGGTCGTTGTGATCATTGGTGTTGTGGTCGTGGTTGTGATCAAGAAAAAGAAATAATCGGCTGAAACGAAAGGCTGAGTAGGTTGCGTGCCTGCTCAGCCTTTTTTTGCTGGAGTTTGGGACAATCCCCTCCGTCTCGCTGAAGCGAGCCACCTCCCCCTGCTACGGGGAGGCTGGCACGTACGGTGCGAAAAACAAAGACATTGTATTCAGCAACGTAATTGCCTGTGAGTATCTTGCCCCTCGGCCGGAACAGCTTGTTAACGTTTACATCAAAGTAGACCATGTCCCACGCAAAAAGGGCGTGCGGATTCGCCGTATATTCCAACGCAATGCGGGGCGCCGGAGGACGTCGCCCCCTACGAACACGCAGAGAGCAAGAGATGAATGATCCGGTTCACACCGCGTGCTTTGCGGGAGACGAGATTTGATTTTCCAACTTGCCCGTTTCGTGACCGTAGGGGCGATTCACGAATCGCCCGATTCCTCTATCTTCAACACGTTCCGAAAGCTGCCCCGTTTTATGGCGGAAGCAAGCTCCTTTGCCACGGTGGGGAGACAGGCGGCGAGGTAACTTCCCTCGGGCAACCGCAGTTCTGCCTGCAAAAGGGCGGAAAGCTCCCTTTCGGATTTGCCCTTATGCAACAGCAAAATAGTCTCCAAATCCTCCTCCGCCAAGGTCAGGATGCCCGGAGAAAGCCCCGCCAGCACCCTGCCGCAGGCTTGCCTGAACAGGATGGAAAAGATATTCTCCGTCCTTCCCGCAGGGGAATCCAGCAGGGAAGCCACTTCTTCCTTGGGGAAAAGACCGCAAAAACGGTTCTCCCACAGCAGGGAAATGGCGTATCGGCGGATGTATTCCACCCCCGCCAGATCTCTGCAGGGCAACGCAGTGGCGTAGTAAACAAACTCCCCGTATTCGTGGGCGTGGGAGCGGGGGCGGTAGGTGCGGAGAAAGGCGGGCAGCTCCTTCCCCACGGCGGTGTTATAAAAGCCGTTTTGGCAGGGGATACGGGTGGCGAACACCTCTCCTGCCAATACCCGCACGTCACGGGTGAGGATCTGCAGTCTCCGCAAGCCCTTTTGGTAAAGGAAGGCGGGGTCTGTTTCTCTTAGCATTGACAGAGCGGCGTCCCCATCCGGTGCGGTCTTCAAGAACACCCCCAGGGTGTAAAGCAGGGATTCAAACACCTCGCCCGCCACTTCGTCGGGGACGGAGCTTGTCTCCTTGCCGTACAGCGCCTCCAAACGGGAGGCCAACAGCTCCAAAAGGCTGTACTGAAGCTTGGCGTGCTCCGTTTCCGAAAGCAACCCCGTCTCCAAGCCCGCCTCTAAAAGGCTTTCCACAAAGGCCTTGCCGTCTAACATCTCCGGGGTGATGAGACTTCTTTTTTGTAATTCCATGGGGTTCCTCACTTTCTCCGCAATGCCCGGGCGAGGCTGTCCAGCTCACGGGATTCCAACAGCTCCAAAGAGCCCTCGCAGGAGCCGTTAAAAAAGGTTTTCATGTAGTCGATCAATTCGTCGTCGGAAAGCTGTCCGTCGGTCTCGTTTTTGTAGTAGTAGAAGATCTCCACCAGCCGCTCTAAGTTTTGGCTGTAATTCTGCCTGTTCATGTAGGGCGAGTCGCAGAAGGCGGTGATCAGCTTGCCGATGACACCTTCCCCGAACTCCAGTCTGCCGTTGTATCGGAGCTCCTCGTCCTTGGTCTCCAGCAGGCGGATGGCTTGCTCCTTGGTGAGCACCAGCCCGTGCTTGATGGATTCGTCGTTGTAGAGCAGAAGCTTGTCCGCGTCCTTGCTCTTGGTGAGAGCGGCGGCGTTCTTTTGGAATGCTTGCAGTTTGTTTGACATAGAAGAACCTTTCGTGCATCGTCTGGAACCCATTATAGCAGGAAAGTTCTCAATTACAAGTCTTGACTTTTTTGCGATTTTGTGGTATACTATATACAGAAAATGAGAGAAAAAACCGCCTTTTCGGGCGGTTTTTTGCGTTGATGAGGGGGTTATCCTTCGATCAGGTACGCCAGCAGGAGCTTTACGGTGTTTTCAATGCCGTCCATGTGGGTGCGCTCCATACCGTGGCTGCAATGTACGGCCATACCGAACACGGCGGCGCGGATATTGTTGCCGGATTTCACCGCCACCCCGGCATCGGTGCCGTAGTGCTTGAACAGATCCACGGCGTAGTCACAACCGTGCTTTTCCGCCAGGTGGATCAGGTGGGAGGTGAGGTCGTAGTCGTACACCACGGAGGCGTCCTTGGGGCAGATGCTCACGGAATACTCGTTCCCCTCCAGCCCCGGGCCGATGAGACCGATATCCAAAGCGATGACCTCCGAGACCTCCGGGGGAATATAGTTTCCGCCCAGCCCGATCTCTTCCCCGTAAGGGAAGGAGAAGATGGTGTTGTACTTGGGCTTTTTGCCCTGCTCCTTCAAATACTTCAAGGCGGTGAAGCAGCAGGCCACGGCGGCCTTGTCGTCGATGAAGCGGGACTTGATAAAGCCGCTTTCCGTGATGGTACAGCGGGGATGCACCGCTACGAAATCGCCGTTGCGGATGCCCAGCTCCCGCACCTCCTTGGCGGAAGAAACCTTCTCGTCCAGCAGGACGATCATGGTGTTCTCGTCTCTGGGGGAGGAGCGTGCGTCGTCAAACACGTGGACGGAATGGGATTGACAGGCGATGAGGCCTGTATACTGTTTGCCGTCACGGGTGATCACCGTGGCGGATTCCCCCTCCGTGGATTGATAATTCACCCCGCCAACGTTCCGCACCCGCAGAGTGCCGTCCCCGTCGATGGAACGGACCATAAAGCCGATGGTGTCTGCGTGGGCGATGATCTGCACGGTCTTTTTGGGATCCTCTCCGGGAATTTGGACGTAGGCGGTGGACTTGTTGTCGTAGGTGACCGCAAGCCCCAGCTCTGCGGCGTACTGCTCCAAGGCGGGATTCAGCTTTTTGTAATATCCCGTGGGGCTGGGGATCTTTACGATGTGGGAGAAGAAATTTTGAAAATATTCTTGATCGATCACGTAGCTCATGCTTCTATCTCCAGGGTCACGGACTGGTAGGGCTTCAGGGTGAGGATATTGCCTTCCAACTTGCAGGTATCCAAGGAAGACAGCACCAGATTCTTCACCCCGAAGGGCAATTTGATCTTGCGGGTCTTGTCGGACAGGGAGCAGATCACCGCCAGCTTCTTTTCGCCCTCTCGGGTGTAGGCGATCAGCTTATCGTACTGCTTGAGAATGGGAGCAAACTTGCCCTCCAGAATGGTTTTTGCATATTCCGACTGGGTACGCAAGCGGATCATTTCCTTGTAGAAGGCGTAAACGCCGGTGGGGTTTGCCATCTCCGCTTTGGCGTTCACCGTTTTGTAATCGGGGTGAACGGGGAGCCAGGGCTTCACGCCCGCAGGGGCGAAGCCGCCGTTTTCGCTGTCGTCCCAGGGGAAGGGGATGCGGGCGTTGTCGCGGGAGTACCGCGCCACCAGAGGCATGGCCTCCTCGGGGGTAAGTCCGTCCGCCAAAGCCACGCGGTAGTGGTTCTTGGTGGAGATATCGTCGATGACGTCAATGGAGGTAAAACCGGGGTTGGTCATGCCCAGCTCTTGCCCCTGATAAATAAAGGGAATGCCCCGCAGGAAGAAGAACAGGTTGCCCAGCATTTTCTGTGCGGCGGGGGAGTGATCCTTTTCGGGAACGAACTTCTGGCAGGCGCGGGGATAGTCGTGGTTTTCCAGGAACACGGCGCCGTAGCCGATCTTCTGGGTGAACAGCTGGGAAGCGTACAAGGCGTTTCTCCAAGTGCGGAAATCCCACTCTCCCGGCCCCTTGCAGGTGTGCCAGCCGTGGCCGTAGCTGTAAGGCTCGGAATAGGAGAAATCGAACATGGTGGAGAAGTAGCCCTTGGGCCCGATGTAATCCACCAGCTGCTCGTTGGGGACCCCCGCCGCCTCGGCAACGGTCATACATTCGTACAAGTCGAAGGTGGCTTCTCTCAGCTCGGTCAAAAAGTCGCCGATGCCATCGATACAGCGGGTGTAGTCAAAGCAGCCCACCATGCCGTCGGGACCGTCCGCAGGGCCGGAGGGGAGACCCTCCATCTTCTTGATGTGGGTGATGGCGTCGATGCGGAAGCCGCCCAAGCCCTTATCCAGCCAGAAACGGATGGTTCCCACCAGCTTCTGGCGGAGCTTGGGGTTTTCCCAGTTGAGATCCGGCTGTTTCTTGGAGAACAAATGCATATAGTAACGGTCTCCGCCCACGTTTTCCCAGGCAGAGCCGCCGAACATGGAGCGCCAGTTGTTGGGAGGGCCTCCTGCGGACTCACGGAACCAGAAATAGCCGGCTTCCTCGCTGTCCGGCTCACGGAGCGCCTTTTGGAACCAGGGATGCTCGTCGGAGCAGTGGTTGATCACCAGATCCATTAAGATCCGGATATCTCTCTTTTTCGCCTCTGCCAACAGTTCGTCCATGTCTGCCATGTTGCCGAACAGAGGGTCGATGTCACAGTAGTCGGAAATATCGTACCCGCCGTCGTCCATGGGGGAACGGTACACGGGGGAGAGCCAAACAACTCCAACTCCCAGATCCTTCAGATAATCCAGCTTGGAGGTGATGCCCTTCAGATCGCCGGTACCGTCGCCGTTGCCGTCGCAGAAGGAGCGGGGATATACTTGATACGCAATGCGGTTTTTCCACCAATCGCGGTTGATCGCCATAAAGAAAGCCTCCTGAAAGTAAAATGTCTTTTCGGGTGCATTATAGCATACTTTTTACGGTAAATCAAGGAAATAATCCGCCGAAACACCGTAAAATCTGCAAAGGGTCACCAAATGCCGAATGGGAAGCTCGTTGGCGCCTCGCTCGTAGCGGGCGTACATGGTCTGTGAGGTGCCCAAGATATCAGCCACCTGCTGTTGGGTCAGATCGTGATCCTCCCGCAGATCCCGCATTCGCTTCACGTAGGGTGAGGTAATTGCCATAAAAAGTCTCCTTTCAGTGTATCACCTATTCTTGGAGAAATTTTAACATAGTAAACATCTTTACTCTTGACTTTAGTAAATATTTGTGTTAAAATATGAAGTGCAAGGGAGAAAAAGAAAGGCGGGACGTTTCCGCCTGCCGCAGCATTTGCCTGTTGGGGAGCGGGCGCGGTATTTCTTTACACTTGTAAAGCTTTGTTTACAAGCGTTGACAAGGGGGAACTCCCTTGCTATAATGAATATACGGTCGGATGTGAGACGGGAAGGGAAGAGGTCCTTTGCGGGCTTCCCTTGCCTTCCCGGGTGAAGATCGTCCCTAAACGGGGCATTTGATTCCTAAAACCCGCACAGACCCCAAACATATGCTATACTGAAGCAGAAAACAGAAAAGGAGAAACAGTTATGAAGAAATTCCCAACCGAAAGAGTAATCGCTTTGATGCTTGCCGTGATAACCGCCTTTTGCTGTTTCCCCGCAGGGGGCGCATCGGCAAAGACCGTGGAGGGTGATTTTACCTACGAAGACACGGAGGGCGGCGTAAGGATTATTGCCACCACAGCGCAAGCACCCAACGTGGTGATCCCCGAGACCTTGGGCGGGAAGCCTGTGGTGGAATTGGGGCAGTATCTCTTCAACAAGAGTCATTATTGGAAGAATTTGGAAAGCGTTGTCCTACCCGAGGGACTGCTGGTCATCGGCGACGGCGTTTTTATGGAGTGCGAAAGGCTGACCCGGGTGAACATTCCCTCCACCGTTACCAAGATCGGAAATCAGGCCTTTGAATCCTGCGCCGTTTCCGAGGCGGAGCTGCCGGAAGGGCTGGCTTCCGTAGGGCTGGGGGCGTTCCGTTGGTCCGGATTGGAAAGCCTTCGGATCCCCGCGTCCCTGACCAAGATCGGAATGGTGGCGTTCGTCGGGTGCAACGAGCTGAAGGAGCTTACCGTGGCGGAGGGACATCCGTTGTACACCTCCGTAAACAACTGCATCATCGACGGGAACAAGACCGTGGTGATGGGCTGTAACGCCAGCGTGATCCCCGAGGACGGCAGCGTTACCTCCATCGGCGCCCACGCATTCCGCAACCTGTCCTTCGAGACCTTTACGGTGCCTTCCTGCATCACCGAGATCGGGGATTCCGCCTTCTCTCAGTGCGATCTGAAGGAGATCGTCTTCTCCGAGGGGCTGCAGACTATCGGCAGCGATGCCTTCGGCAATTGCCGTTATCTGGAGTCGGTCAAGCTGCCCGAAAGCGTGAAAAGGGTGGAAAGCGAAGCGTTCCTCATGTGCGAGTCGTTGCGGGAGGTGGAGCTTTCTTCCGGGCTGGAGCAGGTGGGAGAGCTCGCCTTTGCCCATTGCGACAGCTTGGTTTCCGTCAAGATCCCCGAGGGAGTCGCTTCCATCGGGAACATGGCCTTCAGCAGTGCCGCTTTGGAGGAGCTGGTTCTTCCCGGCTCTTTGAAGACCGTGGGCTACGGTGCCTTCGGTGAGTGCGAGAATCTGAAGAGCGTTCGGATCTCCGCTTCCGTTGAAGAGCTTCAGGGCGCCGTGTTCGGGCTGTGCAATTCTCTGACGGATATTTATTGCGAAGCCGCCGAACGTCCCGCAGGCTGGGCAGAGGATTGGCTCCGCGACTGTACCGCCCAAGTGCATTGGGGAGATGCCCCCTCCGTCAAGATCGGGGACATCGACGGCAACGGCAAGATCAGTGCTTCCGACTATATGCTGGCCAAGAAGTACGTCCTGCAGGACATCGTCTTGACCGAGACACAGCAGAAGGCGGCAGACATCGACGGCAACGGTAAGGTGAACGCCAAGGATTATGCGTTGCTGAAAATGCACGTTTTGGGAAGATACAAGATCGGACAATAAACCCAATACCGGGAGACGGGGCAGAGCTTGCCCCGTCTTTTTTGTCGCAGATAAACCCCAAAAGGAGTGGGGGTGTTTCAAAAAGGCAAAAAAGATTTGAAAAAGAGGTTGATTTTTTTGCGCGGTGGGTGTATACTTAAATCAACTATACGTTGAAAGAAAGGATATCATCTGTTATGAAAAGATTATTCACTCTTCTCCTGGCAGTTCTGATGCTGGCTACCTGCTTTTTGATGGCTTCCTGTCAAGAAGAGGGGCCTGTGGGCACGGAAAGCTCCACCGCAGGCGGCGAGATTTCCCAGGTTGAGGCTTTGGTTCCCACCCTGGATGACACCAAGGATCACGAGGGCAAGGTTCTCCGCGTTCTGGCGCAGGATAAGGAGGGTGTTGCTTTTGCAAAAGAGCCCTTCGGCGCTTCCGAGGTCAACTCCGAGCCCGTTAACGATGCCTGCATCAACCGCTTCGCTATTCTGGAGCAGACCTACGGCTTCACCGTAGAGGCTGAGTTCGTGGAGACCTGGAACGAGTTCCCCGAACGCGTTGAGCAGGACTTTGTGACCGGTACCGCAAATTACGACGTGATCACAGGCGGCATTACCAACATGGCTCCCTTTGCCGCAAAGGGCATTCTGATGGATCTGAACGCCATCGAAAATTCCAACCTGAGCCTGAACGAGACCTGGTGGGATAAGGCTACTCAGGACGACATGACCATTGCCGGCAAGCTGTTCTTCGCCACCGGCGACATCATCCTGCTGGATGACGAGTTCACTATGTGTATGTTCTACAACAAGGGCCTGGTGGACGACTACGGTCTGGATAACCCCTCCGAGATGGTAAAGGAAGGTACCTGGACCCTGGATAAAATGTACGAAATGGCCGTCGAGGTAGCCCACGACACCGACAACGGTACTATGGAAGTCACCGGCAAGGATGTTTGGGGCTTGGTTTGCGTTATGTTCGACACCTATAAGCTGGTTATGGGCGCAGACGCTCCCCAGGTTGTGAAGAACGACAAGGGCCTCCCCGAGTTGGCCATCGACAGAGAGTACAACCTGAAGGCCTTCGAGCTGGTTCACGAGATCATGTCCGATAAGCAGGTCACCGCAGTCCGTGAAGACTACTATGCCTGGAACGATCCCAACGCAAACATCGTTGTAGACCAGTTCTACGATGGCAGAGCTCTGTTCATGATGAACACCATCTCCGCCGTTAACACCGTTACCATGCGTGAGGCGAATATCCGTTACGGTATCCTGCCCATGCCCAAGTACAGCGTTGAGCAGGAAAGCTACGCAACCACCGTTGATCCCTACTCCTTCACCTGCATTTCCATCAGAGAAGGCTGTGAGGACACCGATTTCGTTACCTTCGGTCTGGAGGCAATGGCTTACCTGGGCGAGACCATGGTGACCCCCGAGTACTACGAGCGTACCCTGAAGAACAAGAGATTCCCCGATGACGACGATTCTCCCGAGATCTTGGAGATCATCTTCTCCAACCGTCTGGTGGATATCTCCGTTGCCTTCAACTGGGACGACTGCATCCAGTACTACAACAACATCATGTGGGCAGGCGGCGACGTTGTCAGCTACGTGGAAAAGGTTCGTAACCGCTTCGAGATCGCCATGAACGAGACCGTGGCTTTCTTTGAAACCGGCGAGCTTCCCGAAGCCGCAGAATAACTTCATACATCCCGAGAGAGCTGAGAAATTCAGCTCTCTTTTTTGCAAAAAGTTCCCGAAAACCCTTGATTTTCAAGGCAGAAGCCTGTATAATGGAGTAAAGTAAGAAAAGTATGCTTTGCAAGATTAATTTACAAAAATAGGAGAGACAAATGAAAGCGATCGTTAATGGGAAATTGATTCTCAAGGACCGTATCGTTGAGGGCAAGGCTCTGCTGTATACCGACGTCATTGAAGGCATCGTAGACGCAGACAAGGTTCCCGCCGATGCGGAGATCATCGACGCCGCAGGCAAGTACGTTGCTCCCGGCCTCATCGACCTGCACATCCACGGCTACCTGGGCAAGGACGTTTGCGACGGCAGCGTGGAGAGCATGAAGACCATCTGCGAGGGCATCGTGAAGAACGGCGTTACCGGCTTCCTGCCCACCACCATGACGGTAAGCATGGATGTCATCATCAAGGCTTTGGAGACCTGCCGCTCTTTGATGGAAGAAAGCAAGACCTGGAACGGCACCACCATTCTGGGCGTACACGCAGAAGGTCCCTTCATCAACACCAAGAAGAAGGGCGCGCAGAACCCCGAGTACATCCTGGTTCCCAGCGCTGAGTTCGTAAAGGAATACGCAGACGTGATCCGCATTATCTCCCTGGCGCCCGAAATGGACGAGAATTTCAAGGAGATCACCAAGATGCGCAAGGAGACCGACGTGGTTGTTTCCATGGGTCATACCGACGCAGATTACGAGACCGCAATGGCTTCCACCAACGTGGGCGTTCGCCATGCAACCCACCTGTTCAACGCCATGAGCCCCTTGGCTCACCGTAACCCCGGCGTGGTCGGTGCGGCTCTGAATTCCGACGTTACCGTAGAGCTGATCGTGGATACCTTCCACGTAAACCCCGCTCTTTACAACATGGTATACAAGCTGAAGGGCGATAAGCTCTGCTTCATCACCGACTGCCTCCCCGCAGGCGGTCTGCCTGAGGGCGAATACACCCTGGGCGGTCAGAAGTTCGTTTCCAAGGGCATCGAGTGCCGTCTCCCCGACGGAACCATCGCAGGCTCTATCTTGGCGCTGAACAAGGGCGTTTGGAACGTTTACACCAACAGCGATATCCCCCTGTACGAGTGCGTGAACTGCGCATCTCTGAACCCCGCCAACGCCATCGGCATCGGCAACAAGAAGGGTTCTCTTGAGGTTGGCAAGGATGCCGACATCATCATCACCGACTGTGAATTTAACGTAGAAAAAACCATCATCGGAGGTACCGTTCGTTATGGAGCTTAAGATCAAAGCAGTATTGGATCCCCAGTTTGCCCCCATGTCCCTGAAGGTTCGCGAGATGCGCGAGCTGACCAAGGAAAACGGCCAGGACATCGTGATCGGCGTTGAGCGTAACAAAGGCGCCGTTACCACCTACCGTACCCGTATTTTCCCCGATGGCACCGGCCACGACGAGGAAAACTACCGCTTCGTTGAGCGTATCGTGAAGTCCATGCTCTGGGTAGCAGGCGGCTTCAAGATCATCATCGCAGGCTCTGAGGTGGTTGCTCAGCGTATCAAGGAAGCTTATGTTGACGGCGGCTACCGTGATTTCGACCTCCACTTTATGGAGAACGTTTACGAGAGCAAGTTCGAGGTGATCTCCGTTTCTCTGGAGGATGCACCCAAGGACGTTTCCACCGCAGCTCCCATCGGCAGACATCTGGACGGTTGCCGTATCGGCTTTGACGCAGGCGGATCCGACCGTAAGGTTTCCGCAGTTGTCAACGGTGAATCCGTTTACTCCGAGGAAGTCGTTTGGCTGCCCAAGGTCAACTCCGATCCTATGTATCACTTCGACGGCATCTACACCGCAATGAAGACTGCCGCCTCCCATATGCCCCGCGTGGATGCCATCGGCGTTTCCTCCGCAGGCGTTTACATCGACATCAAGATCATGGTTGCTTCACTGTTCCTGAAGGTCTCTCCCGATGACTTCCAGAAGTACGTGAAGACCATGTATCTGGATGCCGCTAAGAAGCTGGGCGAAGAGCTGGGCAAGGAAATTCCCATCGAGGTTGCTAACGACGGCGACGTTACCGCTCTGGCAGGCGCAATGGATCTGAACGACGATTCCGTTCTCGGCGTTGCAATGGGCACCTCCGAGGCAGGCGGCTACGTAGATCCCGACGGCAACATCACCGGCTGGCTCAACGAGCTCGCTTTCGTTCCCGTTGACTTCTGCGAGAACGCAATGGTTGACGAGTGGTCCGGCGACTACGGCTGCGGTGTTAAGTACTTCTCTCAGGACGGCGTTATCAAGCTGGCTCCCGCCGCAGGCATCGAGCTGGATCCCAACATGACCCCCGCTGAGAAGCTGAAGGTTGTTCAGGGCCTCATGGCAGAAGGCGACGAGCGTGCCGCTAAGATCTACGACACCATCGGCTGCTACTTCGGCTACGCCATCGGCTACTACGCTGAGTTCTACGAAATGAAGCACGTCCTCATCATGGGCCGTGTTACCTCCGGTAAGGGCGGTGAGATCCTCCTGGCTCGCGCACAGGAAGTTCTGGACACCGAGTTCCCCGAGCTGGCCGCAAAGTGCAAGCTGCACATTCCCGACGAGTCCTCTCGCCGCGTTGGTCAGTCCGTTGCCGCCGCTTCTCTCCCCAAGCTGGGCTAATAACGTAACAAAAAAGGACCTCTTTCTAGAGGTCCTTTTTACGTTGTGGGGATGGGCGAAGATGGTTTTTCGCCGTCCTTTTTGCGGGGGATGAGTGTGTATTTTGATTTTTCTACATTCGTGTTCGTAGGGGCGATTCATGAATCGCCCGCCTAAATTCCACGCAAAAAGGCCGTGCAGAGCCACCGCGTATTCCAACGCAAATGGGTCGCCGTGGACGTCGACCCCTACAAACCCGCGGGGGGGTGGAGTTGAATATTTTGCCGTGAACCACGCAGAGGGAAGGGGTGAAGATGGTTTTCGCCGTCCTTTTTGCGGGGGATGGGTG
>JAZNPH010000068.1:0-43707 GCA_045589515.1 Eubacteriales bacterium | reverse complement strand
CTTATGAGTACTGGTACTGCCCCGAGTGCGACGCTGTCTTCGCAGACGCTGCTGCTACTCAGCTGACCAACCGTAAGAACCTGACCATCCCCGCAAACGCTCTTACCTACGTTCCCGCAGTTGATGCTACTTGCCATCAGTACGGCTGTGCCGAGTACTGGTATTGCGAGACCTGCGATGCAGTATTTGCAGATGCAGCAGGCATCATCCTGACCAACCGTAAGAACCTGGTAACCCTGCCCACCTGCGAGCTGGTATACGTACCTGCAGTAGAGGTTGGTTGCCACCAGAACGGCTCTTATGAGTACTGGTACTGCCCCGAGTGCGACGCTGTCTTTGCAGACGCTGCTGCTACTCAGCTGACCAACCGTAAGAACCTGACCATTCCTGCAAACGCTCTGACCTACGTTCCCGCAGTTGAGCCCAACTGCCACCAGACCGGTTGCGCAGAGTACTACTACTGCGTAGAGTGCGGTGCAGTGTTCACCGACGCTGCAGGTATCTACCTGACCAACGTTAAGAACCTGACCATCCCCGCTCTCAACGAGCTGGTTTACGTTCCCGGTGTTGCAGCTACCGCTACTGAAGACGGTATGCAGGAATACTGGTACTGCCCCGAGTGCGACGCAGTCTTCTCCGACGCAGCCGGCAGATACCTGACCAACCGTAAGAACCTGGTGATCCCCGCTACCGGCAAGGTAGTAGGCGACATCAATGGCGACGGCAAGATCAACGCAGTCGACTACATGATGTTGAAGAAGCACGTTCTTGGCGATGCTGTCCTGACCGCTGATCAGCTGTCTCGTGCAGACATCAACAACGACGGCAGAATCACCGCTGCTGACTACGCTATTTTGAAGAAGCTCCTTCTTGCGAAATAAGTAACAGCGACTTACAAGCAAACCTAAAAAAGACCGCCATCACTCAAAAGGTGATGGCGGTTTTTCTATCCGAAAAGCCTTATTCAAAATGCATCACGCCCTGCTCTCCGTCGGGAGGCAGGCAGACAGTGGGGAAGCGGTGGTTGATCTCTTTATAGCAGGGGCAGTTCTTGCCGTGGTCGTTGATCATCCCGCAGGCCTGGAGATGGGAATACACCGTAATGCTTCCAAGATACTTAAAGCCCCGCTTTTTCAAGTCCTTTGCAATGGTTTCTGAAAGACGGTTGCTCACGGGGATATACCCGTCCTCGTGGCCTTGGTACAGCACCGTTTTCCCTCCTGTATAGCGCCACAGATACTTACAAAAGCTGCCGTATTCCTCCACGATCTGTTCAAAGCACCTTGCGTTACCGATTACGGCCTTGATCTTGGGCGCCGAACGCAACATCCCCGGGTTGTTCAGGATCCGCTCCACGTCCTCCTCGGTGTACCTTGCCACCTTGCGGTAGTCGAAGCCGTCGAAGCATTCTCGAAAGATCTCCCGCTTCTTTAACATCAACATCCAGGAAAGGCCGCACTGCAACGCCTCCAGCATCAAGAATTCAAACTGCTTCCCGTCCTCCCACAGAGGCACACCCCACTCCTTGTCGTGGTATTCCTCCATAAGCCCGTTTCCCTTCGCCCAGTTGCAGTATGACATACAAGCCCTCCGAAATGCGTTTTCAATTCATTTTATCACAGCAGTTCCCAAAATGCAAGAGGGGAGAAAAAGGCGATAGGGGGACGTTAAGGGATGCTTTTTGAAAAAGCACCCCTTAAAACCCCGAAAAGCAATGCCGAAAACTGTCGTTTTCGGGAGAATAAAAAACCGCTCTGCAAAAACAGAGCGGTTTCAATCATTTACGAGTGGGTTTTACGTTGGCGGAAGGGGTGATATCCCCATCAATCGGGCCGTTAGCATCTTCGAATGCTTTGATGCTTTGTCTGATCAAAACAAGCACTTGGCTGTTGACGCTTCTGCCTTCATAGTCCGCGATATAAGACAACTTGTTCAGCATTTCCTCTTCAATTCTGATAGAAACACTCTTGATAGCCATAAAATCACCTCAAAATAAACATATTATATATTTATTTTAGAGTTATTATGTGCTATAATGTTGCGGATGGATATATAGTATATCTAAAATATTTTTGAGGTGTTTTCTATTATGGATGAAAACAATTCAATCTACGCACCAAAGGCTGCCCCTGGAAGGGGGAGCTGTCGGCGTCAGCCGACTGAGGGGGTTGATCCAAAGCCAAAACAAACAATTCACTTCTTGCTACAAAAAACCGCTCTGTAAAAAAACAGAGCGGTTTCGTTATCCTATTGTTCAATCCTCTTCCAGCAACTTAGAAGGAGAGATCTTCAACACCTGCGCAATCTTAAATAAGGTTTCCAAAGACACCCCGCGCACAGTACCGGTGCCTTCAACCTGACCTACGAAGCTAACGCTCTTGCCTATAAGCTCTGCGAAATATTCTTGCGTATAGCCCGCTTTCCTTCTGTAATATGCAATCTTCAAGCCGAGTGTAATATACTTATCCGGAAATTCAGTTTTCATATCTTTGCCCCTCATTCTTGATACTGATATTTTACAGAAAAATAGGACAAAATATTATAAACCGTGACTGCGGATATATTTACTTTAAGTGAAATATAGTGTATAATGAGTAAAAAATCATTTACTTTGGAGAAGTGACTATGCAAGAATACACCGCCTGCTTCTTCGGACACAGAACCATTGACGAAACCGAGGACTTAAAAAGAAGCCTCACCTCCGCCATAGAGAACCTGATCACTGCAGAAGGAGTGGATACCTTTCTGTTCGGCAGTAAAAGCCGTTTCGACAGCCTTTGCTTAGAGCTTGTCACCGCCTTAAAAGAAAAATACCCCCATCTGAAGCGGATCTACGTCCGTGCGGAATATCCCGAGATCACCGAGGAATACAAAGCCTACCTCCTGCGCTCCTACGAGGATACCTATTATCCCGAGAAGTTGCGGAACGCAGGGAAAGCCGCCTACGTGGAACGGAACAGGAATTTGATCGACAGAAGCCGCTTTTGTATCGTTTATTACAGCGAAACCCATTCACCCGCCACTCGAAAAAGCGGCACCAAGCTTGCCCTTGATTACGCCATGAAGAAGGGAAGTCGGATCATTCTGTTTCCATGAAGCTCTTGCATTTCCCACAGAACCATGATATACTGCTTTTAGGAAACAGAAGGAGGATTCAAAAATGTTAGAAATGAAGCAATGCTGCCAAGTACCTTTTCCGGAAAAGCTTTTCGAAGGGTACGAGATCAAGGAGAATGCCATCTACGCCAACGTCAACACCTCCAAGGTATTGGGGCTAATGATGCGCTTCGTTCTGGAGCACGCAAAGGATCCCCTTTTCTTTGTTCTTGAGATCCCCACCAAGGCTCCCGAGGGAGAGGTAGGCCAAGAGATCCATCACGATCTTGGGGACGACGTTTATTTTATTGACGGACTGAATGCAGAGCAAGCTGCACAATGTCTGGAGGCTCTGGGTTCATTTTTGATAAAGGACGGGCTGAACACCTTTGGCTTCGGTGATCATGAAAACGGTGAGGAGATCCTTTTCGGCAGGTATAACCTGCTGACCATGTATGGGTCGAACCCGGAGGCCTTCCGGGCGATGTTCTCGGATTTTGATATCCCGCATACAGAGGCTTTACTGACAGCTTGGGATACCTTTGATCGGGAGCATCCCGGGACTTGCAAAATGTACGTTTCGGAAAAAACCGGAAAGACTATCTATGATATCCCTGCGGACTACAAGGAATATGGTATGTATTTTTACGAGCAGCGTGGCGGTGCTGCTAAAGAAGATTGAAAAGTTTTGAGGTTTTTCAAGGGACTTTTTCAAAAGTCCCTTGAATGGGGTCAAGGGGCAACGCCCCTTGCACCGTTCCTCACAAATGAAAACCGATGAAGGCGTCTTTCCCTCATCGGTTTTCGTTCATCTGCTTTTTTTCACAGGGCGGATATACTTCCAGTAGCGCTCCGTGTCGTGGAAGAAGTAAAACAGCCTGCCCTCCGTCAGATCCAATTCGTACCCGCTGGCGGGGTAATCAAATTCCGCCATGGCTTTTTCGATCTTTGCCTCTACCGCACTGTTTTGGGTCTCGTAATCAAAGGGGCCGTGTTCAAAGACCAGGTATTCTCCCTCGGGCACGTCTGTCAACAGCATTCCCTTCGGCACCTCTCCGCGGTAGTCACAGGGCAACCGCACCCCGTAGCACTCCGCTAAGGGGATCCCCCAGGAGCAGATCCTTCCCGCAGGGGTGTTGAGAAAGGCCATGATCTGACCGCTTCCGCTGTCCGACCCCGCGCCGCCCAGATCGTCCAGCTTGTTTCCAATGCTGTCCAAAAGCCCGCACACCGTCTCGCAGTCTTGCCCGGGGATCAACGCCTGCTTCTGCCAAAAATCCCAATAGCCGATGCTTTCGTAGTTGCGGATATGCAAAAACTTGTGGGCGGGAATGGTGACGAAGTAGGTCTTCACTTCGTTTGCCTCTCCGTCCCCCCAGCCGCCGTTTTCCAAAAGGTAACAGTCCAAGGGACTGATCACTGTGCGAAGAACCACGGGGGCGGGATGCTCCCGATACTCACTGGGGGTCACGCCGTAGGAATCCTTGAAAGCCCGTGTAAACGCTTCGTGGGAAGAGAAGCCGTAGTCCAATGCGATCTCCAAAATGCCCCTCTCAGAGTCTCTCAGTTCCTTGAGAGCGAAGGCGAGCCGCCTGCCCTGCAGATATGCCCGCAAGGTCATCCCCGAGACCTGCCGAAATTTTCTGGAAACGTAGGCAGGGGAATATCCCAGCTTGTCCGCCAAGGTCACCAGGGTGACCCTTTCGTCCTTCTTTTCCCGAATACAATCATCCACCTCGCGGGAGATGGTCTGAATATGTCTGTGCCATTGGTTCATGGAAAGCACCGTCCTTTCTGCTTTCATGATAGCAGAAAATTTTCTTTTTCGCTTGATGTTTTTTGTTTTCCTCTTGCATTTCCCCGGGAAATATGCTATACTTCCCTCAATGAATACAACTGCCACCGGGTAGGAAATGCCAAGCATTCGTTTGCGTATCGTTAGGTCTTAGAAGATACGCAGTACGGATGTTTCTTTTTTTGGAGGCTTGCGATGAAAAAACTGCTTACGTACTTCACCAAAGGGGAGATACTCCTTTGGGGCTTGTCCACGGGACTGATCTTGTTGTTCTTTTTACTGTTTGACAGAGAAAACTATCTCACCTTGGCCGCCTCTCTGCTGGGCGCCGCCGCACTGATCTTCACCGCCAAGGGCAACCCGCTGGGACAGCTTCTCATGATCTTTTTCAGTCTCCTCTACGGCGTCATCTCATGGGGCTTTGCTTATTACGGCGAAATGATCACCTATGTGGGCATGACCGCCCCCATGGCACTCTTCGCTCTGATCGCATGGATGAAAAATCCCTACAAGGGCAACCGCGCACAGGTGAAGGTGAATCGTCTCACAGGCAGGGAAGTGGTGTGGATGCTCCTTCTCACCGCAGTCGTGACCTTTGTGTTCTACCTGATCCTCGCTTATTTCAACACCGCAAACCTTGCCCCCGGCACCCTGTCCGTTTCCACAAGCTTTATCGCCGTGTATCTCACCTTCCGCCGTTCCCCCTACTACGCCTTGGCCTACGCCGCAAACGATTTGGTGTTGATCCTTCTGTGGGTGTTGGCAACCTTGGAAAATGTCGCATATCTTTCCGTCACCGTATGCTTCGTCATGTTTTTGGCAAACGACCTCTACGGGTTTTACAATTGGCGCAGGATGGAAAAACAACAAGCCGCAGGGAAGTGACCCCCGCGGCTTTCCTCATTTCTTCGCCAAACGGTAGCTTTCCGCAATACGCAAGAACAGCTCCTCCGTGGGAACGGAGCCGTCCAATATCACGGTGTACCAATGCCGCTTGTTCATGTGGTACCCGGGGAAGAACCGCTTTCCATCCACCGTGGGATCCACCTTCTCGGGCTTGATCCGCAGATCCATCACCTCGATCATCCCGTCCCCTTCCGGCAGAATTTTACTTGCCTTCAAGGTCATCACCGTGGCGTACCACTTGCGGTTGTCCTTCCGCCGCCAGACGGCCGCCATGGGAAGCTTTTCCCAAAGAAATTCCAGCTTATCTCCGTAGGTCACCTCCACGTGGCGGATCAACGCACGGGCCTGTTCTTCCCGAAAAATATGCAGATCGAAGCACTTCTTTGCAATATCGTCCAGAATGTCACTATACTCCGTCCGTACCTGCCCCACGAAGGCACCCTCCGCATGGGGCACCAGATGCAACACGTATTCCTCTCCGAAGGCGGTGTCTTCCACCTTGGCAGCAACCTTTCCGTCGGGGGAGACCTCCACCGTCAGCTCCATCTGCCCGCCAACCAAAGGCGCCTTGTAAACGTATACCCCCGCGTCAAGCACAAACCCGTACTCCAACAGCTTCCCCGTATTCACTTTTCGTTTTTTGAAAGCTTCAGTTTTCATGTATACCCGTATTGCTTCGATGATACTTCCCGGGAAGGAGCTCCATGGCGGTTCTTGCCAGCTTTTTCCCGGCAAAGGTGATGGTTCCCTCGTGGGAAACGTAGATCAGCCATTCCTTTGTTTGGTCAAAATAATAACTCTCCACGTACCAAGGGAAGTTGTACCCTTCCTCGTCTTTCTCGGTGAGCATTGTCAGCAGATCGACCTGTTTCGGCTTTGAACTGCAGTTTTGATTCTGTACGACCGTCACTTCGTTAATGTCCATAGTCTTCAAAACGCTTTTCAGCTTTCGGATCCTTCTGTCATCATAAATCCGATCCAGATCAAAAGCAACGGCGGGAATCTCTTCTTTGAGCTTTGAAAGAGGATACCAATGGAGAAACGGCGGCGTGTATCCTTCGGGATATACGCAGGTGGATTGGATGATTTGTAAAAAACTTTCTTTTGTCATGGGTCATCACTCCTTGTGCTTCCGCCATTTCACGGGATACCTGTCCATGCGCTTTTGGCAGGCTTCCATACTTTCAAAGCATTCGTCGGCTACCACCTTCAATTGCTCGTCGATGTGCAAGAGAAAGAAATCCCGATCCCCTTCATAAACGCAGACGGCAAGGTAGCACACCTTTCGGGTATCTCCCGCAGACGCAAAGGAGCCGTGCTCCGTGAAAAACAGAACCTTTGCGCTGCCAAAACACTTGGGAAAGGTGTGAGCCGTCACGTAGACAGCCTTTTCCGAAAGGTCGATGATATAATCTGCATATCCTTCGGTATAGGGCAGATCCCGAAACCCGTGTTTTCTGCAAAAAGCATCCATAAAGCTTGCGGTATCGGACTCCCGAAACAGCTCCGTTGCGGTATGATGCAGCTCTTCAAAGGTCAGAAGTCTGCCGTTGTACAGCTTTTCGCTTTGTAATGACCGGACTTTGATGATCATAGATCCCTCAGCATTCTTTTCTCACGCTTTCGCAAAATTGCTTTGGCTTCCTTTTGCACGTTTTCCGTGGTGCAAAGCCGTTGCCATTCTTCAAAAATCGTAACGGATATCGGGTAGCGATACCCGTTGTTTTTGTAATCAAAATACCCTGCCACGGCGGTAAGCTCGTCCTCCGTGATCTCGGTGCACCATTTCAAAAAATCGGTGGTTTCCTCATCCGGGAAGAACAAACAATCCCGCAAGGTCAAGGGTAAAAGCACCCCTTTACGATATCTTTCCGTGTGCTTCCGCAACAGATCGGGACGATGCTTTCCCAGCGTCTTTCGGGTTTCCAACAGGGTCGCGTAGGAATCCCCGTCCTCCAACAGCTTGGAGATCCGGGCGAAATATTCTTCGCTTCTTTTTCCGCGGCTGATGGCAGTATCGAAGCCTGTCATGGCTTTTTTTGTGGTGGGGGAGAAGGTGGGAAACGTTTCTATTGCATACGCCAAAACCTCGGGCACCTTTTTGGGGTCGATCTTTCTTACGAAGGTCTCTATGGTGAAGATGGACTCCATTCTGGGCAAATACTTCCAAAGCAAGCGCATCACACCTGCGTCCGTTATTTTGCGCAGATTGAGATCTGCCATATAGTGATAGTCATAACCAAGTGCATTGATCTCTCGGAACAACTCCAAAAGCGCCAGAGATTCTCCCTCCGGGTTCTCGACAGGCTTTTCTCTGTCGACCTGTTGTTGGTAGAGAAACAACGCGATCTCTTTATTGTTCATGTTTTTGTATCCTCCGCAGAGATTCATTGCTCAACGTTCAACATCGCCTTGATCTTATCCGCCAAAGCAAGGAGCTCCGCCCAAGCATCCTCAGTTTGCACCGAATGGGCATTCCAATAGGGCGTGTTTTCCAAACGGCGGAATCTCTGCGCCAATTCCAAAGACAGCTCAAAAATTTCGCTTGTGATCAGCCCCGCACGGAGCAAAGCGTTCAGCGTGTTCTCGTGGAGGAAGGAAACACAGTCGGTGTCGAACTCTTCGAAAACACGGTATTCGATCTCATTGGTGTCGCATTCCCGCAAAAACAAGCCCAGGTTATTGAGCGTATGGACGTAATATTCGAATTGTTCAAATGCAGTCAAGCGTTTCAAAGGTCGCCTTCTCTTTCCCGTATGGCAATGAACTCCTCCACCAAGCTCTGCTCCTCGCAGAACCAATGGCAATATTGGATCACCGAGCGGTCATCCATTTCCTGCACCTTCTTCATGCGGTAGCGATGTACGTTGTATTTTTTGAAAAACATCCGTGAAAGCCGTGCAAGCTCCCGTTGTATCATATGCTCCAGCAATGCGATCTTCTCCCCGTCCTTTTTACCGCGGGTGTTCACACGGTAGCCGTCAAGGGAAGACTTTCGGTAGACCGCTAAATACTGCTCCGGGGAAAGGAGGTAGAACCTCACACCCCGTTCCTCACGTAAACTGATCTTCTGCAGGGGAATGCTCGCAAAGTGCTCCAATTCCTCTAAAGAGGCGTAGGAATAGGCCACCCCGTCCTTTTGGAAGGTGTGCTCCTTTTCGTCGGTAAGCAGATAACCGTTGGCTTCCAGAACAGTCTTGAACGGCTGCCACTCCTCCGAAAGCATCCTCTCCGGAAGCAGAATATCAATATCCTCGGGCCGGAGTTCTTCCCCCGTCAAAACCGCCAGCCCCAAAGAGCCGTACAGCAGGGGCGTGACCGCAAAGGCTTTCTGCAAGAACCCTGCGTTTTCCAAGAACAGATCGAATTTTCTTTTCATCTTTGCGTCTTCCCCCTTGCTTTCCCTCAGTATACCACACCCGGTGCAAAAATTCAACCGTTTTCCACAGCCTTCAAAAAACATCTTGCAAAAGGATTCCCGAGGTGGTATAATCAAAGCAAGAAGATCAAAAAAGGAATTTGACCATGAAGACCATCAAGCTCGGCGACCCGGTGATGGTTGCCCAAGATACCAAAGAGCCCATCCTGTTCGGCGGTTACCAGGATCCCACCATCCGATGTGGAGAGGACGGCAGACTGTTGGTCCGCTTCAACGCCCGCAGAGATAATTGGCTCACCTTCGGGGAGGAAGAAAAGAACCCCGTTTACAGCTCTGCAGACGGCGGGGCACATTGGGAAAAGTGCGAAGATCCGCAGGACACCTGGCTCCGCGCAGGCACCCGCCTGCCCAACGGAGACATCTTCTGCTTCCGTGAGTATTCCGTACTGCGGAAAGAGACCCTGCCTCAGCTACCCCCTCTGCCCGAGGGACGGAAGCTGCTCACCGCAGGGATGTCCGTCTACACGGTAAACGAGCTGCTGCCCTGCCTGGGTGACCGTGTGGCAAAGGAATTCAAGGCCTACCGCATCAAGGCGGGCACAGAGGAGGTCATCGAGGAGACCTGCCCCGTGCTCTGGGAGAATATGCCCGCAGTGCTTCACTACGATGGCTTTCTCATTCGTGTGTTCCCTCACCCAAGCCTTTCCATGAAGGTGGATCCGGAGGGTAACCTTTGGATGCCCGTGGATGCTCCCGCCGTGGACGACAAGGGAAACCTGCTGTCCCTTCGCCGCTGTACCGCTTTGCTTTGCTCCAAGGACATGGGGCACACCTGGGAATACGTCAGCCACATCCTCTACGAGGAGTCTTTCAACCCGCCCACCGCCATTGACGTGGAGGGCTTTATGGAATGCTCCTTGGAATTTTTGAAGGACGGCTCCTGCCTTGCCATCCTCCGATCGGGCTCCCTGTCTCCCTTCGTCATCGGAGACGAGGATCACCCCGCACCCATCATGATGCAGACCCGCTCTCACGACGGGTGCAAGACCTGGGAAAAGCCCACCTGTTTCTACGACTACGGCGTCATGCCCGTCACTCGTATGCTGGAAGACGGCACGATCCTCATGGCCGCGGGACGCCCGGGGGTGTACCTCCGTGTGTCGCAGGATCTTTCCGCAAGGGAATGGTCGGAGATCGTTCCCGTGGTGGAGGTACCCAAGGAGGATTTCTACGCCAAATACTATGAATACACCTGCTGTAACACCGGCATCGCCGTCACAGGCCCCAACACCGCGATGATCGCTTACAGCGATTTCACCAAAAACGCCCCCGACGGCAAGCGGGCGAAATCCATCATGGTGCGGAAGATCACCGTGGAAGGAGAATGAAAACCATGAAAAGAATCAAGATCACCGTCCTGCGGAAGGCACGCTACGACGACCTCATCGCCAAATACGAAAACCCCATAGACCACGCCTGTGACCTGGAGGAAGGGCAAGTCTTTTACTGCGACGGCTGGCAAAAGCCAAAAGGCTTCTGCGACAGCGCCTGGGAGACCCTGTCCCCCTTCGTCATGACTCTTGCCCACGGCGGGGAGAACTTCTACGACGGCTGGATGAAGGATCCCAAGTCCGCCATGCTCTCCTGCAACGACGGTTTCCGTCCCGTAAGCTTTTACATCGAAGTGTGTGATTGAAAGGATATAACTATGACTTTCCTCTGCTACCCCAAATGCTCCACCTGTGTGAAGGCCCGTAAGTGGCTGGATGAGCAAAAAGTTCCGTATACCTTGCGGGACATCAAAGAAGACAAACCCACCTTGCAGGAGCTTACGGACTGGCACAGCCAAAGCGGCCTGCCTCTGAAGAAATTCTTCAACACCAGCGGGCTTTTGTACCGCTCCTTGGAACTGAAAAACAAGCTTCCCTCCATGGATAACACGGAAATGCTCTCCCTCCTTGCCACCGACGGTATGCTGGTGAAACGCCCCCTCCTCATCGGAGAGGATTTTGTCCTGGTAGGCTTCTCGGAAGGGGAGTGGATCGCAAAATTGCTCCCTGAAAATGCGTAACGAAAGGAATGGATTCGTATGAAAACCAAACGTATCAGAGCCCTCCTGTCCTTGCTTTTGGCGGTGCTTTTCCTGCTCCCGACCCTGGCTTCCTGCGGTATTGAGGAGCAAACCCCATCTTTGGAAAGTGAAGCCACCTCCCCGGAGGAGAGCAGTACCGCCGTTTCCAAAGAGGAAGAAAGCGCGGAGGAATCCTCCGAGGACACAGGAGAAGAACCTATGGAAAACATTCGCGACAACCCCGACTATAAGAATATTCTTTTGGGCAAAAGCTATACCCGCTCCGCCTTGTATCCCGATGACAGCTCTGCCTCCTACCCCGATGAAGGCAATACCAAGTTCACCGACGGTCAGCTTCCCGCGTCGGAGGGCAAGTATTCCGACCCCGCCTTCGCAGGCTTCAACGTAAGCAACGATTATTCCGACCGCGGCTACGCCTCCATCGTAGTGGATCTGAACGGTCTGTACTGCATGGACAAGTTCGAGGTCTACGTGGGTTCCAAGGCGTTTTTGAGCGTGGGCATTTCCGCACCCGCCTTTGTCTGGGTATACGCTTCCCACGACGGGGAGAACTGGCACGAGGTGGGCACTACCACCCACGA
Source organism: Eubacteriales bacterium (assembly GCA_045589515.1). Lineage (GTDB taxonomy): Bacteria > Bacillota > Clostridia > Oscillospirales > CAG-382 > Coliplasma. The sequence goes on along the minus strand of JAZNPH010000068.1, from coordinate 31,858 downwards.
GGATACCGAGGAGGTCAACTGCCTCCCCTCCGTTTTGGAGCTGAACGATCCCATCACTGCACGCTATCTGGAGTTCCGCATTGTGGCCGACATCAGCCGTTGGATGTTCGTTGCGGAGGTGATGGCCTATGGCATCGCCACCGACAAGGAGCTTCCCTACGAGGAAGCCCCCGCTCCCGAGCTTGGCGCCACCTTCCTGCCCGCAAAATCCTCCTATAAGTTCCTGTTTATCGGAAACAGCGCTACCTACGTCAACGATATTCCTGCCACCCTGGCCTCCCTTTGCGCAAAGAAGGGGATCACCATCACCCAGAAGCAGATCGTTCCCGGAGGACGTACCTTGGAGGAGCACGCCGCAGACCCCGCCGTGCTTACCGAGATCGCCAAGGGCTACGACGCCGTGTTCATTCAGGAAAACGGCAACTCCATGACATCTTCCTCTGCCGCCGAAAAGAGTCTGGAGGCCATCAAGAAGCTTGGGGATGCCGTCCACGCTTCCGGCGCGGTGTTCTGCTTCTACGTCCGCCCGCCCTACGGCAAGGATCTGGCAGGCTACAAGAATTTCGATCAGTGCAAGCTTTTTGACGAGCATTTTACCCCCGCCGCAGAGGCGGAAGACGCCCATTGCATCTACGTCAACCGAGCCTTTGCCTACGCTATCAAGTATTTGAACTATAATTTGTGGGGAGACGACAACGCCCACACCAATACCCACGGCGCCTACCTGGCGGTGTGTACCTTCTACGCCACCCTGTTCGGCAAAACCGCTACGGAGCTGGGCATCGCCTACGGTCTTCCCGCCGCAGACGCCAAGGCTCTGCAGGAAGCCGCCGACCAAATCGCCCTGCAGGGCGTGATCCCCTGGGAAGAATGAGAAAAATATGCTGACCTACACATACGTATCCAAAGGAAGCTTTGAACTTGCGGAAAAGCCCAAGCCAACTCTGCAACACGAACGGGATGCCATCGTTAAGGTGACTCTTGCCAGCATCTGTTCCAGCGATCTGCACATCAAGCACGGCAGTGTCCCAAAAGCGGTGGAGGGCATCACGGTCGGTCATGAGATGGTGGGCATCGTGGAAGAGGTAGGCTCTGCCATTACCCACGTAAAGCCGGGGGACAGAGTCACGGTGAACGTGGAGACCTTCTGCGGGGAGTGTTTCTTCTGCAAAAAGGGCTACGTGAACAACTGTACCGACAAAAACGGAGGCTGGGCGCTGGGGTGCCGTATCGACGGCGGCCAGGCGGAGTACGTCCGCGTTCCCTTTGCGGATCGAGGGCTGAATAAGATTCCGGATACCGTTACCGACCGCCAAGCATTGCTGGTGGGGGACGTTCTTGCCACAGGCTATTGGGCGGCGAAGATCTCCGAGATCACGGAGGAGGACACCGTCCTCATCATCGGCGCAGGCCCCACAGGCATCTGTACCCTTCTTTGCGTGATGCTGAAGAATCCAAAGCGCATTATCGTCTGCGAGAAGGATGAAAGCCGCATCAAGTTTGTAAACGAACACTACCCCCACGTGCTCACGGTCACCCCCGAGGAGTGCCTTGCCTTCGTCCGCGCAAACAGCGAACACGGCGGGGCAGACGTGGTGCTGGAGGTGGCGGGTGCCGGCACCGACGAAGTCGGTGGTATGAATACCTTCGAACTTGCCTGGCAGTGCGCCCGTCCCAACGCCATCGTCACGGTGGTGGCCATCTACGACAAGCCACAAACTCTCCCTCTGCCGGATATGTACGGCAAGAACCTCACCTTCAAAACCGGCGGTGTGGACGGCTGCGATTGTGAAACCACCCTCGCCCTCATCGCCCAAGGCAAGCTCAATATCGAGCCCCTCATCACCCATACCTTCCCGCTCTCCCGGATTGCCGAAGCCTATGACCTCTTTGAAAACAAACGGGACGGAGTGATTAAGGTCGCGGTGGAGTGTTAAAAGGAGGAGGCAAATATGAGACGTGGTGGAATTTTTGCAATACTATATATGCTATTTGGCGGTATAAAAGAAAAATGTGAACCCTCTATTCCAGCCGAGAATTGGGCAAATAAAGAACTGATGCATCGGGATTTGATGAACGGAGTCTCTGCTGAACAACGCTTAAGATATGCTAAACAAGGTAGATATTATATACCTAAATCCGTAACGGAAGCATATCCCAACCCTCATAGAGATGAAAAAGGAAAAATCATCATTGAAAATAGTACATTATATCATGACGATGTCAATAATCACGGTGCATATAATGCGCAACAATGGGTTGATCAAGGGAAATATAATCTTACTCCCGAAGAAATGAAAGTTGAGTACGCAAGAATTCAATTGAATTCGTTGAAACTTTTTTCTATTCGCAGAGAAATGACACTCGAGGAGGAGAAAAGCAAAGTTGAGTATGAGAGAATTATATCCGAAGCAAATATTGATTGGACGCAAACGGAAGCAGCAAAAGTATGGTCGCGAGCACATAGTGTAGATATGTCTTATAGATCAAAACAATAACATTTCGGATAAGAGCCAAATAACAGTAAAAGGAGAGAAGATATGAATATTACACAAACAGAAGCGATTCAACTGATTATTGATTTCTTTACACCGTTACATGGATTCTGGAAAGAAATACCCATTAAAGATGCATTGATAACAGATTTTATTGCTTGCGGATATGCAGAATTGGATGAAGAGAAAGGTAAATATGAAATAAGCGAGAGCGGAGTAGACTTTCTGTTCCCTTATATAGAACAAATAGCTAATGATTTTATTCTCTTTATCAGTCAAAGAGAATTTTGTTGTTTTGATGAAGAGACAATTGAGTGGTTTTCTACCAATTACGGAATTGACAAAGATGATGCAGATACACTCTACGTTTACATTGTTAAAATACTTAAGAAATTTGGTTACAAGGAGACATGGATACATCAAAAAGGAAGGGGAGAAGGATATTCTTTTGAAAAAGTCTAAGTCCTCTAACTTTTGAAATAACGCTATATCGATAGTGAAGAAAGGGGAATATATGTGAAAATAGATGATTTTTTATCACATCCATCGTTTGATAAGTACACGAGAGAGGTGTCCGAATTTCGAGACGAGTTCATAAATTTGGGTTGTGAAATGTTTTTATGGCCTTCGTTTACTGAACATTGTAAAGCAGTAGATCATGCTGCTAAAGCATCAAGAGCGCATCAGAATCGAACACCACATCCTAACATTATGCAGTTCATCAATCATCTGTTTTCTATAAGTGATCAATATATACTCTTTATTTATCCAGAAGATTATTCACCAAAATATTTAATGGCGCAAGAAATTGCAAAAAAAGCGGTTAAGTCTTATGTGCTTGATAATATATTTGCCGAAGATGACACAAAAAATTGGATAGCAATATTTTCTCGAAAAGATATTAAGAGCATCGGAATGATGTATCAAATTGTGTATGCTAATATAGGATTTACAGGGGATAATTATGGCGGCTATAAGCTTTTTGGGAAAGGTTTAATGTACTACGCTGATTGCTTGCGTTATGAAGGACAACCAATTAGATTTCGTGATGCCTCAAATCCAAACCTTGTTCATTTTCAAGGTAATGCTACAAGAAGAGATACAAATCCACGGATAATTTTAGAGTCTCGAAAAGTCACAGAAATGCTTGTTCGTCTTGGCTATTTCAACGATGAATATGAAATATTTTTCAATCTGTGGAAAGTGCTTATACCGTATTTACATGAGATGTATATTAGAGCAAGAGATTTGTTGGTGTGTGAATCGGGTACATGGAAAGATGACGTTAAAAAATTACATAGTCAAATGGTGGCTGATGGAATTATTGTTTCAAAGTGGAAATCAGAGCAATCGTTATTCACTTTGGTTAAGAAGAAATACCCAGACGCACTGTTTCAATTCCGTCCTCGCTGGCTTGAACCACAAAACTTAGATATCTATATTCCGAGTATTAATGTTGGAATTGAATATGAAGGAATTCAGCATTACGAAAGTATAGATTTCTTCGGTGGAGAAAATGCATTTATGCATAGACAAAATCTCGATAATCGAAAGAGACGCTTATGTGAAGAAAATGGACTAAATCTAATTGCGTGGCCATATACCGATGAAATTACAGAAAAATTGCTCGAAGATAAAATTTCTACGATTAGAGAGAAAGTTTCCAAATGAGCACAAAATTCTCCGCAAGTGGTCAAACATGTGGTCAATGGCGAAAAATGGGCTTGTTCAACCCTCAAAGTAGGGGAGAACAAGCCCATTATGTTTATTGCGAAAACGCGAGATTTTAAGAGATTATGCGAGGAAATAAAAGAAAATCGGAGGTTCGGTTGAACCTCCGATTTTGGCCGGCTTTGCCTATGCTTTGCAAGGCCAAAATCCTTCAATTAACACCCCTTTTCCCCAACACAAAAGCACCATCTTTCGATGGTGCTTTCTGTATTTCCTTATTTCGCCGTTCCTCAATCAATGGGCTTCATTGTGGGGAACAACAGCACGTCGCGGATGGAGGCACTGTCGGTTAAGAGCATGACAAGTCTGTCGATGCCGAAGCCAAGGCCGCCGGTGGGGGCGAGGCCGTACTCCAGCGCGGTGACGTAGTCGTAGTCTACCTGGGCGGTGGTGTTGGGATCCTCCGCGCGCTTAGCGGCAACCTGCTTCTCGAAACGTTCCTTCTGGTCGATGGGATCGTTCAGCTCGGAGAAGGCGTTACCGAACTCGGTGGCATTGATGAAGTACTCAAACCGCTCTGTAAAGGCAGGCATATCGGGCTTGCGCTTTGCCAGGGGGCTGTTTTCCACAGGGTAATCGTAGATGATGGTGGGTTGGATCAAATTCTCTTCCACGTAAGCGTCGAAGAACTCAATGAGCACCAGACCCTTGGTGGCGTTTTCTGGAACCTCCACGTGGTGTGCCTTTGCACAAGCGCGGGCATCCTCATCGGTGGCCCAATCGTTGTAGCTGACGCCGGCGTACTTCTCCACAGCCTCTACCATGGTGAGCTTTTCCCAGTGCCCCATGTCGATCTCTTTGCCCTGATAGTTGATCACGGTAGAGCCGCAGATCTTCTCAGCCAGCATTGTGTTCATTTCAATGACCAGATCCATCATGCCCTTATAGTCGGTATATGCCTGATACAACTCGATGGAAGTAAACTCGGGGTTGTGCTTGGTATCCATACCCTCGTTACGGAAGATACGGCCTACCTCGTAGACCTTGTCAAAGCCGCCCACGATGAGTCTCTTCAGGTAAAGCTCCGTCTCAATACGCAGGAACATATCCATGTCCAGGGTGTTGTGGTGGGTCTTGAAGGGTCTCGCAGAGGCACCGATCTCAAAGGGAGTCAGCACGGGGGTATCCACTTCCAGGAAGCCCTTGCCGTCCAGATAGGCACGGATCTCACGCAGGATCAGACTGCGCTTGACGAAGGTATCCTTCACCTCGGGATTCACGATCAGATCCACGTAACGCTGACGGTAACGCATATCCTGGTCCTTCAGCCCGTGGAACTTCTCGGGCAGGGGAGTCAGGGATTTTGCCAGCAGGGTGATGCCCTGTGCGTGGATGCTGGTTTCACCGGTACGGGTCTTGAACACGAAGCCGGTAAGGCCGATCACGTCGCCGATGTCATACTTCTTGAACTCCTTGTAGCAATCCTCGCCCACGTCGTTGATACGCACGTAGGACTGGATGGTACCGGTGGAATCCATAATGTGTACGAAGGAGGCCTTACCCATATCACGGCGGCTCATGATTCTGCCCGCCACGGAAACGGTCCGGTTCTCCATGCTCTCGTAGTTTGCTTTGATTTCAGCCGCGAAAGCGGTCACGTCAAACTTGGTGATCTCAAAAGGATCCTTACCTGCTTCCTTCAGCTCGGCAAGCTTCTGTCTGCGGATCCGAAGCTGATCGGAAAGAGTTTCCTCCGCAGTGGGGAGGGTGGTTTCTTCTGCCATGGTATATGCCTTTCTTTACTTGGAAATGTTGGTGATCGTGAACTTACGGATGCCGCCGGGGGTCTCCACGCTGATGGAGTCGCCCTTCTTGGTGCCCAGCAGGGTCTTGCCCAAGGGGCAGTCGTCGCTGATCTTGCCCTTCAGAGGATCTGCCTCGGTAGCGGCAACAATCTTGTAAGTATACTCCTGGTCGTTGTCGATGCAATGGATCTCAACGGTATTACCAACGCTCACCTTATCGGTGCTCAGCTCGGAGTCGTCCATTACGACGGCGTTTTCCAGAGTATCCTCCAGAGCGGCGATCTTGCTTTCAATTTCCGCCTGTTCATTTTTTGCTTCATCGTATTCGCTGTTCTCGGAAAGGTCACCGTATTCGCGGGCCTTCTGGATCGCCTGGGCAACCTCTTTACGCTTAACGGTTTTCAGATACTCCAGCTCGTTCTGGAGCTTCAAAAAGCCTTCTTTAGAAACGATGATCTGCTTTGCCATAATTGTGTTACTCCCTTGTAAATATTAAAATCAATGGTATCGTTATTTGCCAAGAAGAACTTCCAGTGCTTTTTGCAGCTGTCTGTCTTCTTCATGGGTCAGTTTGTAGAAGTTGTCAAGCTCTTCTTCGGTGAGAATCACTTCGCAGCCCTCGTGGGGCTTGATGCCGAGGCCGTCGTAGCTCACGTTGGAGGCGGGATTGTAGTAACGGTGGGTGATCTTCAGCGCAGAGCCGTCGGTGAGAGGGGTGATGGACTGCATGGTCCCCTTGCCGAAAGTTGTCTCGCCAACGATGGTGGCAAGTCCGTAGTCGCGGAGATCTGCGGTGAAGAGCTCTGCTGCAGAAGCGGTGTTGCCGTTGCAAAGCACCGTCATGGGTGCATCCAGAAAACGCTCCTTGTCGCTCTTCCTGCTTTCGGTCTTTCCGTCTGCGGATACGATGTGAACGATATCCCCCTCGGGCAACAGCAAGTCCAGACATTTGCAGATCACGTCCAGACTGCCCCCGGGATTGTTCCGCAGGTCAAACACGTAGGAGGTGCAACCTTCCTCGGCAGCTTGCTTTAAGGCGGATTCGAACTGGGAAACGGTGACGTTTTCGGAGAAGGAAAGAATTTCGATATAGGCGACGTTTCCTTCCAGCTTTTCGTAGAACACGTTCTCCGTCTTCATCTTGCCGCGAACGGCTTCCACCTGCAGGGTTTTGTCGTCCCGCAGAATCGTCAGCTTCACAGTGGTGCCTTCCTTGCCTCTGACCAGCTCAAGCGCTTGGTTATAGGTGTCAAAGTTTAGCTGCAGATCCTCCACAGCGGTGACGATATCTCCCGACAGCAGCCCGGCTTTTTCGGCAGGGGAGTCGGTGGTCACTCTGTGGATGTAAGCGCCGCCTGTGGTCTTGTCGTACACCACAGAGATCCCGATGCCCACGTAATTGCCGCTGCGATCCGCCGTATAGGCGGCATATTCCTCTGCGGTCATGTAGGTGCTGTAGGGGTCTCCGATGGAGTCAAACATAGCGGAATACATATTGTCCCAAAGGAGGTCGTTATCGTATTCCCGAATATAATTGTCGTCAATAAATTGCAGCAACGCTTCCATTTTGGCGTATTTTGCGTACACCTGATCCATTTCCCGCAATTTTGCGTTGGCCTGGGAGGTCATGGTGACGTAAGCGCACAAAAAGGTGCCTACCGATAACAGCAAGGCGAAGAAGACCGCCCCTGCAAGGGAGACCTTCCTCGGCTCTTTATGCTTCCCGAACAGCCTGAGGTCGCGAACGTCCTCTTCCGTCTGCTCGGTGCTGATGATTTCTTCTTCGGTAATTTGTTTCTTCATAGATTATTTCTTGTTGGGAAGTTTGGTGTAATAGCCGTCGGGGAGGTAATCGTCGGGATCAACGTATTCACCGCCTAAAAGGACGGAGAAGTGCAGGTGATTGCCGGTAGAACGTCCTGTGGTGCCCACAAGTGCCACAATGTCTCCCTGCTTTACGTTCTGACCTTCCTCACAAACCAGCTTGCTGGCATGACCGTAGAGGGTGGTAACCCCCACGCCTTGATTGTTCTGGCCGTGGTAGATGATCACGCAGTTGCCATAACCGCCGTACCAGGCAGACTTGGTCACCACGCCCCCTGCCGCGGCCAGAATGGGAGACCCCTTGGCGCAAGCGATGTCAAGACCGGAATGGAATTCGGTGCCCACGCCGGTGATGGGGTTGGTACGGGTGCTGTAATGGCTGGTGATACGGTAGGAAACGTATTCGTCGAGAGGCCAGATAAAGCCGCCCTCAACAGGCTTAAAGGTTGCGTTGTTGTTGTCGATCTGCTGCTGGTAAAGCTCCAAACGTTCTTTTTTCAGCTGCTCCAGCTTGGCGGCCGTTTCAGCGGCGGTGGTGCCCAGGGAGGTGAATCTTTCGGAGAGAGTCTCAAGATTCAAATTCAGCTCCTCGTTCAGCAGATCAAATTCTTCCATGGCAAGCTCCAAAGCCGCCTGATCCTCCTCCAGAGAGGCAAGATACAGCTCATACTTTTCGCAGGCCACGTCGTATTCGCGATTCAAGTCCTCCAGCTTCAGAAGAGACTGCTCGGTGGAGGAACGAAGATCGCTGACACATTCCATAATGGAGTTGAAATTGTCTCTCCGTTCCAAATAGTCGGAAAGACTGTCAGAGGAGAACAGCAGTTCAAAATCGTTCACCGCGCCGTTCTCGTATACGAAACGCATCAGCTCGGCAAACAGATCGCAGTAATATTCATATTCGTTTTGCACCAGGATCAGCTCTGCCTGAGCGGTACTGCGCTTCATATCGCAGGATTGCAAAAGGGATTCGTTCAGCTGGATCTGAGAGCCCAAAAGAACGATCTGACCTGCCACCAGCTCCGCTTTTTCCGCGTTGGTGGTGGATTCACCCTGCAAGCTCTCCAGCTCTGCGGCAAGCTCCTTTTGTTCGCTCTGCAGACGGGAGAGCAAGGCCTCACAATCTTTGATATCCTTGTCAATGTCCGCAATGGTGCGCTTGGCGGCCACTTCCTCGGAGGGCGTGCTTCTCACCGCGGCAAAAAATACCGCCACGGACAAGCAAAGGCACAAAGCAAGGCAAAGCAATTTTTTAGGTTTCAAAAACGACATAGATAAAACTCTTTTCTGTAAACGGGGAAGGGGTTAAACTTTCAGATATTTTTTCAGGGAAATGCTGCCGGAGATCAACCCCGCAAACAAGCCGATGGCGCAGAAGACGCCCAGCAGAAGGGGAAGATGCTCGGCATAAGGGGAAAGAACGATGCCGCCGCCGGATACTGCGGTGGTCATGGAAGCAACCACCCCGGACAGTACGTAGCGGTACAGCAGGAACTCCGCTCCCAGAGCCAAAGCCGCAGAGAAGAGTCCGATGATCACGCCCTCCACCAGGAAGGGGGTGCGGATGAACGCCTTGGTGGCGCCGCAGTACCGCATGAACATCACCTCGTTGCGGCGGGCAAATACCCCCAGCTTGATGGTGTTCATGATGACGAACAGGGAAATAATCAGCAGAATGCCCATCAGCCAAAGGCCGACAGCCATCAGGGTCTTTTTGATCCCTGCCACGTTCTCGTACAGCTTGATACTGGAGGAGATATCCGTGGACTGCACAGCAAGATTTCCGTCGGAAAGCGTAATGGCCTCAATGCGGGGGATGATTTTGGAGGCTTCGGAAATGTCCGCGTCGCTGCTGAAGGTCAATTCGTAGCTGTGACGCAGGGGATTCAGGGTTTCGTCGAAGAAGGTGCTCCACTCCTGATCCTTGTATTGCTCCTTGAAGCGGCGGAGATGCTCATCTTTGGAAACGAACACAGGCTCGCCCTCCAGAACGGGCAGCTCCTTGTAGATCTCACCCAACGCAGTACCGATCTCCTCGATCTGTCCATCGGAATAGGTGGCGGGGATACGTACCTCAATGACGTTGAGATTATCCACGCGGCTGAAATTTTCTTCAATATTGGCGATCACCAGGTAGAAGGTACCCACGATGATCATACAGGAAAGCAACACCAGCACAGAGGCGGTGGACATGATGCTGTTACGGAAAATACCTTTGCAGCCCTGCTTCAAATTGTAAACAAAGGAACGGAACCATCTCATACCGCGTCACCTCCGTTTTCGGAAGACTCCCAACCTATACGGTCGGAAACGATCTCCCCGGCGCGGATCTCCACGGTGCGCTTGCGATAGCGGCGCAGAAGCTCCTCGTCGTGGGTGACCACGATTACTGTCTTGCCCAGCTTGTTAATACGGAGAAGGAGATCCATGATCTCGTCCCGCAGGGTGTTGTCGATGTTGCCGGTGGGCTCGTCCGCTACGATGAGAGAGGGGTTGTTTACCAGCGCACGGGCAAAGGCCACGCGCTGCTGTTCGCCGCCGGAAAGATGGTCCGGGAAGCTGTCCGCCTTATCCGTCAGCCCGACCACGTTCAAGAAAAAGGGGACGCGCTTGCGGACGGTGGCGCTCTTTTCTCCGATGACCCGCATGGCAAAGGCCACGTTCTCGTAAACGGTCATCTTGTCGAACAGCTTGAAATCCTGAAACACCACACCCATGGTACGGCGCAGGTAGGGGATCTTGCGGGAGCGGATCTTGTCCAGACGGTAGCCGTTGACCTCAAGAGAGCCTGCGGAAAGGCGCTCCTCGCACAGCAAAAGCTTGGTAAGGGAGGTCTTGCCGGCGCCGGAGTGTCCGACCAGAAAGACGAACTCGCCGTCGTCAATATGTAGATTGATATCCTTCAGCGCAACCGTTCCGTCGGGATACGCCAAGGAGACGTTTTTAAAGTGGATCATAACTGAGAATTAAAACATGTTGGGCTTGGAAGTGAGATACTTCTTGACCATCAAAGCTACCTTGAAGGTGATGGCGGAATCGAACTCACGGAGATCCAACCCGGTCAGCTTCTTGATCTTCTCCAGACGGTACACCAGAGTGTTACGGTGGACGAACAGCTTACGAGAGGTCTCGGAAACGTTCAGGTTGTTGTCAAAGAACGCGTGGATGGTCAACAGCGTTTCTCTGTCAAGGCTTTCCAGAGAGCCCTTCTTGAAGACCTCGGAAAGGAACATGGAGCAAAGGGTGGTGGGCAACTGATAGATCAGACGGCCGATACCCAGGTTTTCATAGTTGATGCAGGTCTGGTCGGTGTCAAACACGCGGCCGACCTCCAAAGCTACCTGTGCGTCCTTGTAGGAACGGGCCAGCTCCTTCACGGAGGAGACTACGGTACCGATACCCACCACGCACTTCAGATAGAACTCGCTCTGCACGTTGTCCACGATAGAGCGGGCGATGGCGTCGATGGCCTTGCTGTCGGTGTTGTTCTTCAACTCCTTCACCAGAACGATATCCGTCTCGCCCACGCTGATGATGTAATCGCGGGTTTTGTCGGGGAACATATTCTGAATGATATCGTAGGGAACCACGTCGGACTTGGACTGGAAACGCACCAACAGCACCACGCGGTTGGTCTCATTGTCAAAACGGAGCTCCTTGGACTTGATATAGATATCTCCGGGGAGGATGTTATCGAGAATGATGTTCTTGATGAAGTTGGTCTTATCGTACTTCTCGTCGTAAAGGGTCTTGATGTTGGAGAAGGCGATGGAAAGAAGGGTAGTGATGCTCTTGGCATTATCGTCCTCGCCCTGCACGAACACGATGTACTCGATCCGCGCGTGGGAGCCGATGGGACGGTATGTATAGCCTTCTGCCGTAATGGTATCAAAGTTGTAAGAGATTTCCTCGATGATATCCCGATGGCTTTCCCCGATACGGGCAAGCTGGCTGCAGGCGATGATGGTGCCCTTCTCGTCGATGATGCCGATGTCGCGGTCCACCGCCTCCCGCATTTGATAGACCAGGTTCTGGAACAACTTATTGCTCATGTTTCCTACTCCTTACTGTAAAAAATCTATAGATATATTGGTAGGAAGGGCGGGATACACCCGCCGCAACCTATATTTTATCCGAATACGCTCTCTATTCTACAATATTTTTGTTCAAATTGCAATACCTTATGAAAATATTTTACAAAAAAAACGCATCTTTTTTGGTTAATATGCAGAGTCTATGTATCTGCACGGCAAAAAGAGAATGCGCTTTTTGTGGAAATACACGGTCACGTGTCAAAAATGCCCAAAAATGAAGAGTCCTGAGGCTTTAACGTTTTTCTTCCCCGAAGATCCCATATTTTCGTTTCAGCCTGCCGAAAATGCGGAAGGCGGGCTTTTTCATCAGAAATAAGAACAGCATATTGGTCAAGGCATAAAGCGCCGTAAAGGGCAGGGAGGTCCACAGCACGCCGCCAAAGCGGGAGAGGGAAAATCCTCCGTCCAGGGAGACCACCGTCCAAAGATCCATTACCAAAGAAAACAAGATCCCCGTCAGTCCGCCGTAAAGCACGAGCAACGGTGTCTTTTTCAAAAGCGGGGAAAGCAAGCCGGCAAAAACACCGCACAGCCCCCACGCCAGCATCTGAAAGGGCGTGAATCCCCCGATCCCGAAGGCGAAGCCGGAGACCAATGCGGACAAAGCTCCCACGGCAAACCCCGCATCCTTCCCCAAAAGCATCCCTGCCAGGATCACCACCGCCGTCACGGGCTTCACTCCCGGCAGGGCAAACAGAGCCATACGGCTGACCGCGGCAAAGGCCACCAACGCCGCCAGAACAGTGAGCTCCGCGGCGGTGTGCTTTTCTTTTTCAAAACGAATGAAGAAGGGAAGCAAGGAAAGAAGCACCAACGCCACGGCGGCAAAAGCGATCCCCCGATCTCCCGCCAATAAGACCCCGATCCCCACCGCTACGGGGGCAAGGACAAACCATAGAATATAAGGAAAAACTCGTTTCATACTTCAAAAACCTCGATAACTTCATTATACCTCCGAAACAACCTTTTTGTCAATACAAAATAAAAGGTAAATATTCTGTGAACCCCCTTGACAAATCCCTCCTCCTTCACTAAAATAGTTAACTGATTTAACTGTTAAGTAATTTAACCGATTGGAGGATCAATATGTCGGAAGAATTGGATCAGGAGCGGGTACGGCAGGCCACTATGCTCTTCGCCGCCGTAAATCGCCGCCATCGCAAGGTATTCGGTAAATTCGTTTCCAAAACGGGACTTACCAACTCCCAGCATCGTTTGCTGATGCATCTGAACTGTACCAATTGCGCTCCTTCCCAAACGGAGCTTGCCCGTACCTTCGAGGTCAGCAGCGCTGCCATCGCGTTTTCTCTGAAAAATCTGGAGAAGAACGGCTACATCCGCCGTTGCGCCGCCGTGGAGGACAGCCGCTACAACGAGATCGCCCTGACGGAAAAGGGGCAGGAGCTGGTACAGCAGACCCATAGCTATTTCACCTCTGCGGACGTGGCCATGTTCGCCTCCTTCTCTCCCGATGAGCTGGAAAGCTTCGTCATCTGTCTGGAGAAAATGAAGACCGCTCTTTTGGAGATGGAAAACAGCGAGCAGGACATCCCCCGTCTGCCGGGTATTCACGTCCGTGAGATCCTGGCGGGAATGTGTAAGGATAAACAATAAACGTGGAGGAACGCAACATGAAAAAGAACAAAACCAAAGGGAAATGGTCCAAATACGCCAAGCCCTATCTCCCTTATTTTATTATCGGTCCTCTGTGTATGATCGTGGAGGTTATCGGTGAGATCCTGATGCCACTTTGCCTTAAAGAGGTGATCAACGGTGCCGCCAAGTACGGTTGGGGCTACGCCTTGGGCTATACGGGTGCCATGGTGGGAATCGCCCTTATGATGATGGCGGGCGGCGTTGGCGGTGCTTACTTCGGGGCAAAGGCGTCCGTCAACTTTGCGGCTGACCTGCGCAGTGACGTCTACGCCAGAGTGCAGAAGTTTTCCTTTGCCAACATAGATCGCTTTTCCACCGGCTCTCTGGTCACCCGCCTTACCAACGACGTGACCCAGATCCAGAACATGATCAATATGCTGTTACGTATGGCTCTCCGCTCTCCCGGTATGCTCCTCGGCGCGCTGGTCATGGCCATCAGCCTTCGTCCTTCCCTGGCGGTGGTGCTGGCTGTCACCGTGCCTTTGATGGTGCTGGCCATTGTATTCCTGATCTGGAAGAGCTATCCCATGTTCGCCAAGGTGCAAAGCAAGATCGACAAGCTGAACTCCACCGTTCAGGAAAACGTCACCAACGTTCGCGTGGTGAAGTCCTTCGTGCGGGAGGATTTTGAGGAAAAGAAATTCCGGGAGGCCAACCGCGACCTGAAGGAGACGGGCATCCGTACCTCCAAGATCATGATCTTCATGTCCCCCGTGATGACCCTCTTTATGAACGCCACCACCATCGCCGTTTTGTGGTTCGGCAGCCGCATGGTCTACGGCCACGCCATGCCCGTGGGCGACCTTTCCGCCTTTCTGACCTACGTCACCCAGATCCTTTCCTCCCTGATGATGGTCACCATGCTTCTCATGATGCTGGCCCGCGCCATGGCATCCGCCAAGCGTATCTCACAGGTGCTGGACGAGGAGATCACCCTTACCGATACGGAAGCGGCACACCCCGAAAAGGCGGTAGAAAAGGGCGAGATCTGTTTTGAGAACGTTTCCTTCCGCTACTATAAAAACAGCGAGGGCAAGGTGCTGGACAATATCAATCTCACCATCCCTCCCCGCAGTGTGGTGGGCATCATCGGCTCCACAGGATGCGGCAAGACTACTTTGGTCTCCATGATCCCCCGTCTTTACGACGTGGACGAGGGCAGAGTCCTCATCGACGGTGTGGACGTACGGGATTACAGCCTGTACAACCTCCGCGAGGGAGTGGGCATGGTGCTCCAGAAGAACGTGCTGTTCTCCGGATCCATCGGGGATAACCTGCGCTGGGGCAACGAGGAGGCCACCGACGAGGAGATTGTCTCCGCCGCGGAATCTGCCCAGGCCCATTCCTTCGTTTCAGCCTTCAAGGGCGGCTACGATTACGACCTGGGGCAGGGCGGCAAGAACGTCTCCGGCGGTCAGAAACAGCGTCTCTGCATCGCCCGTGCTCTGCTGAAAAAGCCCAAGATCCTCATTCTGGACGACTCCACCTCCGCTGTGGATACCGCCACGGAAGCCCGTATCCGCGAGGCCTTCCGAAACGAGCTGGCGGATTCTACCAAGATCGTTATCGCCCAGCGTATCTCCTCCGTTATGGATGCGGATATGATCATTGTTATGAACGACGGCGCCGTCACGGGTGTGGGCACTCATAGGGAGCTGTTGGAAAACAATACCGAATATCAAGAGATCTACTATTCCCAAATGGATGGAAAGGAGGCAGACAATGGCTAAGCGTACCTTGGAGTCTCTCCAAAAGCAATACGCCCGTGCGGTGAGCGACAAGCGCCGCGGCCCCGGCGGCCCCGGCCCCCGCAGAGGCGGCCCCAGAGGAACGGGAAAGCCCAAAAACACCTCCGCCACCGTTCGCCGCCTGCTGTCCTACGTTGGAAAATATAAGGGCAGACTGATCGTGGTTCTGTGCTGTATGCTGGTAAGCACGCTGACCTCCCTCCTGGGCTCCTTTATGCTTGCCCCCATCCTGAACCGTATCCAGATGGAATTGGGCGAGGAGGTGGAATGGACCCCCATCGGCAAGGCTGTGGACGGGCTGATCACCAAGATCACCGAGATCCCCTTCGTTTCCGATATGCTGTCCGCAGGGCAGTTCCAGACCATCGCCACCTACGTCTTGGCGGGGGTATTCGTCCTGGCTTGCGTGTACCTGGTGGGCGTGTGCAGTAACTACCTTCAGGCAAGACTGATGCTCATTGTGTCCCACGGGGCCTCCGAGTCCATCCGTAACGACCTGTTCACCAAGCTCCAGAAGCTTCCCGTGCGGTACTTCGATACCAACACCACCGGGGAGATCATGTCCCGCTTCACCAACGACGTGGACAACGTGGAGATGATGATCAACAACTCCCTCACCAGCTTGGTCTCCGGCGTGATCTCCCTCATCGGTACCTTCATCTTCATGGTCACCACCAACATCTGGCTGTCCCTGATCACCGTGGCCTTCCTGCCCATCTTCGCCAAAGGTGGCCAGGCCTTGGCCAAGCGCTCCGGTAAGTATTATTCCGGCCAGCAGGCGGCGTTGGGCGCCGTCAACGGCTACATCGAGGAGACCGTCACAGGCTCCAAGGTGGTGAAGGTATTCAACCACGAAGCCACCTGCGTGGAAGAATTCGATATGCTGAACAACGACCTGCGGGATAAGCAGTTCAAGGCTCAGTTCTACGGCGGCATCATGGGCCCCGTCATGGGCAACACCAGCCAGGTGGCCTACGCCATCACCGTGGGCGTGGGCGGCGTGATGATGTTCACCAGCGGCTTCGGTGCGGGCGATCTCACCGTGTTCGCTAACTATTCCCGTCAGTTCTCCATGCCCATCAACATGATCTCCCAGCAGACCAGCACCATCTTTGCCGCCTTGGCAGGTGCAGAGCGTGTGTTCGGCGTGATGGATATGCTTCCTGAGCCTCCCGACGCTCCCGATGCGGATCCCATGCCCTTCCTGCGGGGTCACGTGGAGCTGAAGAACGTCACCTTCGGCTACGTGCCGGAAAAGACCATTCTGAAAAACATCTCCCTTTACGCCAAGCCGGGGCAGAAGATCGCCTTCGTGGGCTCCACCGGTGCAGGGAAGACCACCGTCACCAACCTCCTCAACCGCTTCTACGACGTTGAGGAAGGGGAGATTACCATCGACGGCGTACCCCTGAAAAATATCAAGCGGGACGTTCTCCGTCAGAATATAGCCATGGTGCTCCAGGATACTCATCTGTTCACAGGCACCATCATGGAAAACATTCGCTACGGCAGGCTGGATGCCACCGACGAGGAGGTCGTCGCGGCCGCCAAGACGGCCTACGCCCACAGCTTCATCACCCGCCTTTCCGAGGGCTACAACACCATGATCGAGGGGGACGGCGCCAATCTGTCCCAGGGGCAGAGACAGCTTTTGAACATCGCCCGTGCGGCCCTGTCCAAAGCACCCATCCTGGTGTTGGACGAAGCTACCAGCTCCGTTGATACCCGTACGGAACGCCATATCGAAAAGGGTATGGATGCCCTGATGGCAGACCGCACCACCTTTGTCATTGCCCATCGACTCTCCACCGTCCGCAACTCCAACGCCATCATGGTGCTGGAGCAGGGGGAGATCATCGAGCGCGGCAGCCATGAGGAGCTCCTTGCCATGGGCGGCAGATACTACGAGCTCTACACCGGCAAAAAAGAGCTGGATTAAGAGAACAATAGAGAACGATTAAGGACCTTTCTTTCGAAAAGAAAGGTCCTTAATAATCTCCAAAGAAACCGAATTGCCGAAAACTATCGTTTTCGGAAGAGGATTTTTTAGAACAACTTGTATCCGTTTGTAGGGAGCGGCTGTTTATTCACACAAAACGTTGATAGCCGACAACACGAACAGCGCCGCCGTCTCAGTGCGCAGGATCCGTCCGCCCAGTCCCGCCAACGCAAGGCCGTTCTCCCTTGCAATCTCCACCTCTTTCGGGGAGATCCCGCCCTCGGGGCCTATCACAAAGGCGTAGCTGTCCTGCTTGCCCTTTTCCTCCAGAATGCTTCGCAAGGGCAAGGTTCCTTCTCCTTCGTAGCACAGAAAAGCACAGCCCGCCTTCGCCGCTTCTGCACAGGCCTCCTTGTAGGATAGCAGCCCACGCACCTCGGGGAGAACACAACGCCCGCTTTGGGCCGCCGCAGAATCCGCGATCCTCTGCAACCTCACAAGCTTTTTCTCCATGGACTTATCGTCGGGACGGGCCACGCAACGCTCGCTCATCACAAAGACGATCTCTGCAGCTCCCAGCTCCACCGCCTTCTGTACCACGGTCTCGGCTTTTTCTCCCTTAGGGTAGCATTGATATACCGTTACCCCGAAAGGAAGCTCGCTGTTATCGGGAACCCCTTCCCCCAGCTCTAAAACCATGCACCCCTCCCCAAAGGAAACGATTTCCCCGGGATAGATCATCCCGGCCCCATCGCAAAGGGTTACCTTCCCGCCTACGGGAATACGAAGCACATTCTTCACGTGGTTGATATCCATTTCGTTGGTCACCACCGCACGGGGATGCTCAATTTCTGCGGGAGTGAGAAAAAGACGGGGAATGAAAGCCATGGCAAGAAGCCTCCCTTGGGTTATTTTCGTAGAAAAGTATAACAGAAGAAATCCCAAAAGTCAACCGTTTTCCCGCCGTGGCGAGATATGTCGAACGAAAAAAGGCCAAACCACTTGACAGAACAGCAGATTTGGCGTATAATACAAGCAGAAAAACGCTTTTTATCTATCGAAGGAGGATTTCGTAATGGCAAATATGGAAAACGAAGAACTGTTCACTCTCACGGACGAGGAAGGCAACGAAAGTCAATTCGCCCTGATCGGTGAGCTGGAGATCGATGAGCAGATTTACCTTGCCCTGGTTCCCGCCGATAACGACGATGCTGACGAGTACGTAGTTTTGAAGGTGGAAGTGGACGAAAATGGTGAGGAGATCCTGGTGACCATCGACGACGATGACGAATTCGACCGCGTTGCCGATGCCTTTGAGGATCAGTTCATGGGCGAGTTCGACCTGGACGTTGAAGAAGGCTCCGAAGGCGTATAATCCCGTACATTCACTTTCATCGCGAAGCGATTACAATCAATTGCGTCGCTTGCCCGCATTCATTGCGGGCAAAAAGACACCGATGAAGGTTTTTCTCCCCGCGGTTAGCGGAAGGAGAAAAATTTCGCACTTTGTGCGAAACCCCGTAAGGGGCTCGCCCTGCGCGGAAGCAGGGCGGAAACCAATGAAAAGCACTCGTGCTTTTCATTGAAAACGCATAGCGTTTTCTCCTGCCCGGTGCGTGCGGTTGAATGACCCGATCGCCCTATGTAAAAACCCACAAGAGAGAAAGGGAGCTCATATTCCAAAGTGGTGTGCAGGCCTCCCGCCTTGCCTTTCTGCGAGGCGGACGTTGGAAGTACTGAAGCGTTGGAGAGAGCACCCACCTGCACAGAGCAGGGTTTCTTCTCATGGGGGCACGGCCGTGGCGGGGCATTTTTTCAAAAAAATAAAAGACTCTTCAATACAGTTTGAAGAGCCTTTTTTGTTACGGATCGTTTTTTACAGGGAAACTGTAGTTTTTGATAGCCAAACCGTAGTATATGGTTGAAAGGAGGCAGAGCAGATGAACGACGAAAAAATTATCGCACTGTTCTTTGAAAGATCGCAACAAGCCATTGCAGAGCTGGATCGCAAATACGGGGCGGCTTGCCGTTCGGTATCCTTCCATATCTTAGGCAACCGTGAAGATGCCGAGGAATGTGTCAACGACGCCTATCTGGGTGTGTGGAATGCAATTCCACCCGCAAAGCCTCAACCTTTACTTTCCTTCGTCTGCAGGATCGTCAGAAACGTTTCTCTCAAACGATACGAGTACAACACCGCCGTCAAACGGAACAGCCATTACGATCTTGCCATGGAGGAGCTGGAGGATTGCCTTGCTTCCTCGTCCACCGTGGAAGCAGAGCTTGCCAAGCAGGAGCTGACTGCGCTGATAGAAGCGTTTCTGGATACCCTTTCGGGGGAGGACAGGGTGATCTTTCTGCGGCGCTATTGGTTTGCCGAGCCGTATAACGAAATTGCCGAAAGGGTAGGCCTTTCGGAAAAGAACGTATCCGTTCGCCTTGTGAGGATCCGTAAGAGATTACGGAGCTATCTGTCGGAAAGGGAGGTTTTTGTATGACGTCGAAACTGTTTTCCCGCGCCTTGGGAGATGTTGGGGATCGCTACTTGGAGGAAGTGCTTTCCTATACCCCCAAAAAGAAAAAAACAGCTTGGGTGAGATGGGGGATCCTGGCCGCCTGCTTTTGTGTTGTGGTAACGGGAGCAACGGCGGGCTACCGAATGATTTCTCCCGGCGGAGACGGCAGCATTGGCGGCGATATCAGCTCCGTGTATGATCCAAGCGGAGAAAACTCCGGGGATTACAAACTGATTGCCGATGAAAACGGCTTTCGCCTGCTTTTTGACGATCCGAATTGCTATCAGATAGGCGGAGAAATGCAGGTCGTTTCCACACTCTCTTTCGAAACCATGAAGGAGTTCAAGGACGCCGTTACCAAGGGCTTGCTGGAGGATTGGGAAAAAGCCGTTATCGTAAGAGCATTCCCCAAGGATGCAACCGGGGCTGTGAAGATCTGTGATTTTGATCATTTGTACGTCCCGAAGCTTCCCGCAGGCGGTGAAACCACCGACGTTTGTTGGGGAGGGGAGACCTATTCCTTTGGGTTGGCTTGGGAAAACGGGATCACGGGGACGTTTCACTATCAGACGAAAGAGAGTTTTGACCGCAGATATCAAGAGGAGTATTTGGATTTTTTCCAAAAGGATACCGTCACCGTTACCAAGACCGAGACCCTCGCGGACGGGAAGACGGTAACCTACTACACCACCCGTGCCGGGGAACTTATGAACGTTCGCTATACGCTGACCTCCGAGGGGCAGATCATTACCGTGGATAAGACCTTCAGGCTTCGGATGGAGAATCCCGAACTTACCGAATCCTCTGAGGTTCCCTCCGGGATCAGACTGTACGGCACGTCCTCCGACGGCGTTTGGTACGCTTCTCTGTACCACTTTTCCGCAGATCCCACGGACGAATGGCTCATGTCCTTTGCCCTTGAAGAATATACCGAAGAATGAAAAATGACAGCATAGCCTTTGCGCTATGCTGTCGTCTTTTATAAGGGATCAGGTGTTCTTCATCACGATGGATTCCACACATTCGCTGACGTGCTCACAGGCGTCGGCGCAGGCCTCCAGGCAATCGTAGACCTTGTACCAGGAAATGGTGGTGAGAACGTCCTTGGAGTTCTTGGTAAGCTCACGCAAGGTGGTGAGGTAAAGCTTGTCGCATTCCTCCTCCACGTCGTTGCAGGCAACGATGAGATCGTGCAGCCTCTTGGACTTTTTGAAGTTCTCAAATTCCGCCATGATCTCGTACACCAGGTCACAGCCCTTCACCAGATACTTGGCGTATTCCACCGCCGCAGGATCAATGGTCCGGATGTTGTAAACGTAAAGCTTCTGTAACGCCTCTTCCAGCAGATCCAGAACGGTATCCAGCTGATGGCTGAGCATATCCAGATCCTCACGGTCCACGGGGGTCACGAAGGCCTTAGTCAACGCACGGTTCATCTCGTGCTTCTTCAGATCGGCGCTGTGCTCAAAGGTATGCATTTCCTCAATCATCTTCTCGATGTTGTTGGGATCGTAATTCTCAAAGCACTCCACCAGGTAGTTGGCCGCCTTTTTTGCCAGCGCGGAGCATTCCGCAAAGTTTTCGTAAAAGAATTTATCGCCTTTTGCCATGTTTCTCTATCCTTTCCGTCAGTTGAAGATCATAAGGAACAGCTTGGTGACTACGAACGCCAGAAGTCCGCACCCGGGGAAGGTAAGGATCCATGTCAACACCATTTCCTTCACCACGCCGAAGTTGATGGCGGAGATCCGCTTTACCGCGCCCACACCCATGATGGAGGTGGTCTTCACGTGGGTGGTGGAAACGGGGAGACCGAACAACGAGCAGAACACCAAAGAGATGGCGGAAGCGATGTCCGCAGAGAAGCCCTGGTATTTTTCCAGCTTTACCATGTCCATGCCCACGGATTTGATGATCTTTTTGCCGCCGATGGCAGTGCCTGCACCCATGACCAGAGAGCATACGATCATCAGCCAGGTGGGGATGGCAAAGGTAGCCGCCGCACCTCCTGCGCCTTGCAGGGTAAACACGCAAAGCAGGATGATACCCATGAATTTCTGACCGTCCTGAGCACCGTGCATAAAAGCCATGGCCGCCGCACCTGTGATCTGCGCTCCCTTGAAAAAGGGCTCCGTCTTCGGGCGGTTGGCGTTGTAGCAGATCATGGTGACCAGCTTGCCGATCAACCACGCCAGCCCAAAGCCCAATACCACGGAGATTACAATGCCGTAAATAACCTTCAGCCATTCGCCCCAAACGATAGCCTCCATACCCGTCAGCGCCATGGCACCGCCGGTGAGACCTGCGATCAAAGCGTGGCTTTCGCTGGTGGGAATGCCAAACGCCCACGCCAGGGTCGCCCAGATCACAATGGCTAGCATGGCGGCACACAGGACGATGATCACCGTCTTGCCGGGATTGCCACCGAAGTTCACCATACGGGTGATGGTTACTGCCACCTCGTTGCTGATCTTGGTCATCACGAATACGCCCAAGAAGTTGAACACCGCCGCCATGAGAATAGCGGCCTTGGGTGCCATACAGCGGGTCACCACGCAGGTGGCGATAGCGTTGGGTGCATCTGTCCAGCCGTTCACCAGAATGACCCCAAGGGTCAGGGTAACAGCCACGAACAGCAATGGGTTAGCAGTCATCTGCCCCCAAAAATCTAAAAATTCCATAGGATGTTTTCCTTTTACAAAACACGGTCCAGAATACGCTTGCAAGCATTATACCATACAAACGGCAAAGAAACGGTAAAGAAAGGACGATTTTCGTCGAAATTAAGTCTTTTTGCGGGAACGCAGGAAGCAAACTCCCGTATATCCAAACAACGCTGCCAAATACAGAACACACCCCACGGGGATCACGTCCCCGATGATGCCGTAGAGAGTACCGTTTTCATACAAAGGCATTTCTCCGTAGAGGATCTCCTTCTTCAAGGGGGAGGAATGGGTAAGCAAGCTGCCGTCCTTGTCAATAATGGCGGAGATCCCGGTGTTGGCGGCCCGCAAGAGAGCCTTCCCGCTTTCAATGGCGCGGAGCTTGGCGTGGCGGAGGTGCTGGCCCAAGGCGGCACTGTCTTCAAACCAGCCGTCGTTGGTGACAATCACCGTGAAGTCCACCTCTGCGGATGCACCCTCGTGACCGCCGAAAACGGAATCAAAGCAGATATAACTACCCATACGGTAATCACCGTTTTCGATGTAGCAAGCCGTTTTCCCGGGTGTCAAAGCGCCCTCCGGATTCAGCCCGGCCAGGGCGGGGAAGAGTTGCTCCAAAAAGTCTCCCATAGGCATATATTCCCCAAATGGTACGGGATGACGCTTGTCATAGAGGGTGGAAAGTTTTCCCTCCTTATCAATGGCGATCATAGAATTGAAGGCGTCCTCGCCTACCCGTCGGAAGATCCCCATCACCACCGTGCAACCGTGCTCTTTTGTGATCTCGGCGAAGGTCTCGTGGATCACCCCGCCCTCGCGGAAGTTCACGGGGACGGCTGTTTCGGGCAGAACGATCACCCGGGCGCCCTTTTCCGCCGCCTCCTTCGTCATGGTCACGTAGGTCTCGAAGATCTCTTGGGAAACGTTCTCCCCCCATTTTTCGTCGGTGGAGATGTTTCCCTGGAGAATTGCCGCCTGCACCGTGGCAGGCTGTGCAGAACCGGGGAACATGGAGAGTAAATATCCTGCCATCAAGGGGAGGATAAAGCATCCGGAGGTCACCAGAGCTATCCGTTGTTCCTTGCTTTTCACCGCCTCCACCGCCAAAGCGCAGAAGGTCACGGCAAACAGCGCCACCCATTCCGACCCGAACAGGGAAACCGTTCGGATCAGCGGTGCAAATCCCGTTTGGGAGAGCGCCACCGTTCCCCAGGGAAAGGCTAAGATTCCCAAATGCAAGGAAAGCTCTGCAGCCACCCAAAGAGAGCCGTAGCCCAGAGCGCGGAGATAGGGATTCTCCGGCAAAAACCTTCCCAGCCACAGAAAGAAGCCATGCTGAAGCGCCATCTTCAAGGGCACGAACAGACAGCAAAAACCGATCACCAGCCCTGCCTGGAAGGGTGAAAACCCAAAGGCGGCCAGGGGATACATGGCCAAAAACCAGGAACAAAGGCACAGATAAAACCCAAGGAAGAAGCAGAAGATTCCGCGGAATTGTTTCTTTTCCAACACCTCAAGCTTCAAAAGCCAAAAGAAGCAGAACAACCCCACGAAGGTAAATGGGAACAGTTTTTCGTAGAAATAAGGCAGAGAAAAGACCGCACCGGAAAGAAAGCAACCAAGCAAACTTCCCCTTGCGGTCCCCAAAGCCTTATTCAGCCCCGCAAGCACGGTCCACCATTCCGCGCACGGCTTCGTAAGCTACGCGGAAGGCCTCAAAGGGAGAGTCAAAGGTGTACTTGTGGCGGATATCGTCCAGTTTGGAAAGGGAGGACAGCCCTGTGAACATCATCAGGTGAGGCTCCATCGTCAAAATCACGTCCTGCCCCTCGCGGTCCTTGGCGATCCTTGCGATGGTCTCCTCCAGCAAAGCCACGCCTTTCCCGGGAGGCACGATGATGCCTTCCTCATCCGCATCCTTGATGTGGAAATAGGAAATATACTCCTTCAGCAAAGGATACGCGGGAGCGGGATCCATCTTGCAGAAAGCGAAGTTGCCGGGATCCAGAACCGCCTTCAGCCTGCCGCCGAAGTGCGCCATCAGCTTGTGCTCGTTGGCGGGAGAATCTCCGTAGATGTCCTTTTCGTTTTCGTGACAGAGGATAAAGCCTCTGGCTTCCGCCTTGGAAACCAGGATCTCCATCCATTCAAAAACTCGCTTTTCAAAGGCTTCTCTGTCCAGAGAGCCGGGATAGAAGCTGAACATACGGATGCGCTTGCAACCAAGCTTGTCGCCGATGTCCATAATACGGTCAAGCAGCTGCAGATGGGCTTCAAAATCCCCGTCCGCATCCATCTTACCGATGGGAGAGCCCAAAGAGGAAAGCCCGATGCCTGCGGCATCCAGCTTGGCCTTTACGGCGTCTACCTCCTCGTTCGTCAACTGAA
This sequence comes from Eubacteriales bacterium, assembly GCA_045589515.1. Classification (GTDB taxonomy): domain Bacteria; phylum Bacillota; class Clostridia; order Oscillospirales; family CAG-382; genus Coliplasma. Next base: position 7,059 of record JAZNPH010000068.1, on the reverse strand, counting down.
CGAAGCTTTTGCCGTCCACGCCGCGAAGCTCCAGCAGGGGGATCCCCAGCGCCTTCAAAGCTTCAAGCTGTCCGTCGAAATCGGGAGTGATCTCATCCGCAAATGCGGAGAAAATAAAATTCGCTTTTGCCATATCTTATTGTCCTTCCGTATCCTCATAGATGGCAACGATCTTGCCGGCTTCGAAATACCCGATGTAGACCTTGTTTTCCTCGGGGGAGAGCACGGTGGTGTAATAGCCCACGCTTCCGTGAACGTATGCACCGTCCTCACCCAACACGAAATTACCGTTTTCGTCCAACACTCTGGTATCCATGAGATTGTTGCGGAAAGTGCCGGTATAATACGTGCCGTCCGCCCAGGTGTAGTGTCCGTTGCCGTGCCGCAGATCGTTTTGGAACTGACCCTCGTAAACGTCTCCGTTGGCGAAGATCATTTTTCCCTGACCCTGCTTGATATCGTTTTCAAAATAGCCCTCATAGGAAGCGCCGGAGCTCCAGGTGAACACACCGTAGCCCGTCATAGCGTCCTCCACGTACCAGCCGTCGTAGGCGTTGCCGTTGGAGAATTGGAACTTGCCCTCGCCATGCTTTTTGGAGTCCAGCATGCCGCCTTCGTAAATATCGCCGTTGGCGTAGGTCATCTTGCCAACGCCGGTCATTTTATCGTCGATGAAGGTGCCCTCGTAAACGTCTCCTGTGGCGGCAAAGGTCATTTTGCCGTTGCCGTTGCGGTTGACACCGCTGATCTGCCCTACGTAAACGTCACCGTTGTCGTAACGGATGGTGCTGTTGGCATAATCCAACACGGCAGAACTGCCGTCGGGATAATTGATGGTACCGCTGGTGGGTTGTCCGCTTTCGGTTTGCCCGATAAACTTGATCCCGTCATCGGAGGTGTAGCGGTATCCCGCCAACAAAATCACCGCCACGGTGACTAACACCAGCACAATGGCAAGGAAGATCGCTACGTACAGCGGATTTCTTTTTTTCATAAATTCGACCAAGCCTTTCGTAGCCCGAACGGGCAGTTAAACGGGAATGTTCTTATTCGGCGGAGAACAGACCGCCCAGGTAGTTGGAAAGAACGGGATACAGCACAGTGAACAGAATGCCGATGGCCACAAGGATACAGATCCCCAGAAGCACGGCAAAAAAACCTACGTTTTCGTTCTTGTATTTCGCTTCCAGCATTTTCTTTTTGGGGGGGGAAACGTAATAGCGGGGCTCTTCCTCTTCGGTCTTCAAAACCGCATCCCAAAGAGCGCCTTCTTCTCGTAGCGCCAGCTGCAAGGGAGGCGTCATCTTACAATGAAGCTCCTCCATGGAAACTGCCGTTTCGGGGGAGTCGGCGTCGATGGTCAACAGCTTCCGCACGAAGGTCCCCACAAATTTTCTTTGATACCAAAGGTATACGATGGCGATGCCGATACCTGTCAGCACCGTCCAGACCACAAAGGTGATATCCATCAGCGGATCTCCGCGCGGATTTCCGCTTTGCCGCCCATGTAGGGACGGAGAGGCTCGGGAATACGGACAGAGCCGTCGGCCTGCAGGTTGTTTTCAAGGAATGCGATGAGCATACGGGGAGGCGCCACCACGGTGTTGTTCAGGGTGTGGGGGAGGTACTTGCCGTTCTCGCCGCTTACACGCATCTTCAAACGTCTTGCCTGTGCATCCCCCAGGTTGGAGCAGGAGCCGATCTCGAAGTACTTTTTCTGTCTGGGAGACCATGCCTCTACGTCCACGGACTTCACTTTCAGATCCGCCAGGTCACCGGAGCAGCACTCCAGCGTTCTCACGGGGATATCCAAAGAACGGAACAGATCTACGGTATTCTGCCACAGCTTATCGAACCAAACGGGAGATTCCTCGGGGCTGCACACCACGATCATTTCCTGCTTTTCGAACTGGTGGATACGGTAAACGCCTCTTTCCTCAATGCCGTGAGCGCCCTTCTCCTTACGGAAGCAGGGAGAATAGCTGGTGAGGGTGATGGGAAGCTGCTTTTCGTCGATGATCTGATCGATGAACTTACCGATCATGGAATGCTCGGAGGTACCGATGAGGTAGAGATCCTCGCCTTCGATCTTGTACATCATAGCGTCCATCTCCGCAAAGCTCATAACGCCGTTGACCACCGCGGAGCGGATCATAAAGGGAGGCACGCAGTAGGTGAACCCTCTGTCGATCATAAAGTCTCTTGCATAGGAGATCACGGCGGAATGGAGACGGGCAATGTCGCCCATCAGGTAGTAGAAGCCGTTGCCGGCAACTCTGCCTGCGGAATCCAGGTCGATGCCGCCAAATTTTTCCATGATCTCGGTGTGGTAGGGGATCTCGTAAGGAGGCACCACGGGCTCGCCGTACTTCTGTACTTCTACGTTCTCGCTGTCGTCCTTACCGATGGGTACGGAGGGATCGATGATATTGGGGATAAGCATCATCTTGGCAAGCAATGCTTCCTCCACCTGCTTTTCCGCTGCGGAAAGCTCGTCAATCTTACCGCCCATGGCGGCGATCTGCTTCTTCAACGCCTCGGCCTCGTCGCGCTTGCCCTGGCCCATCAGCATACCGATGGACTTGGAGCCCTTGTTACGCTCGGAGCGCAGAGTCTCCACCTCGCCCTTGATGGCGCGGTTACGCTTGTCCAGCTCCAGAACCTCGTCCACCAGGGGGAGCTTGGCATCCTGGAACTTTTTCTGAATGTTTTCACGGACAATATCCGGATTTTCTCTCAAAAATTTAATGTCGATCATGGTTTTTACTCCTTAAATATCCTCAGAGCGTTTCGCTCAGTTCTTCCAAAAAATGTTTTCCGCAGATGGCCCGGAGCAGGGTCTCCAGATCCTCTGTGGAGGCAAAGGAAAGCACCAGCTTGCCGCTGCCGTCCTTTTCCGTTTTGATGGCCGCCTTCCGCCCTGCGGATTCACTGACGGAACGCTCCAACACCTTGATATACTGATCCTTCACGGGATCGTCGTTCTTCCGGTCGGGCTGAGGGATGGGGGAAAGCATCCGCTTCACCAAGGCCTCGGTCTGTCGAACGGAGAGATCCTCCTCCGCCACCTTTTCCGCTACAGCAAGAAGCTCCTTCTCTCCCACTCGCTCCGCCAAGGGCAAAAGCGCTCTTGCGTGACCGTAGGAAAGGGTACCGTTTTCCACCATGGAAAGCACACTTGCGGGATGCTTCAAAAGACGCATCAGGTTGGCTACGTTGGCACGGGATTTGCCCACCTTCTTGGCGGCCTCCTCCTGGGTGAGGTTGTAGCGTTCAATAAGATCTCTGTAGCCCGCGGCTTCTTCCACGGGATTCAGATCCTCTCTTTGCAGGTTTTCAATAAGTGCCAGCAAGGCGGCTTCCTCGTCGCCGATCTCCCGTACGATGGCGGGAATGGTGTTCAGCCCTGCCATGCGGGAGGCACGCCAGCGGCGCTCCCCGGCAATGATCTCGTAATATCCGTTTTCCTTCTTCCGTACCGCAATGGGCTCCAGAAGACCGTGCATCCCAATGGATTCCGCCAGCTCCATCAACGCATTCTCGTCGAAATGCTTACGGGGCTGCTTGCGGTTGGGCTCCACATCGGCAATATGCAGTTGTACCAGACGACCGTCTTCCTTCACTTCCGTTTCCGGAAGGTCGGGCAGGTTGTCGGAAAGCAGCGCGCCAAGTCCGCGCCCCAAGCCTTTTTTAGCCATATCTGTATCCTTCTTCTATTTTATTCGCAACGGGTCATCAATTCCCGGGTAACGGCGGCGTAGGCGGCCGCGCCCTTGCCGTGGGGCTCGTAATCCACGATGGAAAGCCCGTGGCTGGGGGCCTCGCTCATACGTACGGAGCGGGGAATGGGGGTACGGAACACCTTCCCGGGGAAGAACTTCTTGATCTCCTCCAACACGCTCACCGTCAGATTCAATCGTCCGTCGTACATATTCAAAAGCACGCCCAAAAGCTCCAGATGGGCGTTGTAGCGCTTGCGGATCTGCCCGATGGTGGCGTTCAATTGGGTCAACCCCTCCAGGGAGTAGTATTCGCACAACAGGGGAATGATCACCCCGTCGGCGGCCACAAGGGTGTTGATGGTCACCAATCCCAATGCGGGGGGACAGTCGATGATGATGTAATCGTATTGCTCCCGTACCTGCTCCAAGGCGTCCTTCAAGCGGTATTCTCTCCGAGGCTCGTCCGCCAACTCCAGCTCCGCACCCACCAGGTCAATGCCGGAAGGAAGCAGGAACAGATTCTTGGCGCTGGTTTCCACCACCGTTTCTTCCACTGTCTTCTCGCCGATGAGCACGTCGTAAACAGTGCTTTCCAGCTCTCTCTTGGAAACGCCGATGCCGCTGGTGGCGTTGCCCTGGGGATCTGCATCCACCAGAAGCACCTTCTTTCCGGCGCGTGCCAAACAGGCGGCAACGTTGACAGCCGATGTGGTTTTGCCCACTCCGCCCTTTTGGTTGGCGAAGCAAAGAATGCGGTACTTACCCATATCTATAAAATCTCCAGTTTATCAATCAGCAACAGTATACCTCTTATTTCGCAGAATGTCAAGAAGAAGCGGCTAAAATTTATGGTTTGGTCACAAAAAATACCATGCTTCCCCTTGACAACCCCGAAAAAGGGGATTAGAATATACAGTGAAAACAAAAAACATATCCGGAGGTATTTATGGAAAACTTTTTGAACTCCCTGGTTGACCTGTGCGTCTCCGTGGGCAGTAAGCTGATCCTTGCGGGTCTGATCCTGGTGATCGGGTTTGCCTGCACCAAGGCTTTTGTGAAGCGCCTGCGTAAGAGCAAGATGGCTTCCAAAATGGATCGTACCGTTGCATCCTTCTTCTTCAACTGCGTCAGCATCGGTTTGAAGACTATCATCGTGGTGTCCGCCATCGGCGTGATGGGCGTGGCCATGGCTTCTGTGGTCACCGTTCTGGCCACCGCTGGTGCCGCTATCGGTCTGGCAATGCAGGGCTCCCTGTCTAACCTGGCAGGCGGTCTGATGCTGTTGATCTTCAAGCCCTTCCGTGTGGAAGATTTTGTGGAATCTCAGGGCGTTTCCGGCACGGTGGAGGAGATTTCCATCATGTATACCGTGCTGTGCACTCCCGATAACAAAACTGTCACACTGCCCAACGGCACCTTGATGAACAGCACCATCACCAACTATTCCAAGAAGGATCTCCGCCGTGTGGACGTTGCGATTACCGTTGCCGCAGACAGCGATATCGACCGTGTCCGTGACGTGCTCACCTCTATCGCTTCCGCACATCCCATGGTGCTGAAGGATCCCGCACTGGCTGTGGTCTATACCGGCAGAACCGAGGACGGATTGGCCTTCGCTGTCCGCGCTTGGGCAAAGAAGGACGATTACTGGACGGTGAATTTTGAGCTGAACGAGGCTGTAAAGAAGGCCTTTGATAAGACCGGCATTCAGGTTCCCTACAAGCAGATGGACGTCCACGTACATAACGACTGATATTAAAACAGGAAAAGCCGTACCCTCGGGTGCGGCTTTTCAAAAAGCGAGGCTGTTCCTATGGAAATGAAACCCATTGCCCGTATCCGTACCCCCTTTCCAACCAAATTCGGCATCCCCCGCCAAAGCGGTATCCTGGATATGCTGGAATCCCGCATTGTCTTCGAAAAGGAATACCGCGTCAAGGACGCCCTGCGGGGGCTGGAGGAATTTTCCCATATCTGGCTTTTGTGGGTGTTCTCCGAAGCAGTGCGGGAGGAGTGGTCTCCCACAGTGCGGCCCCCCCGTCTGGGAGGGAATACCCGTATGGGGGTGTTCGCCACCCGTTCTCCCTTCCGTCCCAATCCTATCGGTCTTTCCTGCGTGAAGCTTTTGCGCATCGAAGAGAACGAGCTGGTGGTGGCAGGGGCGGATCTGATGGACGGCACGCCCATTTTGGATATCAAGCCCTACCTTCCCTTTACGGATGCCCGCCCCGAGGCCTCGGGAGGGTTTGCGGAGCCCTTGCGGGAATATGCCTTAGAGGTGGTGTTCCCTGAGGAGCTGCTTGCCAAGGTACCCACGCAGTATCAAGCACCACTCAAGGAGATCCTGACCCAGGATCCCCGGCCCGCTTACCAGCAGGACCCCGACCGTGTCTACGGCTTCCCCTTTGCAGACATGGAGATCCGCTTTACCGTACGAAAAGGCGTTCTTACCGTTGTGTCGGTGGAGCTTCCCTGAGTTCTCTCTCCAAATGCGATAGCATTTGGCATGAAAAGCTTTTTGGAGATTCTATACCTCGCCTAAGCGAGGTGTGAACCTATTTTCACGAAAAAGGTTCTTAAGTCCTCGTCCACGCTATCAAAAAACGGCCGCTCTTTTTGAGCGACCGCTTTTATTTTCTGTATATGGATTACTGCTTTTTTCTGGAGAAGATGGCGTTCAGCACGTAGGTGGAGACCACGATGGCACCGATGACCACGAAGATCCCCAGCATACCGAAGCCCATGTTGGGCAGCATTTCCACAAATCTTTCGGGATTGAAATTCATACGTCAAAACCTCCTCTTTGTTAACCCATGAAAATGCTCAAGATCATACCGCCTGCCACAACGGAAGCGATCTGACCGGAAACGTTAACACCGATGGAGTGCATCAGCAGGAAGTTCTGAGGATCTTCCTTCAGACCCATCTTGTGGACGATGCGTCCGGACATGGGGAATGCGGAAATACCTGCCGCACCGATCATGGGGTTGATCTTCTTCTTGAGGAAAAAGTTTAAAAATTTTGCCAGCAATACGCCGCCTGCGGTATCGAAGATGAAGGCGAACAGACCCAGACCGAGAACCAGCAGAGTGGTGGGCTGGAGGAACTTATCGCCGGTCATCTGGATGGAGATGGAGATGCCCAGGAAGATGGTGACCAGGTTTGCCAGCACCTTCTGTGCGGTTTCGGACAGGGAGTTCAGCACGCCGCACTCGCGGATCAGGTTACCGAACATCAGGAAGAACACCAGAGAAGCCGCAGAAGGAGCCACCAGCGCCGCGATCATAAAGATGACGATGAAGTCGGAGGCCAAGCGGTCTTAGGAAGACAAACTGGT
>JAZNPH010000067.1:0-1922 GCA_045589515.1 Eubacteriales bacterium | reverse complement strand
ACTCCCGTCCCACGCTTCCCACCCCGGTTCCAAAAACGATAAATCGTTTTTGGAACTGTGGTGCACAAATTAGCGGGATACGGTAATGCACAAACCCAACCAAGCCCTGTTTATTTACAAACCATTTCCTCCCTCATTCCCCGAAAACAACAGTGTTCGGCACTTAGGGTTCTTTGGAGATTGTTAAGAACCTTTCTTCCCGAAAGAAAGGTTCTTAACGCCGGCTTGTTTTTCAAAAAGAACTTCTCCCCTCTCTTGACAACTCCCCTTCCTTTGTGGTATTCTACATATAACTATGTAAACGTACAGGAGGTGCACCTCACGTGACCCATCATCTCTTTATCGTCAACCCCGCCGCGGGGAAGGCAGACCGCACCGAAGCCATCGAAAAAGCCGTCCATTCCGCCAAGGAGCAGGGGGACGTGGAAGGGGAGGTTTCCCTTTACCGTACCACAGCGCCCGGGGACGCCACGGCATACCTGACCAAATATCTTCGGGAGACCGAGGAGGACGTGCGGGTGTACGCCTGCGGCGGCGACGGCACTCTCAACGAGGTGGTGCGCGGGATCTACGCCTCCGGCAAGGAAAACGTTGCCCTGGGGGTGGTACCCACCGGCTCGGGAAACGATTTCGTGCGGGGCTTTTCCATTCCGGAAAGCCGCTTCCGTTCCGTACGGCACATGATGAAGGGCACCGTCACCCCCATTGACCTGATCCGCGTCACAAGCGAGGAGGGGGAGGAGCACGTTTGCATCAACGTGGCCAGCGCAGGCTTTGACGCCGCGGTGTGCCGCAGAATGCAGACCTTCCGCCGTATCCCCATGATGGGAGGCTCCATGGCCTACAACATGGCCTTGGTACGGCAGTTCTTAGGGCATTTGGGTCATAAATTCCAAGTCTTCGGGGACGGCAAGCCCATGAAAACCCCCAACAAGGACGAATACCTCTTTACCGTGGTGGCCAACGGCAAATACTACGGCGGGGGCTACTGCTGTTCTCCCAAAAGCTCTCTTTCCGACGGGCTGTTGAATCTGGTGATGATCGAATCCATCCCCCGCACCCAGTTCCCGGGTCTCTTGGGACCTTACCGCAAGGGGGAATATTTTGAGAAATTAGAGGGCCGTATGCTCCACAAAACCGTGAAAACGGTGGAATTCCGTGCGGATGCTCCCTTGGATATGAATCTGGACGGTGAGATCATCGCCCTGAAGAACCCCACTTTGGTGGTATTGCATCACGCCATCGGGCTGATCCTGCCGGAATAAGGATTGTCAGCCTTCCCGGTTTCAAGCTATACTGTACTGTAACGATTTTTGCAAGAGGACTGTTTTTATGGAACGTCTTTCCCTTTGCGGGGTGCAGACCCACTGCGTTTTTTACGGCGAAGAGCATCCCAAGGACACCGCCGTGGTGTTTTTGCACGGCTGGGGATCCAACGGAGGCGCTTTCGGCAGACTGCTTTCCGCCGCAGGTGAGAACTATTTCACCGTCGCCCCGGATCTTCCCGGCTTCGGAGGAAGCGAGGAGCCAAAAACCCCTTGGGGCGTGGAGGAATACGCAGACCACACGGTGGAATTGGTGAAGAGCCTTGGCATTTCCAAGGTGATCTTCGTGGTGCACTCCTTCGGCGGGCGGATCGCCATCACCCTGGGGGCAAGAAAAGACCTCCCCTTTACCATCGAGAAGATGATCTTCTTCGGTGCGGCGGGGTTGAAGCCCAAAAGAGGGCTGAACTATTACGTCAAAGTGTATACTTACAAATTATGTAAATTACTTTTGACTCCCTTCCCGGAGATCAAAAAGAGATACCAAGCGGGGAAGGGCAGCTCCGATTACAAAAACGCCTCCCCCATGATGAAGCAGATCCTTTCCAAAACGGTGAATACCGACCTCACCCCCCTGTTGCCCCGTATCTCCGCCCC
>JAZNPH010000066.1:0-3873 GCA_045589515.1 Eubacteriales bacterium | reverse complement strand
CCTGCTTGGTGGTACGGTACTGACCGCCATCAGCCAGGGTGGGAGAGTTCTCGATATCGTAGTAGTATGCGGGGTTCAGCAGACCGAAGCAGGGAGTAGCGGAACCGGGCCAGATCTTCTCAACGATGTCGCTTCTGTTCAGAGCGAGGTTGAATGCATGTCTGAATTCCTGGATCGCCAGAATGCTGTTGTTGTTGCCGCTTGCCTTCAGAGTCTCGAGGTCGCTGAAGAGCTGCATACCGAAGGTACCGGTGGAGGTGGAGGTGAATACAACGTACTTGGAGTCGAGGTATTCAGCAGCGTTGTCGGTGGTGAGCACGCCGTCATCCAGCTCGCCGCTCAGGAAGCTCATCCACTGAGTGGAAGGCTCTTCGATCTTACGGCAGTAGATAGCGGTGATGTTGTACTGGTTCTTGTACTGCTCCATGTTCCAGCCGTACCAATGCTCGTTCTTAGCCAGCTTGTAGTGGCTGCCGGCCTCGAACTCAATCAGCTTGTAGGGACCCCAGCTTGCGGTGGTCGCAAGAGAGGAGTTGTACTTGGAGGTCCAGAGAGTTGCGCCTTCAGCGGGCTCAACCTTAGCTGCTTCGTACTTTTCCTTGTGTACGAGGGGCAGGCTGGACATGTAATAAGCTGCCAGATAGGACAGATTGCCGTCGTCGTTGAGGAGCTTGAAAGCAACGTCCATGCAGATAACGATAGCGTTCTCGGAATCGATGGAATAGAGACCAACGGTGTCCCAAGCCACTTCATCGCCGTAACCGGAAACGTAGAACAGGGTTTCCATGAACAGCTCGTTCTGAGTAGCCTCGTCCATAGAGCTCCAGTCCATACCGAAGGGCTTCAGAGCATAGCCCACGAGCTCCTTAGCTGCTTCGATGTTCTCGTCGGTGATCAGGGTGTAGCCGTATTCGTTAGCCTGGTCTGCGATCACTTCCAAAGCGGCAATAGCCTCTGCGGTGCCAACGTAGTCAACGATCAACTCCTCCAGAGCATAGCCGGCAAGAGTCATGCCGGTGCTGGTGGTGCTCATGTAGACCTCGTTAGCCTCCATATCGAAGGAGTAATCGGGGGTCTCACCTTCGCCGTAAGCGGGAACGATGGGAGTGTAGATAGGAGCGCCGGAGAAGAAGTATTCCTTGGCGTTCTTAACTCTCAGGGTATCGTAGTAGGTGTTACCGCGATAGTTCATAAACTTGGGGTCCAACTGAGCCTGCATGGAGTACACGAAGTCAGCTGCCTTAATGGGAGTGCCGTCATCCCACTTCAGATCATCGCGGAGGGTGATCTTCCAAGCGTAGCCGCCCTCTTTCTTCTGCTCGTCGGTGTAGCCCCACTTTGCATCTACGGTGGAGGTAACGTCCTCCAGCTTGGTAGCTGCAGAGTAGTTGGTGGTGTAAGCGCCGTCAACGATACCGGCCTTATTGATGGAACCGTCGGCGTTGTACTTAACGTCGCCTTCGAACTTATAGTCGTAGTCGAAGAAGGAAGAACTGATGTAGCTCAGGATCTGAGTATCGTTGTTGTCAGCATAAGTCAGTTCATTCCAGTTGCTGGGCATCGTGGCGGTATAGGTGTTGTACTGTGCCTGCTTGAAGGTTGCAGGGGTAACGGGTTCTTCCGTGTTACAGGAAGCCAAAGTACAAGCTACCATGACCAAGCACATAACCAGCGCAAGTGCGGATGTGAGTTTCTTGTTCATAACTTTTCCTCCATATAAGAATTGTTTTACTGTGTACCGATATCCGAAAAGTCTTCTCCCTTTGACGTCCTCACCCTTTTCGGAATGCAGACGCTGACGGCAGTCTCACGAATGAGATTTTCTAAAAAAGAGATATACTTGCCCGTATATTCGGTATATGAACGTAGTTATCGTACCATAAAACAGTCGTAATGTCAAGATTATTTTGCGAAAAAATCGCTCAGTTGTTCATATTTCTTTCATTTTTTGCCATTTTTTCCTTTTGTGAAGGCCCCAAAATGAAGGAAAAAGCGGTGGTTTCTCGCAAAAATCTCACCGCCGCACTTTCAAATTGCATCATTTTCCTTTTGCAAAAATATGCAGATCTCCCCGAATCGTACGCCGCGGTACCCTCTCCGGACTTGCGTTCCTTTAAGAAATATATGAAAAAAACCGATGAGGGGTGAATCTCATCGATTTTTCCTGTTATTCTTTGTCGGGCGGTTGGCCGTCGTGGGCCTGCCACTTACACTCCGTAAGCTCCATGTGGGAGAAGACCGCCTTGAAGGAAGAGTCCTCCGCACTGCAGGCGTAGATGCCGAAGGAAACGGCACCGTGCGCTTTTTCCATATGGCAGATCCGCATCTGCTTGAAGTGTACGCCGTCGAGGGAATTTTCAATGCAGAAATCGTCCTCCCTGCGGCTGAGGCGGAACCAGATGGAATCCAATTTGCCCTCTACGTCCACGGAAGCCCAATCGGAGTAGCCGTTGTTGGTGACCACGCTCCCCAAACGGCAAAATTCTCCGTTTTCATGCTCTGCGGAGGCCTTCAGCCAGTTGTCGCCGTCCAGATACATCACCACGCCGCTTTGGTCATAGCGCACCTTGGTTTGAAACTCCGTTTTCACCGTGAAGGAGAAAAACTTTTCCTCCGAGGTGAATTGCAAAACGGGAGCGTTGTCGTTGCGGAAATGGTAATAGGTCCGTTGCCACAGATCGGTGAAGGGCTCGGTGGTGATCTCCACCCGCTCCGAGGTAACTGTGTATTCCTTTGGCGCACGGGTCCATACCATGCGCGTTGCGTCAAGCTTCATAGGCTTATCTCTGTACTCTGCCGGAGCCGTCGCCGCCTGCCAGCTTTTCCACCTCGGCAACGCTGACACGGTTGTAGTCCCCTTCGATGGAGTGCTTGAGGGCAGAAGCCGCCACGGCGAACTCAATAGCCGCCTGGGTAGACTTGCCGTTTAGCAGGGAGTAGATGAGGCCGCCGCCGAAGGAGTCGCCGCCGCCTACGCGGTCCACGATGTGGAGGTGGTAGGTCTTGGAGAAGCAGTAGTTCTCCCCGTCGTAGAGCATACCCGCCCAGTCGTTATCGTTGGCGGAGATGGAGGAACGGAGGGTGATGGCCACCTTCTCGAAGCCGAACTTATCCGCCAGCTGCTTTGCCACGGACTTGTAGCCCTCGTGGTTCAGCTTGCCGCCGTAGATGTCGGTGTTTTCCGCCTCAATGCCGAACACGTCCTTGGCGTCCTCCTCGTTGGAGATGCAAACGTCCACGTACCGGCAGAGGTCGGTCATGGCTTCTCTTGCTTCCTCTCTGGTCCACAGCTTGCCACGGTAGTTCAGATCGCAGGAGATCTTCACGCCCTTTGCCTTTGCGGCGATACAAGCCTGACGGCAGATCTCCACCAGATTCTTGCCCAAAGCGGGGGTAATGCCGGTGAAGTGGAACCAATCGGCGCCTTCAAAAATGGAATCCCAATCGAAATCCTCGGGCTTTGCCTCCTGGATGGCGGAGTGAGCTCTGTCGTAAATACAAACGGAGCCGCGCTGGGAAGCGCCCTTTTCCAAGAAGTAAATACCCACACGGTCGCCGCCGCGGACGATCTCGTCGGTATCAACGCCGAAATATCTGAGGGAATCCACCGCTGCCTGTCCGATGGCGTGCTTGGGAAGCTTGGTCACGTAGACGCTGTCCATGCCGTAATTGGCAAGAGAAACGGCAACGTTGGCCTCTCCGCCGCCGAAGGTGGCTTGCATCTGATCGTTTTGGAAGAAACGATAGTATCCATTGGGCGCTAAACGGAGCATCAATTCACCGAACGTTACGATTTTAGCCATTGTTACGTGCCTCCTTCACAATTTCTGCCGATTCGTGGCAGAGGGCGGTGATCTCATCCCATTTTTGATT
>JAZNPH010000065.1:0-2905 GCA_045589515.1 Eubacteriales bacterium | reverse complement strand
GTGGAAAACGCCATCTCCCGGGAAAAGCAGTTGAAGCGCTGGACGCGGGAAAAGAAAATTCTTTTGATCCAATCCAAAAACCCAAATTGGGAGGATCTGGGCGAATCGTTTTCGCTTTGATCCCTTCCAAAGGAGACTGTTATGTCCATTCCCAACGAAACAATTGCATCCCTTGAGGCGGTGCTGTTCGCCTGCGGCGGCCCTGTGGAGGCGGAGCGTCTCCGTGAGCTGCTGGCCCTTTCGGCAGAGGAGCTGGAGGAGGCGGCAAGCACCCTGCAGGCAGAGCTGGAGGACGTGAACCGCGGCATCTCCCTGATCAAGGTGGAATCCGCTTACCAGCTTTGCACCAAGCCCTTCGTGGCAGAGACGGTGAAGAAGGCTCTGGAGCTTCGGAAAGCGCCTCCCCTGTCCAAGGCGGCCTTGGAGGTGCTGGCCATCGTGGCATACCACCAGCCCGTCACCCGTTCCTTTATTGAAATGGTGCGCGGCATCGACAGCTCTTCCATCGTCAGCTCCCTGTGCGACAAGGGGCTGATCGCCGAGCGGGGCTTTTTGGATGCCCCCGGCAGACCCGTGCTGTTCGGTACCACGGAAGCGTTTCTGCGTTGCTTCGGGCTGGAATCCATCCGCGACCTGCCGGAAGCTTCTCCCGTGCCGGAGCAGCTCTCCCTTCCGGAGGAAGGTCTTCCCGAGGAAGCAGCTACCCCCGATGAGGAAGTGGCAGAAGCATGATCGTTCTGGAGATCATCGGCTGGGTCTTGCTTTCCCTTTTGGGGCTTATCCTGTTGCTTCTTGTCTTGCTTTGCAGTCTCAAGCTGTCCCTGCAGGCAGGGTACTGTCAGACCCTCCTTTTGAAGGTGGGCATCGGCCCTGTGACGCTGAATCTTTCGGACTCCATGCAGATGTCCAAGGAGGAGGCGGAGGAATTCACCAAGAAGAAAAAGAAGAAAAAAGCGGCCAAGCCCAAGAAAAAAACCGCGGAAAAGCAGGAAAAACCGCCGAAATATACGGAAAAGCCCGCCTTAACGGAGATCATCACCGCCTTTAAAGACCTGGCGGTGGGGATCCTGACCCGCTTTGCTCGGCATATCAAGCTGGAGGAATTGCGGCTGAGAGTGCTGGCCGCCTCCGACGACGCGGCGAAAACCGCCCTGGAATACGGCTCCTTCTGCGCCGCGGCGGGGATGATACAGACGGCGGCGGAAGCCCTGCCCCGCACCAACCCGAAGAAGGTGAACATCGCCGTGGAATGTGATTTCCTGGCGGATACGCCGGAATTTGACGCGGAGATCCGTGTTTCCATCCGTATCTGGCGTTTGGTTTGGATGGCCTTGTTTGCCGCCAAGCCTTTGATGGAAGCGCTTGAGCTTTTGAAGGCCTACAAGCACTTCAAAAAACTTGAAAAAGAAGAAAAAGACTCTGAAAAGGAGATTAAATAATGGAAACTCCCATGAAACAGCTGATTGAGGAAGCCCTCAAGAACATCAACTCCGTAGCGGACGTGAACACGGTGATCGGCGAGCCGGTGACCCTGCCCAACGGGGTGACGGTGGTGCCCTTCTCCAAGGTGAGCGTGGGCTTTGCCACCGGCGGTACCGACCGCAACCCCAAGACCACCGACAGACCTCTTTTTGCAGGGGGAAGCGGCGCGGGCGTTTCCGTGGTACCCATGGGCTTTTTGGTGATCGGGGCGGAGGGGAACGTGACCCTGCTGGATCTGAAGAACCCCGATTCCTACACCCCCAAGCAGAACCCCGTGGAAAAGCTTCTGGACGGTGCCAACGCCTTGATGGACCGCGCCCCGGAAATGATCGCCAAGTGCAAGGACGCATTCGGCAAAAAAGAAGAACCCAAAGAAACCGAGGAAAACTGATATGGCACTGAAATGTATCGTTCTGGAAAACAACCCCGACAAGGAAGTACGCCACGCCGCTGTTCTGGAGGCCGTTCGGAAGTATTTCGGCAATGAAGAGATCATGGTGAACTACGGTGAGACGGGCAAGCCCTCCATCACCGGTGCCAAGAAGTATATCTCCGTCACCACCACCGGGGAAAAGATGATCGTGGCCCTTTCCGATTCTCCCGTGGGGATCGACGGGGAGTATCTCCCCCGCTACGCCGAAGGGAAGACGGACTACGCCATGCTGGCAGACAGATTCTTCTCCGGAGAGGAATCCGAGTACGTCCGCGCAGGCTCCACCGTGGTGGACGAAAAGGACCGCTTTATGAAGATCTGGACCCGCAAGGAAGCCTACGTCAAATGCACCGGGAAGGGTGTTGCGGATTTCCCCACCTTCTCCGTCATCGAAGGGGACAAGCTCCTCTCCAAGGTGGGCAACATCCCCCTGCGGAAGTTCTCCATCGCCTTTGAAGGATCCGAAAACTACCTCTTCGCCATCGCGGGAGAATTGAAGTGACATAAAACGTCAATGAAGTGTGGCTAAGGTCGCAAATGTTAAGTTGTTTTCGGAAGGAAACGGCCTCGCGCTTTGATCCAAAGGTTCCAAAAACGGTAACGCCGTTTTTGACGTCGGCGTAACAAAACTACGCATACATTAAAAGCCCCGCGCCGACTTGGTCATCCTGAGCATACCAACCCTGCGGGTTGGCCGCGCGGAATCGAACAAAACCCAACAAAAACAGCTTGCTGTTTTTGACGTCGGCGTAACAAAACTACGCAGAAATCAGAAGCCATACGCCGACTTGGTCACCCTGAGCGAAGCAGGCGTGGAATAATATTGTACCTCAGGTTGCAATGAGAAAAGCCTGCGGAGTCGAAGTTTTGCTTTTTGAAATTGCCCATTGTCTTTGGATATGCAGTCCCTTTTACAGCAATTTCGAAAAGCAAAACCGCAAGGGGTCTCCTCAAAGTCCGATCTACCCCTACATAGGTAAACTTACATCC
>JAZNPH010000064.1:0-7875 GCA_045589515.1 Eubacteriales bacterium | reverse complement strand
CTTATGAGATCCCGCCTGCGGCGGTTTTGCTCCGAACGGTGCATCGCGGCCAATACAAATCGAAATGCAGACTACTTTTATGCCGCTGTATGCACCTTGCAAGTCGGAGGCCAAGCGGTCTTAGGAAGACAAACTGGTAAGACAACTCCTTGGCTCACAGAACGACATGGCTACGATCCGACTTCTTATGAGATCCCGCCTGCGGCGGTTTTGCTCCGAACGGTGCATCGCGGCCAATACAAATCGAAATGCAGACTACTTTTATGCCGCTGTATGCACCTTGCTTTCTCCGCAAAACTTCGACGCGTGCGGAAAAAGGTCTCCATTGTAGCCATAACAACTACATTCCGCACTTGCTCAGGATGACACGCTGACGTTGGAAACGCCCCCGCCTCTCGCCTCGATCCCAAGGTTCCAAAAACGATTTATCATTTTCGACGTCGGCGTAGCAAAACCACGCATAAACCGAAGGCTAAACGCCCGATGGACTTGCAAAAACCACTTTTTTATGCTACACTAAGGACAACAACCAACGGGAGGGATCCTTATGCACACCAACCCTATTTTTGCATCCAACATGGTTTTTGCCGCCCATCAGCCCATCCGCATTTACGGAAAAGGGGAAGGCGAGGCGGAGGTCACCTTCGCGGGGGAGACCCGCAAGACCGTCTCCCGAGACGGACGCTGGGAAGCAGAATTCCCGCCCATGGACTACGGCGGGCCTTACTGCCTCCGTGTCACTTACCAAGACAGAGAAGAAGTCTTCACCAACGTTTACGTAGGGGAAGTGTACCTGATGGCGGGGCAATCCAATATGCAGTTCAAGCTGAAGGAATCCAACGCCCCCGCCGAATACTATCAAACCAACCCGCTCCTGCGGCTGTTTTCCGCCCACCGCATTGAAAAGACCGACCGCTTCACCCCCGAGGACGGCTGGGTGCCCGCCACGGCGGAAAACGCAGGGGACTGGACGGCCCTGGGTTATCTCATGGGGAACAAGCTTTCCACGGAAAAGCAAGTGGCCGTTGGCATCCTCACCGCCTACCAAGGGGCCTCCGTCATCGAAAGCTGGCTTCCTAAGGGACTGCTTGAGGAAAATGGCATTTCCCTGCCCCCCGAAGCTCTCCACGGCGACCATTTCTACCATGAGTTTTCCCCCTGGAACGGGGAAGGGGTGCTGTACGACTACGCCCTCTCCCAGGTTTTCCCCTTTGCCGTCTCCGCCGTTGTTTGGTACCAAGGGGAAAGCGACGCCACCCCGCAGGAGGGAGCGGTATACTTCCGAGAGCTTTCCCTGCTCATCGAATCCTTCCGCAAGGGCTTCCGACAGCCTGACCTCCCTATCGCGGTGATCTGCCTTGCAGACTGTGACAGCAGAGAGCAGGTGGGCTGGAAAGCCGTTCAACGCGCCCAAATGCAAGCAGGAGAGAGCATCCCAAACGTGAAAACCGTCCTTTCCGCCGATCTTTGCGAAACCGACAATATCCACCCGCCCACCAAGCACTTGCTGGCTTCCCGCCTGGCGGAAGCGGTGAATCGCCTGCTTTGATTTTTTCGAAAGGGGGACTCCTTCATGAGTCTGCTCATCGTCCGCCCTCAAAACGCGCCCAAGGCCTACGCCATCGCGGCGGAGACGTTCTGCCGTCTTTGTAACAAAATCACCGGGGAAAAGCCCGGGATGGTCACCGACGTTTCGGCCATCGAAGCCCTGCCTGCACACCCTGCATTGCAACTGATAGTCATCGGCGGAGACGACGTGAACCTCCTTGCCCGTGAATACAAGGAAAACCTTCCCATCCCAAGCGGCGGGGAAGGGTACGCCATCCTTTCCGCCACCCTGCGGGGACACAACGCCCTGCTGTTGTGGGGCGGACGGGGACGAAGCACCCTTTACGCGGTGTACCGCTATTTCGAGGTGTTCGCGGGGTGCAGATGGTTCTGGGACGGGGACAAGCTACCCACCCTGAAAAGCCTTCCCATGGAAAGCATCCGCCTGACCGAGAATACCAAATTCCTCTACCGGGGCACCCGTTACTTCGCCCACCGAGGGCTTCACCGCTTCCAGGCGGAGCATTGGAACGCCGAGGACTGGCAAAACGAGGTGGACTGGCTGTTGAAAAAGCGGCTGAACCTGATGATGCTGCGCATCGGGCAGGACGATCTGTTCCAGAAGGCCTTTCCCCACCTGGCGGATTATCCCGACCCCAAGGCCTCCCTACCCTTTACCGGGGACGGCTTCAACGACCGCACCCTGTTCTGGGATCTCCCCTTCCGCGGGGAATTGCGGAAACAGGTGTTGCAGTACGCAAAAGACCGTGACCTGCTGTTGCCCGAGGATTGCGGCACCATGACCCATTGGTATTCCCCCACGCCAAGAGAATTTCTGGAAAAACGCCGTCCCACCCTCCTTGCCCAGCCCAAAGGCACCAACTACGCCGAAAGCACGGGGCTGGTGTGGGACATTCGAAAAGAAGAAAACTTAGATCTGTATTTTCAGCTCACCGACACCCATATCCGTGAATACGGGCAGACGGGGCTGTTCCACACCATCGGGCTGGCGGAACGGGCTTTTTCCGAGAATCGGGAAGAAAACCTGCGCTTAAAGCTGTTGACTTACCGTCTGCTCTGCCGCCGTCTGCGGGAGCAATACCCCGGCTCCAAGCTGTTGTTGGCAAGCTGGGATCTTTGGATGTTCTACACCCCGAAAGAGGTACAGACCCTCCTTGCACAGCTTGACAAGGAGCAGGTGGTGCTGTTGGATTACACCTCCGATTCCGCCAGGGAAAGCAACTACCGCACCTGGGGCGTGGAGGGGCAGTTCCCCTGGATCATGGGGATCTTCCACGCTTATCAGCCCTCCAATGATGTGCGGGGAGACTACGAGATGCTGACCAAGCGGTTGCAGGATGCCAAAGAAGACCCCTTCTGCAAGGGGCTGGTGTTCTGGCCGGAGCTGTCCCACGGGGATCCCTTTATGACGGAATTCTTCGCGTCCAACGCCTGGGAGGTGTCCGAAAAGAGCGGGGAAGAACAGCTTTTTGACTTCTGTAAATCCCGTTACACCCACGCAGAGGAGCTGTTTGCCCTATGGCAGAAGGTGCTTCCTCTTGCAAAGCTCATGTCCTGGAGCAAGTACGAAGCCGTCACCCCCTGGGTGGAGACGGATATCTTCTGCCGCTGTGCATACACCTTGGATTTTGAAAGGGACGACCCCCTCTACGACGATTATTTGCTCCCCTTGGAGGCAAGCAGGGAGGACGCCGTGTGGTGCCTCCGCCGCATTGCCCTGCTGTTGGGGCAGGAGGACGAACGGGAGACACGGGATCTTTACGACCTGGCCCGCACCATCCTCACCCGCTACCTCAACGGGCTGACCCTCGCCCTGTGCCGCAAGTACAGCCGCGGGGAAGAAGTGGCGGACACGGCGGATGCGTTTGTGGAGCTGCTCACCCTTTACGGGGACTTTTTGGCTACCAATAAGGAGTATTCCTTGTTCCATACCCTGTGCAGTCTTAACGAGACCGCCCCCGTGAATCCCCATTTCACCCCCACCCTGAAACGGAATTGCGATAATCTCTATTGCCGCAGTGCCGTCACGGAGTGCGTGCAGGAGCTGTACCTCCCCGAGGCGAAAAAGCTTGTGGAAATGCTGACAGGGAAGACCTACCAAAAAGACGCCCTGCTCTCCTTCGCCAAAGCCAACCAAGCCGCCTTTGAAGCCCGCCCCCTCATGCCCACCATCCCCAAAGAACACCCCGCCCGCATCCTGCAAAAGACCGCGGAGGTGTTGGAAAAGTAACAACAACAAAAGAGACCTTCGAAAGGTCTCTTTTCGTTTGCTTATGAAACCGTCTCCACGGTAAGCTTCACGGAATTTGCCGAGGTGATGGGATGCTCCACGGGGACGGGGATGAAGAACATCCACTGCCGAATATCGCAAGTCCCCGCTTCACCCGGCCCGGGAATACGGCGATCCAGAACCACTTCCACGGTGCCGTCGGTGTGGATCACTACCTCCTTCAGCTTCAAGCCGTTGGAGCCGCTGGTTTCCATCCGATACACCGCAATGAGGGCGTTCTTTTCAAAAAATTCCTCGTCGTAAACATCCTCGATCTCAATGGGCAGTTCATTGCCGTAGACCCCGTAACAGCCGCTTTTGGCGTACTTTGAGAAATAAGATTGCTTCTCCCGAAGGGTGGCCAGGATGGTCATAGCGGCAGGCGGGTTTTCCAAACACACGTCCGCCGTCTGATGTACGGGATTCAGAACAACCTGCTCGGTAGGCAGATAGGGAATATATCCTCCCTGGGCTCCTTCCTTGATCACGCCGTAATCAATCTCCACCCGCTTGATCATCTCTCCGTATTTTCGTTCGATGGCCTTAAATTCCAATTTCCCTACCACAGGGCCGTCGTACTGATAGCTGACACGATGCCTGATGGAAAGATGGGCAGTGCCGTCGGGATCAATGTCGAACCCACCGTCGCCGATCACCACGCTTTGCCATACGGAAGCTGCTTCCGCATACCCCCAAAGCAACGCCTTTTCTGCAAAGAAATCCTCATCAAACATATCCCAAAACTCATTGATGTCTGCGGAAAATTCCTTCAGAACCGTTAACAGATCTTCACGGCTTGTCACCACCGATGCGTGGGGGAGCTCTCCTTCATACAAAGGCAGATCACCGGTCCCGTATCCGTGGTCAAAGAGTACGCGGAGGGGCTTTTCCTCCGGGGGAATCGAGGGAGGCGGCGGGCAGTCAACCTTTGCATAGAAGTGGCTGTAGCTTGCGGCAGGGTGGTCTGCGGAGATCTTCAACAGGAAGACCCTCCCCCCTGCCGTGGGATTGTCGGGATTCGGGTCGGGACAGCTGAAGTGTACCTCCACCTCCTTTTCGTTGCAGGTCAATCCTTGCAAGGTGACCTTTGCGGAAGCGTCCCACAGGTAAACGAACACAGCGATAAAACAGGTTTTCTCGAAATCCGCGTCCTCCAAGGGATTCCAGCCGGAGTCCGGCATAAATCCCCGGGGGCAATAGATGCCCATAAAAAGATTCACCCGTTCCCGAGAGTTCAACAGCATGGCTTCCGAGCCTTCAAAATGTCCCGAGGCTTGGGAGTCGTAGGTCACGTCATACCCCTTCAGCTCCACGGCAGTCTCCGCCGTCACGGGAACATCCGCGGGAAGCTCCGCCAAAAGCAGCCAAGCGGCCATGTCATCAGTTCCTTCTACTGCGATAAACTTGTTGTAGGTCAATACCGGAACGCCGTTTTTCAGTTCAACCGATTCCACTCCCAGCCAATAAGAGCCGCTTCCCACCGGGACGTAGGCGGCAACCAGCTTGTGATCGGTAAAATACGCCTCATCGTAGTGGTCATCCAGCTTCTCTCGGTTGGGGGAGCAGGCGGCAAAAAAGGCTTCCTTTTCCGCAAGGGTCGTCAGTACCGCCCCGATTTCCCCATCCTCATCATATTCCGCCCGCACCGCTTGGGTGGGAACGTCCAAAAAACGGTCTGCTGCTTCCCAATCGTTGGGCCCCGCAGTCTCCTCCTTGGATCCCTCCTTGGATCCATCCATAGGCAGGGCGGGCTGACAGGCGGTGAACAGCACCATAGCGCACAAAAGCAAAACGAAAATCTTTTTCATGGGGAAAGCTCCTTTCTTTTACAGATAATAAAGATACAGCGCAAACAGAAGCTCCTCGGCCTCCTCCACCGTCAGAGACCCAGAGGGGTATTCCAGATCTGCTTCCGCAAAAACAGTTTCCAATCGGGAAATACCGTTCACGAATTTGTCATTGGGGATCCGTTTTCCCTCCGTTATGAGGATATATCCCTGTTTGGGATCCCATTTTCCCTCCACCGTCACGCCGATGACGCCAATGGCCTCCTTGGAAATGCTTTCCGACTGGGAGATGCCGGGGATGGGGAACAAAAGGATCTCCAGGAAAGTCCCGTCGGGCAGCTCCACCGCGTCCATGGCAGGGGGAGACGGCGTATCGGGGGGAAGAATGGGCTCCCCAGGGCCTTCCAACGGAGGTTCTTCGGATACTTCCCCCGCGTGGGAATCCGAAGTCTCCCCGGGTTCTTCGGAATAATCGGGGTACTCGGCTTCTACGGAGAAATCGGGCTCCTCGGACGCTTCCTCCCGGGGTTCCTCGGAATAGTCCTGCTCTTCGGAATAGACCGGCTCCTCCTGTTCGGGCTGCTCTCCCGGCAGGGATACGGGCGGTTTGTGATCGTCTCCCGGAACTACCTGTTCCCCCACGATTTCCGATGAGGGCGGCAGGGAAGGCGCCTCCGCAGGAGATGCCCACTGCCACACCCCAAAGCCCACAGGGATGCAGATGCACAACAGCAAGCACGCCGCCATGGCGTGATGCATCCGCCGTCTGCGGGCGGCTCGCTTTGCCTCGCCGCGGCGCTTGATCTCGCGGCTGATGGCAATATAATCTTTCATCAACTTTTCATTCCTTTCCTGTCTTGTCAGAGGGCTGTTCCGTTCGTTCCAGGATGGTGCGAAGCTGTTTCTTCCCGCGGTAGAGCAGGTTGTCCACCTGCTTTTTGGAGATCTTCATCACGCGGGCAATGTCTTCATAGGAAAGATCCTCGAAATACATGAGATACACCGCCTCTGCCATGTCCCTTGGCAGTTCTGCCATGGCGGCGTGGAGGGCTTTTTTCCGTTCGTTCACCAACAGCTGTTCCTCGGGAGAGGCTTCGCCGCTTTCCGCGGGAAGCTCCTCGGGAGATACCGAAACGGTGCGCTTGTGCTTCTTTAAGTAGTTCAGCGCACGGGATTTCCCCACCATGAACAGGTAGGTCTTTAAGGAAACGCGGAAATTGTATCGATGCTTGTGGGCCACCAAGTCGGAAAACACGTCCATTGCAATGTCCTCCGCGGTGTGTGGATCCTTTACGTAGCGGCAAAGAAACAGCACCAACGGGTCGTAAAGAGTGATTACGATCTCGTCAAAGGCTTCTTCCTCACCATCCAGGTAGCGGCGGTAGCTACTTGCGCCGTTATCCATGGGGGTAGTCCTTTCCGAAAAGCAAAGCATTTTTTTCTTTGGTTTTCTATTTGTTATACAATTGAAATTGAAAAATTCCTCACGGGAGAGGGGATTTTTTTGAAAACGCCTGCCTCGACGCAAGTCGAACGGCGTAAAACCGTTTCATCATTCAACGCAAACGGGACGCCGTGGACGTCGTCCCCTACGAAACCGCAGGATGCATCCACTAAAACCAAACCGCATTTTCACGCAATGAGGTAGGCGTAAAGCGGATTTCCCGCCGTGTTTTTTGCGAGAGAGAAGGCCCTGTACTTACTTATCTTGCTTCGGGTTTGTAGGGGACGACGTCCACGGCGTCCCATCTTCCGAGTAACACTGCAATCTTTTCACAAAAACCACCCCAACCGTCATCTCTGAGCATACCAACCCTGCGGGTTGGCCGTGCGGAATGTAGTCGTAGCGGCTGTTCGTCATCCTTCTCACTTCAGGACGTCATCCTGAGCACGCGCGGAACGTAGTAGATGTGGCTACGTATTGCAGTCATCTCCGCGCACGTCGAAGTTTGGCGAGCAAGCCCACCTCTGTTGTCACCTCTGAGCAACCCAGCCCGTTGGGCTGGCTCGCGCGGGGCGTAGCCGCTGTGGCTGTTTGTCACCCTGAGCAAGGCAGGGTGCACAGTACTTTCTAAAGGAACACACAGCAAAAACCCTGCCGCGTCGAACTGACAATTGTGGCGTTAGCTCAATTGTCAGGCAAAAAATGCCCCGCATTTTTTGAGGGTATGGGAATCTCTTTCGATACGGCTATATTTCGTTCCCTTGGTTACCAATAAACAGTTCTTTACCCTCGGAAAGATACATCAG
>JAZNPH010000063.1:0-4696 GCA_045589515.1 Eubacteriales bacterium | reverse complement strand
GGTGTCGATCTCGTTGACGCGGGGCAGAGGGTGCATGACGATCATGTCTTCCTTGGCGTTCTTCAGCTTCTCGGGGGTGAGGATGTAGGAATCCTTCAGGCGGAGGTAATCCTCCTCGTTGAAGAAGCGTTCTCTCTGCACGCGGGTCATGTACAGGATGTCCAGCTCCGGCATGACCTCCTCCAAGGAGGTAGACTGGACGTACTCGATGCCCTTCTCCTTGATGTAGGTCTGCTTCACGAAGCCGGGAAGCTTCAGCTCCTCGGGAGAGATGAGGACAAACTTAACGCCTTGGTAGCGGGACATAGCCTCGATGAGGGAGTGTACCGTTCTGCCGAACTTCAAGTCCCCACACAAGCCCACGGTGAGCCCTGCGAAACGGCCTTTTTCGTGGTGGATGGTCAGCAGGTCGGTGAGGGTCTGTGTGGGATGGAAATGTCCACCGTCCCCTGCGTTGATGATGGGGATCAAAGAGTGCATGGAGGCCACCATGGGGGCGCCCTCCTTGGGGTGACGCATGGCGATGATGTCGGCATAGCCGCTGACCACCGCTACGGTGTCGGCAACACTCTCCCCCTTCTTGGCGGAGCTGGAATTAGAGTCGGAAAAGCCCAGCACATTGCCGCCCAAACCCAGCATGGCGGATTCAAAACTCAGTCTGGTACGGGTAGAGGGCTCGAAGAACAGGGTGGCAAGGGTCTTGTATTTGCAGGCCTCCCGATATTTTGCGGGGTTTGCAATGATATCGTCTGCCACACGGATCAGCTCATCGATCTCCTCCACGGAAAGATCAAGAATATCGATCAAGCTTCTCATACTTTAGCCCCATTGATAGCGAGGTAGTTCTTGATACGGGTAACATTTTCTTTATTGGCGGGGTCTTCCTCCAGATACTCGATGATGTCGTAAACGTCCACCACGGAGTATACGGGGAAGCCGTACTCGTCGGAAAGCTCCTGCATAGCGGATTTCTCGGTCTTGCCCTTCTCTTTTCTGTCCACCATAACGAACACGGCGGAGATCTTCACGCCCTCCAGGGGAGACAGGATCTCCATGCTCTCGCGAATGGCGGTACCGGCGGTGATCACATCTTCAACGATGACCACTTCTTCCCCGGCCTTTGGCTTGTAGCCTACGAACATACCGCCTTCGCCGTGGTCCTTGACCTCCTTACGGTTGAAGAAAAAGGGAACGTCCAAGCCGTTTTTGGCCAGTGCGACGGCAGAGGAAACGGCGATGGAAATGCCCTTGTAGGCGGGGCCGTAGAGGACGGTGCGCTTGTTGCCCACCTTCTCCAGGTAGCTCTTGGCGTAGAACTCGCCCAGCTTTGCGATCTGCTCGCCGGTCTTGATGTCGCCCGCGTTGATGAAATAGGGGATCTTTCTGCCGCTCTTGGCGGTGAAGTCGCCAAACTTCAAAACCCCTGCGGATTCCAAAAACTGTATAAACTCTCTCTTGTAGCTTTCCATATGTTTTTCCTTTCTTTGAGGCGCTGCCTCAAACTCCGTTTAAGAACCTTTCTTTGAAAAGAAAGGTTCTTAAAAATCTTCAAAGAAACTTGATTGCCAAACCCGATGTTCATCGGGTTTGGAGGGGAAAGTTTTTGAGGATTCCTAAGGAACTTTTTCCAAAAAGTTCCTTAGGCGTTCCTGCTCTTTCGTATCCCTTTAATCTACAAACTCAGCCACGCAGCGCTCGTAGGCAGCAACGGGGTCGGGCGCGGCGGTGATGGGTCTGCCCACCACGATGTAGTCGGAGCCGATCTCCTTGGCCTGTGCGGGGGTCATGACCCGCTTCTGGTCACCGATGTCCCCGTCTGCGAAGCGCACGCCGGGGGTGATGGTCAAAAAGCTCTTACCACAGGTGTTGTGGACAGCCTCTGCCTCCAAGGGAGAGCATACAACGCCATCCAGGCCTGCCTTTGCGGCGTTGGAAGCGTAGTGCATGACAACGTCTGCCATGGGCTTTTCGATCCACAGATCCTTCTCCAGGCTCTCCTGGTCGGTGGAGGTGAGCTGAGTCACGGCGATAAGCAGAGGACGGGTGCCGTCGGGACGGGTCAACCCCTCCAAAGCGGCCTCCATCATGCGGACGGTGCCTGCGGCGTGAAGGTTGGTGATGTCAACGCCCAGGGTGGAAAGCACCTTCATGGACTTTTTGACGGTGTTGGGAATGTCGTGGAGCTTGAGGTCCAGGAAGATCTTGTGTCCTCTCTCCTTGATCTCGCGAACGATGGCAGGGCCTTCTGCGTAGTACAGCTCCATACCAATCTTGACGAAAGGCTTTCTCCCTTCGAATTTGTCCAAGAAGTTCAAAACCTCTTCCTTGCTTGCAAAGTCGCAAGCCACGATGACGTCCTTACCCATGATGTGCTCCTCCTATGATATCCGTTAAATTGTGAATTCCGTATTTTTCCATGACACGGGGCAGGTCTGCCACCATGTCTCTGCAGGCGTAGGGATCGATCAGGTTGGCCGCCCCCACCTGAACGGCGGTGGCGCCTGCCAGCATCAGCTCGATCACGTTCTCTGCGGTGGAGACGCCGCCCATACCGATGATGGGAATGTCCACAGCCTCGTATACCTGGTAGACCATGCGTACCGCCACGGGGAAGATCCCCTTGCCGGAGTAGCCCCCCATTTTGTTGGCGATGACGGGCTTTTTGGTCTTGAGATCGATGCGCATGCCCATCATGGTGTTGATAAGGCTGATGCCGTCTGCCCCTGCTTCCTCGCAAGCCTTAGCGATGGAGACGATGTCCGTTACGTTGGGGCTGAGCTTGATGTAAACGGGCTTGGTGGTGACGGCTTTTACTGCCTTGGTCACCTCTGCGGCGGAGGCAGGAGAGGTGCCGAAGCTCATGCCGCCGTGGTGCACGTTGGGACAGCTGACGTTTACCTCTAAAATGCCTACCTGATCTTCTTTATCCAGCTTTTCGCAGGTGTAGGCGTAATCCTCGATAGAGAATCCGCTGACGTTGGCGATAACCTTCTTGTGGAAGTAGTTCTTCATCTCGGGAAGCTCGTGGGCGATGACGTGATCCACGCCGGGGTTCTGCAAGCCCACGGAGTTGATCATTCCCGCGGGGCATTCCGCAATGCGGGGGGTGGGGTTGCCGAATCGTTCGTCACGGGTGGTTCCCTTGAAGGAAAAGGTGCCCAGGCAGTTGATGTCGTACAGCTCCGCAAATTCCTTGCCGAAGCCGAAGGTGCCGCTGGCGGGGATGATGGGGTTATCCAGCTCCCAGCCGGACAGGGTTACGCATGTGCTTCCCATATGATCTCCTCCCTTTCCAGAACGGGTCCGTCCTTACAGATCCGCTTGTTACCGTAATAGGTCTTACAGCTGCAGCCCATGCAGGCGCCGAATCCGCAGCCCATACGCTCTTCAAAGCTGTATTGCCCGCTCGTCTTCGCCGTCTTTTCGATGGCGCGGAACATGGGCATGGGGCCGCAGGTGTAGAAATAGGTGTAGTCAAGCTCCTTCAGCACGTCGGTGACGAAGCCCTTGGTGCCATAGCTTCCGTCGGCAGTTGCCACATAGGTGGGCACGCCCAGAGCCTTGAAGTCTTCTTCCAGGAAGATCTCGCTTGCCTTATTGAAGCCCAAGATCACAGTGGGGTGCTTGCCCTCTCCCAACAGCTTCTTGCACAGGTTGTACAGAGGGGGTACACCTACCCCACCGCCGATGAGAACAGGGTTCTCACCGCTCTTTGCGGTGTCGTAGCCGTTGCCCAGACCCAGCAGGGTGTCGATCTCCGTGCCCGCAAGAAGCTTTTCCATGGCTTCCGTGCCGTGGCCTACGATCTTATACAGGATGGTCACGGTGTTTCCGGTATAATCGCACACCGAGATGGGACGGCGGAGGGTAAAGCCCTCCAGCTTCAGGTTGATGAACTGCCCGGGGGCGGTGATGGCAGAGGTATCCCCCGCCAGCACCATGCGGCAGACGTCAGCAGTGAGATGAATATTCTCGGTGACGGTAAGTTTGGTTTGTATCATGTGTTGATCCTCATCAGGAATCGATGGTGGAGATCTCCATGGTGATCTCTTCCAGAACGTCCAGCAGAACCCGGACGGTATCCAGGGCGGTGAAGATGGTGACACCGTTTTCCACGGCGCAACGGCGGATGTCGATGCCGTCGGATGCGGCGCCTGCGGACTGGTAGTCACGGGTGTTGATGACGTAGTTCACGTAGCCCTGGCGGATGGATTCAAAGATCTCCTCGCTGCCCTCGTTCAGCTTCTTCTTCACACGGGTACGGATGCCGTTCTCCTTTAAGAACTTGGCGGTACCGCTGGTGGCCTCGATGTTGAAGCCCATCTGATAGAAGCGGCGGATGAGGGGCAGGGCTTCTTCCTTGTCCTTGTCGGCGATGGTGGCCAGCAGGGTGCCGTAGTTCACCACCTGCATGCCGGAGGCCTGGAGGGCCTTATACAGGGCGCGGTTCAGTCTTCTGTCGTAGCCGATGGCCTCACCGGTGGATTTCATCTCGGGAGAGAGGTATGCGTCCATGCCGCGGAGCTTCTGGAAGGAGAAGGCGGGAACCTTGACGTACCACTTGTCCTTGTCGCCGGGGTAGATATTGTTGATGCCCTGTTCCTTCAAGGACTTGCCCAGAATGACCAGAGTACCGATGTCTGCCAGGCAGTAGCCGGTGGACTTGGAAAGGAAGGGAACGGTACGGGAGGAACGG
>JAZNPH010000062.1:0-1775 GCA_045589515.1 Eubacteriales bacterium | reverse complement strand
TTCCGTTCCACTCTGAAACCCTCGGCCTTCGATCCGAAGAAGAAGGACGGGAACCTGTCGGCGCAAATGATCTCCCTGGAGCAGCCGATCTTCGACAATTCAGCCCTGAACCCCGATTGGGTGGAATGGCTGATGGGCTTCCCGAAGGGATGGACGGACGTATCCTCTGGGCAAGAGAACCCGAGGGCGTCCCCCGTATGACCGAAAGGATGGTCGGCCGCGCCCTGCGGTTAAAGACCCTGGGCAACGCGGTCTGTCCTCCCCAGGCATATCCCATTTTCCGCTATATCGCGGCAATAGAGACCGGGGCTTGTGTGGATATCTGCCCCTACGGAAAGGACGGTGATTGCCTATGAAAGAATTGAAAGCGCCGGATAAGGTTACGCAGAAAATGACCCACGACGGCGCGGTAACGGAAAATCTTGTCACGGGTGAGGTTACAAATATCAGCTCCCGTGATCCCGAGGTGGATTTGTCCGCTTCATCGGATGAACCGGCAAGCGCGGCGGTCGATCTGGCGGCGCGTGCGGCGGAACACCACACCCATCTTTCCGCAAAGAAACAGGCGAAGGCCGACGATAAGGCGGTCAAGGACGGTTCAGCGGCAAGGCGCCGCCCTTCCTCCCGTTTACAGTTTACCGACGAGGAACGCGCCGATCCTGCTATGAAAAAGTACATCGACCGTTCCGACAAGGCGGCGGATAAGCTGGATAAGGCAAAAGCGGCCATCCCCACAAAGAAGGTTATACGCAAAGAGCGAACCTTCGATGAAACGACCGGCAAAGGAAAAACACGGCTTCGCTTTGAAGAAGTGGAGAAAAAGCCAAACGGCAAGCTGCACCATAGCCCTTTATCCCGACCTATGCAGGAGTTAAGGGCGACGGCACACAGCAAGATACGGCAGGTCGAACAGGATAACGTGGGTGTGGAGGCAGGACACAAGGGCGAGCTCCTGGCGGAAGGTGCCGTGAGCTATACCGGCAGCAAGGCAAGGGCGGCGATCCGACACCACAAAACCAAACCCTGGCGGGACGCGGCAAAGGCGGAACAGGCGTCTGTCAAGGCAAACGCGGAGTATCTTTACCAAAAGGCGCTCCACGATGATCCAGCGCTGGCGGCCTCCAATCCCGTATCCCGTTTTATGCAGAAACAGCGTATCAAGCGTAATTACGCGAAGGAGGTACGCAAGACCGGACAGAACACGAAGAAAGCAGCCCAGACCGCAAAAAGCGCGGCGATCCGCGCGAAGGAGGCGGCAAAGCGGGCGGTGGCCTTTGTGAAAAGTAATTGGAAGGTCATTCTCATAGTCGTGGCAATAGCGGCGGTGGTGTTCCTTCTGATCGGCGGGATATCTTCCTGTACGATGATGTTAGGTTCGGGTTCGGGTACGATGATGGGTTCATCCTATCTGTCGGAGGACGCGGATATGTACGCGGCGAAAAATGCCTATCTTTCGATGGAGGCGAGCACGCAGCATATTCTTGATAACATTTCCTCCTACTATCCCGGCTACGACGAATACAACGTATCGGCGGACAGTATGGGACACGATCCGTATATCCTGATCTCCATTCTCTCGGCATTGCATGAGGGCGTTTTCACAATAAACGACGTACAAAGCGAGCTTAGTACACTCTTTGAATTACAGTATGAGCTTACGGTGGAGGCAGTGACGGAAACAAGGTATCGGACGGAAACACGCATTGGAAGTTATGAAGAGACCGACGAGGAAACGGGCGAGGTATCGACCGTTTATTACGAATATGAGGTAGAGG
>JAZNPH010000061.1:0-13256 GCA_045589515.1 Eubacteriales bacterium | reverse complement strand
AAATACTCTATCGTGCATTAGAAAAGCCACCGACAATTTTTCTTATCGGTGGCTATTTTCATTTCTTACTATTAAAGTTGGGATACTCAAATAAAACAAATAATCCGAACGCTTCTCCAAGTAAGAGAATGTTCGGATTATTTTCATGTGGTCGGAGTGACAGGTCTTGAACCTGCGGCCTGATGGTCCCAAACCACCCGCTCTACCAGCTGAGCCACACCCCGATTTTTATTCGATTTTTCATTGATTTTGCGTAGAAGTGGGACAAACTGTGGTCAAACCCGATTTTTACGCTTTTTTGTGATTTTGCAAAGTGCCGAAAATGCCGATGTTACAAGGCTTTTTCGCACTTTCGATTTTTCAAAGTGGCGAAGCTTGTTCACGCTCCCAAACTTCGCGCGCTACCAACTGCGCCACACCCCGAAAAGAGTTGTGCGTTTATTGTACCCTTTTTTGCGGGAAATGTCAAGAGGGCGGGCGGAAAAAGGGAGGGGAAGGGGCGAGGGATTTCCAAAAGGTGGTTGACAAAGGGAACGGGATGTGCTATAATTTGAACAGTTTCAAAACAAATTATAAACTTTTGGAGGAAAAACAGTATGTTCTGTTCCAAGTGTGGCAAGGAGCTTCCCGAAGGCGCGGCCTTCTGCGCAAGCTGCGGTAACCCCACCGGTGCAACTGCACCCAAAACCAATCAAAACGCATCCCTGAACGGTATGCCTCCCATCCTGGGCAACCTGGTGAAGCGGGTCGTAGGCTTCTTCACCGGCGCACGTCAGGAGGCAGTCGTTGCCGATTCCGTTAAGGACACCACCTGGTCCGGCGCGATCCTGGCCGGCGTAGGCATCCTGGTGTTTATTTTCACTCAGCTTGTGAACGTCACCGCATTGGTGAGAGCTTTTGCTCAGTATACGGGCGTTGATTACGGCGACGCTTTCAAGGCCGCAAGCCGCTCTGTTGAGACTTGGCCTGCATTCTGGCTGTCTCTTTTGTTTGCTGTGATTTACGCAGCTGTTTTGGCAGGCATGACCTTCGTGATGGTTAAGATGATGAAGGGCAACCTGACCTTCCTGAATGCTGTGAACGTTGCCGCTTACGCATCCCTCCCCGTGATCGCGATCACCATCCCCAATATGCTCTTCGGCTTGATCTGGGGTCTGCTTCCCATGTTCTTCATGGCGGTGGCTATGCTTGTTTCCTTCTATCTGATTTACCGCACCGTTTCCGAGGCTTGCGGCGTAAAGAACGGATTCGTTCCTTACACCGTGTTCTCCGGCGTGATGATGCTGGTGGTGTTCCTGGGCGCGTACTTCATCTTTGACGCTTCTCTGGACATTTTCTAAAAACTCCAAACAAAAAGGCAACCGTATTGGTTGCCTTTTTTGCGCTTTAATGGTGGAAAATGGTTTTCAGAATGGTGGAGATCTTTGGGGGCTTGCCGTACAGCAACACGCCAACCCGATAGATTTTTGCCGCCAGAATGCCGATGCCTGCGGTGGAGGCCACCAGAATGGCAATGGAGATGGCGATCTCATACCAGGCCACGGTGGACATGGCGATGCGGGTGAACATGGCCATGGGGGAGGTAAAGGGAATGTAGGAACAAACCACCATCAAGGGAGTCTCCACGTCCCCGGAGCCGATGCCCATCATCACCACCATAAATCCTGCCACGAACAGCATGGTAATGGGCATGACGGAGGTGTTGATATCCTCCAGCTTGGAGGCGGTGGACCCTACCGCGCCGAACATGAAGGCGTAGGTCAGGAAGCCCAGCATAAAGAACACCAGCATATATACCAGCAGCTCGAGCGGAATATTGAAGATGGATTCCATGATGATATTGCCGCCCCAATAGGACTTATTCAGCTGATACAGCAACAGTGCCGACCCGAAAATGGTTACCAGCTGGATCAACCCCGCTATACAGGAGGCGATCACCTTGCCGAACATCATGGAGGCGGGCTTGGCGCTGGTGATCAACAGCTCCATGGCACGGGAGCTTTTTTCCGTTGCCACGTTGGTTGCCACCATCTGCCCGTACAGCAGGATCACCATGTAAAGGGCGAAGATCATGATGTAGGTATAGAAGAAGTTTTCCGCCTGGTTCTTCCCCAGGCTTTCCACCTGACCGTCGATCTGCAATCCCATAATGGCGGCGGCCTCCTCTTGGGTCATGCCTCCGTTCATCATGGCGCTCATTTGGTAGACCTGCTTCAAGGCCTCCCCTGCGATCTCCGTGTTCATGTCGTACATGGAGAGGGTCTCCACGTAGTACACGTAGGAGGTGGGACTTGTCATCACGAAGGCGCAGGCCACCCGCCCTTCGGAGATGTACTCCTTGATCTGCTCGTCGCTGTCCGCCGAGAGGTGGACATGGTAGTCGGTAAACAGGGTGGAGAAGACGTTCAGAACCAGTTCGCCGCCGCCCTCCTCGGGGGCTTTTACCAGCATCACGGGGAGCTCCTGGGGTTGGCTGCCTTCCTCCGTGCCGATGGCTTCGGAAATACGGGGGAAGAACATCACCACGGTAAGCGCCGCTACGATGAACAGAGTGACCCCTACGAAGACCTTGTTTTTGAAGAAATATTTCAGTTCGAAGGATAAGATCTTTCCGAATTGCTTCATGCCTTCACGCCTCCCTTCCCGCGTATTCCACGAAGATGTCGTTGAGGGAGGGCTCAAACACCTTCACCTCGTCCACGTCGTAGGTCTGCACCAGGTGCGCCATCACCGCCTGCTTTTCCCCGGTGGAGGCAAGCTGTAACAGCAGATCCCCGTTTTCAGCAGTCTTGCAGGCGTCGCCGTATTCCGCAATGATCTTCTCGGGGGCGTCACAGCGGATCACCAGGCGGTCGCGGGGATATTCGTGCTTGATCTGCCGCAGATCCCCGGCCAGCGCAACTTTGCCGTGATTCAGAATGGCGATGTGGTCGCAAAATTCCTCAATATAGCTCATCTGATGGCTGGAGAACAGCACGATCTTCCCTAGGGCGATCTGTTCCTTCACCACGTCCTTGAGGAGCATGGCGTTCACAGGGTCAAGACCGGAGAAAGGCTCGTCCAAGATCACGATGGCGGGATCGTGGGCCAAGGCGGTGACCAACTGGATCTTTTGCTGGTTGCCCTTGGAGAGGGTGTCCAGCCGTTTGTTTCTGTACTCCGCCATGCCCAGCCGTTCCAGCCAGTGGTCCACCGCGGCAACAGCGTCCTTGCGGCTCATACCCTTCAGCTCCGCGAAGTACACAAGCTGATCCAGGATGATCTTCTTGGGGTAAAGTCCCCGCTCCTCGGGGAGGTAACCGATGCCTACCTTGCGGTAGTCCATGGGCTTGCCGTCCAACAGCACTTCGCCGCTGTCGGCAGGGAAGACATCCATGAGGATGCGAATGGAGGTGGTCTTGCCGGCGCCGTTTCTGCCCAACAGACCGAAGGCCTTGCCGCCCTCTGCCGTAAAGGTCACGCCGGTGAGCACTTGCTTTTCCCCAAAGGACTTATGAATATTTTTCAGTTCAAGTTTCATGTGATACGTCCTTTTTAGTGTTGGTTATATGCAGTATACACCCGAACCTCCCCGTTTGGGAAGGAACTGTAGGTTGGATTCGGGACTCTTTGCGAAAAGGTCATACGTATAGATAGACGCGGGAGCTCCTTTTGCCGTTCAGGTAATGGCGCAGAGCCTTTCCAGTGCGGATGGAGAGCGCCTTCTGAGGGCATAGGGAAACGCACCGCAGACAGCGGATGCAGTTCCCCGTGGGAACGCCGTTTTTCATGGCGGCCATGGGACAGCGGGTGGTACAGATGCCGCAGTGATTACATGCGTCGCTTTTTAAGATCTTCAACCCCACGCGGCTTCGCAGGGCGGGGAAGAAGTCGGAAAAGGGATTCTTGGGAAGCTTGGGCAGGGTGCTCTCCTCGTGGGAAGAAAGCTTGCCCAAAAAGGGAATTAATGCCTGTGCATCAAACGCCGTATCTTCTCCCAAAAAGCTGTGCCCCGTAGGGAGGATGACGCCTGCAATCACCTTGGCGGCGGTGAGGCTTGCCGCCTCTTGCAGTACGTTCCCGGGGGAGAATCCGCCGTAGGTCGCCGCAAGGGCAAACCACTCGGCTTGCAGGCCTTTCAAAAAGGTCTTCACCACAGGCGGAAGGTTTTGACAATACACCGGGAACACCGCTACGGCAAGATCCACAGGGGTGCTTTCGGCAGAGGACATCTCCGCGGCCGTGCAATGCAGGCGGTCCGCCAGATACTCCGCCACCGCTTTGCTGTGGCCTGCTCCCGAAAAGTAAAAGACCTGTGTCATGTGGCCTCCCGTGCCCAACTGCACATCAGGTCACATTCCGGCAAAGGCTCCGGGGAGAAGCCCAGCAGGTGCTCCATCTCGTACAGTAGTTCTTCCTTGGAACGTCCGCAGTTGCGGCTTGCCAAGGCAATCTCCAGGGCGCTGAAGGGGATCATTTTGCTTTCACAGCGATAGAATCTGACAAATTGAGAGTGATCCTTGCATTTTTCGATATGACAGCTGGTGTGAAGGGCCTTTTTGTCGTCGTCGGGAGCTACCCAACCGCATTCCCGGATCAGGGTGTCCTTCACTACGTTCCAATCGTACTTTCCGCCGCAGAGCTGATCGAAATCCAAATGCACGAAGGCGGGGATCCTTCCACTCCACGAGGAACGGCGGATGCTCCGCTTCAAGGGCGGCAGAAGGGAGGGTACCTTGTGAATGGCGGCGACCACGTTGGAGACCAAGGGGTTGGCGTATCCGCTGAGTTTTTTCAAGGGGTTGTCCCCGTATGCCAATTGGCGCATGGTCAGCAGGGTCTGAAGCTGACCTTTCTTGAAGGGCGGATGCAGGGTGAGGACCCGTCCTACGTTGATCAGCCCCGCCAAAAGGCGGCTCTTCCCGAAGCGGTAGGCCATTTTGGGGGCCATGTGGTTGTAGTAAAGCCCCAACATCTGTACGGGCTCGTTGCCCGCTACGAAATAGGGCACGCGGTTGTCCACCAGCTCGGGGTAGAACAACAGGTACGCCAAAGAGGGGCAGGCACAGGTATTTCCCGCCAAACGGTACAATTCCCCGTAGACGGTGCGGAGATCCTGCTCGCTCATCCATCGTGTGATAAACTCCACGGTGGGGAAGTGACGTTTTGCGTTTTCGATGCTTTTCCGTGCGGAGTCGGACATGAAGGGGATCTCCCAGGTCAACGCCAGCACCCGCAGGCCTTGCACCTTGGCAAGCCGGTACAGCAGGAAGGTGGAATCCTTGCCTCCCGTGTAGAATACCGCCACGTCAAAGCGGGAGCGTTTGCTGCGGGGGATTTTCTCCAGCAAGGGCACCACGCTTTGGAGCTCCTTCACCTCGTCCTTGGTTTGGCAAAGGGGACAGAGTCCTTCGCTGTCGAATTCTAGCCCGGGAATGATATAATCGTTGGCGGCACAGCAGGCGCAGAAGGCAGCTTCCCGCAGGGAGGCGGGGGACTTCCGCTTTGCGTTTTCGGGGACGACCTGCTCTCCTAAAAGCTTCCCCAGGCATTTCTTTTCCCCGCCGTCCAGGGTGCAGGGGAGCTTTGCGATGATCTGCCGTTGCTTTTTGGAAAGGCGGACCGTATTACGGAACAGGTTCTCCCGGTTGCGCAAGCCGTAGTAATACAGCCCGTTCCCTTCGGGGATCCATCGGTTTTGCAGTACGTATCTTTCCATAGAAGCCTTCTTTCTTACTTCATCAGTTCTGCCAAACGTTTGGCGGAGGCGGCCATGTTTTGCATCCCTTCAAAGATGTTTTCCGCCGTTCTGCCCCGGAGGTAGGCGTCCGCTTCCAGGGTGAGGTAGCCTGTGTAGCCGATGTCCTTCAAGGCCTTGGCCACGGCGGGGAAGTCGATATCCATGGAGAAGGGGATCTGGTGGGAGTCGTGAAGCTTGTCGTTATCGTGGATGTGGAGCGCTTGCAATCTGTGCCCCAGGGCGTGGATCATCTCCACGGCGGAGGTGTCCACCCCCTTCATTTCCGCGTGACCGATATCCAGGCAAGCCACCATAAAGTCATCCTGCAACACGTCGATGTGGGAGCAGAAGTTCTCGGGAGAGGAACAGGCGGCAGGGGCGGCGCAGTTTTTCTCGTTGTCCCAGTTCCACATATTTTCCGTGGCGATCTTCACCCCGTGTTCCTTGGCAAAGGGCAACAGCTCGGCGTACATCTCTCCGTTTTCCTCGGGGGATTTGAAGTTGTCGGGGTGGATGACGCAGATAGAGCCTCCCGCCTCGGCGGTGCATTCAATGGCCCGCTTCAGATGATCGCGGATCTCCTTGCAATAGGTGGGGAAGGGGGCGTGGGATTGGTTACAATGGATGCCGTAGTCCTCGCCGATCTTCCGCAAATTGCGTGCAAAGGCCAGGTAGTCCTGCCCTGCCAGGGGATGGCGGTTTTCTTTCAAGCCTCCGGTTGCCCAGTCGTAGCGGCACATGGCGAACATGGAGAAATCCCAGGCGTCAAACCCCGCCTTGGCGTAAAGCTCAATGGCCTTGGCTTCTCCTATGATGTTGGCGGCAGAGCCGATCTCGGTGGAAATTTTCATAAAGCGGTACCTTCCTTTGCTTCTTTATGGCTTCAGTATAGCATAAAAGCTTGTGTATTGCAAGATTCGATTTGCAAAAAAAAGAACCGCCCGTAAAGGCGGTTCTTGCTTCTTTTGGTTGTTTACCAGATCACGATACGCTTGTCGGGAGCGATGTACATCTGGTCGGTCTCCTTCACGTCGAAGGTGGTGTACCACTCGGTGAAGTTTCTGGGAGGCATATTGGCACGGAGGATGGCAGGGCCGTGAACGTCTACGGCAAGGAGCATCTTGGAATACTCGGGTCTTGCCTTCACGCACCATACTCTTGCCCAGTTGCGGAAGTATTCTTCATAGGAAGCACCCTCGGTGACGGACATGATATCCAGGGTGACGGACATACCGCCGTTGTCTGCCATGTTCTCGCTGACGATGAAGGCGCCGTTGACGGTACCCCAGGGAAGCTCAATGCCGTCGAACTGCCGGATCATCTGCTGAACCTTGCCGTCGAAGCGCTTGAAGTCGTCTTCGGTCCACCAGTCGTTGATGTTACCGTTTTCGTCGCACTTGGCGCCGTTGCTGTCGAAGGCGTGGGAGATCTCGTGGCCGATGACTGCGCCGATGCCGCCCAGGTTCTCGCTTCTGGTCTGCTTCAGAGAGTAGAAGGGAGCTTGCAGGATGGCGGCGGGGAAGGTGATGTCGTTGACGAAGGGATCGTAGCAAGCGTTCACCAAATGGCCGGGCATTGCCCAGTTTTCCGGCTCGGTGGGCAGATCCAGCTTTGCCAGGGAATCCAGCTCGCGGATGGCTCTCAAGGAGCAGACGATGTCAAACAGGGAATCATCGGCGTTGAACACCAGCTTCTCGTAGATGGCTCTTGCCTTATCGGGGTAACCCATCTTCACGCCCATGGTGGAAAGCTTCAGGATGGCCTTTTCCTTGGTGGCGTCTCCCAGGATCTCGTTGGTCTTGATACGCTTTCTGTAAGTATCGATGATCTGGTAAACGATCTCGGTGATATCCTTTTTGGCTTCCTCACCGAAGTACTTCTCACCGTAGTAAATGCCCACGGGCTCGGAGTACATACCGGACGCCAGGTTGTAAGCGAACTTCTCGATGGACTGCATCTTGGCAACGCCGGTAACGGCACGCATATACATACCGCCCATATCCCGCAGCTCCTCGGAAAGCAGGGAGCAAGCCTTCAGCAGGCCGGTGACGTATGCCCAGTGCTTATACAGGGTCACGGTTTCATTGTTCAGAATTCTTGCAAACTCTCCGAAGTATCTGGGCTCGGTGACCACCACGGTCTGGGGGATATGGCCGAACAGATCGGTCAGAACACCGTCCAGATCCATCTCGCCCAGCTGCTTGCCGAACTCTGCGGTGTCCATGGGGTTGTACATCTCCACGTACTTGGACCATTCCTCGTTGGTCTTTGCCAGGCTTGCGACAATCTCATCGAAGGCCAGGGTGTCGGCCACGTACTGCTCCTGCTCCTCGGGGGAGAGGTCGGTCTTTGCCATTACCATTTTGGCAACGTTTGCCCAGATGGCGATGAGCTGTTCCTTCTGCTGTGCCGCCTCGGGCTTGTAGTAGGAGGCGTCGGGCAGGATGACCCCTGCGCCCTGGACGTATACCAAGCGGCGCTTGGTGTTCTTCATGTCCGTATCCACGCCGATGTTGATGGGGGTGGGGATGCCGCCCAGCACCAGGCTCTTATAGAGACGGCTGAAATCTGCAACGGTGTTGATCTCGTTCAGAATAGACAGCGCCTTCAAAGCGGGGGCGATGCCGTGCTTTTCCTTGGCCTCGGCGTCCTTTGCGATGGCGTACAGCTTGCAGGCTCTTTCCAGGTGCTCGTTGGGATAGGAGCCGCTTGCGGCCATGTCCTCAAACTCGCCCATCATGATCTTTTCCACACCCTCGGCCAGCTCTGCAAAGCCGCCGGTGGAGGGTCTGTCATCGGGAATGACCAAGCGGTCTAAGGTCTCCTGGTTCACGTGCATATAAAGATTGTCTTGGATTCTGATGTCTTCCATAGTCTTTCTCCTGTGAAAATTTCTTTTCTTTGGGGGTATTATATCACAAAAATACGGGCAATGCAACAGAATTTCAAACAAAAACAGCCCTGCGGGGGCTGTTTCCGGAGAAGACGTTGGCGGAGGATCAGAGCTTTTTGTTCTGATATTGCTTCCACACGAGGTCATACCGCGTGTTCCATCTCACGGCGGTGATAGAGGAATAGGGGATTTCAAGAGGCTCTTCGTACCAACAGCCGTCCGTATCGAAGGCGTTGAAAAGCAGCTTGCTTTTCGTCGCCTTTTGAATGGTGCCGATGGCAAAGTCCTCGTGAAGATCGTTCGTGACGATCACAAACGTGTCAAGCTTCTGCAAGCCTTCGAAAATAGATTGCCAGGAAGAGATGTCGATATCGGGGGCTTTCAGCTTTGAAGGCAACCCGACCGCTTCACATAACTCGTTGTATTTTTTTGGTAGCGCTTTGATCTTGCGTAGCTGGGAGAGCTTTCGAATATGGTAGCCGTCCAGAACGAAATCGTTCTCTTTCTGCCCCAAAATAAATTTATCATTGACTGCAAGGGGGTAGAAGATGCACTCTAAATCGTAGGTGAAAAAATATTGATAGAGTGTGGGTTTCTCGATAGCCTGTCGGATCAGATCCAGTTTTTCTTGCTTTTTCATGGCAGAACCTCCTTTCCGAAACGATTATACCATATTTCGGGGAAGTATGCAAGACTTTTTTGCCGAGTGCGGAAAACCTGCAGGCAAAATTTCAACCCCTTGGAGGATCTTCATCGGGCAACACTCCTTGTTTTGCATATCTACGCTTCGGGAATAAAGCAGAGCTCGCCCACGTTGGCGGCAAATTCCTCATCCCAACCGGCAGGGAGGGTCTCGGGGGCGCCTACGATCACCAGCTTGCCGCGGAGATTGCAGAAAGCGTGCTTCTTCACCCGCTCCACCGTGGCGGGAACAATCAATTCCTTTACGTCGTCAAGCCCCCAAAAGGCCTGAGAGCCGATCTCTTTGACGCTTGCGGGAATATTGATCTTTTGGATCTCCGTGAAATCGAAGAAGGTGTCATCTTCGATGATCTCCAGAGTTTGGGGCAGTACGATCTCTCTGACGGGGTTTTGGAAGATCAGGTCGCAAACGTCCCGAAAACCGATCTTTTTGGTTCCTTCGGGAACGATAAGACATTTGTCTTTGATGATGCAGTTCATAGGTGAACCTCCTTTCCGAAACGATTATACCATATTTCGGGGAAGTATGCAAGACTTTTCCCCCGTGCATGGGAACGGTTCTCGGGACAAAATTTCAACCCCTTGGATAAAAGCTTCCGCTTTACAAAGGACGAGAACTGTGGTATCATGAAAGTAATAAGAAAGGGGATGAAAACGACTTATGAAAAAAATCAGCTTGATGATCGCCGCTCTTATGCTCGTCTTTGCCTGCGCGGAGGTGTTTGCCTCTGCGGAGGTGGTCTGCGACGAGTATTGGCAGGATTCTTTGGAATACGCGGCAAACGGGGAGTATCGCTGTGATGTGCCCTACGGGTACCTCTGGGAGGTGGAAGACATCGACGGTGTCATCACCGGGGAGGACGCCACCATCTGCACCACCACGGAGGCTTACGAGGCCTGCAACGCCAAGTGGGCCATCACCTGCGTTTTGGAACGGCTGGAGGACGGCACTTACGTTTCCATCCGAAAATCCATCGTGGGAGAGGGGACCCAATACAGGATCACTCTGGAGGAGAACCAGATCGCTTTCGTGGTTCATTCCGGCGGCTCCGTGCCCCAGAATTGCCTTGGCTCTTACGAGAATTGGCTGGGCAAGGTGGTTGCCTGCTCCGTCCGCAAGGGGGACGTGTTCCAGGTGGATCTGACTCCCGGAAATTTGGCTGTGGCTGCCATCGGCAAGCTGGTGGAGGAACCTTCCGAGGAATCTTCGGAGACCGCTTCGGAAGAGATTTCCGAGGAAGAAGAAACCTCTTCGGCGGCGGAATCCGTGACTTCCGAGGATTCGGTAGAACAGCCGCCTGCAAATGACACGGACTATACGGGTGTCGTGATGGTCTGCATTGCCGTGATCGTCGGGGCTGTGGGTGTTGTTGTGGTCGTGACGGTAAAACGAAAGAAATAGGATGAAAAAAAGGCTGACCGGATCAGCCCTTTTTTGGTAGGTGTGAGAAGGATTGAAGACTTTTTGCGCACACCGAAGGTGTGCCTCGCCTTCCCCTATGGGGAAGGGGGACCGTCGCGGGGAGATGAAACAAAGGGCGAGAGGCTTTTGCAATCCCCCAAGACGGTGGATGAGGTTCCTATTTTTCGTACAAAAAGACCAGCCCTCGCGGGTTGGTCTTTTTATCAGCAATTCACCGTCACGCAATAGCGCCGTTTGCCGTCGTCCTCATGGGTCAGCACCACCGTCCACGAAAGGCTGTCGTCGAAAAAGTACACGTCCTCGGGAAGGGTGGGCAAAAG
This sequence comes from Eubacteriales bacterium, assembly GCA_045589515.1. Classification (GTDB taxonomy): domain Bacteria; phylum Bacillota; class Clostridia; order Oscillospirales; family CAG-382; genus Coliplasma. The sequence goes on along the minus strand of JAZNPH010000061.1, from coordinate 2,199 downwards.
CTCTTCCACCATGCTGCCGGGGATCAACAAGCAGGACTCTGCAGGATACTTATAATAATTGGGGATCCACACCTGTTCTTTGCTGAAAACATCCCAAAGAACGTACACGTTTTCCTGTCGGCGGAGAAGCTCCAAACAATACTGCAAGGATTGCTTGCGGGTGTTTTCCATGCAATCCCAAAGATAGGCAGTGGCAAATTCGCCGTCGGAGAAACGGCGTTTGGTGAGAATGCGTTCCTTGTAGCACTCGGATTCCCGATTGACGAAGGCTTGTTCGTAGCGTGCCTTCAATGTAGTGAAGATTTCGCCTTGGAGAATTTTCATGATATGTACTCCTTGAAAAAAGCACTGTAATTTTGATACTAAGCTCAACTTAGTTTATAATGCATTGATAAGAATTCCAATCGTAGATCTCATACTGTCTTTGGCGTTGAAACATTTTTCCAAAAAGTCCTTTCCTTTTCTGAAAACGGCGCATTGCTTTTTGAAATCCTGCTTCTCCAAAAAGATCGTCTTCTGTGTCATTTCGATCAAAACACATATCCGCGATCCAAAATCTTCCTTTTTTGTTCATGCCATATACAGTTACAACGGTGAGTGCACCTTGCCTGATTTCTGAAATACGCTCTATTATATCGTCAGCCAACGTTTCTTCGGATACCATAAATTCTTCAAAGGAAAGCGAACCAAACCACAGATCCCGAAAAATGAAATCATCATCTTGTTCGTTGAATTGCAGTTCGATGTTTGTGTGGTTGTTTTTGCTAGGAATAATGAGAGCTGCAACTTTACAAGATTTTGCGTTTTTCGTGTTGGAAATCATCATTGTATGATACCAATAATCCGTTTCACTTGAATATTCGCATTGTTCAAACGGAATGGAATTTTCCTGTAACAGTTCTATTGCTTCGATTAAAGTCATTTTGTATCCTCCTTTTTGAATATTCTTGCATACATTGTATCATAAAAACACAAAAAACGCAAGGGCCGTTCGCTTGCGAAGATTGGATGCGGTTCCGATTGCATACAGCCTGCGGCTGATGCCATACGCCTTCGGCGATTCCATGCACGCCTGCGGCGTGATTCCATACCAATACTTCGGATTATCAATCCTTCGGATTGGATAGAAAAAAGCACTGTTTGCACAGTGCTTTTTTCTGGCTAATAACCCTAATTATGATACAAATTTTTTCACAATGGTTACATTGCCGGAATCATCTTTTTCAAAATGGGCATCAAAACAAAATCTTTTGTCCCATGCCCTTACGCTAAAGGTATAATCTTTAAGGTCATGATAACCAAACTTAAGCCTCAAGGAATTATAAGTCAAGTCATCCAAAATAGCGGTTTCAATCTCGCCACCAAAACGATTCATCCCGTCTTGGTAAAATTCAATAGCAGCTTTTTCTGCATTTATAAAAGAGGAAATATAGCTTATCAAATCGTCTTTTGAAGATGTATCTCTATGTTGTGTCGCAAAACGCAAAAGATATTTGTAGTAATCGTCAGGGTAATAGTCCACCACGATCGGGAAATCAAACAGACTGTTCCTTATATATGCGGTTTCTACATCTTCTTCAAAACAAATTTCAACAACATATTTTGGAAATAATTCTTTCAAAAAATCAAAGTGCATGTCGGCTCCTCCTTTTTTCTTAATTATATTATAAAAACACAAAAACCGCAACCCCTTTGTATCAGAATTGCGGTTTTTGTCTGGCGCGGAAGGAGAGATTTGAAATGCCCTGTCAAAAACATAGTCTCAAGTCGGCGCATTGCTTGGTCGATTACATAGCCTTGTACCGCCGACGTAAAAAACGGCGGAGCCGTTTTTCCGGATGCTGGATCGCTCGCTTCCGATACTCCTTGTTTTTTCGGGCTTTGCCCTGCCCGCTGCCGGTTCCCGGCGCAGGGGGCAAATCTTTTATCGGGTGACTGCAGTGCGAACGAGAGCTGAAGTCACACCCCTGTCAAAAACATAGTCGTCTCGGGCGCTCGCGTGGCTCGCTTCCGATACTCCTTGTTTTTTTCCTTGCTTCAGTCGCTGTATCCGCCACCGGCGGCGCTCCCGCTCCAAGCCCGCACCTTCGGCGCTCGAGTTCAAATCTTCCCTAAATCAAAATGCCACAACAAAGGGCACGCATAAAGCGTGCCTTTTGTTTTGGCGCGGAAGGAGAGATTTGAACTCTCGCGCCGGTT
>JAZNPH010000060.1:0-7071 GCA_045589515.1 Eubacteriales bacterium | reverse complement strand
TTTTGCCGCTCAGCGCCGCATTGCACCAACCCAAGAAAAACAGCTTGCCTGTTTTTCATGTCGGCGGTATACCGTTATCTATGCACCATACGCAATGCGCCGACTTCGACTGCAAAAACTTCGACGCGTGCGGAGATGACTGCAATACGTAGCCACATCTATTACGACCCGCACTTGCTCAGGATGACCAAGTCGGCACAATGCTTTTGGTTTAAGCGTAGTTTTGCTATGCCGACGTCAAAAACGATAAATCGTTTTTGTTCGCTTTCGATTATCCCTAATCCGGTTTCTTTGGGGGTTAAAGGGGACTTTCTTTTCCGAAAGAAAGTCCCCTTGTCTCGTCCTTACATATTCACTTCCGTGATGACGGTCACGATAATCGGCTTGCGCTTGGTCTTCTGGTAGACCACGTTGAACAAATCGTCCTTGAGACGGTTGCCCAAGGCGGCGGGATCGGAAAGCCCCCGATCCAAGGATTTCTGCAGGAACTTCCGCGCCATGTCTTCCAGATATTGCAAAAGCTCCTCGTTTTCCTTGACGTAAACGAACCCGCGGGAAACGATCTCCGGCAGAACGGCGATCTCCCCTTCGGGGGTGACCCCTGCGGTGACGAAGAGAATGCCGGATTCCGCCAGGTTGATGCGGTCGCGGAGAACGGCGGACTCCAGGCCCTCGCCCCCTGCGCCGTCGATCATAATACGGCCGCTCTCCACAGCGTCTCCCCAATGGATGCCGCGGCGGTCCATTTCAATGATCCGCCCCGCCTCGGGAAGGAGGATGTTCTGAGGCTTGGTGCCCAGGGCCTTTGCCAGATTGGCGTGTGCCACCAGATGCTTGTACTCACCGTGAAGGGGAATGAAGCTGTCCGCCTTTACCAGGTTGTGAAGCACCTTCAATTCCTCGCGGCAGGCGTGGCCGGAAACGTGTACGTCGTCGGTACGGTCGGTGATCACCTCCACACCCAGCTTGTAAAGCTCGTTGATGATCTTGGTCACCAGCTTTTCGTTGCCGGGAATGCAGGAGGCGGAAAGCACCACCAAGTCCGAAGAGGACAGCGCCGCCATGGGATGTGCCCCGAAGGCCATGCGGTAAAGGGCGCTCATAGGCTCGCCCTGACTGCCTGTGGTGATGATGGCAAGCTGTTCCGGAGGGAAGTACTTGCACTCGGAAATATCGATGACCAGCCCCTCGGGGATGTCGATATAGCCCAGATGGCGGGCGGCACGAACCACGTTCTGCAGGCTTCTGCCGGTGAGCGCCACCTTGCGGCCTGCCTTGGCGCAGGCGTCCAAGATCTGCTGAACCCGGTGGACGTTGGAGGAGAAGGTGGCCACCACCACGCGGCGGGTGTCGTCGCTGAAAATGCGGTCAAAGGAGGCGTTGAGGGTGCTTTCGGAGGGGGTGTACCCCGGACGTTCCGCATTGGTGGAATCGCACATCAGCACCTTGACTCCCTTTCTGCCCAGCTCGGCAAACCGCGCCAGGTCGATGGGGGTGGTGCCGATGGGGGTAAAGTCGATCTTAAAGTCTCCCGTGTGGACGATCCGTCCGCAGGGAGTGGTGATGCAAAGAGCCACGGCGTCGGGCATGGAGTGGTTCACGTGGATAAACTCCACGTCAAAGGCTCCGATGGACAGCATTTCTCCCGCACGGATCTCAAAAAGATCCTCGGTGCGGATGTTGTGCTCCTGCAGCTTGCCGTCCAAGATCCCCAGGGTGAGACGGGTGCCGTACACCTCGCAGGGAACCTTCTTTAATAAATAGGGAACCGCGCCGATGTGATCCTCGTGGCCGTGGGTGAGCACCAACCCTCTCACCTTGTGGGCGTTCTTCACCAGGTAGGTGAAATCCGGGATCAAAACGTCCACCCCGGGCATATCCTCCCCGGGGAAGGCGATGCCGCAATCCACCACCAGAATGTCCTCGCCGTATTCAAAGGCGGTCATGTTCATGCCGATGCCGTCCACCCCGCCCATGGGGATGATCTTCACGGTGTTGGGCTTCTTTTTCTCCGCCGCGGGAGCCTTTTTAGGCTTGGGAGCGATCTTTTCCACAAGGTTTGCCCCGTTTCTGGCGGCGTTCTTTTCTTTTTTGGCGGTCTTCATTTCCAAAATTTCTTCGATGTTGTTTTTCTTCTTCATGTTACTCCAAATATAGTTTGCTCGGTTAGGTAATGGGGTCGGGAAGCTTCACCAGACGCACGTCTGCGCCCACGGCGTTCAGCTTCTCTACGATCCGCTCGTAGCCCCTGAGAATGTGATGGATATCGTCCACGATGGTGGTGCCCTCCGTAGCCAAGGCGGCGATGACCATGGCCGCCCCTGCGCGGAGGTCAACGGCACGGACGTTGGCGGGGGTGAGCTGAGGCACACCGGTGATCAGCAGGTCACTGCCGGAAACCGTCAGCTTGGCGCCCATACGCTGAAGCTCGGGTACGTATTGGAAGCGGTTTGCCCAGACGGACTCGGTGAGCTTGCTTTCTCCGCCTGCAAGGCACAGCAGAGTGGCGATCTGAGGATGCATATCCGTGGGGAAGCCGGGATAGAAGGCGGTTTTGACACGGACGGCGTGCATGGGAGGCGCATCGGGAGCGGGGGCATGGACGGTGATGGAATCGTCCCCTTCTTCGATGTTCACACCCATTTCCTCCAGCTTTGCGGTCAAGGATTCCAAATGGCGGGGGATCACGCCGGTGACGGTGACCTCTCCCTTGGTGGCGGCGGCCGCCATGATGTAGGTGCCCGCCTCGATCATATCGGGAACCACGGCGTAACGGCTGCCGTACAGGTTCTCCACCCCCACGATCTTGATGGTGGGAGTACCTGCGCCCATGATGTTGGCGCCGCAGCTGTTCAGGAAGGAAGCCACGTCAACGATGTGGGGCTCTCTTGCGGCGTTGTCGATAACGGTGGTACCCTTTGCACGGCAGGCGGCCAGCATGATGTTGATGGTGGCGCCCACGGAGGGAACGTCCAAATAGACGGAATTGCCCTTCAGCCCGTCCTCCGCATGGCAACGGATACGGCATTCCTCGCCGTCTTCCACCACCACGGCACCCAGGGCGCGGAAGCCTTTTACGTGCTGGTCGATGGGACGGGAGCCAAAGTCACAGCCCCCGGGATAGCCGGTCTCCACACGGCCGAATCTGCCCAGACCCGCCCCCAGCAGATAGTAGGAGGAGCGGAGCTTTGCCGCCAAAGCGTTGGGAATATTGGCACGGTTGACGTAGCGGGTGTCGATCTGATAGGTATGATCCCCCATGTAGGCGATCACGGCGCCCAGCTCGGTGAGGATCTCGCCGGCGTGACGGATGTCCGCCGCGTCGGGCACGTTTTCAATGACGCAAACGTCCCCCACCAACAGGGTGGCAAAAAAGATGGGATCCGCGGCATTCTTCATGCCTCCCGTCTCGATCACGCCCTGCAGGGGTTTTCCGCCTTTTATATATAACTTTTCCATAGTTGCCTCCGGGAAAGATGGTTTTGGAATAAATGGACAGAGATATCCTATTATTATCATATCCTGTTTTCCATGAAATGTCAAGAAGGATTTGCGACTTTTGTGTGAATTTACGCTCCCGTAGCGGGGAAGAAAACCGAAAAATTGAAAAAAACGCTTGACAAAAGGGCAAAAATATGCTAATAATAATGATTGGCATACTACGATGTGCGAATATGCCTTTTTTCCTATCCCAAAATTGCCAACCCGTCTTCACGGTAAGACGAGGCATAAAAAACCGACACGGAGGTGTAAAGAGATATGAAGCGTACTTACCAGCCCAAGAAGAGACACAGAATGATGGAGCACGGTTTCCGCAAGAGAATGGCTACCGCCAACGGCAGAAAAGTTCTCAAGAGAAGACGCGCTAAGGGCAGATATAAGCTGACCTATTAATTTGCTTAGTCTGCAAGATTTACCGAGCAAGGCGGTTTGAAAGATCTTATGGAAAAACGGAAGTATAAGCTCCACCCCTTGAAGAAGAACCACTTGTTTTCCCGGGCTTACCGCAAGGGAAAGAGCGTTTCCTCTCCTACTATGGTGCTTTATGTTCTGAAAAGCCGTGAGAAGGACCGTACCTTGCTCGGACTTACTGTTTCCAAAAAGCGGGGGAAGGCCGTGGTGAGAAACCGGGTCAAACGTCTCCTGCGGGAAGCATACCGTTACCACCTGCCGAATCTTAAGAACGGATATCTGATCGTCATTGTTGCAAAGCAACCCGCTTGTACTGCGGAGTTTACCGTGATCCGCGACGAGATGGGAGATTTATTGGGCAAAGCAACCCTTCTTGAGGATTCGTTATGAAGCGTATCTGCATTTCCATGATACGGTTCTACCAAAAGCATATTTCTCCGGCATTACCGTCTTGCTGTCGTTATGTGCCGACGTGTTCCCAGTATGCCATCGAGGCAATCGAAAAGCGCGGGGTGTTCGTCGGCATTTTTTTGGCTGTCAAGAGGCTTTTGCGTTGCCACCCCTGGGGCGGCAGCGGGTTTGATCCCGTTCCCGAACGTCGGAGAAAAAAGATCCCCCCAAAAGACCGAAAGGATTAAAAACAAATTATGGATTTCCTTTACGTTCCCTTTAGTTACGTCATGAAGGCCTGCGTATGGATCTCGCAGAATTCCTATTTCTTCGGTCTGTTCTTCTTCGCTTTGGCCTTTGAGATCATTCTGCTTCCCCTTGCCATCAAGCAGCAGAAGTCTCAGATCGCTATGGCCAAGATCAGACCCAAGGATTACGCCATTCGCAAGAAGTATGCGGGACGTACCGACCGCGTGACCCAGCAGAAGATGCAGATGGAGATCAACGAGATGCATCAGCAGGAAGGGGTCAGCCCCTTTTCCGGCTGTCTGCCTCTGCTGATCCAGCTGCCCATCATTCTGATTTTGTTTACCATCGTCCGTGAGCCCGTGACCTATTCCTCCAACTTTACCGATGACGCAATGACCCACATTCAGGTCACCGTGGAAGAGGAGCACGAGGAGTATAAGGACGAAGCCTTTTCTTCCTCCATCGTTCGGTATTCCTTTGATTACCTGGACCATATCCGCCAAAATCTGGTGAAGGATCACGCCGCCGCCAAGGAGGCAAACAACATCCTCATCGCAGAGCAGGCGAAGCTGGGTGCTACCGTGGAGTACAAGGATTCCGAGGCGGAAGACAAAGAGATCCTGAAGCTGGCAAACGGCTTTGACAAATACACCCTGAAGAAGGGCGGCAGTGCAGGCTACCGTGAGACCACCGTGGCTTCCGTATTCGCAAGCTTCGGCGAGGACTACGTGGCTACCCTGAAGGAAGCAGGCGCATTGCCCGCAAATTACGAGAACCCCTATCTCCTGTACGTGGAGGAGGAAAACGGGGAGAAGGCATATTTCACCGACATGATGCCCAACTTCACCGTGTTCGGCGTCAATCTGCTGAATCAGCCTTCCTTTGATTTTGATGAAAACGACACCTGGCAGGATTGGGCGCTGCTGCTGATTCCCATCCTGGTATTCCTGACCTCCTTCCTCAGCCATAAGGTCACTATGAGAAACCAGCCCGCACAGACCGGCCCCGACGGCAACCCCGTAAAGCCCGGCCTGTTCATGACCGTGGGTATGCCTCTCATGTCCACCGTGTTCACCCTGATGATGCCTGCGGCCATCGGCTGTTACTGGATCTGGCGTACCTTGCTGAACATGGCCAAGGCTCCCTTGATGAACAAGTTCTATCCCATTCCCCGCTTCTCCCAGGAGGAGCTGGATGCGGCGGCCAGAGAATTGATGGCGAAGTCCAAGGGCAAAAAGAAGAAGGTCATCACCATCGAGGTGGACGAGGACGACGACAGCTACGCAGACCTTGAGGTCAGCGGAGGCTCTGCCGCGGCTCACATCGAGACCGCCCGTCCCAAGCCCTCCGGCAAGAAGTCGGAGCTTCCCTACCGCAAGCCCACCTCCATTGAGATGCTCTCTGCGGAGGACGACGAGTCCAACAACGAATAAGTTAAGTATAGTTAAGGATTGTTTATGATAAGAGAAGTAATCGCAACCGGCAAGACGGTTGAAATCGCGCTGGAAAACGGCGCGGCTGAGCTGGGGAAGACTCCCGATCAGGTTCAGCACGAGGTACTGGAGGAGGGCAAGAAGGGCTTGTTCGGCATCGGTGCTGCCGACGCAAAGGTGCGCGTGTTCATCCCCGAAACTCCCGCCACCCGTGCCGTGGAATTTTTGGAAAAGCTGATTGAAAACATGAAGCTTCACGCTTCCGTTGAGGTGGTTTCCGAGACGGAAGAGGAGGTTTCTCTCAACGTGGTAGGTCAGGGCCTGGGCGCTCTGATCGGCAGAAGAGGGGACGTGCTGGATTCCGTTCAGTACCTTGCCACCCTGTCCGCCAACCTGGGCAGACCCGGTTACTACCGCGTTTCCGTGGACGCACAGGGCTACCGCGCAAAGCGTGCCGAGACCCTCTGCGGCATGGCCCGCCGTATGGCAGAGAAGGTGCTGAAGTACCACCGTGCTTTTGCTCTTGACCCCATGTCCGCTTACGAGCGCCGCATCGTCCATGCGGAGTGCCAGAAGATCGAGGGCGTCACCACCTACTCCGTAGGCGAGGGCGCAGACCGTAAGATCGTTATCGCTCCCCAGAAGGACTAACTCAATAGCGTTCCGTCCTCCTCCCCCCAACCGGGAGGAGGATTTTTTGCTTTGGGGGTTCCGAGGGGGACACGCCCAAGTCGACACAGGGCTTTTGACGTATGCGAGGTTTTGCTTCGCCGTATTGGCGGTGGCTACGTGTCATCCTGAGGGAGCCCGAAGGGCGAGTCGAAGTTTTGCGTAGGTGAGCGTAGCGAACGGAGCAAAACCGCCGCAGGCGGGATCTCATAAGAGTCTGATGTTCCTTTCTGTAACGAAAGAACTGTTTTATCACGAAAGGACATAAGTTTACCTATGTAGGGGTAGATCAGACCCCAAGGAGACCCCTTACGGTTTTGCTTTTTAGAAATTGCTGTGGAAGACAGAACCACATCCAAGATTTCGGGGCAATTTCAAAAAGCAAAACTTCGACGCGCGCGGAGATATACCGTATTGC
>JAZNPH010000059.1:0-2256 GCA_045589515.1 Eubacteriales bacterium | reverse complement strand
GGAGGAACCTTTTGCAAAAGGTTCCTCCCTCGTATCCTTTATCCAACAAATTCTTTGTTCTCCACCACGGCGTTTTCGGAAACCTCCAAAATACCGCTGTAACGTACCGTACCGATGCGGCAGCCGTCTCCGATGCGCACGTCCTTGCCCACCACCAGAGGTGTCTCCACCCCTTCCAGGTTCAGAACGTCCCCTTCGATGGATTCCGCCACCTTCAGAATGATACCGCGACGTCCTTCCTCCTTCGCTCTGCCGAACCGCAAGCCAAAGATATAGAACCCGCTTCCCTCGCCGTAGTTCCCGTATTCCACGATGATCTGACTGCCGCCGATGGCCCCCACCTTTGAGGGATTGCGGCTCCCCAGCTTCATCTCCACCTGCTCCGCGTTCAAAAGCCCCTTGCATAGTAGCTTTCCGGAGACCACGGCCTTTTCCGCCTCGATCCCGCCCTCCACGGAAAGACTGCCCGAAGCGTGTAACGTCCCGTGGGAGATGCAGTCCTTCTCCACGTGACAGCTCCCGGAAGTATGAAGCTCTGCCATCGCCTCCAGACCGCCTCCTGCATGGAGACTGCCGGAGCAATGGATCTCGCCGGCCTTTACGTTGCCTTCGATGTGTCCGCTGCCGGAAACGTGAAGATCCAGTTCGCACTCCAAGCTCCCCTTGCAATGGGTGGAACCGGAGCCCCGAAAGCTCTTGCACTTGATGTCCCCGTGACAGCTTCCGCTGCCGCTTACTCTTACGTTGTCGTAGACCCCGCCGGAAATGCTTCCGCTGCCGGAAATCCTCATATCCATCTCAAAATTCCTCCTTGATGATCGTGGTCAGATCCTTCTCCTTGCCCCCGCAGATCACCTTTATCTGCAAAAGCTCCGATACCTTAAATTGCTTCTCGCCGTACACCGTGGAAAGGGAAAGCACCGCCTCCGCCCGTTCCTTGCCGTTCAGCTCCGCCGCCAGCTCCTCCAGGGAAACGTCCTTCTTTCCTAAGATCAGCTCCACCCGTTCACAGATGAGCCCTCTCGGGAAAAACGTCTCCTGCCCCGTCACCGCGGCCTTCTTCAAAAACCAGTCCTCCGGGATCAGCCCCATCCGCTTCCAGCGGTATAAGGCCCCGTAGGAAATGCCGTATTTGGCCAGCAGATCCTTCTTGGAAATCAGCTCCTGTTCCACTTCATCACACCTTTCGTAACATTGTTACACTCATTGTAGCATAACATTGTTACGCTGTCAAGGGGTTTCCCGAAAAAACTTCAAAAAACTTGTCCATAACCCTTGACAAGAGGGGATTTGGGTGGTACAATGTATGACAGTAAAAATCTTTAACTCGGTACAGAGAGACCGGCAAGATGTCATATAATTTTCCCGGTGGGAGTATGCCCACAGGTTTGTTGTGTCGTCTTGCCGCCTTGGCAAGATTTTTTTGTTACAGAAAACTGTTTTTGGGAGTTTCGATATGGTTCGTAAAGCCCAGGTGATGGACGAGGCGGCGGTCTCCCGTGCCCTTGCCCGTATCACCCACGAGATCATAGAGCGCAACCGCGGTGTGGATGACATCTGTATCTTAGGTGTTCTCCGCAGAGGCGTCCCGCTGGCACGGACGTTGTGCGATAACATTCTCCGCTTCGAGGGCAAGACCGTGCCCATGGGCACGTTGGACGTGACCCTCCATCGTGATGACCTTCCCATAGAGGAAAAGCAGGCCGTTCTGGTGGGGAGCAAGATCCCCTTCGACGTCACGGACAAGGACGTTCTCATCGTTGACGACGTGATGTACACAGGCAGAACCGCCCGTGCCGCCATCGAGACGGTGTTCTCCTTCGGGAGACCCCGCTCCGTTCAGCTGGTGGCGTTGGTGGACAGAGGCCACCGCGAGCTGCCCATCCGCCCGGATTACGTGGGGAAGAACCTTCCCACTGCCAAGACCGAGGTGGTTACCGTATTGACCCCTTGCATCGACGGTGAATCCGCCGTCTACATTTGCGACAGATAAGGAAAGGAAAAAACATGAAACAGGTAGAAAGAGAGCAGGTCATGCAGAATCAAGTCCTGTCCGACGCCATCCGCACGTTTCTGGAAGCGGGAGGCTTTTCTCCTGTTCTTTCCGACTCCTATTTGATATTACCCGGTTTTTGTGATGTGCACGTGCATTTCCGAGAGCCGGGATATTTTTATAAAGAAACGGTGCATACGGGATGCGATGCCGCCATAAGCGGGGGATATACCGCAGTTTGCACCATGCCCAACTTAAACCCC
>JAZNPH010000058.1:0-2522 GCA_045589515.1 Eubacteriales bacterium | reverse complement strand
GGTTTGCTGCTGTGCATCGATAATATCGGTTTACATTGCAGAGGATCAATTCCGGCTGGAAATGACACTGTATCTGATTTTTCTCGGACTTCTTGTCGCAGCCTGTGTCATAGGTATGCTTGTGAATTATCTTAAGGGCTGTTCATTTTCAGAATATTCCGCTTATGCGGTGGCGGAGCACGCCATGGCCATGCTGCTGACCTCTGTGCGGCGGGTACACAAGGCCTACAACCGCACCAAGGATCACAATTTCAGTCTCAGCGGGCTGACAGGCTTTGATCTCCACGGGAAGACCGTGGGTGTGGTGGGCACCGGTAAGATCGGCAGGATCTTTATTGATATCTGCCGCGGCTTCGGTATGCGGGTATTGGCTTACGACAAATTCCCTGCGAAGGACACGGATATCGAATACGTTTCCTTGGAGACCTTGTTTGAGGAAAGCGATATCATCTCCCTTCATTGCCCTCTCACCGAGGAGACCCGGCACATGATCGGGGAAGCAAGCATTGCCACCATGAAAAAAGGCGTGGTGCTGGTGAACACCTCCCGGGGCGGGCTGGTGGATTCCAAGGCACTGCTGGAGGGCATCAAGTCCCGCAAGATCGGGGCGGCCTGCATTGACGTTTACGAGGAGGAGGCGGACATCTTCTTTGAGGATCGCTCCGGCCACATCATCGACGACGACACCCTGGCGCGGCTGATCTCCATGCCCAACGTGTTGGTGACCTCCCATCAAGCGTTCTTAACGGAGGAGGCCTTGGAGAACATCGCCGAGACCACCGTGGGGAACATCCTTGGCTTCTTTGCAAACGGCGGTCACGAAAACGAGCTATGCTACCGTTGCGGTAACACCGATTCCTGTAAAAAGCATCGTGTAAACAGATGTTTTTAATATTTCCTTTCCGAAAGAAGGCGCATTTTCTTGAAAACTCTTAAGAAGTATCTGAACCGTTACTTCATCGACGCCATGGGTGCCATGGCCCTGGGGCTGTTCGCATCCCTGCTCATCGGCACCATTTTCGGCACGGTGTATAAGTACACGGGGCTTGAGATGCTGAACACCATTGCCACCTTTGCCAAGGGGGCTACCGGCGCGGCCATCGGCGTGGCCATCGCCCATCGGCTGGAGGCTCATCCCTTGGTGATGTTCTCCTGCGGAGCTGTGGGCGCCATGTCCAATGCTATGGGCGCTGTCATCGGCGAAGGCGGCGGTGTGCTCCGTTGGGCGGTGACGGCAGGTGACGGCACTGGCGTGTTCTACGCCGCAGGGCCTGCAGGGGCGTTTTTCGCGGTGATCTTCGCCTGCGAGATCGGCCGTTTGGTCTCCAAAAAGACCAAGGTGGACATCCTGGTGACCCCCGTGGTGACCTTGCTTGCAGGCTTTTTGGCAAGCTGGACGCTGTGTCCTCTGGTGTCCTACGTCATGTATTACTTAGGGACCTTCGTGTCCTTTGCCACCACCTTCCAGCCTCTGCTTATGGGCATTGTGCTTTCCGTGGTGATGGGTGTTGTGCTGACCCTGCCCATTTCCAGTGCGGCTATCTGTGCCATGATCTTCTCCGACGCGGCCTACGAGGTGGCCCTTGCCAACGGTACGGCAGAGGGATTCCTTTTGGCGGGCGGTGCCTGCGTAGCGGGCTGTTGCGCCCAGATGGTTGGCTTTGCGGTGGTGAGCTTCCGTGAGAACCGCTGGGGCGGTATCGTTTCCCAGGGGCTTGGAACCTCCATGCTCCAGATGGGCAACATCGTGAAGAAGCCTGTGATCTGGCTGGCACCCACCTTGGCCGCCGCTGTAACGGGCCCTATCTCCACCATGATCTTTGGGTTGCAATGCAAGGGTGTTGCGGCGGGCATGGGCACCTGCGGCCTGGTAGGTCCTATCGGTGTCATCGATGCCACTGCAAAGCCGGATGCCATGATGTGGATCGGTTTGGTTTTGGTCTGCGTGGTATTGCCCGCAGTGCTTTCCTTCCTATTCAACGAAATTTTCCGCAAGCTTGGCTGGATTGAAACGGGAGATATGAAGATCAACGCGTAAGGGTTACGTAAAATCATACGAGAGGAAGCCTTTGAAGTAAAAAAGGGTTCCTCTTGTTTCTTTTCTTTGCTGTTTCTTTACCGCTTGTGGGGGTTTTCTCCAAAGGAAAACCGATGCCTCCCCTATATTTTTTGGCGGGATGGCGATTTTCTTGATTTTTTGTCCCATCTATTGACAGGTTTTTTCAAATATGTTAAAATACATAGGATAGAATAATATGAATACAAGGAGAAACAAATGGAATTTCTGTATGAGACCATACTTGCTGTCACCTGGCAACAAGCGGTCATGTGGCTGATCGGCTTTACGTTGATCTTCTTGGCCATTAAGAAAGACATGGAACCCACTCTTCTGCTTCCCATGGGCTTCGGTACGCTGTTGGTAAACATCCCCGGCGTTGATGCCATTCTGGAGGAGGGTGCCATCACCACCCTTTACAACGCAGGTATTGCCAACGAGCTGTTCCCCCTGATGCTGTTCATCG
>JAZNPH010000057.1:0-15738 GCA_045589515.1 Eubacteriales bacterium | reverse complement strand
CTTCCTAAGACCGCTTGGCCTCCGACTTAGCAGCTCTGCAACGGCTTCCTTGGGAGGGAGGGTGTATCCGTGGCTCATTGGGTCACCTCCCCGTTCAGAAGGCGAGCGGCCTCCTCATCGGTGAGGAGCCTGCCGTTTTGCTCAAAGGGGAGGCGGAATTCGCAACCGCTTTTCCAGGCGGAACAGCCGTAGGCGGTCTTCCCTTTGACGATGGGGCTTTTACATTTGGGGCAGAGGGGTGCGGGAGGAGGAGCCTTTTTCTTTGGCTTGCGGTCGTCGAAAGCGAAAACGGCCTTCTTTTCCTCGTCCAGCACCAGACGGGCGGTAAAGGTATTTCCCGTCTTCTTGGAAACAAAGCCTTCGATGGGGTCGGTCCTGCCCTCGGTGAGAAGCTTGCGGAGGTTATCGGCGGAAATAGCCCTGCCGCAGATATAGGTATTGATGCTGAATTTACAGCCATCCTTGTAGCCTGCACAGCCGTAGAAGGAGCGCTGCCTTCGGATCTCCTTTCCGCAAAGGGGGCAAGAGCCCAGGATATCTCCGAAGTAGCCGATGTCGTGGCTTCCCTCTCCCGCCTCCATGGCGGCGGAGATCTTCTCTTTGGCCAGATCAACGCTGTCGCGGACGGTGATCTTCCCGCGGAAGACGCTCTTTAGGGCCTTGCCAAGCTCGGCGGTCTTGAATTTATCCATGACCACACCCAGGTTTTCCAGAGATTCCACCAGGAATTCTCCCCCGGGAAGGATGAAATAGGTATCCTTTTTCAGCTCGATATAGCCGCTGTGACGGGCGTTGTCGATGATGCCTGTACGAGTGGCCTCGGTGCCAAGCTCCAGACCCTCGAACATGGCGCGGTAATCCTCGGTATCGTCTTCCTGCTCGGTATCGTCGGCGTTTTCCGCGGCTTCCTTGGCCGCCGCCTTTTCCTCGCGGAAGGGGTTCTTCAGGTAATTGTTCAGGGTTTCGATGGTGTAATGCTTGGGAGGCGAGGTCTCCTTTTCTACAGGCTTGAAGTTAATGACAACTTGATCGCCCTTTTCCAGAGGGGGCAGAACCTTGTCCTTTTGGGTACGGTCGTCGTATTTCGTCCAGCCCGGCTCCAAGATCACGTTGCCTTTGAGGGTGAAGGTTTCTAAGTTTCCCACGGCAATGGTGATCTCGGTTTTGGAGATCTTGCAGGGCTCTGCGCAGAACACTGCAATAAAGCGGCGGAACACGGTGGAATAGACCTGATTCTCCCGTTCGGACAAAGCGCCCTTGGCGGGGATCTTATAGGTGGGGGTCAAAGCGGAGTGGGATTCGATCTTGCTGTCGTCGAAGATGGATTTGCTGTCCTTGAATTCCACGGGATAGCCCAGCTTCTTGCAGTTTTCCAGGATGGTTTTGATCTTGCCCTTTTCTGCGGTGGCCAGATATTCGGAGTTGGTACGGGGATAGGTAAGGTAGCCTTCCTCGTAGAGCTTCTGGATGATGTCCAGAGAGTCCTTCATGGACATTTTGTACTTCTTGCCCAGCACGTTTTGCAATTTGGAAAGGGAGTACAGCTTACCGGGAGGGAGAGTGGATTTTTGGTTTTTGACTGCGGTGACCACAGCACCGGCTTGGTTGTATTTGGCGCAGAGGGCTTCCGCCTTGGGTGCGTCCTCCATGTCGAACTTCTTCTTGGAGTTCAGCTCCACCACTTCCCCCTTGGTCTCCTCCTTGCTGGCAAGAGACAGGTATTTCCCGGGGATGAAGTTGCGGATGGCCATGTCACGCTCGTAGATGGCTTTCACGATGGGAACGATGACGCGGCCTACCCGAAGGAGAGTGCCTGTTCGAAGGGTAGCGTAGCGGGTGAGATTCACACCGTAAAGCCAATCGATGTAGGTGCGGGCGAAGCCCTCGTCGGCTAAGTTGTCGTATTCCGTTTCGTCCTTCATTTCCGCAAGAGCGGCACGGACGGTCTGAGGCGTTTGGTCGGGGAGCCAGAGGCGCTTTAGGGCCTTGCCGTTGACGCCTGCATGGGTGATGCAAAGGCGGACGATGATCTCCCCTTCTCTGTCGGCGTCTCCCGCGTTGACGATGGTGTCCACGTCTTCTCTTTCACAGAGAGAGGTGATGATGCCAAACTGCTTTTGCACGCCGCTGTCCACCGTCTTTTTATCGTCTCCCTTGCGGAGCTCAAAACGGAAGGTCTCGGGGAAGCAGGGCAGGTTCTCCATGGTCCAGCCGGTGGCGCCTGCGGGGAGAGGTGAATACGCCTCGATGTCGCAAAGGGAGAACAGGTGGCCGAAGGCCCAGGTGACGATGTAGCCCTCCCCCTCCAAGTAACCGTCCCGACGGCGAAGGTCGCCGATGGCGGAGGCGATGTTACGGGCGAGGCTGGGTTTTTCGGCTATGATGAGAATCAAGGGATCCACCTCCTTTCAGAGGGATATGCAAAAGGTTAAGAAATCTCGATGTCGAAGGTCATTTCGAAGGTTCTGTCCCAGGGGTAGCGGAATTTGGAAACCTTCACGGTAGGGTGTTCTTCCTCGGCATAGGGGGACAGAGAGGTGATGATGGGGCTTTCGTTGATACGGGAAAGAACCAAGGGCATATTGCAATCTCCGTCTTCCGACCAGATGTTTTCCACACGCTTGCCCTTGGCCTTGTAGCACACGTCCTTGATATAGGCGAAGGTCATGGACTTCAAGAAGCCTTCGTTGGCTTCATCGGTGGACTTTTCCACAGCGGAGAGGTAGGCGTATCTGGCAATTCCCTGGGACAGGGCGATGCCCATAGCGTTTCCTGCGGTGTTCCAGGAGGAGTAGCCCAAAAGCTCGGTCACGCCAATGTCGTACTGATGGAACAGCAGATAGGAGAGGTTATAGGCTTTCCCGGAAACATCCAGCAGGACGGTGGGAATATTGTTTTCCAAGTTGGATTCCAGATGCCTCATCAGGCTGATACGGTCTGAAGAGGAAGAGCTGCGGGTGAGGATCAGTACCTGCAGACCCTCGTTTGCAGAGGTGGTCTCTTTGGTATTCAGGCATACAAGGTGGTTTTGGATATTCTCACCCAAAGTGCCGATGTCAAACTCGTCGGCGGCTTGGTTTTTGCCATCGCCGTAGTAGGTCAAGGTCACCTCTATTTCGCCGTAGATCTGCGTTGCCATACGGGCGAGGCAACACATTCCCAGCTCGTCTGCGGCGGCGGAAAGAACGCCTCTGTCGCCGATCAGGTTCTTCAGGTAGTTGATCTGGTTGGTCTGGATCGTGGTTTGGGGAGAGGAATCGTCCACGCCCACGTAAATGAATTCCAAGTCGTCTCCCACATTCCGCAAAATGTAATCGGCGATGACCAGCTTACGGGTGCGGGAAGCGTGGTATTTATCCAGGGCAGATTCGGGAAGGGGCGTAGAAACCTTCTTGCCGTTTTGGTCAAAGCGGTAGCCCGCGATAATGTTCTCCACGGTAAGGTCTTTGCCGGTAAGGGTCTTACGGGCAACCTGACCGTATTCACGAAGCATATAGTATTCGTCAAGCTGGTATCCGCCGTAGGAGCCTGTGGAAGCAAGCCGCATCACGGTATCAAAGAGGTAGACGGTGTTGTTCTTGCACAGGCCAATAATGGTGTCGGCGATCTCGTACTCGAAGGTCAGATCGGTGTTGTCCAGCCAGCGAGAGCCTACCAAGCCCCCGGAAAGCATCTGGTCCAGGGAGATGATGAAGTAGTCGCAGGTCTCGTCCATCTCCTTCACCCAGGCAAGGAGCGCTTCTCTGTTGCCTAAGGTGGAGCCGTCGGGATTGGGGGTCATATTGTCCAATGCGGTGCGGTAAAGATGCTCCTCGGGCATGAGAAGCTTGATGCCCACGGACTGTGCAAGGTATTCCACACGGTCCTTGTTCACGGGACGGTTATCCAGAGGGATATAGGCTACAACGGGGTCGGTTACAGGCTGTTCCTCCTCTTGAGAACTCTCGCTTTCCGTAGATGCGGATGATCCTGCGGAAGGGCCGTCTTCACTGAGGTTCGGTGTGCTGACAGCCGGTTCCACGGAAGTGCAGGCGAAAAAAGATCCCATGAGCAAGGAGCAGAGAAGGATGCAAAAAAGTTTTTTTACAAGGCTTGACCGTTTGTGCATAGAAAATACCTACCTTATTTTATCACTTTTTATAGTATACCAAAAAATGCAGAAAAAAGCAATACGAAAATGCGGGTTTCGTTGACAGAGAAATTTTTTTACGTTATACTGAAAAAAAGATGTCGTAAAAGAGGGGTTTGGATTGTTATATAGACAGAAACGGGAAAATGAAAGGAGAGACGATGATGAGCGACCGAAGAACGAGGGACGACGCACGCTGTAACGCCGCTCTCGCCGCCCTTGCAAAAGGGGACAAGGGTGGGCTGGACGTGATCTACCGTACGTACGGACGGATGATCCTATCGGCGGCGTATCAGATCGTAGGAACAACGGAGGATGCGGAGGACGTTCTGCAGGACGTTCTGCTTCGGATCGGCGAGAGCCCGTCCCGTTATACTCCTGACAGTAACCCCAGGGCGTGGGTGATGGCCATCACAAGAAACGTTGCGTTGAATCTGGCGAAAAAGCGCGGGAGAATTCTGCACTTGGAGGAGGTTGCTTCTGCGGAGATTTCTCACCCCTCCCGGGAGGGTGTGGAGGAATCTGCGATCTTACAGGTTGCTTTGGCAAGTCTTTCCGAAGAGGAGCGGTTGATCGTCAACCTGAAGACTTACGCAGGGCTTTCCCACAAGGAGATCGCTTCCGTTTTCGGGATCTCCGAGGACAGCGCCCAAAAGCGGTATCAGCGCGCCATTGAGAAGCTACGCAAATATTTTTTATAGGAAGGAGATGCACTGATGAAGGATCAACAATTGGAAGAGCTTTTGAAAAAGCATTTTGAAAAAGAAGCAAAGCAATTTACCTTAAAAGAAGCGAAGAAAAACGTCGGGTCTCCCCTTTCATGGAAAAAATGGGTATTGGCGGCCGCTTGCTTTTTGGCGGTGGCGGGAATTTTAGCCGCCGCGGCATTGCCGGGCGGTCAGGACGTTCCGGTGGTATCGGAATCGGGATCCGAAGGATCTCTGTCAAGCAGCTGCGAATCGACCGACTCCGAAGTCAGCCGCGAGAATCCGGTGGGAGAGCATGCGCAGCTTCACTATTATGATTATGCCGAGTACCTGCACTTTTTAGATACTGCGAAATTGCCGGAGGATTTCGTTTCTTACGAAGAGATCTCCATGCTGGGAAAATTCGACGGATTCGTTTGTCTGGATGGGACCAAAGTGGAAAAAGGCAGCTCTCTGTTCTATAGCTTCAAGACGGACAACGGTTGGGAATGTAACGTTTACGTCTATCACGAGGAAAGAGAGAACCTCCTTTCCCCTCTTCTCGAGGAAGTCCTGAACAAAGAAGATCTCCGCACACTCCGGGAGGAACGCAAAGGTTATTTCATGATCGACGGTATGACATACGGTTATACAAAGGGTAAATTGATCTCCGTCAAATGGGAAGACGAGGGAATTATATTCGTCTTGTATTCCAGCTATCTTTCGGAGTGTCCGGAAAGCCATCCCGCGTTCGGGTTGTTTTCGGCAGACACCGCAAAGGCTACGGCGGAATCTATCTATACGCCCAAAAATTAAGAGTAGCAGACCTCTCATGAAAGCTCCCTTTGAAAGCGGGGAGCTTTTTTGTATTGACTTTCAAACCGCGAGGTGATAGAATAATAAAAAGTTTTCTCCTTGGAGGATTGGTTATGAAGATAAACGGCTTTCAAAAGCTGACGCTGTTGGATTTCCCGGGAAAAGTGGCTTGCATTCTGTTTACGCCGGGGTGTAATTTCCGCTGTCCTTTTTGCCATAATGCGTCCCTGGTGACCCATATTGAGGGGGAGGACTACTCTGAGGAGGAGATCCTTTCCTATCTGAAAAAGCGGCAGGGGCTTTTGGACGGCGTGGTAGTCACGGGCGGGGAGCCTACCTTGCAGAAAGATCTTGAAGATTTTCTGGGAAAGGTGAAGGCTTTGGGGTACGCCGTGAAGCTGGATACCAACGGCACCAATCCCGAGATGCTGAAAAGCATTGTTTCCGCAGGACTTGTGGACTACGTGGCCATGGATATTAAGAACACCTTTGAAAAATATCCCGTTACGGCGGGGTGCGGCGGTGTAGACGTTGCAAAGGTCGAAGAAAGCATTGACTTTCTGCTGACGGACGCGGTAGACTACGAGTTCCGCACCACGGTGACGGCGGAATTGCACACACCACAAGATATTGGGGGGATCGCAAGCCGCATCCGGGGAGCAAAAAGATACTTCCTGCAGAACTTTAAGGATTCGGGAGACATCGTTTCCGGGGGGAATACTGCCGTTACGCCTCAGATCATGGAGGAAATGGTAAAGGCGGCACAAGATATTGTGTGCCGGGTTATGGCTCGATAAGTGAAAATAATTCCTGAAAATTGTGATTTTGCTATTGACAAGACGCAATATATAGTGTATAATGTGAATCCGACGGCACAAAATGCTGTGTGAATGCACTACATCTTGTGTTACACCACAGAATTACAAAATCACAATATATAGGAGATGCTTATGTACAACGTAGTCAAAAGAGACGGCAAGTTGGTTTCTTTCGATCTTGCCAAGATCAGCACCGCCATCCGCCAGGCCTTCGACGCCTGCAATAAGCAGTATAACCCCGACGTCATCGATTTCCTTGCTCTGAAGGTTACCGCAGACTTTGCAAACAAGGTCGAGGATCAGCGCGTTTCCGTGGAGGATATTCAGGACAGCGTTGAGACCGTTCTGATCAAGTCCGACTACGACGACGTAGCCAAGGCATACATTCTGTACCGCCGTCAGAGAGAGAAGATCCGCAACATCACCGCTACCATGGTGGACTACAAGGACATCGTGGACAACTATCTGAACATCAACGACTGGAGAGTGAAGGAGAACTCCACAGTTACCTACTCCGTAGGCGGTCTGATCCTCAGCAACTCCGGCGCCGTTACCGCTAACTACTGGCTTTCCGAGATCTACGACGACGAGATCGGCAACGCCCACAGAAATGCGGACATTCACATTCACGACCTTTCCATGCTCACCGGTTACTGCGCAGGCTGGTCCTTGAAGCAGTTGATCCAGGAGGGTCTGGGCGGCGTGACCGGTAAGATCACCTCCGCACCCGCGAAGCATCTGGCAAGCCTTTGCAACCAGATGGTCAACTTCCTGGGCATTATGCAGAACGAGTGGGCAGGCGCACAGGCCTTCTCCTCCTTCGATACCTATCTGGCTCCCTTCGTAAAGGTGGACAACCTTTCCTACGATACCGTGAAGAAGTGTATTGAGTCCTTCATTTACGGTGTGAACACCCCCAGCCGTTGGGGTACCCAGTCTCCCTTTACCAACATCACCCTTGACTGGGTGGTTCCCGCTGACCTGGCAGAGCTGAACTGCATCATCGGCGGCAAGGAAGTGGACTTCAAGTACAAGGACTGCCAGAAGGAAATGGATATGGTGAACAAGGCGTTCATCGAGATCATGATCGAGGGCGATGCCAACGGTCGTGGCTTCCAGTATCCCATCCCCACCTACTCCATCACCCGGAACTTTGACTGGTCCGACACCGAGAACAACCGTCTGTTGTTCGAGATGACCGCAAAGTACGGTACTCCCTACTTCTCCAACTATATCAACAGCGACATGGAGCCCAGCGACGTACGCAGTATGTGCTGCAGACTCCGTCTTGACCTCCGTGAGCTCCGCAAGAAGTCCGGCGGCTTCTTCGGCAGCGGTGAGTCCACCGGTTCCGTTGGCGTTGTTACCATCAATATGCCCCGTATCGCTTACCTGGCGAAGGACGAGGAGGACTTCTACAAGCGTTTGGATCGTTTGATGGACATCTCCGCACGTTCCTTGAAGGTAAAGAGAACGGTTATCACCAAGCTGTTGGAGGCAGGCCTGTATCCCTACACCAAGAGATACCTGGGTACCTTCAACAACCACTTCTCCACCATCGGTCTTGTCGGTATGAACGAGGCTTGCCTCAACGCCAAGTGG
This sequence comes from Eubacteriales bacterium, assembly GCA_045589515.1. Classification (GTDB taxonomy): domain Bacteria; phylum Bacillota; class Clostridia; order Oscillospirales; family CAG-382; genus Coliplasma. Next base: position 7,687 of record JAZNPH010000057.1, on the reverse strand, counting down.
CTGGGTAAGAACCTCACCGATAAGGACGCACAGAAGTTCACCAAGGACGTTCTGAACCATATGAGAGAGAGACTTTCCGACTACCAGGTAGAGTACGGCGATCTGTACAACCTGGAGGCTACTCCCGCAGAGTCCACCTCTTACCGTCTGGCTAAGCACGACCTGAAGTTCTACCCCGACATCATCACCGCAGGCGGCAAGAACGGCGAGACTCCTTACTACACCAACAGCTCTCACCTGCCCGTTGGTTACACCGAGGACATCTTCACCGCTCTGGACGTTCAGGATGAGCTGCAGACCCTTTACACCTCCGGCACCGTATTCCACGCCTTCCTTGGCGAGAAGCTGCCCGATTGGAAGTCTGCCGCTACCCTCATCCGCAAGATCGCAGAGAACTACAAGCTGCCTTACTACACCCTGTCCCCCACCTACTCCGTATGTAAGAACCACGGTTATCTGGTGGGCGAGCAGTTCGTTTGCCCCGAATGCGGCGAGAAGACCGAGGTTTACAGCCGAATCACCGGTTACTACCGTCCCATTCAGAACTGGAACGACGGTAAGGCGCAGGAGTACAAGGATCGTAAGGTTTACGACATTGCAGGCTCCAAGCTGACCCACGAAGGTCCTCTGAACGTGGAAGAGACCTGTGCTTGCGAAGAAGCTCCCGCCGACAACGCAAACGATACGGTGCTTCTGTTCACCACCGCAACCTGTCCCAACTGTAAGATCGCTTGCACCTTGCTGGATAAGGCCGGCGTTTCCTACGAGAAGCTCCTTGCCAACGAGCATCCCGATCTGGTTGAGCAGTACGGCATCAAGCAGGCTCCCACGCTGGTAGTGGTTCAGAACGGCCAGGTTTCCAAGCATATCGGCGTTTCCGACATCAAGAAGATGCTGAACGCATAAGTACGACATAAGGGAAGAATCAAATATGTATGATTTGATCGTAATCGGCGGTGGACCTGCAGGGCTCACCGCCGCCCTGTATGCACGCAGGGCGAATAAGACCGTTTTGGTGATCGAGAAGGGCTCTTTCGGCGGGCAGATCACCTATTCTCCCAAGGTGGAGAACATCCCCGGCTTTACCGAGATCACCGGCAACGAGTTCGGCGAGAAGATGGTGGAGCAGGTGTTGACACAGGAAGCGGACGTGGAGTGCGCAGAGGTTTTGGAGATCAAGGACGGCGTTTACAAGACCGTTGTTACCGACTCCGGAGACTTTACCGCCAAGGCCATTGTCATCGCTACCGGTGCAAAGCATCGCCTTCTGGGATTGCCGGGCGAGGAGAAGTTCATCGGCGAAGGGATCTCCTTCTGCGCGGTGTGCGACGGTGCGTTCTACGAGGGCAAGGAGGTTGCCGTCATTGGCGGCGGAAACTCCGCTTTGCAGGAGGCTATTTTGCTGGCTGACTTGGCTAAGAAGGTCACCGTGGTGCAGAACCTTGATTTCCTGACCGGGGAAAAGAAGCTGCAGGACAAGCTGGCTACCAAGACCAACGTGGAAGTGATCCTGGGCACCGTTGTAGACGGCTTTATCGGCGGGGATTCCCTTGAAGGGATTCGCATCCGCAAGGAAGCTGACGGTACGGTAAACGATCTGTTGGTGGACGGCGTGTTCGTTGCCATCGGGTTGGTGCCCCAGAACGAGGTGTTCGCCGGGTTGGTTCCCTTGGACGGACGGGGCTACATCATTTCCGGCGAGGATTGCTTGACGGGAACGGCGGGCGTATTTGCCGCAGGTGACTGCCGTACAAAGTCGATCCGACAGGTGACCACCGCTGTGGCGGACGGCGCTGTTGCCGCTTTGGCCGCTTGTGCTTACGCGGATAATATTGAATAAAAACAATACGAGAGGGAAACTTTTTGAAAAAAGCTTCCCTCTCGTGCTCTCTCTTCAAAAACTTTTCTCTTGAAAAATTCTTAAAAAGTAGGTTTTCTTCGGGGTACATAATCGTTCTTATTTACTTACGCGTATTCTCTTGGCCGCGGTATACGACGAACTTGCAAAACAGGAACTCCAAAACGAAGTTGGCAAGCATGGTCACGATCAGAATCAGAAAATCGTTGACGCCGTTTGCTTCCGCAAGGTCGCCAAGATAGGTGGACAAGGGAGTAAATACCAGATAGAATCCGAACACCTTTGCCATGGCCACCGGTACGTTGGCGGCGGACCGGAAGGTATAGCGGCGATTCAAGGTGAAATTCCACAGGATGGACAGCACCAGGGAGACCAGATACGGGATCCAATAGGTCTTGATAAAGATCTCCAGCAGTGCAAAGGCTCCTACCTGGAGGACCCCTGCGGAAACGGAAAACAAGGTAAACTTCAAGGCCTGGAGGAAATTCTTTTTGGAATCCATCATAGCGGTACCTTACTCGGCAAGCGTTGCGGCCATGACAGCCTTGATGGTATGCATACGATTTTCCGCCTCATCGAAGACGATGGAGGCTTCTCCCTCAAAGACCTCGTGGGTGACCTCCATGCAGTCGATGCCGAACTTCTCGTAGATCTGCATTCCTACCTCGGTGTTCAGGTCGTGGAAGGCGGGCAGACAGTGCATAAAGCGGCACTGAGGGCCTGCGATAGCCATCAGCTCCCCTGTGATACGGTAGGGAGACAGATCCTTGATCCGCTGTTCCCAAACCTCCTCGGGCTCGCCCATGGAGACCCAAACGTCGGTATACAGCACGTGGGCGCCCTTGACGGCTTCCTTGGGGTCGGTGATGAAGGACAGGGTGGCGCCGGTCTCTTTTGCAATCTCAGCACAGGTGGCACGAAGCTCCTCCGCGGGGAAATATGCCTCGGGAGAGCAAGCGACGAAGTCCATGCCCATCTTGGCACAGCCTACCATCAGGGAGTTGCCCATGTTATAGCGGGCGTCGCCCAGGTAGACCAGCGTCTTCCCTTTCAGTTCTCCGAAATGCTCGCGAATGGTGAGGAAGTCGGGAAGGATCTGGGTGGGATGGAACTCGTTGGTCAGCCCGTTCCACACGGGAACGCCTGCGTATTTGGCCAGGTCTTCCACGATCTCCTGGCCGTAGCCTCGGTATTCGATGCCGTCAAACATTCTGCCGAGAACTCTTGCGGTGTCGGCAATGCTTTCCTTCTTGCCCATCTGGGAGCTTTTGGGATCCAGGTAGGTGACGTGCATACCCAGATCATAGCCTGCAACCTCGAAGCTGCAACGGGTGCGGGTGCTGGTCTTTTCGAACAGCAATGCAATATTTTTCCCCTCGCAAAGGCGGTGAGGGATGCCGTGTTTCTTTTTCGCCTTCAGATCTGCGGCCAAATCCAGAAGGTAGCAAATCTCCTCGGGAGAGAAATCAAGGAGCTTCAAAAAGCTTTTTCCTTTGAAATTCATGTAAAAGCCTCCGCATCAAAGCACTTTAGAAAGGAAGGTCTTGAGACGTTCGGTCTGCGGGTTGCCGAAGAGCTCTGCGGGAGTGTTCTCTTCTGCGATGACGCCGTCGTCCAGGAAGATCACACGGTTGGCAACCTCACGGGCGAAGTTCATCTCGTGGGTGACCACCACCATGGTCATGCCCACGTGGGCCAGCTCCTTCATAACGTCCAGTACCTCCCCTACCATTTCGGGGTCAAGGGCGGAGGTGGGCTCGTCGAAGAGCATTACGTCGGGCTCCATACACAAAGCGCGGACGATGGCCACACGCTGTTTCTGACCGCCGGAAAGCTGGTTGGGATAAGAATCCGCACGGTCGGCAAGGCCCACACGGGCAAGGAGTGCCATGGCTTTTTCCTCGGCTTCCTCCTTGGGAACCTTCTTGAGCATCATAGGAGCTAATGTGAGGTTTTTAAGAACGGTGTAATGAGGGAACAGATTGAACTGCTGGAACACCATACCCATCTTTTGGCGGTGGAGGTTGAGATCCACCTTGGAATTGGTGAGGTCTTCCCCTTCGAAGAAGATACTTCCGTCGGTGGGGATCTCCAGCATATTCAGACAACGCAGAAAGGTGGATTTGCCGGAGCCGGAGGCCCCGATGACGCAGAGCACGTCTCCTTTGCGGATATCCACGTCGATACCTTTGAGCACGGCGGTGTTATCGAAGTCCTTTTTCAGACCTCTGACACGGATGATCGTTTCTTTATTTTCCATCGCTCTTACGCAGCCTCCTTTCGAGGATTGAGAGCAGCTTGGTCATGATGACTACCATCACAAGATAAACCAAAGCCAGCAGGATGATGGGGTTTACCGCATCGAAGGTGGTATTACGGATATTGGTAGCCGCCTTGGTGATGTCCACCACGGCCACGTAGCCTGCAACGGAGGTCTCCTTCAGCAGGGCGATGCACTCGTTACCGATGGCGGGCAGGATGTTCTTGATGGCTTGGGGCAGGATGATCTTGGCCATGGCCTGTCCTTTGGAGAGGCCAAGGCTTCGTGCCGCTTCCATCTGTCCTTTATCAACGGCATTGATGCCGCTGCGGATTAGCTCTGCCATGTAGGCGCCGGAGTTGATACCGAAGGCTACGATAGCTACAGGAACACCGTCCTTGGCGGAAACGAAGATGATGTAGAAGAACACCAACAGCAATACGGTAACGGGGATACCGCGGATCACCGTGGTGTAGAGGTCGCAAATCCAGTTGACGATGCGAAGCTTTTTGTTGCCTTCGGCAAAGTACTTCGCAATGGCGATGATACCGCCGATGATCACACCGATGAGTAAGGCGCCCAGGGTGATGAGCAGGGTGTTGCCGAGACCTTCCAAGAGCCACAGGTAGCGGTCGTCTTCCAGGAAGGTGTCTTGCAGTTTATCAAACCAATTCATTGAAATATTCCTTAAATCGATACTGTGATGAAACCCAAGCGGCTCCGCAGAGACTGCGGAGCTGCTTGTAACTTACATTTGGTTAGGGCTTGAAGTAGGTCTCGTTGTAGTTTGCGAAGATCTCTTCGACGGTGCCGTCGTCGATGAGCTTGGTGAGGATCTTATCGATCTCTGCAACCAGATCCTCAGAGCCGAAGGCAAATGCGAATGCGTAGGGCTCGGTGGTCATCTCTTCTTCCAGAATCACAAGACCGTCGCCTTCTTCTACCATCTGGATAGCGGTGAGGTTGTCAACAACCCATGCTTCTACCTTACCGGTGGTAAGAGCTGCCTTAGCGTCTGCGTTGGCGGCAAATGCCTGCACGTTGTAGCCTGCTGCCTTACAGCCTTCGTCGGCGGTGGTACCGGTCTGAACGGAAACGGACTTGCCTTCCAGATCAGCCTTGCCCTTGATGTCGCTGCCTTCCTTGACTACGATGACCTGAGCGGCTTCATAGTAGGGAACGGTGAAGAGCATGTTTTCCTTACGCTCATCGTTTGCGGTGATGCCGGACATACCGCAGTCGTACTTAGCAGACTGGATACCTACAAGAACGGTATCAAAGTCCATCTGGACGATCTCCAATTCCACACCCAGCTCCTTGCAGATCAGGTTCATGATATCAACCTCGATACCGACGACCTCGCCGCCCTCGATGGTCTCAAAGGGAGGGAAATCAGGGCTTGTAGCGATTACAAGCTTGCCTGCTTCTTTTACTTCGGCCAGGGTTTTGCCCTTGGCGCCGCAACCGGTAAACATGGTCAGGGTCATAATGGCACAGAGTGCCAGCGCGATAAACTTTTTCATAGTCAGATTCCTTTCGTTTTTAAGAATTCATTAAAATCGGTGAGTTGTTTTTCCACGGAATCGTAGCCCGTAGCGCCTTCGGAAATACGCTTGGCAACGCAGGTCTTTAAGGAGATCTCCTCGTAGAGATCCTCCTCAAAGAGGGTGGAATAGCTTTTATATGCCTCCAAAGAGAGGTCCTCCAGGACGGTTCCCTTTGCAATGCAATCGGATACGATGGAGCCTACGGTCTTGTAGGCTGTACGGAAGGGCATTCCGCGCTTGGTGAGGTAGTCTGCCAGATCGGTGGCGTTGATGAAGCCCTTTTGCGCGGCAGAGTACATATTCTCGCTCTTGACCTTCATGGTACGGATCATGGGAGCGAAGATCTCCAGGCATCGGGCAACTGTCTCCGTAGCGTCGAAGAGAGATTCCTTATCCTCCTGCATATCCTTGTTGTACGCCAGAGGCAAGCCCTTCAACATGGTGAGGGTTCCCATCAGATCGCCGTAGACACGGCCGGTCTTCCCTCTTACCAGCTCGGCCATATCGGAATTCTTCTTTTGGGGCATGATGGAGGAGCCTGTTGTATAGGCATCGTCCAGCTCCACGTAGGAGAATTCCCAGCTTGACCAGAGGATGACCTCCTCGGAGAAGCGGGACAGGTGCATCATGATGATGGAGAAGGCGGAGAGCAGCTCTACGCAAAAGTCTCTGTCGGACACGGCGTCAATGCTGTTGCCTGCATAGCCGTCGAAGCCCAAGGCCTTTGCCGTCATGGTACGGGAGATGGGATAGGTGGTGCCTGCCAAGGCGCAAGCGCCCAAGGGAGACTGATTCATTCTCACCTTGGCGTCCTCTACGCGGGAAAAGTCACGGCGGAACATCTCGGCGTAGGCCAGCAGATGGTGGGCAAATACGATGGGCTGGGCTCTTTGCAGGTGGGTGTAGCCCGGCATGATGTCGTATTTGTGTTCTTCCGCTACGGTGACGATGGCGTGGATGAGATCCAAAAGAAGGCTTTGGATCTGACTGCACTTCCCTCTCATATACAGGCGCATATCCACTGCTACCTGGTCGTTACGGCTTCTTGCGGTATGTAGTTTTTTGCCCAGATCTCCGATACGCTTGGTCAGCACAGATTCCACGAACATATGGATGTCCTCGGCGTTCATATCGATGGGAAGGACCCCCGATTCGATATCGGCAAGGATCTGCTCCAAGGCGGCGATGATCCCGTCTGCCTCGGCGGAGGTTAAGATGCCCACCTCGGCCAGCATAGCCGCGTGTGCCATGGAGCCCTTGATATCCTCCTTGTACATCCTTGAATCGATGTGGATGGAGGAATTGAAATCATCGGCGAGGGCACTGGTTTGTCCGGCGGTTCTTCCCGCCCACATTTTTTCCATAGAGTAAACCTTAGTGCAAAACTTATTTGTTGTTTTTGGCGTCTACCATTGCCTGCACCTTGATGGGCAGACCGTAGAGGTTGATGAAGCCTGCGGAATCCTTCTGGTCGTAATCGCTTTCGCCGAAGGTGGCGATCTCCTCGCTGTACAGGGAGTAATCGCTCCAAACGCCTGCGTTGATGATGTTGCCCTTGTAGAGCTTCAGTCTTACCTTACCGGTAACCTTCTCCTGGGTCTTATCCACGAAGGCGCTGAGAGCCTCACGGAGAGGAGTGAACCACTGGCCGTTGTAGACCAGTTCGGCGAAGGTAATGGAAAGCTTCTGTTTTTCGTGCATGGTCATCTTATCCAGGCAGATGGTCTCCAGTACGTTGTGAGCCTTGTAGAGGATGGTTCCGCCGGGAGTCTCATACACGCCGCGGCACTTCATGCCCACCAGACGGTTTTCCACGATGTCGATAATGCCGATACCGTTCTTGCCGCCCAGCTCGTTCAGCTTGAGAATGATGTTCTTTGCGGACATCTTCTCGCCGTTCAAGGCTACGGGAATGCCCTGCTCAAAATCCAAGGTGATGTAGGTAGGTTCATCGGGAGCCTGCAGAGGAGAAACGCCCATTTCCAGGAAGCCGGGCTTTTCGTAAGTCGGATCGTAGCCATG
>JAZNPH010000056.1:0-24847 GCA_045589515.1 Eubacteriales bacterium | reverse complement strand
CTACCATCGAGTTCCAGGCATACGACCAGATCGACAACGCTCCCGAAGAGAGAGCAAGAGGTATCACGATCAACACCAGACACGTAGAGTATCAGACCGCAGCAAGTCGGATCGTAGCCATGTCGTTCTGTGAGCCAAGGAGTTGTCTTACCAGTTTGTCTTCCTAAGACCGCTTGGCCTCCGACTTCTACCATCGAGTTCCAGGCATACGACCAGATCGACAACGCTCCCGAAGAGAGAGCAAGAGGTATCACGATCAACACCAGACACGTAGAGTATCAGACCGCAGCTCGTCACTACGCACACGTTGACTGCCCCGGCCACGCTGACTACGTTAAGAACATGATCACCGGCGCTGCTCAGATGGACGGCGCTATCCTGGTAGTTGCTTCTACCGACGGCCCCATGCAGCAGACCCGTGAGCACATCCTGCTTGCTCGTCAGGTAGGCGTGCCCGCAATCGTTGTATTCATGAACAAGACCGACCTGGTTGACGACCCCGAGCTGCTTGAGATCGTTGAGATGGAAATCCGCGATCTGCTCTCCGAGTACGACTTCCCCGGTGACGACATTCCGATCATCCAGGGCTCCGCTCGTGAGGCTCTGCTCTGCGAGGACAAGGATCCTTCCAACCCCGCATACAAGGCTATCCAGGAACTGATGGCCGCAGTTGACGAATATATCCCCACTCCTCCCCGTGATGATGCTATGCCCTTCCTGATGCCCGTTGAGGACGTCTTCTCCATCTCCGGTCGTGGTACCGTTGCTACCGGCCGTGTAGAGCGTGGCGTGATCAAGATGAACGAGGAAGTTGAGATCGTTGGTATCTCCGAGACCCGTAAGACCGTTTGCACCGGTATCGAGATGTTCCGTAAGCTGCTGGACTACGCTGAAGCAGGCGACAACATCGGCTGTCTGCTCCGTGGTATCCAGAAGAGAGATATCGAAAGAGGTCAGGTTCTCTGCAAGCCCGGCTCCGTAAAGCCCCACACCAAGTTCGTTGGTCAGGTTTACGTTCTGTCCGAGAAGGAAGGCGGCCGTCATAAGCCCTTCTTCTCCAACTACAGACCCCAGTTCTACTTCAGAACCACCGACGTTACCGGCGTTATCACCCTTCCCGAAGGCGTTGATATGTGTAAGCCCGGCGACAACGTTGCTATGAACGTTGAGCTGATCACCCCCATCGCTATGGAGCAGAACCTGCGTTTTGCTATCCGTGAGGGTGGCCGTACCGTTGGTTCCGGCGTCGTTACCGAGATCATCGAGTAATCAGCCGTTACAACTGAATTTGGATCGTTTCGGGGTTGGGTGTGATTCCCTATCGGCAGTAAAAGTCTGCGAGCCACTTTGATTTGGCAGGAGCGGGTGTGATTCCCGTACCGACGGTATAGTCCGGATGAAAGAAACGTATTGCTTTTTCAAACAAGCGCCCCGTATTTTTACGGGGCGCTCTTGTTTTTTCGAACGCAGGGCTTTAAGGGGCGCTGCCCCTTATGAACCCCGCCAGAAGGGAAGACCTGCAAGCAGGTCAAGTCCCTTTGGAATCCCGTATTGTGAAGAAAAACCTAGAAATATTCTCCCGAAAACGTCAGTTTTCGGCAGGGAAAGTTCTTTGGAGATTCTTAAGAACCTTTCTTTCAAGAAAGGTTCTTAAGTGTCCCCAAATATGAAAACGGAGTATTCCTATGAAAACACGTAAAACCGTCTCTCCCCGTGCCATCGCCGCAACGGCCATGATGGGTGCCGCCTCGGCGGTGCTGATGCTGCTGTCCTTCCCCATGCCCTTCCTGATCCCGGGGTTCATCAAAATGGACTTTTCCGAGCTGCCCGCCCTCATCGCCTCCTTCGCCTTAGGCCCTTGGTGGGGGGTGCTGGTGTGCCTGATCAAAAATCTTATCAACGTCACCATGACCACTACAGGCGGGGTGGGCGAATTGGCGAATTTCCTGCTGGGCGCGGCCTTCGTCCTGCCCGCGGGGTATCTGTACCGCCTGAAAAGGAACCGTGTGGGGGCTTTGTTGGGAAGCGTTGCCGGGGCGGTGGCCTCTGCGGCATTGAGTTTTCCCATCAATTTGTTCATCACTTACCCCTTCTACGCTGCCGCCATGATCCCCATGAAGACCATCATCGGGATGTACAGCGCATTGCTCCCCTCGGTGGATACTTTGGAGGAATGTCTGCTGATCTTCAACCTGCCCTTTACCCTGCTGAAGGGTGTTATCGTGACGGGACTCACCTTTTTGGTGTATAAGCCCTTGTCCGTTCTGATCAAAGGAAAAGGAGACCGCAAATGAAAAAATACTTCCGCTACGTGACCTTGCTGCTGACCTTGACACTCCTTGCCTCCTGTGCAGGGGAAAATATTCCGCAGAATCCCTCTTCCGCCCCGGAACAAAGCGAGGAAACCTCCTCGGAAGCTCCCGCAGGAAAGCCCGAAACCATCAAGCTGGGCAAAAACGATGCCCTGGAGGTGAGCGGAATCAACGAGATCCCCGCGGAAGCGGGAGTCTACGTGTTCACCGACACGGGGATCCAACTGCCCAAAGAGGGGAAGTATACGGATATCGCCGTGGTGAACAGCACCGTGACCATGATCGGGACCGCCCCCTACGTCCCCGAGGACGGCATTTTGGTGCGGTTTTATGAGTGCGACGTGCCGGAAACGGCGCTTGGAGATACCGCCCGCTATTCCGGCGGGATGCCCGTGCCTTTGGGGGACAGATACGTCACCTTCGGGGAGACGATCCACGTCCGTGTAGGGTATACCAATACCACCCGTACCGAGGAGGCCGTGGGCTTTTTGTTCGACGAGGGCTGGTACTCCGATACCACCTGCAGCAATAGGTGGGGCACCGAGATCGCCGTAAAGGACGGCGTGGTGGTGGAGGTTAACCCTTCGGGAACGGAGACCTCCGGCAATACCAAGATCCCCGCGGGAGGCTACGTGCTGGCCGTTGGGGCTGGCAGTACCTACGAAAGTCTTCTGCGGAAGGTGAAGGTGGGGGATACGGCAACGTATATCACCCGTCCCGCTACCTATTCCGCAGAGAAATTTGTTTCGGATCTGGTGGACGAGGACATGGGAGACGCTCTGTCTGCGGTGTCCCACGATACCCGGTTTGCTTTGGCTCCCGAGGGCACCAATCTCACCCAAGTGCTGGTGAACAAGGAGGGCTACGTGGTCCGCGTGGAGACCCATTCCGCAGGCGGGGGAGAGATCCCCAAGGGCGGCATGGCCATCACCGCAAAGGGATATAAGGGGGACGCCCTGGCCTCTGCCGCAGAGGTGGGGAAGTTGGTACACCTGAAGAATAAAACGGTGACCTTCATCGAGACCCCCGCCATCATTGCGGCAAGACTGGAAACACAGCTTGCCGCTTTGGAGGAGACCTACGGGGAACGGAAGGAAGCTCTGGCTCATATCCGTTACGCAGAGGCGGATGCTGCCTTAAAAAAAGCCGAGGAAGCCTTTGCCGCCCTGGGTAACTTGCCAAGCAGGGAGGCCCTTCTGGAGGCCGTTTCCCTGGCAGACGCCGCAAGGATCGCCTGCATTCCCGCCCTGACCTTACAAAACCGCGAGGCCTGGGTCACCGTGGGAGAACTGAACTACGACGGATCGCCTCTGCTTCACTACACCAACGAGGACACCGTGCGACAGGCGGTGAGATACGCCAAGCGGGTGGGGCTGAACGGCCTTATCGTGGATAACACCGCCTACGGTTGGGCGGCCTATCCCTCGGAGCTGGAGGGCATGGTGATGCACCCCGATTTGAATGGTTTTGACGTGCTGGAGGCCTTTTCCCGCATTTGCAAGGAAGAAGGGATCAAGCTCACCGTGATGGTAAACGGCTTTTCCTCTGCCGTGGCCTCGGTGGAGTACCCCGAGGAGCATTTCGTGAACCTGTACGAGGAGTACCTTATGGTCTCCAAGAAGGGGCTGAAGGTGGACGCCTCCGGGGGAAAGACTCTGGAGCCCTCCTATCCTCAGGTGCAGGCCTTTAACCTGGCGGTGGCAAGGGAGCTGGTGACCAAGTACGACTTTGACGGCATCCAGGTGGACTATATCCGCTACCCCCTGCCCATCTACTACCAGGTGCATAACTACGAGGATTTCGGTTACGAATGCCCCGCCTCCAAGGGATTTGAAGAAAAATTCGGCAAGGACCCCAAGCTTTTGAGCATCACCAACCCTCTGTGGGAGGATTGGTGCGCCTACCGCCGTGACGTGATCAGCGGGTACGCCAAGGCCTTCTACGAGGCGGTGAAGGAAGCGGCACCCCACGTAGAGGTGAGCTTTACCTGCTTTGCGGAATATACCGACCGTCAGAAATACGTGTATCAGGATGTGGAAAAGTGGGTACAAGAGGGCTACGCAGACGCCATCTACCCCATGATCTACGGCGACAACACGGAATACCAGCTGGGCTACGCACAGCAGATCCACCCCGTGACGGAATACGCCGACGTGGTGCTGGGTGTGGGCTACTACGTGCGGGCAAGCAGCAAGTCCATTATGGAGCAGAACTATATGCCCTACGAGACGGACGCCATCGGCGTTTCCGGCTTTACCCTGCGGTATATCTCCTATTGCGGGTACGATCAGACCTTGCGGGAGTGCTTCCGCGAGGCGGCGGTTCCCAAGGGCACCGAGGAGACGGCACAGGGGTGTATCGACTTCCTGTCACAGCGGGTGGAGGATCTTTCCTACCTGTTCCCGGATTCGGGGCTTGATCTGTTGGCAAAGGGGCTTGCGGAAGCAGAGCCTACGGCGGAAGGCTTGCAGGCATTGTTTGATTCCACTACCATTGAAAACGGGGAACTGAAGGCGGCCTTGGAAAAAGATCTGGCGTACGCATTGAGATTTTTGAAGTGAAATACCGTATTAAAACGTCATCCTTTCGGGTGGCGTTTTTTGTAAGCAGAACCTCATCCCAAGTCAGCGCACCACTTTCGTCATATGCGTTGTATCATTTCGCTGACGTCAAAAACGATAAATCGTTTTTGGAACAATAGGAACCTCATCCACCACTACGAGAGAGACCAAAGCAAGCCGACGCAAGGTTTTCCGTCTCGTAGTGGTCCCCCTTCCCCATAGGGGAAGGCAAGAGCCCGCCTTCGGCGTGCACGAAAAGCGTTCGATCCTGCTTAGCCGAAGCAAAGGAGGGGAGCCGCCCCGAAGGGGCATACGATCATTTTCGCTTGCGAAGCAAGCCTCGCCTTCCCCCATGGGGAAGGGGGACCATTCGCCTGCGAATGGTGGATGAGGTTCCTATTCCTGCAATAACCGTCGGCTTTCTCCACAAAAAGACGGGGCAAACCACGCCCCGTCTTGTTTTTCTTACAGAAACTTTAAAAAAATGCAAAAAACTATTTACAAATCAAAAAAAGAATTGTATAATAAACTTAAGTTTCAAGTGTCGAATACGGGGGCATTTCGTATGTTGATCCGCTGTAAGACGAATAAAATTTGGAAACTTGCCGGGAATACGCTTCCGGTTTAATGCACCACGCTTGCTTTTTTTGCGCAGGCGTGTTATTCTTTTTTCGGACTTAAAAATACGCTCTTTTTGGTTGCGTAGGGAATGGAGAACAAGTATGAAGCTGTTAGAAGATAAGATCCTTTCCGAGGGGAAGATCGGCGCGGGAGACGTTTTGAAGGTGGATTGCTTTCTGAACCACCGCATCGACGTGGCCTTCCTTTCCGAATTGGGTAAGGAGTTCTACCGTCTTTACAAGGATGAAGGGATCAACAAGATCCTGACCATCGAGGCCTCCGGCATCGGCATCGCCTGTCTGACGGCTTTGCACTTCGGCTGTCCCGTGGTGTTCGCCAAGAAGACCAAGACCAACAACATTTACGCAGACGTATATACCGCAGAGGTTTATTCCTACACCCATCAGCGCTCTTACGACATCGTTGTCTCCAAGGATTTCCTTTCCCCCGGGGACAGGGTGCTGGTCATTGACGACTTTCTTGCCAAGGGCAGTGCGCTGAACGCTCTGCTGAAGCTCATCCGCGATGCGGGGGCAACTCCCGTGGGGGCGGGCATCGTCATCGAAAAGGCCTTCCAGAACGGGGGCAAGGATCTGAGAGACAGCGGCTTCCGCGTGGAATCTCTGGCGCGGATCGGCGCCATGTCTCAGGCAGAGGGCATTCAATTCGTATAAAAAAACAAAATATACAATACACAAGAGAGGTAAAACACATGAAAAGATTCCTTTCCCTGTTTCTCGCTTGCTTGATGGTGGTTGCGGTTGCGCTGACCATGGCTTCCTGCGAGAACGAAGAACCCGCAGGCGAAGGCACCGGCCTGCCCTACGGCTTTGAAGGCACCAAGGAGCTTGCAGCTCAGGGCGCAGTCAACGGCGTAGCTCCCGAAGTAACCGGTGACGTTTCCAAGATCAAGATCGGCGCCATCCTCATCGGCGACGCCAGCGAAGGCTACACCAAGGCTCACATCGACGGCATCACCCAGGCAGCCGCTCAGCTGGGCATCCAGGAGAGCCAGATCGTTTGGAAGTACTCCACTCCCGAGAACGAAGAGGTTACCACCCGCGGCGAGCAGCTGATCGCTGACGGCTGCAACGTGGTCATCACCAACTCCTACGGCCACCAGACCTATACTCTGGAGCTGGCAAGCAAGCACCCCGAGGTGCAGTTCATCGCCATGACCGGCGATATGGCTGCTACCAGCGGTCTGTCCAACCTGTCCAACGCATTCACCAAGGTTTATGAGTCCCGTTACGTTGCAGGCGTTGTTGCCGGTATGAAGCTGAAGGAACTCATCGACGGCGGCAAGCTCACCGACGCTAACTACGACGGCGAGAACGTTAAGATCGGCTACGTCGGCGCATTCAACTTCGCAGAGGTTATGTCCGGCTACACCGCATTCTACCTGGGCGTTAAGTCTATCGTGGACAACGTGGTAATGGACGTTCACTTCACCGATTCCTGGTACGACTTCGACAAGGAAAAGGCTGCAGCAGCATCTCTGATTGAGAGCGGCTGCGTGATCATCTCCCAGCACGCTGACTCTGCAGGTGCTCCCACCGCAGTTGAAGAAGCATTCAACGCAGGCAAGACTGTTTACTGCGTAGGCTACAACGTTTCCATGCTGGACGTTGCTCCCAACTCCGCTCTGACCTCCGCTACCAACGTTTGGTCTGCATACTACTCCTACGCATTCGCTACCGCTATCAACGGCGGCAAGATCGCTACCAACTGGTCTGCCGGCTACAAGGAAGGCGCAGTTAAGATCACCGAGCTGGGCACTGCTTGCGCAGAAGGCACCCAGGCTAAGGTTGACGAAGTGATCGGCAAGCTGAAGGCCGGCGAGCTGAACGTATTCGATACCTCCAAGTTCACCGTTGACGGCAAGACCATCACCTGGGCTTACGCTACCGACAGCGACGGCGACTTCGCATACGACAAGAACAACGTGGTAGCCGACGGCTACTTCCACGAGTCCTATGTGCAGAGCGCACCTGCCTTCAACCTGAAGATTGACGGCATCAGATGGCTCAATAAGTAAGTTGATATTCAGCAGGGAAGCCGTGTAAAAGCGGCTTCCCTCAACCTATTTTTGCTCGGAGGTGCCCGCCTGTGGACACACAGAACAAGATTGCCGTTTCTTTTCGCGGCGTAACCAAGACTTTTGGCAGCGTGTATGCCAACCGCGACGTGACTATGGAGATCCGCAAAGGGGAGATTTTGTCTCTTTTGGGAGAAAACGGCAGCGGTAAGACCACTTTGATGAATATGCTGTCCGGCATTTACTGTCCGGACGCAGGCGAGATCTATCTGGATGGCAAGCAAGTGGCCATCCGCTCTCCTCAGGACGCCCACGCCTTGGGGATCGGCATGATCCATCAGCACTTCAAGCTGGTGGACGTTTTCACCGCCGCGGAGAACGTTCTCCTGGGGGTGAAGGGCAGAGAGATTTTGAACGTAGCGGAGGTTACGGAAAAGATCAAGGCCATCTGCCAAACCTATGGTTTTGAAATTGATCCTTCTATGAAGGTTTACGATATGACCGTCTCCCAGAAGCAAACCCTGGAGATCGTCAAGGCTCTTTACAGAGGTGCCAACATCCTGATCCTGGACGAGCCCACCGCGGTGCTGACTCCTCAGGAGACGGACAAGCTGTTCTCCGTGTTGCGGGAGATGCGCAAGGACGGCAAAACGGTAATCATCATCACGCACAAGCTCCACGAGGTGCTTGCCGTGTCCGATCGGGTTGCCATTCTGCGGAAGGGCGAATACGTGGATACCATCGAGACCGCTACCGCCAACGAGCAGATCCTGACGGAACTGATGGTTGGCCAGAAGGTGGAATTGAACATCGAACGCCCCGAGCCTGTGAATCCCATTTTGCGGTTGCAGGTGGAGCACCTCACCGTGAAGGGTCACGAGGGCGAGACGGTGCTGGAGGACGTGTCCTTCGACGCCTACGGCGGAGAGATCCTGGGCATTGCAGGGATTTCCGGTTGCGGCCAGAAGGAGCTGTTGGAGGCCATTGCAGGTCTCCAGCACGCGGAAGACGGCTCCAAGGTCCTTTACGATGCCCCCGACGGCACCAAGGAGGATCTCATCGGCAAGGATCCCAAGAAGATCAAGGAGCTGGGGGTTGCCCTTTGCTTTGTTCCCGAGGACCGTCTGGGCATGGGCCTGGTAGGCGGCATGGGCATGGTGGGCAATATGCAGCTTCGTAACTACACCATGCGGAAGTCCATTCTGGCGGAGATCAAGCACTCCAAGGAATTGGCAGAGCAGATCCGCGAGGAGCTGGGGGTTGTGACCCCCTCTCTGAACACTCCCGTGCGCCGTCTTTCCGGCGGTAACGTGCAAAAGGTGCTGGTAGGCCGTGAGATCGCCTCCGCCCCTGCGGTGCTGATGACCGCTTACGCCGTCCGCGGCCTGGACATCGGTGCCTCCTACACCATTTATCATCTTTTGAATAAGCAGAAGGCCAAGGGCGTTGCAGTGGTCTTCGTAGGCGAGGATCTGGACGTTTTGGTGGCCCTTTGCGACCGCATCATGGTGCTTTGCGACGGCAAGGTCAACGGCATTGTGGACGGCAGAACCGCCACCAAGGAAGAGATCGGCTACCTGATGACCAACCTGAAGACGGAAGGAGGGGAGTCCAATGGCTGACCAGACTGTAAAAACCAAAAAACCGCCCCTGCTTCATATCGTAGGCAGGGGTAGAGGACAATTGCCCGTGTACCTGGCCTGGGGCATCCGCGTAGGGGCCTTCCTGCTGGCACTTTTGCTGAACGCCGCCTTCGTGTTCCTGGTGGTACAGGTGGATCCCCTGACCTTTTATCAGACCATGCTGAAGGGTGCCTTCGGCGAGGGATACCTTTTGGCCACCGTGAAGGGTGCGGCCAAGCTGTTGTGTATCGCCGTGGCGCTGGCGCCCGCCTTCAAAATGCGCTTTTGGAACATCGGTGCCGAGGGACAGGTGCTGGTGGGTGGTATTGCCGCCGCCATCATCATGTTCTACTGCACCAACCTGCCCCCTGTGGTGATCATTCTGCTGATGGCAGTTTGCAGTATCATCGCAGGCGGCCTGTGGGGTCTCCTTCCCGCGGTGTTCAAGGCGAAGATGGATGCCAACGAGACCCTGTTCACCCTGATGATGAACTACATCGCCATGAATCTGGTGAACTACTTCTACTACCTGTGGCGCGGCCCCAAGACCGCCTTGGGCAAGATCAACCAGACCACCCATCGGGGCTGGCTCTCCTCTCTGTGGGAGGAGCGGGATGCCAACGGTTTCTTGATCCAGCAGGAGGAATCCCTGTTTACCAACTCCGACTTCTGGTTCGTGGCCATCATCATCGTCATCACCGTTCTGATGTTCTTCTATCTGAAATACACCAAGCAGGGCTACGAGATCGCCGTGGTGGGCGAATCCCGTAACACCGCCCGCTACGCAGGCATCTCCGTGAACAAGGTGATGCTGCGCACCATGATCATCTCCGGTGCGGTATGCGGTCTCTGCGGCTTTTTGGTGGTTTCTTCCCAGAGCAACACCATTTCCACCTCTATGGCGGGGGGCTACGGCTTTACCGCCATCATCGTGGCATGGCTTTCCAAGTTCAACACCTTCACCATGGCGGGAGTCTCCGTGCTCATCGTTGCCCTGGAAAAGGGTGCGGCACAGATGGCAAACCAATACGGCAGTATAGGCTTCTCTCCCGCGGCGGCAGACGTTATGATCGGTATCATGCTGCTGTTGATCGTGGGCTCAGAGTTCTTTATCCACTATAAGGTAGCGTTCCGCAAAAAGACGAAGGAGGTGGCTGCCGTATGATCGAGAATTTGATCCCTTGGCTCCAACAGGGCTTTAAGTTCGCCGCGTTTTTGGCGCTGGCCGCCCTGGGCGAGCTGCTCATCGAAAAATCCGGGTCCTTGAACCTGGGCACCCCCGGCACCATGTGCGTGGGCGCCGCCACCGGTTTTATCTCCGTGTATCGATACGTGGCCGCGGTGGAAGAGCCTAACGCCCTCGTGCTGATCGTGCTGGCGCTGGGAGTTTCCTTCCTGTCCGCCATGCTGATGGGTGCGCTGTACAGCTTCTTCACCGTTACTTTGCGGATCAACCAGAACGTGATCGGCTTGATCATCACCATTTTCGGCGTGGGGCTTGCCAAGTTCCTATCCGACTATTTTGTAAAGTCCACCAGCGGCAACGTAAGATGTGACGAGGCCTTCCGCGTGTTCACCGCCAAGATTCCCTTCCTGTCCGACAAGCTGGGCGTGGTTTCCAAGGTGTTGTTCAACTACGGATTTATGTTCTACCTGTCCATTGTCCTGGCTGTGGTCGTGGCGCTGTTCCTGAACCGTACCCGTACGGGCTTGAACCTCCGCGCCGTGGGTGAGAACCCCGCCACCGCAGACGCGGCGGGCATCTCCGTCACCCGTTACAGATATCTTGCCGCTTGCATCGGCTCCGGCTTGGTGGGCATGGCGGGCATCTTCTGTACCATGGAGTTCAAGAGCGGTGCCTGGGCTGTTGCGGACATCGATTCCATCGAGGCCTTCGGCTGGCTGGCCGTGGCGCTGGTTATCTTCGCGCTGTGGAAGCCTATGAACCTGCTTTGGGGTTCTTTGGTGTTCAGTATCTGCTATTGGGCGTATATGTATCTGCCCAAAATGCTGGGCATCAACGTTCCCACCGACCTTGCCCAGATGTTGCCCTACGTCATCACCATCCTGGTGCTGATCGTCACCAACCTCCGCAAGAATCGTGAGAGCCAGGGCCCCGCGGCATTGGGTCAGTCGTATTTTAGAGAAGAAAGATAACAACCGCATTTGAAAAAGGAGTCGATTCATCGGCTCCTTTTTTGCGGGGAAAAGCAACCCGCTTCATAAAAATGCGTATTTACGCAAAAAAATAACGTTCATCTACGCAAAGTTTCGACGCGCCAACCTGCAAGGGCGGTATGCCGGGAGATAACGCACGGATTTCTTTCCAGAAAACGATAGTTTTCGGCAGTAGGTTTCTTTTTGGGTTAAAGGGGATTTTTCTTTTCCGAAAGAAAAATCCCCTGATCGCTCCCTCTATAAAAAATCGGCAGAAGCTTTTCGCCTCTGCCGATGCTTTTTTATTCTTCTCTTGCGATATATTTCTCTTTTGCAAAGAGGTAGGTGTTGTCGTACACGGTGCGGAACAGGGGGTCTTGGGTCTTACAAGCCGCAAGGAAGCCTCTGCCGCCTTCGTAATACATCTTGATGGTGTGCATAAACCCGGTCTTTGCACCGCAATCCAGGTACTCGGTGTAGCGCTCGATGTCCGTGGGGTTGTTCCCGCCGGTGAATTCCAGCTCGTAGCAAAGGCCGAACTTCTTTGCCAGCATGGCGTTGTCGTAAAGCCGCTGCTTGGTTGCATTCTTGGAGAAGGAGTAGTTGGGCTGAACGCAGGCCACGTCAAAGCCGTTTTCCTTCCAGCGGTCGTAGCCCCAGGCCTGGTAGTAGGGGATCCAGATCAGCTTGTAGCCCAGGCTGTGAACGTAGTCCTTGGCGTATTCCAGAACCTCCAATTCCAGCGGATCGCTGTAAGTGATCTGCTCCTCAAACCAATAGAAGCCGGAAAGCTGCAGATAGGGACGTTCCTTTTCGTGGTAACGCTTCAAAGCCTCGTCGATATACCACTTGGTCACCTTCTTGCGGCCTTCCGCGGTGGAAAGATCCTCGTCCACCCCGTCTCCGTCCAGATCGCCGAACTTCTCGGGGAAATCGCCGTATTCCGGCTTGGTGTGGAGGATGGAAAGGAACACCTTGCTCTTTTGCTCCACGCCCAATTCCTTGCAGACGGTCTCCGTGGCGGTGTTCAATGCGTCCACGTTCCAGCCGTCACGGAAGGTGTTGTCCAGGTAATACTTCCAGCCCTCGGCACACTTGTAAAGGGCGGAATAGGTGAAGTTGGAGAAGGGCAAGAACAAAGCGCCGTCAAAGAAGGTGTCCTTCAGATGGCCCTCTTGGTCGTAATACCCCACGTAGGGCAGGAACTCCTCCACGGTGAAGGGACGGCCCTGGGGATGTTTTTCCGGGGGCATACTGTGGTAAGCCAGGACGATATTATGCACCCCGTCCAGCTCATCGTATGCGGGATAGCGGTTCATGATGCGGGGATCCATCTCTCCCTTGTCGGGGATGATCTCCACAGCCCCCTCCAAGTCCGTACAGCCGTACAGGGAGAAGGATTCGATCCAAACGTGTGCCCCCAGATCGAAGGCAAACTTCACGTAAGAGGCGCGGTAAGGGCAGTCGAAGGCTCCTTCCACAGGGAAAATACGGTCTTCCCGATCCGTGACGGTGCAACGCCGGCGGGAAACCAGCTTCCAATCCACCCCGTTTTCGGAAAGATACACGTCCAAATGGGAAGGGATGCCCACTCCCGCACTCTTCTGGTACAGGAATTTGGCGCAGAAGCCTGTGACGGCGGAGCGATAGGGCAGCTTGAAATAGACCGCCCGCCCCGTGCCTGCGGTGAAATGGGTGCAGGCGGGGTCGTGAAAATCGTATACCTTGCAGGTGGTGCCGTCGGTGAGGTTGAAGAGATGCTCGGGGGAGTTGAAGTGATCCGTCCGAAACTGCTCGGGAATGGGAGCGTCGGATTCCACACCCAGATGGGGAACCCCCGCCAGCAGATCCACCGTGTCGCACACAGGGCTTTCACACAGGGGAGAGGGGCCGTCAAAGGCAAAAGACTTATAGTAACTCATGAAAAACTCCTTATATAGCAAGAAACTTCGTGCTTTTCTACTTGCATGATAACATAAAGACCTCCCCTTTACAAGGGAAAACCTGTACAAAAACCGCAACAATTTTTTGTTTGGGTTGACAAATAAAAATTTTTCGGGTATTCTAAAAATAACTTGTAACGTTTTGCGTCCTTCTCTATCTAACAGGTGAAAGGAGATGAGAGCCGTGGTCAATTTTGAAAAGCTGTACGCAGACAACCAATCCCTGGTGTTTGGGTATCTGCGCCGCCTGTGCCGAGACGAATCCCTGGCGGAGGAGCTGACCCAGGAGACCTTTTTTCGGGCCTATATGAACCTTGCCTCCCTGCGGAAGGAAGAAAGCGCCCCCTCCTGGCTGTGTCAGATCGCCAAAAACGCCTATTTCGCTTGGTACAACAGGCAGAAACGGCACTCCTCTTTAGAGCTTTCGGAGGAACTGCAGTCTCCGGAGAGCTTGGAAGAAACCGTCGTCCGTAAGGAACTGGGCAGGCAAGCCATGGAAGCCTTGGAGGCATTGGAGGAGCCCTACCGCACCGTGTTTGCGCTGGCGGCTCTGGAAGACGTGCCTCTTGGGGAGATCAGCCGCCGTTTCCGCAAAAGCGAAAGCTGGGCGAGGGTGATCTATCACCGTGCCGGCAAAAAGCTGGCAGAAAGAATGAAGGAGTTTTTATGAAACATTGTGAAGTGATCCGTGATCTGATCCCCCTGTACGTGGACGGGTGCTGTTCCGAAAACACCCGCACCCTGGTGGAGGAGCATTTGGCGGTATGTCCCGCCTGCAAGGAAGAATACGAGCTGATGAAGGGTGCCTTTGCCGAGCTGACCCCCGCGCCGCCGAAGAAATTCACCCGGGTGAAGGAATGGCAGGCCTCTCTGCTCCAATCCATTCTGTTGTTCGTTTCCTTCCTGGCCATCACCTTTGGGGTGGCAAAGGAGGCGGCAAGCCCTGTGGGATTGGACAACGGGTTCTGGGCGTTTGCCATGGTGATCCCCTTCACGGGATTTATGCTGTCTCTTGCCCATTGGTATTTCGTCAGGTTGTATAAGAGCCGCAAGACCTTCGTGCTTTGCTCATGGCTGACCACCGCGGGGCTGATCGCAGGGGCGTTCCTGTGGGGGCTTTGGCATTACGACGCCTTCGACGCGGCACTGCTTTACCTGCATCCCTATTTCGGTTTTGCGTTTGGATTTTTGCCTCTGTCGTTGTTCCTGGTGGCTTGCTCCGTGAGCTTTTCCTCCCTGTACGCAAAGTGGGTGGGAAAGGAATGAAGAAAGCCTTTTCCCTGCTGTTTGCCCTGTGTCTCTGTCTGACCTCCTGCGGGATGCCCGACAAGGAGGAGATTCGGGAGCTGGTGCTGGAGAATCGGGAGCTTTTGGAATCCTGCGCGGAAAAGGGTGACTTTTCCCAAGCCGCTTTTCTGGCAGAAAGCATTTCCGAAAGCGAAAAATATGTGGATTTTTCCTGCGGCGGAAAGGGAATGGGAGGCGAAACGGCGTATTGCGGCTTCTTTTACATTCCCTCAGATGACCCGCTGGATTTCTTCGGTAAGCTGACCCCCTCGGGAGAGGGCTATCTGTGGGTGGAGTGGGAGCACGGAGAAGGGGACAACACCGTATATCTGGAGAAGATCTTCGATTGCTTTTATTACTACGAGTTGACCTATTAAGGCACTTGACAAACCCGCCGTTCTGCCGTATAATGGAAAAAACGACGAATAAAGGACGGTTTGCCATGAAAAAATTCTTATGCGTATGCCTTGCCGCACTTTGCGCCTGCCTTGCCGCTTGCGGCGGGGAAGAGGTGTCCGGCCCGGAAGAAAGCATTCAAAGCTCTGCCCCCGAAAGTATGGAGGAATCTTCTATGGAAAGCTCTGAAGAAATCTCTGTTGACGTGATCGGTGAACTGCGGGATTCCGCCGAAGGGATGATCGACAGCCTGAACTACACCAACAACGGCAGAATGGGTGACTTGGACGGCACAGCCTTTGCCATCTATTCTCCCATCGGCTACAACGGTGCTTCCGCTACCATTGACCTGAAGAACGCTCAGCTCCAGAGGATCCTGCCCGACGGCAGATTCATCAACGCTTACGCCTTCTTTGGGGTGGACGTGTATTCCGGGGAGTGGTGGCAGAACTGCGTGGACGTAGGCTTCTGCCGCAGCGGACAGACCGGCAGATGGCATCTGTTCTACAATATGTACGAGCCTTTGAACGAGGACACCCGCACCTGGTACGAGTCCTCCGTGAACCTGCCCGACGATATCTACGACATGACCTTTGCTATGGAGGGGGATCAGTACGTCCGCCTCACCGTTACTGGACGCAACAGAGGCAGAACGGACACCGTCCTGGTGGAGGTGAAGGGCGCCAAGGCAGACGGCAGTAACACCGCCTTCCTGTTCAACGCGGCGCTTGACTACCCGCCGGACACTATGGTGGACAGAGAGGGCAACCCCTGTAACGATTTCGTGGAGATCACCCTGGCCTGTACCGACCTGGGGCTGTACTTCCGCAACCTGTACGTCTCCGACCTGAAGCTGTACAGCGCGGAGAAGCCCGAGGGAGAGGTTTGGACCTCCGACTTGATCCAATCCACCGGCATCTGGCCGGATCAGTCCTACAAGGGCTTTGATTACGCCCCCACCACGGTGTATACCTTCGACGGTTCTGCCTTCGTCATTGACTTTGACATGAACCGCAAAAAGGGCGAATAACGAAAACTGCGCTTCCCGCAAGGGAGGCGCTTTTTTGCGGGGTGACCAAGTCGGCGGACGGCCGTTTACCGAGCATTATTGCATACCGCCGACGTCAAAAACGGCAAGCCGTTTTTGGAACTGCGATGCGAAGTGTAGGGCGGGAGTGCTTCCAATGTCAGCGTGTCATCTCTGAGCATACCAACCCTGCGGGTTGGCCGCGCGGAATGTATCCCCTGTGGCTACGAATTACAGTTATCTCCGCGCACGTCGAAGTTTTGCGGAGAAGGAAAGGCGTTTACGCCGTTCGGAGCAAAACCGCCGCAGGCGGGATCTCATAAGAGTCTGATGTTCCTTGCTGAATCTGAAGAACTGTTTTATCACAAAGGATGTAAGTTTACCCATGTAGGGGTAGATCAGACTTTGAGGAGACCCCTTGCGGTTTTGCTTTTTAGAAATTGCTGCAAAAGAAACTGCATATCCAAAGACAATGGGCAATTTCAAAAAGCAAAACTTCGACTCCGCAGGCTTTTCTTGTTGCGGTTCAAGACACATCATTACCCCACGCCTGCTTCGCTCAGGGTGACGACAAAACCCACCCCAACCGTCATCTCTGAGCATACCAACCCTGCGGGTTGGCCGCGCCGGATGGGGGCGCTGTGTCCGTTTGTCACCCTGAGCAAGCGCGGAATAGAGCCGTTATGGCTGTGCAATACGGTATATCTCCGCGCGCGTCGAACTTCCGTGAGTGGTGTAAACCCGAACGGAAGGCAAAAAATGCCTGCATTTTTTGAGGGTATGGGAATGTCTTTCGATACGGCCGTTCCCCCGTTCTGCCTGTTACTAATAAAACAGTTCTTTACTCCCAAAAAGGAACATCAGACTCTTCTCATATCCCTGCTAATCCCCTTACGGGGGTGCAAGCACCCCTTGATTTTCTCCGCTCGGCTACGCCTCGACTACGAAAATTTCGACTCACGCTTCGCGTTCGCTCAGGATGACATGCTGACCTTGGAAACGCATTGCCATTTTGGCACCCTGAGCAAGCGCGGACGGTGATTATTGCGGCTATGCAACACGGTATATCTCCGCGCGCGTCGAAGTTTTGCTTTTTGAAATTGCCCGTTGTCTTTGGATACGTAGTTCCTTTTGCAGCAATTTCGAAAAGCAAAACCGCAAGGGGTCTCCTCGAAGTCTGATCTACCCCTACAATGGCAAACTTACATCCTTTATGATAAAACAGTTCTTTCATTTCGAAAAAGGTACATCAGACTCTTATGAGATCCCGCCTGCGGCGGTTTTTGCCGCTCAGCGCCGCATTGCACCAACCCAAGAAAAACAGCTTGCCTGTTTTTCATGTCGGCGGTATACCGTTATCTATGCACCATACGCAATGCGCCGACTTCGACTGCAAAAACTTCGACGTGCGCGGAGATGACTGCAATACGTAGCCACCGGGACTACGATCCGCGCGTGCTCAGGATGACGTCCTGAACTGACAAGGATGACGAACAGCCGCTACGACTACATTCCGCGCGGCCAGCCCGCAGGGTTGGTATGCTCAACTGGTGACCAAGTCGGCGAACAGCTTTGGATGTATGCGTGGTATCGTTTCGCCGACGTCAAAACCGGCAAAGCCGTTTTTAGAACCTTGGGATCAAAGCGTGGGCGGACGGCTTTTGATCGATCCCCCTTCTCTTGAATTTCCCATTTCCTTCTTGACAATCCCTCACAAAACGGGTATACTCCTAACGAGTAAATCCACAGGAGGAAAAACCCATGGCAAACGAAAAGATCCTCATCGCCATGAGCGGCGGGGTGGACAGTGCCGTCACGGCATTTTTGCTGAAAAAACAGGGCTTTGACTGCATCGGCGCCACCATGCGGCTTTGGGGCAACGAGCGCACCGCCGACGCCAAGGCCGTTTGCGACTCCCTGGGGATCCCCTTCGTGGAGCTGGACTGTCGGGACACCTTCGCAAAGCAGGTGGTGGAGCCCTTCGTAGAGACCTATATGGCGGGCAACACCCCCAACCCCTGCATCCTTTGCAACCGCTACTTGAAGTTCGGTGCCTTGTGGGAGGCGGCGAAGTCCATGGGCATTCCTTGCCTTGCCACGGGACATTACGCCCGCATCACGGAGGAAAACGGCGTCTTCCGCCTGGAAAAGGCAAAAGATCCCGCCAAGGATCAAAGCTACGTTCTTTACAACCTCACCCCCGAACAGCTTTCCAAGGTAAAATTCCCCTTGGGAGACTACACCAAGCAGGAGGTGCGGGCTATTGCGGAAGCGCAGGGCTTTGTCAGCGCCAAAAGCGGGGACAGCCAGGACATCTGCTTCATCCCCGACGGCGATCACGCCGCATTCATCCGCTCTCGTATAGACATAGAGTTCCCCGCGGGGGACTTCGTGAACCGCGCAGGAGAGGTGATGGGCAGGCACAAGGGCATCCTCCACTACACCGTGGGGCAGAGAAAGGGCTTGGGGCTTGCCCTGCCGGAGCCTTACTACGTTTGCGAAAAGGACGCCAAAAACAACCGGGTTGTGCTTTGTACCGCCAAAGAATTGCCGGTGGAATCCCTGTTCGTAAAAGAATTTCATTGGATGGACGGCAAGCCGCATACCGACCCCGTCCGCGCCACCGTACGTACCCGCTACCACCAAAAAGAAATACCCGCTACCTTGATCCCCATGGGAAACGGGGTGGAGATCCGCTTTGATACGCCCGCCGCCGTGGCCGCCCCGGGGCAATCCGCCGTGGCCTACGATGGGGACGCGGTTTTGGGCGGAGGAGAAATTTCTCCCAAGTAAGGAGCATTTATGGACGTTTTGGTTTCTACCCTACAACAAATGAGCGTACTGATGGGGCTGATCCTCATTGGATATATCATCTCCCGCCTGGGAGCCGTTCCTGCCTCCGGGGCGGCGGTGCTTTCCAAAATGGAAAACAACGTGTTCATTCCCGCATTGGTGCTTTCCACCTTCTGGAAGGGCTTCACCGTAGAAAGTCTGGGCAGCGCCTGGATCTTCGTGGCGGGAGGCTTCGGGGTGCTTGCCCTCTCCATTCCCGCCGCCCTTTTGCTGGCGAGGTTCTGCGCAAAGGATGATTACACCCGCAAGATCTACACCTACGGCTTGTCCTTTTCCAACTTCGGGTTTATGGGCAACGCGGTGGTGCTGGCCTTGTTCCCCGCGGTGTTCGGGGATTATCTGGTGTTCGTTTTGCCCCTTTGGGTTTTGATCTATCTGTGGGGAGTGCCCGCCCTGCTGATCCCCCGGGAAGCGGGGGAAAAGAACACCCTGCGTTCCTCTCTGAAACGGCTGGTAAACCCCATGTTCGCCGCCATGCTGGCAGGGATGGTTTTGGGGCTTTTGGCCGTGCCCCTGCCCGCTTTTCTGGCCTCGGGGCTGGATTCCCTGGGGGGCTGTATGTCCCCCGTGGCCATGCTGTTGACGGGCATGACGGTATCCTCCCTGAATCTGAAGAAGACCTTCACCGACAGATCGGTGTATCTGGCCTCCTTCTTCCGTTTGGTTTTGTTCCCCACCGTATTTTTGGTTCTGTTGTGGCTGCTGCCCCTGCCGGAGGATCTGTCCTTGTGCATCCTTTGTGCTGTGGCCATGCCCTTGGGGCTGAGTCCCGTGGTGATCCCCGGGGCTTACGGATTGGATACCTCCGCCGCCGCAGGGATGGCGCTGATCTCCCATTTGCTGTCCGCGGCCACCATCCCCGTGGTGTTTTGGGTGTATACGTTGTTGGGATAAAAGAAAGAGCTCCGAAAAGGGGCTCTTTTTGATGGGGCGAGCGCTTAAGAACCTTTCTTACAAGAAAGGTTCTTAAAAATCTCCAAAGAAATTCAATGCCGAAAACTGTCGTTTTCGGGAGCAAGTCGGCGTACAGCCTTCATCTGTTCATTGCGTCAAAATACGCGGCGGAACCGCACGGTCTTGTTGCGTGGGACGACCTCCCCGCGAGAACTGTCGAAATCGTTAATTTTTTCTTGATATTTCATCGTTTTTTGTAAATGTTCACGATATGTTCATAAACCTATGGTAGGATAAAAATGCAGAAAAAACTTTTTTGGGAGGATGCGTTTATGCAAGCAAAAATGCAGAAAACTTTAACCGCCAAACGGCTTTTCGCCATGCTTTCGTTGCTTCTTTGCGGGGTGATGCTGTTCTTGCCTTTTTCCGTTTTTGCGGCTGAGGAGCATCCGAGAGAGGGGAAGCTTTCCGATACCGTTTCCTGGAGCTTTTCCGAGGACGGGATCCTATCCTTCGTAGGCACGGGGGCTATTGACAGCCGTGATGGATGGGCGCATTGGATCCCCGATATTTGTGAGATCCACATCGGGGAAGGCATCACTCACATCGGCGAAGAAGTCTTTGCCGGATACGATCGGTACGTCACCTACGATGAGAATGACGAGCCCCACAACAATCTGAAGAAGATCCTGTTCCCCTCCACCCTGGAATTCGTTGGCAACGGCGCCTTCTTCTACGGCTGGGGAGATTTCCCCGACGTGGAGGTGCACATTCCCACCCTGCTGGATTGGTGCGAGATCGATTTCGAAGCGACCAACGGTTGCATGGACGTGATGTGTTCCTATATGACCTCTCCCGTGGTGAGCAAGCTGTACGTAGGCGGCGTCCGTTTGGAGGGTGTGGTGGAGTTCCCCAAGGAGCTGACCAAGGTGAACGGTTGTACCTTTATGAACGTAAGGGGTATTACCGAGGTGATTCTCCACGAGGGCGTTACCGAAATCGGCAACGGTGCGTTTAGCGATTGCTCTCTTGCCAAGTTGAGCTTCCCGAAGAGCCTTCGGAAGATCGGCACTTGTGCCTTTGCCCACAGCGGTTTGACGGCGGCAGACCTGAACGAGGGGCTGGAGTACGTGGGCATGGGTGCTTTTGAAGGGTCGAAAAAAATAGAACGGGTCACCCTGCCCTCTACCTTGAAGTTCTGCGGCGGCGGTGCCTTCGACAGCTGTGAAAAGATCAGCGAGGTGCATATTTCCGATTTGGATGCTTACTGCCGTATTACCTTTGAGGAGCTCTTTGACAGCGAGGCCGGGTTTACCTTTGCCGCCGCCTCCCCTGTGTATTATTCCGGGCGGCTGCTTCTCAACGGAGAGCCGGTAACCGAGGTGGTCTTTCCCGAAGACGTGATCGCCGTTTCTCACGCCATGTTCGAAAACTGCAAGGACCTCACCCGGGTGGAATTTTTGGGCGAGGTGCAGTATATCGGCAAATCCGCTTTTGCAGGGTGCGAAAATCTGCGAGAGGTGGCGGCAACGCGTGCATACGGCGCCATCATCGACAGATACGCTTTTTCCGGGTGTAAGAGCCTGGTTTCACTTCCAAGCGCAAGGACGATCTATTTTTCCCGCGTTGGCGCAGGGGCTTTTGCGGGATGCGAAAGCCTGACGGAGGTGCGGTTCAGAGCGGATGCTCTGGAAAGCAGAGTGTTCTATCATTGTCCGTCCGTGGAAATTTACGTCAGCGAAGCCTCCATGCTGGATATGAAAAAAGTGGAGTATTCCTGGCTGGACGGGGTTTCCAAGGTATACGTTTCTACGTACGTTACCCCCGGCGAGGGGTTCCTGGAGGTCTATACCCCAACGGAGACGGTGGATAACTACGTGCTGTACGTGAATTGCCCCCATGAATGGGCGAAGGAAGAGGATCCCGAGAATCCTTGCCATAGGTTTTCCCGTTGCACCAAGTGCGGCGCTGAAAAGGAAAACGGCGTAAAGCATACCTCCGGCCAGTGGGAAACGGTCAAGGAGCCCACGGAGACCGAGGAGGGGGAAAAGCGGCAAAGCTGTACTCTCTGCGGGGAGGTACTGAAGACGGAAGCCATTCCCGTGGTGGAAAGAATCGAGGAAAGCTCGGAAGCAGAAAGCTCCGAGGAGGTCTCGGAGGAAGTTTCGGAAGAAGTTTCCGAAGAAGAATCCCAGGAGGCTTCGGAAGAGGAATCTTCCGTTCCGTTAAAAGATCCCGTTTCTGCGGTGAGTGAGGAAAGCATTCCCGAGGAAGAGCCTACCCAAGGCGTCCCTCTTTGGACGGTATTCTTGGTAGGCACCCTCTGCGCAGGGGTTGCCGCAGGGATCACTTGGTTGATCTGTAAAAAGAAGTAATAGCAAATAAGCACTTACGGCGAAACGTCCGTAAGTGCTTTTTCTCTTTTAAATCCCGCCGTTGACGTCCAGCACCGCGCCGGTGATATAAGACGCTTTCTCTGACGCTAAGAACACCAAGGCTTCCGCAACCTCCTCGGGAGTGCCGAAGCGGTCCAGGGGAATGGAGGTCATGAGATCCTCCGCTTCTTCAACGGTAAGACGGTCGTTCATGGGGGTTTGGATCACCCCGGGGCAGACGCAGTTCACCCGCACCCCTGCGGGGCCCACTTCCTTCGCCAAGGCCTTGGTCAACCCGATAAGGGCGGCTTTGGTAACGGAATAATCCACCTCACAGCTTCCTCCCGTCTCTCCGAACATGGAGGACACGTTCAGGATGCACCCCTCCCCGCGGGAAAGCATCCCTTTTACCAAAATCCGGGAGAGGGCGAGGGGGGCGAACAGGTTCACCTCGTAAAGCTCCTTTGCTTGCTCCTCGGACACCAGATCAAACAGCGCAAACAGATCCACCGCCGCGTTGTTCACCAGCACGTCGGTTTCGGGGAAGGCTTCCGCCAACGCTTTTACCTGGGCACGGTTTGCCAGATCCGCCTTGTAAAGCAGGGCGTTTTCCAGCTCTGCCGCCAAAGCTTTTGCTCCCTCTTCATTTTTGTTGTAATGAAGGATCACACGGTAGCCCTCTCTGTGGAAGGCTCTCGCCGCCGCCTTGCCGATGCCTCCGGAGGCGCCTGTGATAAGAACGGTCTTCATAAGGGTTTCGGCTCCTTTCTCTTATAAATACTGCACGGGAATCACTTTGTCGTTCCCCTGCAGAGTCACCAAGCTGTCGTACAGGCATACCACGCCTCCCGAGCCCCGGGTGATACCGGGGATCCGATCCAGCAGATCAAAGGCCGCAACGTCTTTTTTATGAGGATCTGCGTGCTTCTTCATCTCCACGGGATGGAGAACGCCGTCCTTTTCGATGAGCAGGTCGATCTCGTTCATGTCCTTGTCACGGTAGAAATACAAGGGAGGATCCGTGATCCCTTTGTTGTAGTAGCTTTTGATCACTTCGGCGATGACGAAGTTTTCGAAAAACGCTCCTGCCATGGCACCGTTCTTCAAAACCTCGGGGGAACTCCAACGGGTAAGATACGCCGCCAGCCCCGTATCCAGGAAATACAGCTTTGGGGTTTTAACTGCCCGCTTGGTAATGTTGTTGGAATAGGGCTGTAACAGATATACCACGTTGGAAGCTACCAGGATGGACAGCCATCGTTCCGCTGTGGGCGGGCTGATCCCTACGTCCCGCGCCAAGGAGGCAAGATTTACCAGCTGGCCCACGGAGGCCGCCGCGGCCACCATAAATTTTGTAAAGGTGACCGTATCGCCGATCTCGGAAAGCTCCCGCACGTCCCGCTCGATATAGGTGCGTACGTATGCACTGTAAAACAACTGCCAATCGAAGGCGGGATTGCTCACCAGCTCGGGCATGGAGCCGCGATGGATCCGCTTCCAGACCTCGTCGTAGGTGATTTGGTTTTGTTCCTTTTTCCGCAGGGAAAGATACTCTTGCGTAGGCAAAAAAGGAAGATCGCAGGATACCTCGCAGGTCTCCCGCAAGGAAAAGCCCAACAGAGTCACCAATCCGATGCGCCCTGCCAGGGACTCGCTGACACCCTTCATCATGCGGAACTGCTGAGAGCCGCAAAGATAAAACTGCCCTTTTTGACGACTTCTGTCCAGATGGAGCTTGATCTGCTCAAACAGCGCAGGGGCTTTCTGTACCTCGTCCACGAAGACGGGGGGAGGATTGTCCTTGAAAAAGGTGCCGCTTTCCTCTGCGGCACTTGCCCGCAGGATGGGGTCGTCCAGGGAAACGTACCCTGCGTTTTGCGTGATGTTTTGAAGCATGGTGGTCTTCCCGACCTGCCGGGGCCCTGCTACCAGGACGGCACCAAACATTTCGGCAAGGTTTTTTACCGTGGCTTCCGCGTGTCTTTTGAGATACAAAAAGGCACTCTCCTTTCGGCTGATCAAATATCTGATATTATTATAGCCGAAAAATTCAGGAAAATCAACCCTTTTGTAAAGAAAAATTCGGCCAATCAAACATTTGATGTTTGATTGGCCGAGAATTTACCGAAATTTTTCGATGGCTTCCACCGCCAAGCGGTCGCAACGCTCGTTGTAGGGGTGGCCTGCGTGGCCCTTGATCCAAAGGAAGGTAACTTGGTGTCTGTCCAGCTGTTTCTGCAACCGCTCCCAAAGGTCACGGTTCAAGGCAGGGGAGCCGTCGGCCTTCCGCCAGTTTCGTTTTTGCCAATTTTCCAGCCATTTCTTTTGGATGGCGTCCACCAAATACTTGGAGTCGCTGGTGAGCGTTACGGCGCAGGGCTCTTTCAGGGCCTCTAAGCCCACGATGGCGGCCATCAGCTCCATGCGGTTGTTGGTGGTCTCCTTCTCCCCGCCGGAGAGCTCTTTTTCGGTTTTGCCGTATTTCAGCACCGCGCCGTAGCCCCCGGGTCCCGGGTTGCCGCTGCAGGCGCCGTCTGTGTAGAGTTCGATCTGTTTCATAGGTATATGGCCTTAAGAACCTTTTTCGTGAAAAAGGTTCTTAAGAATCTCCAAAAAGCTTTTATTGCCGAAAACTGTCGTTTTCGGAATTTTTTTATTTTTCCTCACAATACCGGGTTCTTAGGGAAGTCGGATCGTAGCCATGTCGTTCTGTGAGCCAAGGAGTTGTCTTACCAGTTTGTCTTCCTAAGACCGCTTGGCC
>JAZNPH010000055.1:0-16351 GCA_045589515.1 Eubacteriales bacterium | reverse complement strand
CTGCGGTATTTTTGCGGAGAGAGATTCGACCCTCGCACGCGTAATCCTCGGGCTTACAATTATTTTGCTTCCAAGTAATAAAGTTTACCAAATAAATATCGTTTGCTTTTTTGATAGGGGCAATCTTCTTTATTGCCGATGTATAGGACGCCTCCGCCGCTTGCAAACGTTCGTACGATCATCACGTTTCCTCGTTTACCGATTCTACAAACTTCGTTGTAAATTTCAAATGCAGTGGGATGCCAATGAGTTAAACCGCTTTCGACTTTACCGAAAAGCATCTTGGAAACACCCAAATAACAGTCATGAGGATCAACGCCAAGTTCAATACGGATATCATCATATAGGTTCCAAACAATATTGCCGTCGTCCGATAGAAGCTCAAATGTACCGCAGAGGTCCGGTGTTTGCAGCATCATCTCATAAAGTTCTTTTGAGTTTTGCGGAATGACCATTTTCAACGGAGAGTCTTCGTTTTCAAAGGCTTCATCGTATTCCCAAGTTATATAGATACCCTTGGGAATATCAACATCGTTTAAATTTGCCAAAAGGAACATTTTTCTTTCAATCAAAAGTTTGACGGGAATGTCAGGTTCTTTATCGAGCTTTGCAATCAGATTCTTGTGAGCTTCTTCAAATCCACTCCAATCACCGTCGCGATCAACTTGCCATTCTCCTTTTTCCGCATCATAATCAATTTGTTCAAAATCGGGGAAAAGATATAAGGTGTCGTTAAAAATAAAATATTCAAATCCGTTTGATTCTTGCTTGATATATTGCATCGGAAGCTTACGTTGAATGGCAGAATTGTAAAAACGGTACTCGGGTGAATACAGCGAGTCCATCACAAATTTTTGCTTAAAATCCAAATAATACCGGGATTTTTTATATTCTTTTTTGTTTTTCGGTATTTGAACAAGAGCACAAATTCCCGCATAGATCAGACATATAAGAATCAACGGAGATAATAGAACAACCAATAAACCAATCAATAGTTTTTGATACCATTTCATTTTATTCATCAGAAAATCCTCCTTTCGGTAGTATGAAAAAGCCGCAGAACACCTAAGTCCTGCGGCTTCTTTTTGCGGTTTGAAACCGCATTTGGCGGAGAGAGAGGGATTCGAACCCTCGTGGGATTGCTCCCAAACTGATTTCGAGTCAGCCCCGTTATGACCACTTCGATATCTCTCCGTATTAAGTTAAGTTTGAATTTTGCACGGCTTTTGCAAGGCCGGAATTGAAATGCTGTCATCCAAAATTCAAGAAAAACGTAAGCATAGCCCAAGCGCAAGCGCTTGCGCGCGAGATGAACGAAGAAAACGCATAGCATCAGCGATCTTCCAAGCGCAGATCCGAGCCGCATTCGAACTGCGTCTCTATGACCACTTCGATATCTCTGCTTATCAATTTCCGTTATTATACCACGGAAAAGAGAAATACGCAAGGGTTTTCCAAAAAGTTTTTTCTTTTTGTCTCTGCGGGGGGGATTTGGGGCAATACTCTAATCAAAACATCTTTCGCAGGAGGAACGCTTATGACCGAACAAAACCGTCCCGACGAGGCGGACGTAAACACTCAGCCGGAGGCCAAGGCCGAGGACATTGAACGCTCCGGGAGCATCACCACCCACGGCAAGCGGGGGAGCATCCACGCCCTGATCATCGCGGGGCAGGTGGAGGGACACTACGCCGCCTCCCCAGACACCAAGTCCACCAAATACGAGCAATGCATCCCCACCTTGGTGGCGGTGGAGGAAAGCGACGAGATCGAAGGGCTGTTGCTTCTCCTCAACACCGTGGGCGGGGACGTGGAGGCTGGGCTTGCCATCGCAGAGCTGATCTCCGGGATGAAGAAGCCCACCGTCTCCCTGGTTTTGGGCGGGGGACACTCCATTGGTGTACCCTTGGCGGTTTCCGCCAACAAGTCCTTCATCGTCCCCAGCGCCACCATGACCCTGCACCCCGTGCGGATGACCGGGCTGGTGATCGGGGTACCCCAGACCTTCGCCGCCTTTGCCAAAATGCAGGATCGGATCATCGATTTCATCGTCCGCAACTCCCGCGCCAAGGCGGACAAGCTGAAGGAGCTGATGACCCGCACCGACGAGATGACCACCGACATCGGCACCGTGGTGGATGGCAACGAGGCGGTGGAGCTGGGTCTCATCGACGCCGTGGGCGGCTTGGGGGAGGCTCTGGCGGCGCTGAAGGAGATGATCGCCCGGCGAAAGGGATGACTACACCTTCCGAATTACCCCGCAAGCGATCTTCTTTCCCGCGTTGCCCGCAGGCTGTGACGTGAAGTCGTCCGCCCTGTCGTGGATCACCACTGTGCGGCCGATGATCTCCTCAACGGCAAAACGGTCCGTCTGCACCGCCAGGTATGCCTGGCCGTTGACGCTCAACAGCGGGGGCAGATCCCCCGCGTGCGTGGGATGGGGAGAGGGGGTAGGGGAGTAGTGACTGCCCGTGTTCCCGAAACCCTCTCCACCGCAATCCGTCCCTTCGTGGATATGGAATCCAAAGAACCCCGCGGTGTTCCCCTTGGGCAGGTTGGAGACCTTGGCCACCACCAAAACGCCCTGCCTTACATGGTAAAACCGTACCTCGCCGTGGAGCTTGGGCATGGAAGCCCCGCCCCGTAAAATAGCTACCGCGGCGGGCTTTGCGGGAAAAATACTCATGAAATCACCTCCCTTTCAGAATATGCTTCCGCAGAACGGAAGGCCATCCCCGCAGCCGTATTCTTGCGGCTGTTTTTTGGGGGAAAGAAATCTTTATTCGGTTCTTGACAAATCCAATCATCTGTGATATACTCCACCTATATTTTTAAAGAAAAGGAGAAACGGCAATGACCTTCGTGAGACGTCATGTATCCGTCGGTCTCAAGCACGTAGCGGGTAAGAACGCGTACGGGCTCACGTTGTCGTACCTTTTTTGAGGAAATCAAACGTATTTTTCCAAAAAATCGGCAGTGTGAGGAAGGGTTCTTCACACTGCTTTTTCTTTTGAAAGGCGAACAAAAAATGGATCTGCAAAGCATGACGGACAGCGAGATCGTGGAATGGCTTTACGCCGAGGGACACGAGGATACCCGTCTGAACCGTTCCCAATCCAAACGGGTGGAGTTTTTGACCAACGTAAGGTATATCGAAAAATACCTCCGGCCGGGCATGAAGATTTTGGACGTTGGCGCCGGGGCGGGGGAATACAGCTTATATTTCGCACGCAAGGGGTATCGGGTCTCGGCGTTGGAGCTTGCAGAGGGCAACCTGAAGGCTTTCCGTGCCAAGCTTCGTCCTACGGATGACGTCGATCTGGTGCAGGGGAATGCCCTGGATCTTTCTCGCTATGACGAGGCAAGCTTCGACGGGGTGCTGTTGTTCGGCCCTCTGTACCATCTGCGGCGGGAGGAGGATCGATTGCAATGTATCGCCCAGGCAAAACGGGTCTGCAAGCCCGGCGGCGTGATCTTCTTTGCCTTCATCTCTAACGATTTCCTGTTTCTGACCGAATATTGCCGGGACGGGCAGTATTTCCTGCAGGGGGATTACGATAAGGAGACCTTCAAGCTTTACGATTTTCCCTTTGTGTTCCACACCGTGGAGGCCTGCCGCAACCTGCTTGCCAAGGGCGGCATCCGTATTTTGCGGGAGGTTGCTTCCGACGGGGCAAGCGAGCTGTTGGAGGAGCGGATCAATGCCATGGACGAGGAGACCTACGGGCAATATCTGCGCTATCATTTTTATATTTGCGAAAAGAAAGAATTGTTGGGTATGACCAACCACCTGCTATTTATAGGAGAACAAAATGGACATTCGATTTGACGTCACCAAGGTGACCTTGGGAACGCCCCGTTTGCTGTTGCGGGGATTCCGCGAAAAGGATGCGGCGGACTTTTACGCCTACGCCTCCGTGCCCGGGGTAGGGGAGATGGCGGGTTGGAAGCATCACGAAAGCATGGCGGACACCTACCGCGTTTTGGGGATGTTTCTGGAGGAAAAGAATGTGTTCGCATTGGTACATAAGGAAAGCGGCAGGGTGATCGGCTCCCTGGGGCTTCACGTCTCCAACACGGGTGGAACGTCTTACGAATTGCTCAGAAGTAAGGAGATCGGCTATGTGCTGGCCAAGGATTTTTGGGGCAAGGGCCTCATGCCCGAGGCGGTGCGGGAAGTGATCCGCTATTGCTTTGAAGAACTGGGGGCGGAGCTTCTCACCGTGGGGCATTTTGAGGGGAACGGGCAGTCCAAGCGGGTCATCGAAAAGTGCGGTTTTTCCTTCTTGCGGTCGTATCACTCGGAAAAGCACGGAAAGGACGTATACGAATACTATCTTCTGCCCAAAGAGGAATAATTATCAAAAACTATTGACAAAACCAAGGAAATGTGCTACACTTTGCACAAAGAAGCCTGTTGCTTCTAATACTATCTTTGGAGGAATCGTATGACTTTGCTCAAAAAGTGTATCGCCGAGTTTATCGGTACGTTCGTGCTGGTTCTGTTTGCTTGCGGAACTGCGGCAGTGGTGGGCTGTGTTGGCCTTGCGGCAAATACCGCATATCTGTTGACCGCTTTGGCATTTGGTCTGGTGATCGTTGCCATGGCTTACTCCATCGGTAACGTTTCCGGATGTCATATCAACCCCGCCGTTTCTATCGCCATGCTGGTGAGCGGAAAAATGACGGTGTGTGATTTCATCGGTTACGTCGTCGCCCAGTTTGCAGGCGCCATTGCAGGTGCGGCTACTCTGATGGGGCTCATCGGTAAGGAAATGGGTCTGGGTCAAAACGGGCTTTACGACAACGACGTGGTTCGTTCTCTGATCATCGAGGTGATCTTGACCTTCGTCTTCGTCATCGCCATTCTGGGCGTGACCTCCAAGGTGCAGAACGGTGCCGTTGCAGGCATCGTCATCGGTCTGACCTTGACTTTGGTGCATATTTTCGGCATCTACTTCACCGGCACCTCCGTGAACCCCGCCCGTAGCTTCGGCCCCGCGTTGTTTATCGGCGGAGACGCTTTGGCAAACGTTTGGGTATTCATCGTTGCGCCTCTGGTAGGCGGCGTTCTGGCGGCTTTGGTATACAAGTTCCTGGCAGGGGAAAAGAAGGAAGAAAAGTAAGCGTACAATGCAAGAGGTCGGTTCCCCGCCGACCTCTTTTTTCTGGCGACTTTTTGAATTTTTTTGCCAAAACCCCTTGACAAACCGCCGCTATCGTGCTAATATATCACGTGGTTAGCAGAGGCTAACACCCCATTATCCGCCACAGAAGGTGACCTTATGAATCTGACTCACGCAGAAGAAGGAAAAGAATACATCGTTTCCCGCATCGACACCGATGACGAGGAGCTGGATGCCTTCCTGTTCTCTCTGGGCTGTTACAGCGGGGAGCCTATTACGGTGATCGCCCACCGCAAGCACGGGTGCGTGGTGGCTGTCAAGGACGGCAGATACAACATCGATACCCAATTGGCACAAGCCATTATTATTGAAGGGTAAAAACGGAAGCAGGGCTTTGCCCTTTCCTTTTTATAGATCGGTTAGCAGAGACTAACCAAAAGGAGAAGCAAGTATGAGAATCGCATTGACCGGAAACCCCAACAGCGGTAAGACCACCATGTACAATGCCCTCACGGGACAAAGTGAGAAGGTAGGTAACTGGGCAGGCGTTACCGTTGAAAAGAAGGAGCATCCCATTAAGAAGAGCTATTGCGGCGGGGCAGAGAACCTGATCGCGGTGGACCTTCCCGGTGCCTACTCCATGTCCCCCTTCACCTCCGAGGAAAGTGTTACCAGCGAGTACGTAAAGAACGAGAATCCCGACGTGATCATCAACATCGTGGACGCTACCAACTTAAGCCGCAGCTTGTTCTTTACCACCCAGCTTCTGGAGCTGGGCATCCCCGTGGTGGTGGCTCTGAACAAGGCGGACGTGAACAAGAAAAAGGACAATAAGATCGATTCCAAAGCCCTTTCCGAAAAGCTGGGCTGTCCCGTGGTGGATACCGTTTCCACCTCTGCGGATGGTTTGGCCGAGGTGGTCAAGGCCGCTCTTGCTCAGGTGGGCAAGGGACAGGTCGCTCCCTATGAGCAGGGGGACATCGACCTCACCGACAAGCAGGCCGTAGAGCAGGCGGACAGAAAGCGTTTTGCATTCGTCAACGACATCGTTTCCAAGGTGGAGACCCGCAAGGTGCGCTCCAAGGATAAAAACTCCCAGGACAAGATCGACGCCGTTCTCACCAACAAATGGGTGGGTATCCCCCTGTTTGCGGTGGTGATGTGGCTGGTATTCTGGATCTCCCAGGTAGGCCCCGGCGTTTGGCTGGCAGAGGGCTACGTCTTTAACGAGGGAGCGGACAACGAGCTTGCCATCCCCGGTCTGGTCACCTTCATCGAAATGTTCGGCGAATGGGTAGGCGGTATGCTGGAGGGCGTAGCTCCCATTCTGCAGACCATCATCATCGACGGTATCATCGGCGGCGTGGGTGCCGTAGTGGGCTTCCTGCCCTTGGTCATGGTGATGTACTTCCTGCTGGCACTGCTGGAGGACTGCGGCTATATGGCCCGTGTTTCCGTGGTGCTGGACCCCATCTTCAAGAGAGTGGGTCTTTCCGGTAAATCCGTCATTCCTCTGGTCATCGGCACCGGCTGTGCCATCCCCGGCGTTATGGCTTGCCGTACCATCCGCGACGAGCGTGAGCGCAGAGCCACTGCAATGCTCACTCCCTTCATCCCCTGCGGCGCAAAGATCCCCGTGATCGCTCTGCTGGCAGGTCTGTTCTTCCCCGAATCCGCTTGGATCGCTCCTGCCATGTACTTTATGGGTCTGGTATTGGTATTCTTCGGCGCTTTGCTGGTGAAGTGGATCTCCGGCTATAAGTACAAAAAATCCTTCTTTATCATCGAGTTGCCCGAATACAAGGTGCCTTCTTTCTGGAGTGCCTTCAAGTCCATGTGCTCCCGCGGTTGGGCGTATATCGTGAAGGCGGGTACCATCATCCTAGTGTGCAACGCCGTTGTCACCATCATGCTGAACTACTCTTGGACCTTCTCCGAGGCAGAGCCTGCAGAGTCCATCCTCCATAGCATCGCTTCTCCCATTTCCGTCATTCTGATCCCCCTGGGCTTCGGTATGTGGCAGTTGGCGGCGGCAGCCGTCACCGGCTTCATCGCCAAGGAGGAAGTGGT
Source organism: Eubacteriales bacterium (assembly GCA_045589515.1). GTDB lineage: Bacteria > Bacillota > Clostridia > Oscillospirales > CAG-382 > Coliplasma. The sequence continues at coordinate 9,155 of JAZNPH010000055.1, read as the reverse complement.
TGGTACCCTGGGTGCGGTATTCACCGCCTTGGCGGTCAACGAGGACTTCGAGCTTCTCCAGACCGGTAACGGCGAGGCCGTGCTGGGCATTACCGCCGCGGCAGGCCTGGCATACCTGATCTTCAACCTGTTCACCCCTCCCTGCTTCGCGGCCATCGGCGCCATGAACTCCGAGATCAAGAGCAAGAAGTGGCTGTTTGCAGGCATCGGGTTGCAGTTCTCCATCGCCTACGTTCTTTCCTATCTGGTTTACCAGATCGGCACCATCATTACTCTTGGTAAGGTGGGCGACGGCTTTGTAGCAGGACTCATCGCCGTCATCACAATCATCGCCATCGTGACGATCCTGGGCATCCATTCCAACGCCAAGGCAAAGCTGGCGTACGAGAATAAGAAAGCCCAAAAGAAAGCAAAGGAGCCCGTTTCGTAATGCTTGAAAACATCATCGTAACCGTTATCCTGGTCGCCATCCTGGGCGGCGCGATAGCCTATCTCATCAAGGCCAAAAAGAGCGGCCAAAAATGCATCGGCTGTCCCGGCGGCTGTAAGACCTGCCATTGCAAGGACGGCAAAAAAGGCGCGTAACGCAGATAGTTCTTATTGACATAGACTCCAAATTAGTAGCAAAGAACCCATGGAAGTAAGCCGCTTCCATGGGTTCTTGCTTTTTATGTGGCTTTTACAAAAGCGCATTGTTTTTTTGTGCGAATGACCAAAAATACGTTGCTGCCGTTGGTTTTTATTGACAAATAGAGTTGTTTCCTGTATACTGTAAATGCAAATCTTTCCCGATTATATGGGAAGAAAAATGAAAGGAGACCTCTACATCGATGAAAACCAAAACCTTGATTCTCACCTTGCTTACGGTGGCGCTCCTTTTGCCTGCCGTTGCCCTTACGGTATCGGCGGAGCTTTCTGTTTACGGAAGTTACGTGGGCTTGGGCGATCTGGATGCTGACAGGAAAGTCAATAAGGCGGATTACGCCTTGTTAAAGCGTCACATTTTGAAGACGAACCCTTTGCCGGAGTGGCTGCTCTGCTCTGCGGATATTAACTTGGACGGAAAGGTGAGTTCTGCAGATTACATGATGCTTAAAAGAATGGTGCTGAAGACCTATCAGCCTGATTATTCTTGGCGAAGCAAACCCGCCGAGGAGCTTACCGACGAGGAACTGTGGAAAAAAATCCGTTTCAATCTGGCACTCTTCCGCGTAGAAGGGGAGTTGATCGTAGACTTCCGCAAGGGAATGGATGAGGCCACCATCAGCGAAGCCCTTGCTTCCGTGGGCTTGTCTCCCGATCTGAAAAACCGCGAACAGTATATCTACGTCAGTATTTCCCGTCCCGATTTTTGTTGGTTGACGTTGAAGACGGAAGAGGCTCTGCTGCCGGAGCTGTATTTCGCGCTCAGCCGCTGTGACGCGGTGGAGAGCGTAATTCCCAATTTTGTCAGCGTTGCCAATTAACGAAGCAAAAAGCCTCCGTGTAAAAGCGGAGGCTTTCGTTATGCTTTTTTAAAGCTCGTGTCTGTACTTGCCGAATTCCACGGCTTCTTCCAAGGGGGAATACATATAGCCGGGATGGTATTCGTTGCCCGCGGTGCGGAACTCCGCCAGACGGGTCTGGAGAGAGGAGCCCTTGCGTATGAACATGAGGGTTTCGTCCATGGTGGAAACGATGGGGCAGAGATGGACGCATTTTTCGATCTCCAGAATGCGGCTCCCTTCGGGGAACAGGTGCTTGTTCTGTGCGGAATACAGCCAGGAATAGCAGGCGATGGCCTTGAAGTCCATATCCGGGTAGAAATTACGGTAGAAGTCCAGCGCCATCAGGATGGACTTGCGGTGCTGTTCGGGGGAATACTCCGAATTGGGAGGGATGTGGATCCCCAGCGCCGCATCCTTGTGGGAGAGGGCAAGCTTCCAGACAGACTTGGGGAACACTTCTACGGTGTCCTTCACCCGTGCGTTGGGCAATACCTCGTGACCGATGAAAGCCTCCTCCGTCTCCTCCAAGGGAGCGGTACGGAAGGCCACGCGGGAAGCATCCGCCGTCAAGGCGCCGTCCTTGTCCGCATCAAACCCGCCGATGAGCAACGTGCGGTATTCCTTGCCGTCGGTGATGGCAATATAATCGCGGGAGAACTGCTCCGGCTGGAACTTCAAGGTGTTGAACAGGAACATACAGCCTCCTGCACAAAGCAGGTTCCAGTTCCGTTCCCCGATGCCCCAATAGCCGTTGGGCACGGTGAAGCTCATGGTGTACCCACGGTAAGCACCGGTGTTCTCCCCGTTGAGATCTGCGGGAGGCTTCCGCACCGTCAGAGTGTAGCCCAGAGCGGCGGTGACGAACAGCAGATCCACGCTGGGGGTCTGATACCCGGGGATCTCAAAGAGCACGGGAGCCCAGATCTCGTTTTCCCAGGGCTTTCTGGCCTCAAACAGGCAGTACCGCAAAAATCTTGCGGCCAGGTTGCGTTCCGCATCCGCCAACAGCTTGGCGTTCATTTCCTTCAAAAAGTCAAAGCAGGCGTGATCCACCCCCGTGGCGCTTTCCACGGCGGCAAATTCTGCATCACTCACCAAGGGCTTGGTGGCGTCTCCGTCAAAGCTTTCCGCCAAGGGGAGAAACGCTTCCGGGAGATCGTAGGTAAAAAAGCCTTTTACGGCATTTATATCAAGCATATTCTCAAACTCCTTTTTTCTTTTATTGTACCAAAAAGCCCCTCTCTTGTCAAGCGTATGGCAAAAAATGGGGAAAACCTATGGACTTTTTCTGTTTGCCGTGGTAAAATAAAAGGGAACAGGAGGTTTTCCCTATGGATCAGCAACAACTCAAATTCCAAAAAATGACTCAAACACCCGTCAAGCCCTTGATCTTAAGGCTGGCGATCCCCACCATTCTCTCCATGCTGGTGACCACCTTCTACAACATGGCGGACACTTATTTCGTGGGAATGCTGGAAAGCAACAGCATCACAGGCGCCGTCGGCGTGGTGTTCTCCATGATGTCGGTGATCCAGGCGGTTGGCTTCTTTTTCGGCCACGGCTCGGGGAACTACGTCTCCCGTGAATTGGGCAAGCACCGCGTGAAGGAAGCGGAGACCATGGTTTCCGTGGGCTTCTTCACCGCCTTTGGGGCAGGTGCTCTCATCGCCGTATTCGGCTTGCTGTTTTTGAATCCCTTGACCCGTCTTTTGGGTGCGACGGATACCATTCTGCCCTACGCCAAGGCCTACTTGGCTCCCATTCTTTGTGCCGCTCCCTTTATGTGCGCCTCCCTGGTTTTGAACAACCAGCTCCGCTTCCAGGGGAACGCCACCTACGCCATGGTGGGCATCGTCTCCGGTGCGGTACTGAACATCGCTCTGGACCCTCTGCTGATCTTCGTTTTTGACATGGGCATCGCAGGCGCTGCCGTGGCAACGGCGGTCAGCCAGCTGGTCAGCTTCTGCCTCCTGCTGGTTGGGGTGCAAAAGAGTGACACCCTGAAGGTGCGGCTGAAGAACTTTACCTTCGATTTCCACTACCTCAAAAATATCGCAAACGGCGGTACTCCCTCCCTGTTCCGCCAGGGCATCGGCTCTATTGCCGCCATCGCTTTGAACCGTGTGGCGGGAGGCTTTGCCGACCACGATGCGGTGATCGCCGCCTTCTCCGTGGTGCAGAGAATTATGATGTTCGCCGCTTCCGCCTTCATCGGCTTTGGCCAGGGCTTCCAGCCGGTTTGCGGCTTTAACTGGGGTGCCAAGCGTTACGACCGTGTGAAGGAGGCCTTCTGGTTCAGCACCATCGTCTCCATGGTGTTTATGGCGCTGTTCTCCATGGTGGGCTTCTTCCTTTCGGGAGAATTGATCGCCCTGTTCCGTGACGAAGCCCACGTCATCGAGATCGGCACCAAGGCCCTGCGGGCGCAATTGTACGTCTTCCCCTTGATGGGCTGGGTGTTCCTTTCCAACATGATGCTGCAGACCATCGGCAGAGTGTTCAAGGCCTCCATCCTGGCCGCCGCACGGCAGGGATTGGCCTTCATCCCCGTGGTGCTGATCCTGCCCTATTTCTTTGGGCTGGAGGGCTTGGTATGGGCACAAGCCGTAGCAGACGTGTGCGCATTTTTGATTGCCCTGCCCATCCAGATCTCCGTCCTGCGGGAAATGGAAGGGTATATGAAAGAAGAGATCATAGAACGAAAGGAATCTTGACCTTATGAAAAAACTGATTTTCGCGTTGATCCTGTCGCTGTTGCTTTGCGGATGCAATGCATCCGACGGCACTCCCTCCGAGGAATCCCTTGCCGATCCGGCGTTCACTGCTGCGGTTGCGGAGATGTACGAGGAGATGGCGGCCTATGAGCCTACCATTGTGATCTATCAGGTCAAGGAAGGAAAGATCTCCGGGGACTTAGGGGATGAGATCGCAAGGGCGGCATACAAAGCCATCGGCGTGGATTTTGAGACCGTGACCAAGCTGTCCGACGGGGAAGAGATCTACAAGACCCGTGGGAACTGCTACTGCGCATCCCATACCTCCGTGGCGTTCAAGGTGGCATCCGCCGATCAAATGCCGGAGCTGATGGAGCATCTGTATCACAGAGCCGATTACGGCAGTATGCGTCTTTTGGAATACGGTGTTCACCCGAATGAAATGACCGTAGAGGAGCGGCGGGTGTACGTCACCGCCTCGGTTGCGGCAGAACTGCACGTGCTCGGCGAGGTTCGTGTCACTCTGCTGAACGACAACGCCACCCCCGAAGAAGGGTTGGAAGTGGTTTGTGAGATCCTTGCGCATTTCGATATCGATGCTCAAACCGTAATGGACGGGGCAGAAAACGCCGCAGTTGAAAGCACAGGTAACCGTCGCTTTGTCAAGACAGACTGCTACGCCATGGAATATGAGGTCGGAGAAGACGGTTCCTGCCGTGTACTGAGCCTTACCGTTTACGTTTTGGAAGAGAAGCTGGTGGAAGCCATCCTGACCGCGTGGGAGCTTCCCGAGGTAAAGATCGCCTGGATGAACGAGCTCCACGTGATAGAATAAGCCTACAGAGAGATGAAAAAATGATCGACTTATTGGCAACCGAAAAAGAACTGATCTCCCGCCACATCGTCCCGGGCGGGGTGTGTGCGGATTTCACCATGGGCAACGGCCACGACACCCTGTGGCTCTCCCGTGCCGTGGGGGAGACGGGGAAGGTCTACGCCTTTGACGTACAGCAGGCCGCCCTGGACAGCACCGCCGCACTGCTGAAAGCGGAAAACGCCCCGGACAACGTCACCTTGATCTTGGATTCCCATCACAACGCCGCGAAATACATCAAAGAGCCTATCTGCGTGGGGATGTTCAATTTGGGCTGGCTTCCCGGCGGGGACAAAAGCATCACCACCCTGCGGGAGACCACCCTCCCTGCGGTAGAGACCGCCATCCAACTCCTTGCCCCCGGGGGCGGGATCCTGCTGGCGGTGTACCCCGGCCACGAGGAGGGCAGGCTGGAAGGGGAGATGATCACAGAGTACCTCTCCACCCTGAACCGCAAGCAGATCTGCTGTTCCAAATTGCAGATCGTCAATTCTCCCACCTCTCCCTTCTTCTTTTTGATTGAAAAGAAATAAGACGCCTTACAAAGCCGTGTCGTAAGACGCGGCTTTTTTGTGTTGCCGAAGCAAAACGCAAACGGGCCGCCGGAGGACGTCGGCCCCTACGAATACGTATCATATACCGGCTAAAATCATGCTTTGTTTTTACGCAACAGGAAAGGAGTAAAGAGGATTGTCACCATCCCCTGTGCGGGAGGAAGAGATGCGTTTTTTGTCTGCCCTTGTTTCGGGTTCGTAGGGGGCGACGTCCTTCGGCGCCCCGGGACCGAAGGTAACGGTTTTTGCCTACGAAAGGATATTTTTCCATTCCCCCCCTTGACAAAGCTGTCTATTTATGATAGACTATAACCGTAGTCTACAGCGAATAGACAAAAAGGAGGTCATTTTCATGGAAGAACGGAAATTAGGCTTGGTGGAGGGGAAGTTTGCAGACCTGATCTGGCGGCACGCTCCACTCACCACCAAAGAGCTGGTCGTTTTGTGCGAACGGGAGCTGAACTGGAAGCGCACCACCACCTACACGGTGTTGAAAAAGCTTTGCACCCAGGGCATCTTCCGCACGGAGGACAGCCTTGTAACGGTGGTGATCACCAAAGAGGACTTCCACGCCATGCAAAGCGAGAAATTTGTGGAGGAGACCTTTGAAGGCTCTCTGCCCGCCTTCATCGCCGCCTTTGCATCCCGTAAGAAGCCCTCGGAAGCAGAGCTTGCGGAGATCCGTAAGCTGTTAGACGCGTTTAGTGAGGAATAGGTTTGAAAAAGGGATCCTTTTTCAAACAAGATTTTGTGGCTTCGCTCACAAAATCCATATAGACCGCCCGCTTCGCGGGCTACGAAAGGCATTGTCACATATGATGAAAGAACTATTTATCGAAATACTGAATCTCAGCCTGTCCGCCGCGTATTTGGTGCCTGTGGTGCTGGTGTTGCGGTTGGTGTTGAAGAAAGCGCCCCGCTGGACCATGTGTCTGCTTTGGGGCTTGGTGGCTCTGCGCCTTGTGATGCCCTTTTCCTTGGAAAGCGACGTCAGCCTCCACCCGGGAAGAGAGCCTGTAACGGAGCTGCAGAACCAATTCGCAGGGGAGACGGCACGTCCCGAGACGCCGCCTGTGGAAATGCCTCCCGCAGAACTGCCTCCCGCAGAACTGCCGGAAACGCCCTCCGTCACGCCCACGCCTGCTCCCGCCCCTGCTCCCGCCCCTGCGGAAGAGCTTGATCTTATGGAGATCTTGGGCTGGGTATGGCTGGCAGGCGCCTGCGCCATGGCTTTTTACGGTGCCGTGTCTTACGTCCGCTTGAAACTTAAGGTCCGCCCCTCCTTGCAGGTGGAAAAACGAGTCTTCGTCTGCGACGGCATTGGCTACCCCTTCCTGCTGGGCGTCCTGCGCCCCAAGGTGTACCTGCCCTCCGACTTAGAGGAACCCCACCTTTCCTACGTGCTTGCCCACGAGAAAGCCCACGTGAAACGAGGGGACCATCTGTGGAAGCCCTTGGGATTTGCTTTGCTCACCCTCCATTGGTTCAACCCCTTGCTGTGGGTGGCTTACCTGCTGTTGTGCCGTGATATCGAGTCCGCCTGCGACGAAAAGGTGGTGCGGGATATGGACAACACCCAAAAGGACGGCTATTCCCGCGCCCTGTTGGCCTGCAGTCTGCAGGGTGCTTTCCACCGTGGCTGGATCTCCGCCTGCCCCGTGGCCTTTGGGGAAACCGGGGTGAAGACCCGCATCAAGTCCGTTTTGCATTACAAAAAGCCCGCCTTCTGGGTGCTGTTGATTGCCGTCTTGGCTTGCGTCGCCGTTGGCGTGTTCTTCTTGACGGATCCGGCGGAAGAGCCCGACGTGGAATCTTCTGCGGAAAGCTCTGAGGAAGATGAAGCTTCCGTGGAAAGCTCGGAAGAAAGCAGGGAGGAAAGCAGGGAAGAAAGCAGGGAGGAAAGCATCTCGGAACCTTCCGAGGAAGAGTCTTCCGCCACGGAATCCTCCAAGGATGAGGAAAGCTATACCGTGGAGGGTGTCTACGGTGACGGTGTGGAGCTGCTCTCCCGCGAAGTGGTGGAATATTCCGAAGGCTGGACGGACTTATATAGGTACAACGAATACGCCATAGCAGTGAACGGCGAAATCGTGTACGGCTTTGATCAGAAGTTGCGTATCAGGCAAATAAACAATTTCTTGGTGGTAGGAAACCCCGAAGAGGTTGCTTTGCTGACCCTGCAGGGAGAAGAGATCTTTCCCATGGGAACGTACGAAGACATTGACATCACCGGGGAGTGGCTGACGGCGAATCCTCCGGAAGGCGGTTCCGTGATCTACCGCTTGCAAGAGGGGGAATGGAAGGAGAAACACCGATCCTTCACAAGGAGGTATCATTTTGATACCTATTGCAACGGTGTTGCGCAGTTTTCCAGTACGGAAGGTACGTTGCTGTTGGGGAAGTACGAGACGGTTCAAACCGGTATGCCCTATTGGGAGGTCATGGATCGGTATCAAGAGAAGTTCGAAGCGTTTATAGACGACTTCTACCAAACCCTGCGTTCCTGCAGTGAAGATGACTATGAAGCGTTGCTACCTTACCTGCCTATGTACGCAGAAGAGATGTTGCCTGCTACGGAGATCCCGTCCTACGAGCATCCCTTGGATCTGCGGGGCTACGAGATGCTACGCTGGCTGCTGAAATACAGCCATTATCTTTCCGAATCCTGCTATATTGAGGAGTGGGGTGCGGCTTGTGCGGAATGGGGAGGCTCTACCATCGCCTCTCTGGAGTTCAGGTGCGGCGAATACGATTTGTGGCCGAGTTTACGATTTACCGCCAAGAGCGACGGAACGTTCTACGTCAGCGGGTTCAACGGGAACCTGGTGTAACCGATTTTTAGAAAAAGGGTGCAAAAAAACGCACCCTTTTCTCTTGACAAAAAACGGGATTTTCTGTTATACTGCAGGAAAGTGTCAAAAAGGAGGCTTTCCATGCTTCGCCATTTTATTTCCTATTACAAGCCGTATAAGGGGCTGTTTGCCCTGGATATGCTGGCTTCTTTGCTGATCGCGGCGGCAGACCTGTTCTACCCCATGATCGCCAGGAACATCATCAACGACTACGTGCCCAACCGCAACCTCCGCCTGCTGATCGTCTGGCTGGGGGCTTTGCTGCTGATCTACCTTTCCAAAATGCTGCTGAACTACTTCGTGCAGTATATGGGTCACGTGATGGGCACCCGTATGCAGGGGGATATGCGCCGTGATATGTTCCGCCACTTGCAGAAGCTTCCTCTTTCCTTCTTTGACGAAAACAAAACGGGCAACATCATGTCCCGTATCATCAACGACCTGTTTGACGTGTCCGAGCTTGCCCACCACGGCCCCGAGAATCTGTTCCTCGCGGTTCTTATGTTCATTGGCGCATTCTCGATCCTTGCAAGCATTAATCTCACCCTGACACTTATAATGTTCGCGGTGATACCCTTCATCATTTTCTTCACGGTTATCTCGAGAAGAAGAATGAGCCGCGCCATGAAAAACTCACGTAAGCAGATGTCCGAGGTAAACTCTACTCTCGAGCA
>JAZNPH010000054.1:0-22296 GCA_045589515.1 Eubacteriales bacterium | reverse complement strand
GGGGAGACGTACCCGAATATGCAAAGTACGCCGCTACGTCGTAGTAGTGCAGATCCTGAATAACGTCCTGGTAAACAGCGTCGTTGAAGTTTCTTGAGCCGTCGTCGTAGTTAGGCCCTCAGGATGACACGCTGACGTTGGAAGCGCCCCCGACTCTTACCTCGATCCCAAGGTTCCAAAAACAGCTTGCTGTTTTTGACGTCGGCGGTATGAGGTGATGAACGGTATACAGCCATACGCCGACTTGGCTTCGCACCGCAGTTCCAAAAACGACTTGTCGTTTTTGACGTCGGCGAAACAAAACTACGCATAGATCAAATGCATTGCGCCGACTTGGTAGGGGCGATTCACGAATCGCCCGTCCATGTTCCACGCAAAAAAAGGACCTTCCGCAGAAAGTCCTTTTTTGAAAGCTTATTTTCCTTGCAATTGCTTTTTGTCGTACTGCAATTTATACAGCCCGTAGTATCTGCCCTTCTGCTCCAGAAGCTCCTGATGGGTGCCCTGCTCCACGATCTTGCCGTGGGAGAGGAAGAAGATTCGGTCTGCGTGCTGGATGGTGGAAAGGCGGTGTGCCACGATGAGCATGGTGCCGATGCCCGCCATCTTTTCCAGAGAGTCCTGGATCAGGATCTCCGTCTCGGTATCGATGTTGGCGGTGGCCTCGTCTAAGATCATCACTGCCGGGTGGTGGATCAGGGTGCGGGCGAAGGAGAGCAGCTGTCTCTGCCCCGCAGAGAAGTTGTTGCCACGCTCTCTGACCTCCTCGTCCAAGCCGTTCGGCAGCTTGTCAATGAAATGATCGGCGTTGACGTAGCGGCAGGCCTCGTTGACCTCCTCGTCGGAGACCCCTTCCATTCTTAGCAGAATGTTGGAGCGGATGGTTCCCGAGAACAGGAACACATCCTGCAGCATCTGACCGAAGTGTCTCCGCAGAGAGGAGATCTTCACCTTGGTGATGTCGATGCCGTCCACCAGGATCTGCCCCTTCTGAATGTCGTAGTTACGGCACAGCAGGGAAAGGATGGTGGTCTTGCCGGAGCCCGTAGATCCTACGAAGGCGGCGGTCTGTCCCGCCTCTACCTTGAAGGACACGTCCTGCAATACCCACTCGTCCTCCACGTACTTGAACCAAACGTTCTTGAACTCGATCTCACCCTTTACCTCCTCAAGCTCGATGGCGTCGGGAGCGTCCACCACGTCGGGGGTGATGTCAAAGATGGTAAAGATCTTCTCCGCAGAGGCGAAGGCGGACTGCAACCAGTTGAACTGCTCCGCCAAGCTCTGAATGGGGTTGAAGAACTTGGAGATGTACATATAGAAGGAAACGATGGTACCGCTTTCGATGATCTGCCCCATGAACTCCACGTTCTTGATGTATCCTCTGCCGCCTAAGTACAAAAGGCAGAGCACGGAGGAGATGTAAAGCATATACACCAAGGGGCGGAAGATACCGAAGACGAAGATCTGTTGCCGCTTGGCCTTGCCCAGAGCGGCGTTCTTTTCGTCAAACTCGTTTTTCTTCTTCTCTTCGCGGTTAAAGATCTGGATGATCTTCATGCCGGAAAGATGCTCGGACAGGAAGGTGTTGATGTCCGTGGTGCCGTCCTTCACCTTACGGTAGGCCTTGCGGGAGAACTTGCGGAACACGATGGTGAACAGCACGATGAAGGGCACGAAGCAAAGCACCATCAGGGTCAGCAGGTAGTTGAGCAGCAGCATGGCCGCCAACACGCCGATGATCACGAAGCAGTTCTTCACAAGGTTCACAAGGATGTTGGTGAACATCATGGAGATGGCGCCGGTATCGTTGGCCACACGGGTGACCAGCTTGCCCACGGGGATCTCGGAAAGTTGTGCGTGGGAAAGGGATTCGATGTGGATGAACAGATCCTCACGGATCTTGGAAAGGATCTTCTGCCCGATCTTCTGGAGTAAGATCGCCTGGAAATAGGAGCAGATCAGAGATACCAGCAGAATGCCTGCGTATACCGCCACGGCGGCAAGCAGCTCGGACATGGGGAAGTCGTCTACGATAAGCTGTTCGATATGCCCCACGATCAGAGGGGAGATCACGTCGTAGGCCACGGAGAAGATCATGATGAGCAGGATCAACAGGAAAGACTTCCAGTGAGGCTTGGCATACTTGATCAGCCGTTTTACGATCTCACCGTCCTTCATGTTGCGGTCGAAGCCGATGGCTTCCTTTTGACCACGGATGGTGAGGTAAGCGATGAACAGCACCAGCGCTACGAAACCGATGACACCGCCCGTTACCAAAAGAGGAAAGAATTCTCTCATTGTGCGTTTTCCTCCTTGCTTTCGGATTCCAGCTTTTGCAGCTCTACCATGTTGCGGTAAGCGGTGCAGGTGTCGTAAAGCTCCTTGTGGGGGCCAACCGCCACCAGCTTGCCGTCCTCCAGGAACAGGATCTTGTCCATCTGCTCCACGGTGGAGATACGGTGGGCGATGAGGATGGTAGTCTTGCCCTTCCGCAGGGTGCGCAGGTTTTCAAGGATCTTCTTTTCCGTCTTTACGTCCACCGCGGAAACGGAGTCGTCTAAGATCAGAACGGAGGCGTTCTTCATCAAAGCGCGGGCGATGGAGATACGCTGCTTCTGCCCGCCGGAGACGGTGACGCCCCGTTCACCCAGCACGGTGTCGTAGCCTAAGGTGAACTCGGAAATGTTGTCGTGCACGTCGGAAAGCTCCGCCGCTTTGCGGATCAGCTCCGGGTCCTCACTTTCGGATGCGAAGGCGATGTTTCTGCCGATGGTATCGGAGAACAGGAAGTTATCCTGGGGCACGTAAGCGCAGAACTTGCGGACGGTATGGATGGGCAGGGAGTTCACGTCTCTGCCGTCCAAGAACAAGGTGCCGTCGGGGACGTTGTAGGTGCGTAAGATCAGATCCACCAGGGTGGTCTTGCCCGCACCGGTCTTGCCGATGATGCCCACGTTTTCCCCTGCGGTGATGTGGAAGGAAATATCCTCCAGAACCTTGTAGCTGCCGCCGGGATAGGTGAAGGTGAGGTTCTTGCAGGTGATATCTCCTGCAATATGCTCCACGTCGGTAACGTCTTCTCTGTCCTTCACGTCCACGGGAGCCTCCAACAGCTCTGTGATACGCTCCAGAGAAGCCCTGCCGCGGGAGTTCATCTCAATAAGCTGGGAGACGGCCATGATGGGCCAGACGATGGCGGTGAAGTAGCCGATAAACTCCACCAATTCGCCGGGGGTGAGAACGTCCTCGTGGACCAGATAGCCGCCGTAACCCAAGATCACGCAGATGACGGACTCCACGAAGAGGGTGACGCAGATGTTCAAAATGGTGGAGGCCTTGGTGTAGTTGATGTTGGCATCCTCGTTTTCTCTGTTCAGCTTGTGGAAGGCCATCAGCTCCTTGGTCTCCTTCACGAAGGCCTTTACCACGGCGATGCCGGAGAAGGACTCCTGGGAGAAGTCGGACAGGGAGGAGAAGGCCGCCTGGCGGGTCTGCCAGCGCTTTCGCAGGCTCTTGCCCACCACGGTGCTCACTGCCAACAGCAGAACCATGGGGATCAGGGACAAGAGCATCATGGGCAGGTTCACCCGCGCCATCTTGATCAGCGCAAGAACCCCCAGGAACAAGGCGTCGCAGAAGGAGAGAATACCCATGCCGAAGCAGTCCTGCACCGTCTCCAGATCGTTGGTGAACAGGGACATCATCCCGCCCACTTTGTTGACCTGATAGTACTGCTGGGAAAGGTCCTTGCAGTGGTCGAACATCCTGCCGCGGAGATCGGTCTCCACCTTGATACCGGAGCCGAAGAAGCAGATGCGCCACAGGAATCTGCCTGTGACCATGATGAGGATCACCACGATCAGGGGGAGGCAGATCTCATCCAGCAAAAAGTCCATGTCGAAGGGGCGCATTACCCCGTCGATAAGGACTTCGCCTTCGTTGACGCCGTCCACAACCTTCTGATAAAGCTCGGGGACCACCAGCTGAAAATAGTCCACCGCGATCAGCACGATCACGCCCAAAAGGAGCATGGGCGCGTGCTTGAGATAATAGCGGTTGATTTGTTTACCGAATAACATAGTTTTTTACCTTTAGTTGGTTGCCCACTCAGTTGAAATGCTTTTCAAACCAAGTGTGAAACCTTGGGAAAAAGGGTGTGAAATCGAAAAAGCGATCCAAAAGCTTGCCGAATCCGGTGATGAGAGGGGTGTTGATCATCGTGAGGACCAAGGTGCCCACGCCGATCATGGAGAGGGAAAACTCCCCGAATAGCACAAGCATCAAAAGGATGGCGACAGCGAGTGACGTCATGTCGTAGATCCATTTGACTCTGCCCATCGCCCAGCCGTAGCGATCGGACAGCTCCTTGACCACCAGCTCGTATCCTTGCTGGGGCAGGTAGGTGCGCAACAGCAGTGCAATGGCAAAAGCCGTCACACAAGCGCCCAACCCGCAATAAAAGATCCGTTGCCAAAGCTCCGTGGGAATCTCCGTGCCGAACAGTATCCGCCAAAGGTCCAATACCACACCGTAAAAGACTGCCGTGCCGAAGGAAAGGAGAAATTTCTTCTTGAACCGCCCCACGAAAGGACAGAGCAACAGGATCAAGCCGCCTTGCAAAACGTATTCCGCCACACCGAAGGAAAAGAAAGGCAAGATCGGCTCCAGCTTGCAGTGGAGAACGTAAGCAGGCGCAACCACCATGGAAACGCCAAAACCGCTCTTTGCGGAAAAGCAAACGCCCAACGCGCACAGGATCACGCCCAACAGATAGGCAAGCTCTCCCACGCCGGCAATTTTTTCGCGCTTTGCCATACCGCAAACCTCCAAACTCCGTCTTCAACTGCTTTCGAAAACGCTTTTTACATTATACCATAATAAGGAAGAGGTTGTCAATATTTACGGAAAAATAGGGGAGAAATCTTTTCCTTGCATCCCCCCGCAAGCGACGCTTGACAAAAAGAAAGCAAGAATTTCTTGCATTTTTCCGCGGTGTATGGTAAGATAAACGCAGAAAACGAGAAAGGTGGTTCGCCTATGACCATCGGTGAAAAGATCCAATGCTACCGCAAGCAAAAAGGACTTTCCCAGGAAGAGCTGGGGCAGTTGTTAACGGTGAGCCGTCAAACGGTGAGCCAATGGGAGACAGGACAGACTTCTCCCACCGTGGATAATCTGATGCGCCTGAAGGACGTGCTGGGAGTCTCTGTGGACGAACTGCTTTCCAACGGGGACGAGGTGCAAGGGGAATCACTGCACGAGAACCCGCCCCTTGAACGGTATGAGACCCGTATGACCGGGGCAGAGGCCAAGGATCTGGCAAGCAGGATCGCCGCCCCGAGAAAGCGGGAATGGATCCAACAGATAGCAGGCTTTGTGATCGGCATCGTTTTTGCCGTTTTGTTCTTGGGCGTGGTGCTGGAGGAGCCTACGCTTTTGTATTTCTGTGTGCCTTTCCTGGTGATTATCGAGGTCCATTCTATCGTTGACCACCGAAAGTATCTTGTGAGGCTTGGGGAACTGGAAAAGCGTTTTGCCGATACCGTCATGATCCTTTCCTTGTATGAGGATCATCTCATCGTCTCGGAACGGGAAAACGGCAAGGAGGTCGCCGCCCGTCTGTTACAATTCGGGGATCTTCTCACTGCTGCCGAGCGAAACAGCTTCTACGTCTTCTATACGGAGAACGGCCCCTTGCGCCTGCGGGGAAGTCTGGTAGCCCCCGGCTCCCGTATGGACGGCCTTTTCCGTGAGGTGTGTACCAGATCGGACAGAGAATATCTGGATCGAAAACAGCATATTTTCTTCTTGCTGAGCACCCTGCTGTCCCTAATTTCCGTGTGCGGAATCTGCATCTTTGCCACCTATCCTTATACCATTTACCCCCGTCCCTGGGTCATGGTCTTGGGCGCCCTGCCCGGGGTGGCGGTTACCGTAGGCTCCCTTGCCTGGGTCTTGTACTGGCTGAAAAAGGGAAAGACCCCTTTGAAGAAAAATTTGGCGCTGAGGATCGGCTTTGCGGTCTTAGCTGTCTCTATCGGTGTCTGCGGCTATTGCAACGCCGTGGAGTTTTACGAAAGCGAAGAGTACCGCACGGTGGCGGATGCCCTGGAATTCGCAGAGGAGCTGGAGGACATCACGGGGATGGAGCTTCCCGCGCCGAAGGATGCCTATATGGAGGAGCTGATTCCCTCCTTGGATACTTTTTTCGTCTCCAAGATCTCCGGCTTTTACTTCAGCCAAAGAGATCTGGATCGGCTGTTGCGTTTCCAAGCGGAGGGCAAAGACGTTTGGCTCAGATACGAAGCGTTTTGGTCGGATAAGCTTTTGGGTGAAATTCTCTACATAGAGGACGATTATCCCGATCGTGCCGCCTATTACAACATAAGCGAAGGCGCTTGGAATGTTTTTTCAGGGGCGGGAAGTTATCTGACGTTTTTCTGTGATTACGATGAATCCACCGTTTATATTTACGTCGTTGAACTCCCCGACGACGCAGCAATCGGGGTTTGAACCTGCAAGGACGAGAGGTTTTCTCGTCCTTTTTTGTTTTTTAGAATGCTTTTCCTCTGCCCCGCCTTACGGTCACGAACGGGGTACGGTGGGAAATCAAACCTCGTCTCTCGCAGGGCGGGGCGCCGGAGGGCGTCGCCCCCTACGGTCATGGGCGGGTATGGTATGTTGACGTGACGAAAGGCATAACCTTCCTTGCAGTTACGGGGCGCCCTGCCGCCGCAGGCGGTTTGGCGTCTTGCCCCCTACGAACACGCCGAGAGTAAGGGTTAAATTGTACGGCTTGTTCCACGTGCAGAGAACGATTCTCCCTTGTGGAAGATGCGGTGGAGTGCATCATCTCTACCTCTCCCGAAAACGACAGTTTTCGGCAGTATGGTTTCTTTTGGGGGCATACCTCGCCTACGGCGAGCTCAGGGTCTTTCTTTTTCTAAAGAAAGACCCCTTAAGCGTTCCCCTATAGCGCTCCCCCCAACGAAAAAAGGGACCCTTTCGGATCCCTTCTTTTATGCTGTTCTTAATAAGCAACGCCCTGGGCGATCATGGCCTTGGCCACTTTCTCGAAGCCTGCGATGTTGGCGCCTGCCACCAGATTGCCCGCCATGCCGTACTTTTCAGCGGCGGCGTAAGCGTTGTGGAAGATGCCCACCATGATGCCGTGGAGCTTGTTGTCCACTTCCTCAAAAGACCAGCTGTAACGCATGGAGTTTTGGCTCATCTCCAAAGCGGAGGTAGCCACGCCGCCTGCGTTGGCCGCCTTTGCAGGCCCGAAGAGCACGCCGTTCTGCTGGAACACCGCAACAGCCTCGGGGGTGGAGGGCATATTAGCACCCTCGGCAACCGCCATAACGCCGTTGGCTACCAAAGCCTTTGCGGATTCCTCGTCCAACTCGTTCTGGGTGGCGCAGGGGAGTGCAATGTCGCAGGGGATGGTCCAAATGCCCTTGCAGCCGGGGGTGAAGGTGGCGGTGGGTACGCGCTTTGCATACTCGGAAATACGGGCACGCTCCACTTCCTTGATCTGCTTCATCACGGCGAGGTCAATGCCGTTTTCGTCGTAAACGTAACCGGAGGAGTCGGACATGGCAACTACCTTACCGCCAAGAGTGGTGGCCTTTTCGTTGGCGTAGATGGCCACGTTACCCGAGCCGGAGATCACAACGCGCTTGCCCTGGAAGGACTCGTTCTTCATGCAGGAAAGCATCTCCTGGGTGAAGTAGCAAAGCCCGTAGCCGGTAGCCTGGGTGCGTGCCAAGGAGCCGCCGTAGGGGAGACCCTTGCCGGTGAGAACGCCGGTGAACTCGTTGCGCAGTCTCTTGTACTGACCGTACAGGAAGCCGATCTCTCTTGCACCCACGCCGATGTCCCCTGCGGGAACGTCGGTGTCCGCACCGATGTGCTTGGCAAGCTCGGTCATAAAGCTCTGGCAGAAGCGCATGATCTCCTGGTCGGATTTGCCCTTGGGATCGAAGTCACTGCCGCCCTTGCCGCCGCCGATGGGCAGACCGGTCAGGCTGTTCTTGAAGATCTGCTCAAAGCCCAGGAACTTGATGACGGAAGCGTTAACGGAGGGATGCAAACGCAAGCCGCCCTTGTAAGGACCGATGGCAGAGTTGAACTGAACGCGGTAGCCGCGGTTCACCTGTACGTTGCCGTTGTCATCTACCCAGGAAATGCGGAAGACGATGGTGCGCTCGGGCTCAACCAAACGCTCCAGAATGCCCCACTTTTCAATGGAAGGATCCTGCGCCACCACGGGCTCCAGGGATTCCAATACTTCTTTGACGGCCTGAAGGAACTCCTTCTCTCCGCCGTCACGCTGTTCTACCTGGGCGTAAACCTTGGCAAGATAGGGATTTTGAAAGCTCATATCATTTCTCCTCGTTGAAAATGCAATTTATGAAATTTATGCTCCTATCATACTCCATGAAAGACGGTTTGTCAAGAGAAAATTAGGCCGTTTTTGCAATTTTTTGTCGTCCGGGTTGCAACTTTTGAAAAACGGATTGTTACGGTCGGCGCGAAACGGCGGGAATCCCGCGTGGTTAGACCTCCCGAAATGGGCGACAAAACTTGACAGAGACGGGGATTTGTGATATACTTACGATTGTAATTCTATGCCCATTCTTTCGTCTGCTTTCGGGGCGGATGAAAAAAATACAAAGGAACCTTTCTCTATGGCAACATACATGATCGATTACGAGAACGTGAAGACCGGAGGCCTTAACGGCATCTCCCGCCTGACAGCGGAGGACAGGGTCATCATTTTCTACAGCGAAAACGCAAACCGTCTTACTTTTGATCTCCATCGCAGATTGATGGAGTGTCCCGCCAAGATCGAGTACCGCGAGGTCACCGTGGGCGGGCATAACGCCTTGGATTTCCAGCTGGTGACCTACCTGGGCTACCTCATTGCACAGAACCCCACAGGGCAGTATCTGATCATCAGCTACGACAGAGGCTTTGAATACGTGGTGAATTTCTGGCGGAAGGACGGCCTTTGCATCGGCCTTTTGCCTTACCTGAAGGATCCTTCCTACGCCCTTTCCAAGGTGGTGAGAGGGGAGATCTGCAAGGATGAGCCCAAGGATGAGGCCGGGGAAGAGACGGCGGAAGAGACCGTTCCCGAGCCCGCAGAGGAGCCTGTTGTGGAATTTGTTTCCGCCGAGGAGGAAGCTCCTGCGGAAGAGGTGATCCCGGAGGAAGCTTCCGTCGCGGAAGCTCCCGCAGAGGTGGCACTTGCAGCGGAAGCACCCGTGGAGGCACCTGCGGAAGAAGCTCCTGCCGAAGTCCCCGCGGAGGAACCCAAAAAGAACGTCAAGAAGGCTCCTGCCAAGAAGAAGTCTTCCTCCAAAAAGCCCAAGGTGGAGCTGAAGGCAGTACAGCCGGAGGATCAGCCCAAGGAAGAACCCAAGGAAGAACCCAAAGCAGAGCCTAAGGCCGAGCCCAAGAAGGAAGAGCCCAAGAAAGAAAAGTCTGCCCGTGTCCTGCCTTCCGTGGAGGAGCTGAGAGCCCTTTTGGGAGATCTGGTGGCAGACGACCCCGAGGCGCGGTTCGTGCGCAGCTCTCTGGAGAAATACAAGACCAAGCTGGGGCTGAACAACGCCCTGGTGAAGAGCTTCGGCAACCAGCGGGCAGGGGAGATCTACCAGAAGGTAAAGCCCTTCGTGGCAGAAAAGAAGAAATAATTGTTTCATAAGCGATCAAGCAAGGAAGCGAGGACAGAAAAATGCAAGACCCCAAAATGAAAAACGTTGATGATGTTTGGGAGGTAGAGCAGAGAAAACGCCGGATCAAGCTGACGGTGCGGATCCTGTTGGTGTTGCTGTTGCTGCTGGTGGTTTCTGCTGTGGTGACAACGGTTTTGATGATCCACCGTTATTACGGAATGATGGATTACCAGGAGGTCTCCTCTCAGACGCCCGTTCCGGAGCCTGTTGATCTGGAGCATATACTTGTGGTAGGTATGGATCGGAACGATCCCGAGGGCGTCCGTACGGATACCATGATCCTGGTGACGGTGAATCCCGACACCAAGGAGCTCACGCTCACATCTTTCCTGCGGGATCTTTACGTGACTTATCCCGAGCAGGGAGAGGGTAAGCTGGGAATGGCCTACGCCGAGGGCGGCATGGAGCTGCTGCAAAGCACTTTGCAAAGCAGCTTTGGCATCAATGTGGACCGTTACGTCGCCATCGACTTCGAGGCCTTCCGTGCCATCATCGACGGCATCGGCGGTTTGGAGCTGGAGTTGAGCGAAAAGGACC
Organism: Eubacteriales bacterium; assembly: GCA_045589515.1. Lineage (GTDB taxonomy): Bacteria > Bacillota > Clostridia > Oscillospirales > CAG-382 > Coliplasma. Next base: position 12,013 of record JAZNPH010000054.1, on the reverse strand, counting down.
TGAAGTACATTTTCCCCGGAGAAGAAAAACAGCCCGGCGCGTATCTGCTGAACGGTCAGCAGGCGCTGGTTTACGCCTATTGGGTGGAAGGTCGGGACGATGCAAGCCGAACCGCCCGTCAGCGTACCATTATGACCGAGACCTTCGAGAAGATCCGCACCATCCCCACCGAGACTCTGGACGCCATGCTGGTGGAGACGTTGCCCAAGGTGACCACCGATTTCACGGAGGCGGACTGCTATTCCGTGCTGTTTGGGCTGGTATCCCTTGCAGATTATCCCATCCGTTCCCAGCAGGTTCCCTTTGAGGGTACTTGGGAGGCCGTCACCGCAGAGAACATCTACGCGTTGGTCTTTGATCTGGAGGAAAACCGCCGTTTGTTCTTTGAAAGCGTAGAATAAGACAGATGACAGAGAGCCCTTCGGGGCTCTCTTTTTTATACAACAACGAAAAAAGGGATCCTTTCGGATCCCTTTTCGGAACGGGCTTAGTCTTCCTTCTTCTTGTTTGCGAAGATGGCAACCAGCACAGCGGCGATGGCCAGACCGACCACGATGCCTGCGATGAGGATGATTCTCTTCTTCTTCTTGGAGCGGCGAGCAGCCTCGGCGATCTCGTATTCGTCCAGCTCTTCCTCCAGATCGGAGATCTCTTCGTTCAGCAGATCTACCTCGTCGACGTCTGCGTCTTCTACTTCGTTACCGAAGGTGAATTCCTTGTTCAGTTCTTCCATGATTGTTCTCCTTTTTTGTTTTTTATGGTTTTTTGTTTTTTGTCAAATGATGGCCTTTTCCAAAGCGGAAAGGAATTGTAAGATCTCCTCGCGGGTGGTCGTCTCCCCCAAGGTGATCCGAAGCCCCTCCGAGGATTCCTCCTCCGAAAAGCCCATGGCCGTCAAAACGGGGGATGGGGTGTGGCTGCCGCTGTGGCAGGCTGACCCGGCGGAAACGCAGAATCCGATAAGATCCAACCCTGCCGCCATTGCCTCTCCGTCCTTCCCCGGGAATCGGAAATGTAAATGCCCCGGGAGTCTTTCGCCGTCTCCCGTTGCCGTACCGCCCATGGCGGTGATCTTTTTTGTGATGAGAGCTCCCAGCGCCGAAAGCCGTTTTTCTCTTTCCTCTCGCTCCGCTGCAGCCGCCTGTAAGGCCGCCGCCATGCCGCAGGCAAGGAGTACGCTTTCCGTACCGGGACGGATTACACGCTCCTGCTTACCGCCGCGGTACAGGGGAAGCAACAGAGTGCCTTCCTTGCGGTAAAGCCCGCCGATCCCAACGGGACCGCCAAACTTGTGGGCGGAAAAGGACAGCAGATCAACAGGCAGATGATGCAACCGCAGATCCGCCTTGCCCACCGCTTGTACCCCGTCGGAATGAAATGGTACGCCGTAAGTGCGGCAAAGTTTGCCCGCCTCGTATACAGGCTGTAAAAGTCCCGTCTCGCTGTTGGCGTATTGCAGGGACACAAGGTCTGCGCCCTTTGCCAAAAGAGTCTCCAAACTGTCTGTATCCACGATTCCCGTGGGCTTGACGGGGAGCAACAAGGGGGCTTTGCAGTTGTTTAAAACGGAAGGATGCTCCATGGGAGAGGTGAGAACCTTCTGCCTGCCGTGGAGTGCCAGAGCGTTGGACTCCGTTCCCCCGGAGGTGAACAGGATCTCTTTCGGCTCACAGCCCAGACAATCGGCGATCGTCCTGCGGCTTGCTTCCAAAAGCGCCCTTGCCGCTGTCCCCGCGCTGTGCAAGGAGGAGGGGTTGCCCACAGTCTCCATGGCTTCCAGCATGGCTTCCTTGGCGGCGGGGCAGAGCGGTGCGGTGGCGGCGTGATCCAAGTAGATCATCTTCTTGCCACCACGTCTCCGGCGCGGACGTAGGTCTCTATTCCTTGGTTGCTGTTGCTTACAATATCCTCGCAGGGGGTCAGCACATCCTTGCCCACCAGCACCACCACTGTGGAGCCGCCGAAGGCAAAGTAGCCTTTTTCTTCCCCGCGGGAGAAGGTCTTCTGCCCGTGGTTGATAATCTTACCCACCATCATGGCGCCCACCTCCACGTAGGCGCATCTGCCGAAGTTCTCGGTCTCCAGAATGGAAACGTTGCGGCAGTTGCGGTGGAAGACGGGCATTTTCGCAAGTGCTACGGGATTTACCGTGTGGAATTCCCCCTTGATATAGCGGGAAGAAACCAGCTTGCCGCCGTCAAAAAAGGCGTAGCGGTGGTAATCGTCGGGACAAAGACGGAACACGAAGGCGTATCCCTCGCGGAAGTAAGCCCCTTCCTCCTCGCTGCCCAACAGCTCCGATGCGGTATAGGGCGCAAGCTTTACGGGGAAGGCGGTGCCCTCCTTTAAGGGGTAGACCGTCATGCGGGAATCCGCAGGGGAACAGAAATCCTCTGCCCTTTGGGAAAAGGGGAAGGTTCCGTCCTTTCTCTTACGGGTGAACAGGGCGTTGTAGTTTGGGAAAACGGTTTCCTCCACGCCCTCCATGTCCATGCCGTTTTTCAAGGCCTTCTTTACACGGTTGCGGGAAAGACGGCTGTCCATGTACACACCCATCAAGCGGGAGGCCGGGCGGGAGCGAAGCAAACGCAAAAGGACGCGCCCGGGGAAACCGCGGTACAAAAAGCTCAGAAACTTTGCCTGGCCGGCAGATTCGTGTACTTCCTTCCCTGTACGATCCAAAACCATGGGAACCGCCTCCTTTCACCTATCCTGTTTTATTATAGCCTATTTTGGGAGAAATGTCAATACGGAGGGCAGAAAAACGACCCCCTTGTTTTTAGAGCCTCGGAGTGAGGTTTCCGATTCCTTCTCTCCTGTTTTTTACAATTTCTTATTGCAATTCCCTTCTTTGTTTGATATAATAAAAATAACTATACCGTAAAAGAGGTTCGTCCATGACCACCCGATTCCGTCTGCACCAAACAGGTAACGCCGTTTACCTCACATCCCCCCTTCTTGACGCGGCAGGAGCAAAGCACTTTTTTGCCACCCGCAAGGGCGGGGTGAGCGAGGGTGTGTTCGGCGGCTGGAACTTTGCCGCAGGGGTGGGGAAGACCACCGACACCGAGGAAAACGTACTGGAAAACTATCGCAAGGCGGCGGAGCTGTTCGGCCTTTCCCTTTCGGATATCTGCCGCTCCTACCAAGCCCACACCTCCAAATGCATCACTGTGGACGATACCCACCGCGGGGTGGGGACCACAAGGCCGAAATTCGATTTCGGGGTGGATGGGTTGGTGAGCAAGACCAAGAACCTTTTGCTTTCCGTCCGTACTGCGGACTGTGTACCCGTGCTGCTCTTTGATCCCAAAAAGCAGGTCTGTGCCGCTATCCACGCAGGCTGGCGGGGAACGGTGGGGAACATTGTGGGGAACGGCGTGCGGGAAATGACCTTCCACGGCTGTGACCCGAAGGAGATCCTTGCCGCCATCGGACCCTGCATCGGGGCGTGCTGTTACCAAGTAGGGGAAGAGGTGTACCAAGCCTTCCTGCAAAAGGGCGACTTTTCATCCTGCTTTACCCCCGACAAGGAAGCGGGCAAATACCTGCTGGACCTTACCTCCGCCAACCGCCTGTTTTTACTGCAAGCGGGGCTGACGGAGGATCATATCGACGAAGCACGGGTGTGTACCCAATGCCACGGGGAATATTTCTTTTCCCACCGCCGTATGGGGGCGGAGCGCGGCACCATGAGCGCCTTCATTACCGTTTGACATAAAGGAATTTGTAAGTATGATTAAATTTTTGCATTGCGGAGACCTTCATCTGGACGCCCCTTTTGCTCTGCGTTCTCCCACGGAGGCGGAACGCCGCCGCACGGAATTGCGGGGAGATCTGTCCTCCCTCATGTTGTATATCCGTCAGCAGAAGGTGGAGATCTGCCTCATCAGCGGCGACCTGTTTGACGGAAACGCCGTCACCCCCGAGACCCTGGCGCTTTTGGAGCGGGAGTTTGCTTCCTGTCCCGATTGCCGTTTCTTTGTGTCTCCCGGGAACCACGATCCCCTTACCGCAGGCTCTCCCTACCGCACCATGAAGCTCCCTGCCAACGTGCATATCTTCGGCAGTGAAAAGGAACGGGTCTGTCTGGACGACCTGGGGGTGGACGTTTACGGCTTCGGCTTCGACGGCCGCAACGGCGGGGCGAATCCCGTTTTGGGCTACCCCCGCAAGGATCCTTCCAAGATCAATATCCTTTGCTGTCACGGGGATCTGGAGGGCGGCAACGCCTCGCCCTACTGTCCCTTCACCAAGGAGGATCTGGCGAGAAGCGGCTTTGACTACGTGGCCTTGGGACATATCCACAAGGGCACGGAGCTGCAAAAGGAAGGGGAGGTCTATTGGGCGTACCCCGGCTGTATCCGCGGCAGAGGCTTTGACGAAACGGGCTACAAGGGCTTTTTGTTCGGCGCCATGGAAAAAGGCAACGTGGCCGCCAAATTTATCCCCGTCTCCAACCACCGCTATGAGATCGCCGCCGTGGACGTGACGGGGCTGACCCGCACCGAGGCCTTGGAAAAGGTACGCAAGACCGCCATCACCTACGGCAGAGAGACCATCCTGCGGGTGATTCTCACGGGACAGGTGGAGGAGGGCTTGGTGATCCTGCCCGGGGAGATCTCCCACAGCGCGGAATATCCCGCCTCGGTAGAGATCAAGGACCGCACGGTGCTTGCCCCCCGCTTCACCGACTTGGAAAAAAGCAATACCTTGAAGGGCGTCTTTTACCGTTTGATGGCGGAAAAGATCGAAAAGGGAGAGATCCCGTCGGACGCCTTGAAATACGGCCTGTTGGCCTTGGATGACCGCAACGTCACGGAAGAACTTGGAGAGGAGTGAGGAAATGCAGGATCTGCGCATTGAAAAGGTGGAGATCGTTTCCTTTGGGAAACTGAAAAACACCGTGTTGACCCCCGGCAAGGGGATGAACGTCCTCACCGCCCCCAACGAAAGCGGCAAAAGCACCCTGGCGGCGTTTTTGAAGTTTGTGTTCTACGGCTTCACCGACGGCAGAAAGAAGGAGCTTGCCGAAAACGATAAAAAGCTCTATACCCCCTGGGACAGCCCTCTTGCGGAGGGAAGCGTTACCCTTTGGGTGGGGGAAAAGCAATACCGCGTCTCCCGTTCCTCCGCGGGAACCAAGGAGACCTGTACCCTCACGGAGATCGCCACGGGCAGAACCTTGCCTGCGGGGGAAGTGCCCGGGGAACTGCTTTTCGGCGTGTCCGAGGAGGTGTTTTCCCGCACTTTGTTCTTCCGTCAGCTCACCCTGCCCCAATCCAAGGATGGGGTGCTGGCAGAGCAATTGCAGAACGTGGCCGTGTCCGCAGAGGAGCAGACAAGCTCGAGGAAGGCCATGGATCGCCTTACCAAAGCCAAGAACGAGCTGAAGGGGAGAGCGGGAAGCGGTAAGATCCCCGCCCTGGAGCGGGAGCTTGCCACCCTGGAATCCGCCCTGGAGACCGCCATGGAAGAACGGCGGGAGCTGGAAGAGCTGCGGGCGGAGGAGGAAAAGCAGAAGGCCCTTCTGGAGGCCAACCGTAAGCACGCCGTGGAGGCGGGAGAGGAATTGGAAAACCTCCGCCGATACGACGCCGCCTTGAAGCTGAAGAATCTCCTCCGTATGCAGGAGGAGACGGAAAAGGCAAAGGAGGCCTATCTCCGTGCCAAGGAGGCCTCGGGAGAGGTACAGGCGGCAGACGTGCGCGTGGCCGCAGAAGCCCTGCGGGGACGTAACGCCGCCTTGAAGAAATTGCAGACCGTGGAAAACCTTCCTTTCGAGGAAGCGACCGATACGGAAGACCTTCCCGCACCCAAGACGGGGCATCTGCCCTTGGTGTTCGGAGCTGTCCTTTTGGCGGCAGGGGTTGGACTTTGCTTTGCGTTCCTCATCGCCGGCATCGCCTTGCTGGCCGCAGGGGCGGGGTGCTTGGTATGGCACTTCCTGTCTGCGGGGAAAAATAAGGCCGCCAAGATTGCCTACACCCAAAAGCTTGCCGCCGCAGAGGCCAAGCGGGAAGCGTTGGCAAGAGAGCGGGAGCTTTTGATCACCGCCGCCAAGGAGGAAGAGCGGGAATCCGCAGAGAGATTGCACGCCGCCTTGGAGACCATCGGGCAGACTGCCTGCACAGCGGAGGATCTGGCCGCTCTGGAGCAGGCCTGCTTTGAGACGGAAAAGCAAGAGACCGCTTACCAAGCCGCAAAAAAGAGCACGGAGATCGCCTTCGAGGGTGTGGATCTGCCCGCCTTGGAGGAGCTGGCGAAGGATGCTAAGCTGCCTCCCCGCGACCGTGCCGCCGTGGAGCGTGAGATTCGCTTTTTGGAAGAGCAGGCCCGCATGATGGGAGACAGAGCCGCCGCTACCCAGCGCCGTATCGCCGTCATCGAGGGCAGGGGTACGGACCCCGGGGTGCTCACCGGCAAGCGTGACGCTGTGAAGAATCTGCTGGAGGAAGCCCGTGCCCGCTTTGAGGCCTATGAGGCCGCCCGTGCAGGAATCGAGGAAGCCTCCAACCAAATGAAGAGCCTTGTCTCTCCCCGTGTGGGTGAGATGGCGGGGAAATATTTTGCCGTGGCAACGGAGGGGAAATACCGCTCTTTGGCGGTGGATACCCGTCTTGCCATGGAATTGCAGGATGAAAACGGGGTCACCCGTGACTGCGATTACCTGTCCGCAGGGGCAAAGGACAGCGCGTATCTGTCCTTGCGTCTGGCGCTGACGGAATTGTTCTACGAAGGCGCGGGAATGCCCTTGGTGCTGGACGATGCCTTCGGCCGTCTGGACGACGAACGTCTGACCGCCATGCTGAAGGTGCTCTCCGCCGCCTGCGAAAAGCACCAGATCTTCCTGCTTTGCTGTACCGACAGGGAAGAAACCACCCTGCAAAAGCTGGGTACGAAGTATACGGCATTGGGGCTTTGAGAAAGGACACACCCATGAAAAACAACGTCAAAAAGATCACCGCCATCGTTTGTCTGGTGCTTTCCCTGGGTTGCCTGGCAGGCTTCGGATTCTACTTCGCTTCTTATCTGATCTCCCTGCTGCAGGAGCATCCCTCCTTCGGGGAGGCGGCGAAGAATCTGCTGTTGTTCCTGGCGGGAGCCTTCGGCTCCTTTGGGGCGGTTTGCATGAGCGCGGTGTTTTCCTACGTTGCCGCTCTGCTTGGAGAGGGAAACCTGCGGAAGGCCGCAAAATCCCTGTTCATCTTGCAGTTGATCTTGCTGTTCCTGTTCATGGTGGTGCTGGTGTCCATGAACGTCATGCTCCCGGAGGGGACGATTTAACCTAAAAAAGGAGTTGCTTTTATGATGCAACAAGAGATGAAAAAACAGCTGACCGGGATGATTTTCCTGTCCCTTGCCTTGGCCTGCGCCCTGGTGTTCTTAGGCATTTCCGCAGGCTATCCCTCGGAATACGAGGGGGATCCGGAAAGCATTCTGTCCTTTTCCGGGGTGGATCTCTACGCCTTCTTGAAGACGGCAGGGCTCTTTTTCGGCGTGGCGGTGCTGTGCTTGTTGGGCGCATTTTTCGGCGTGCTGGTTTTGACCTTCCCCACGGTGCCCCTGAAGCTTGGCGGCGTGACCGTTCTTCTTTTGAACCTGGGTCTTATGGGACTCCATCTGTTTAAGCACGGCGGCTTTTTGCTGGCCATGCTGGAAGCATTGTAATTGAGCTTTATTCTGACATATAAGGAGATTTTTCTATGGAAAACGGAAGAAAATTATTTTTGAAGCTGCAGGAAAAGGGGCTTGACGGCGCCATCCTCATGGACGAGGTGTCCCAGCATTGGGTCACCGGCTTTGCCTTTACCGACGGCATCGTCATCGTGGCCGAAAAAGAAACCTTAATGATCACCGACTCCCGCTACATCGAGGCGGCAAGAACCGGTGTCTACGCCGACGTGCGCCCGGTGCTGTTCTCCCGCAGGACCTCTGAGGTGGCATCCTACACCAAGGAGTACGGCATGAAGAAGGTGGCCTACGACGGGGGCAGAACCACCGTGGCCCAGCTTCGCAGATTGCAAGAGGCCTGCGAGGGCGTGGAGTTCGTGGACGTTCCCGCCTTGTGTGACGAGCTTCGCCGCGTGAAGACGCCCATGGAGATCGAAAGCATCCGTACCGCCCAGTCCATTACCGATGCCGCCTTCACCCACATCTGCTCCTTCATCCGTCCGGGACTGACCGAGCTGGAGGTGGCCGCAGAGCTGGAATACTTCATGCGCAAGAACGGTGCCGACGGATTGGCCTTTGAGACCATCGCCGTCTCCGGCAAAAAGAGCTCCCTGCCCCACGGCGTCCCCGGGAAGGTGGTGCTCACCGAGAATTCCTTCCTGACCATGGACTACGGCGCAAGATACAACGGCTATTGCTCCGATATGACCCGCACCGTGGTGCTGGGCAAAGCAGACGATGAGATGAAGTTCATCTACAACACCGTGCTGACGGCACAGAAGGCCGCCATCGCCGCCATGAAGCCGGGGATGACGGGCAAGGCTGTGGACGCCGCCGCAAGAGACATCATCAAAGCGGCAGGCTACGGCGATTACTTCGGCCACGGCACGGGACATTCTTTGGGTCTTGAGATCCACGAAGCCCCCAACTCCAACTACCGCAGCGAGACCCCCTTCTGCGTCAACCAGTTCCAGACCGTGGAGCCGGGCATTTACCTGGAAGGGAAGTACGGCGTTCGTATCGAGGACCTGGTTTTGGTCACCGAAAACGGCTGTGAGGACCTCACCAAGAGTGAAAAACGGTTGATTGAGCTGTAAAATACCAAAATCCCCTTGACAAACGAGGGAAAATGTACTAAAATGGTACGCAGAAATAATATGACTTCTTTTCTGCATTTGCAGGAAAGATCTTAAGGAGGATAAACCCATGATTTTAGCAGGTGATTTCAGAAACGGTCTGACCTTCGAGATGGACGGTCAGGTCATGCAGGTCATCGAGTTCCAGCACGTTAAGCCCGGCAAGGGCGCGGCGTTCGTTCGTACCAAGTACAGAAACGTCATTACCGGTGCCGTGATCGAGACCTCTTTCAACCCCACCGCAAAGTTCCCCACCGCAACCGTTGACCGCAGAGAAATGCAGTACAGCTACAACGACAGCGGTCTGTATTACTTCCTGGATATGGAAACCTACGACATGGTTCCCGTTGAAGAGGATAAGCTTCCCGATTCCTTCAAGTTCGTGAAGGAAGAGGCTATCTGTAAGCTCCTTTCCTACAAGGGCAACGTGTTCTCCGTTGAGCCCCCCATGTTCGTGGAGCTCACCATCGTTGAGGCAGAGCCCGGCGTAAAGGGCAACACCGCCACCAACGTTACCAAGCTTGCTAAGGTTGAGACCGGTGCAGAGGTCAAGGTTCCCATGTTCATCAACGAGGGCGAAATGATCCGCATCGATACCCGTACCGGCGAATATCTTGAAAGGGTGAAATAATCATGACCGTTTCCGAAAAGGCTGCATACCTGAAGGGCCTGATGGCAGGCATGAAGATGAGCGAGTCCTCCGACGAGGGCAAGCTGTTCACCGCCATCGCCGACCTGCTGGAGGATCTTTCCCTGGCTGTTTCCGATCTGGAAGAAGAGACCGCTGTGATGCGTGACTATCTGGACGAGCTGGATACCGACCTTGCCGAGGTGGAAACCGAGGTTTACGGTCTGGATGACTGCGATTGCGACTGCGATTGCTGCGACGAGGACGACATCGTTGAGCTGGAATGCCCCGCCTGCGGCGAGGTGATCTGCATTGAGGAAGAGGAGCTGGAAGACTGCGAGCAGTTGGAATGCCCCGCTTGCGGCAAAATGCTGAACGTAGTTTGCGAAGACTGCGAAGAAGAGGACGACGAGGACGACGAATAAGTCGCAAGGCTTACCGCGCATAGAACACCACGGGAGTTGCTACGGCGATTCCCGTTTTGTTTTTGGAAAAAGAGAAAAAACGCTTATGAAGATCATTGATACCCACGTACACGTATTCCCACGGAAGGTTGCCGTCCGCGCGGCGGACAACATCACCAACTATTACAGCATCCCCCGTCAGGGGGACGGCAGTGTGGAGGGCTTGCTGGCAGGCTCGGCATCCCATTCCGAAATGGAATTCGTCATCTCCTCCGCCACCTTGAACCCCGCCAAGCCCACGGTGGGGGACGACTATATGCTGGAGGTGGCGGCAAGCCATCCCCGTTTTATTCCCCTTTGCTCCTTCCACCCCGCCATGGGTGTGGAGGCTTCCGTGGCGGAGCTGGACAGATGCTTTGCCCTGGGCGCCAAGGGCGTGAAGATCCACTCGGATTTTCAGAAATTCTTCGTGGACGATGAGATCCCCATGGAGGTCTACCGCTACATCGCCGCCAAGGGGAAGCCCATCATCTTCCACGTGGGGGACCCGAATACGGATTTTTCCACCCCCAAAAGGGTGCGGCACATTCTGGAGACCATTCCCGACTTGAAGATCATCGCCGCCCATATGTGCGGCTACCACGTGTGGGAGGATGCCAAGAAATACCTCATCGGCACTCCCGTGTATACCGATACCAGCGAAGCGCTCCTGGGGATGTCTCCCTTGGAGCTGACCGACCTGATCCGCCTCCACGGGGTGGAGAAGGTGATGTTCGGCTCGGACTTTCCCCTTTGGAATCCCGACTTCGCCTTCGCCCAGATCGACGCCCTGCCTCTCACCGAGGGGGAAAAGGAGCTGATCTACCATATCACCGCAGAAAAGGTGTTTGCTTAATCCTCCAAGAGGGCTTTCAAGATCAAATAATCCAATCCGTTGACCAAACCGTCGTCATTCATGTCGGCGGTTTTCTTTTGCGCGTCGGAAAGGGATTCCCCCTGCAGCACCGCCCGCTTTAAAGCCGCTGTGTCCTCCCCGTCGATTTTGCCGTCCAGATTCACGTCTCCGTCCCTGGTGAGGGCAAAGAAACGGTAGAACACCCGCGCCTCCTCACGGGCAAGCTTTCGCAGATTCTTTTCGTCGGAAAGCCATTTGGCGGCCTTCAGGTTGGTGTGGAAGGAATGCTCCAGAATGAAGTACAGGGGCACCCCCGCGTTGCAAGCCCCCCGCATAACGCCGTAGTATTCCGTGTCGGGATATACCTTGCTGGGCTTCATCTTGGCAACCCTGTCCTCGATCCCCATACAGTCTGCAACGGCGGAGGCAAGGGCGTTGGCCAGATTCTCTCCGCGGTCATTCTCGTCCGCCTGGGAGTCTACGGGGTAGTAGACCTCCACGCGGTTCACCGTCTCTGAGCCGCAGGCGTTGGAGTGCAGGGACAGGAACACATCGCATCCCTTGGCGGCCAATCCACGCTCCAGAACGGGCAGGTCCTTGTCCGGATCCTCGCGGGTGGTGAATACCGTAAAGCCAAAGGCCTCCAGCTCCTGCTTCAACAGCAGATGGAGCTTCCACATGGCGTGGCTTTCGTAATAAGTTTCCAGAACGGGGGAGTGGTTGTAGCTTCCGTGATGCCCCGCGTCCAGCATGATTTTGATAGACATACTTAGATTCTCCTTTCTTGATCCTTAAAAAGCGAACAACGAACGTTTGTTCGTGTGCATAGTATAGCACATTTGTTCGGGTTTGTCAAGTCCCCCCACAAGGAAATACACGGCTTGCGCCGTGATTCCATACAACCCTGCGGGTTGGCGAGCACGGAATCGAACAAAACCCAACAAAAACAGCTTTAGCTGTTTTTGACGTCGGCATAGCAAAACTACGCTTAAACCAAAAGCATTGTGCCGACTTGGTCATCCTCTGAGCATACCAACCCTGCGGGTTGGCGGCGCGGAATGTAGTCGTAGCGGCTGTTCGTCATCCTTCTCAGTTCATGACGTCATCCTGAGCACGCGCGGGTCGTAGTCGTTACGGCTGTGCAATACAGCCATCCCCGCGCACGTCGAAGTTTTGCGGAAGGAAGGGAGTGGATGGAGCAAATCCGCCGCAGGCGGGATCTACTGAGAGTCTGATGTACCCTTCCGAGGCTAAAGAACTGTTTTATCACAAAGGA
>JAZNPH010000053.1:0-11536 GCA_045589515.1 Eubacteriales bacterium | reverse complement strand
GGGTGTACAGCACCGCCGTCACCGGCACGCTGATAATGAGTCCCGTAAAGCCCATCAGACTGCTGCCCACCGTGACCGCCGTCAGCACCCAGATGCCGGGCAGACCCAGGGAAGCGCCCACCACACGGGGGTAGATCAGGTTGCCCTCCAACTGCTGGAGGATCACTAAGAACAGTACGAACAGGAACGCCTTTGCGGGGGATTCCGTCATGATCATCACGAAGCCCACCGCACCGCCGATGTAAGCACCCGCCACGGGGATCAAGGCGGTGAAGGCGATACAGGCGCTGATCATGGTGGCGTAGGGGAAGCCGAAGATCAGCATAAAGATACAGCACAGAACGCCCAGGATCAAAGCCTCCACGGACTGCCCCACGGTATAACGGCGGAAGCAATCGTTCAATACCCGCAGAACGTAACGGATCTTATGACACCATTTCTCGCTGATGAAACGGTTCATGATACGGTTGGATTGGGAGAGCAGTCTTTCTTTATTCAAGAGAATATAGACGGCAAAGATCAAGGCGATGAAAATATTCACGATCCAGGTGAACAGGGAAGACACGGTGGAGATGATAAAGCTCAAGGCGTCTCCGCCGTAATTCTTGATCATGCCGATCATTTCGTCGAAAATGCTGTCCCAATTCACGTTGTCCAGATAGGTCAGCACGTCTTCGGGCAACAGATGGCGGGCATCGATCCAATCGATGGCGGAATTGATAGCATCGGGAAGCTTTTCAAACAGCAAAATCACCGCGTCTGTAAACTCGGGGATCACCAGCCAGCCCACCAGAACCACGATGGCAAGCAGGGCTACCAACGCCAAAAGGATACATACGGGACGGCGGGTTTTCAAAACCGCCTTTTTTTGGCTCTTTGGGAAGTAGATTTTTTCGAACTTCTCCATGAGAATGTTCAGAAGGAAGGCCACCGCCCCGCCCAACAGCAACGGCACCGCAGCACCCAGAAAGGAGAAGGCGAACCCTGCAATGGGCTGCCAATACAGAATACAGATATACAGCAAGAAAATGCTGACGCATACCTTAAAACAGCTTTTCCATTCGATCTTCACGTTGGGCGTTACCTCCCTATGGATTCTTTTTGTCAGTATACTACATTTTTTTTCGTTTCGCAATAGTTTTTGGCGTTATTTTCTTGACGGTATTTGATTTTTGTGTTAAGATGAAGAAAAAAGAAACAGAGAGGGTTTTGATATGAGACGATATATGGAAGTTCTTCACCAGCATTGTCATATGCAGGGTTTTTCTGTGGACAAGGAAAACGGATACGCTTACTGGTCCTTTACCGACAGCGTGGTGAAGACCAATCTGGATAGCATGATGATTCTCCAGACCCATGTTTCCGGGGGGCATTTGGGAGATATCGCATATTACGACGGCAAGGTGTATTCCAGCTTTATGGGGAACTGCCTTCCCGGCCACGCCTGGGATGATTGGACCGCCTTCCGCATCCACGTGTACGACGCAGAGGATCTTCGCCTGCTGAAGGCTATCGAGGTGCCTCTCTGCTACGAAATGCACGCCGTGCAGGGCAAGCCCGACGATCCCAACGGCTTTTCCGGCATCGACGGCATCACCTTCGGTAAGGATGAAAACGGCGAGATCAAAATGTTCATCGCCTGCGCCCTCATCACCGGGGAACAGTACGACCACCAGATGATCCTGCAGATGTCTTTGGAGGGTGAATACGAAAAGACCCACCGTTTCCTCACCGGCAACACGGTGTACGGCATCCAGACTCTGGATTACGATTGGGATACCGATTCCTTCTGGTTCACCACCTACGGCGCTCCCGCACCCTACCAGGCAAGAGAGACCCTCTACAACGTGTCCCTCAAAGGCGGCGTGATCGCTCGCTACCCCTATTCCAGCCCCTACGGCTTCTTCTGCCTGGGCGGCGGAAAGTTCCTGGCTTCTTTGCACGTGGGCAAAACGGGGAACTGTGCAGGCTACGCCTACGAATGCGAGGAGCCCCTGTTCCAAAACCGCAAAGGGGAGCACGACATCAAGGACTTTATTTTCGGAGATGAACTGAAATGACCTTTACCGTAAACGAAAAAGATTATCTGCTGGACGGAAAGCCCTTCAAATTGCTTTCCGGTTCTATGCATTATTTCCGTATTCCCAGAGAATATTGGTACGACCGTCTGCTGAAGCTGAAGGAATGCGGCCTCAACACCGTGGAGACCTACGTGGCCTGGAACTTCCACGAAAAGAAGGAAGGGGAGTTCTGCTTCACCGGCATGGCGGATCTGGGGGCTTTTCTGGATACCGCGGCGGAGCTTGGTCTTTACGCCATCGTCCGTCCCGGTCCCTTCATCTGTGCGGAATGGGAGGCAGGCGGCTTGCCCGCGTGGCTTTTGAACGTCCCCGGCCTGCGCATCCGCAGAGACAACGCCCCGTTCCTTGAAAAGGTGGAAAATTTCTTCACCAAGCTGTTTGAGATCCTCGTCCCCCGCCTTTGCACCAAGGGGGGCAATATCCTCATGCTTCAGGTGGAAAACGAATACGGCAGCTTCGGCAACGATAAGGTATATCTGAAAAAGACGGAAGACCTGTTCCGCCGTCTGGGTGCGGATTGCCTGCTGTTCCGTGCAGACGGCCCCAACCCCGATATGATGGCCTATGCCGACACGGGGATCTTCACCACCAACACCTTCGGCTCCCAGCCCGCAAAATGGCAGGAGAACTACTATGCTTTGGGCTACAAGGGCCCCTTCACCTGCATGGAGTATTGGTGCGGTTGGTTTGACCATTGGTACGAGGATCACCACGCAAGAGATCCCAAGAACGTGGCAGAGGAGATCCGTACCTTCTTGGATCGTTCCGCTCACTTCAATTTTTATATGTTCCACGGCGGCACCAATTTCGGCTTTATGAGCGGCGCAAACGAGGTTCCCGGCCCCTACGCCCCCACCACCACCGCCTACGATTACGACGGTCTGGTTTCCGAAGCGGGGGACCGCACGGAGAAGTATTACCTGGTGCGTGACGCCATCGCCGAGAAGTACGGCGCCCCCGCCCTCACCGCCAAGGAGACGGAAAAGAAGGCCTACGGCGAGATCAAGCTGACCTCCACCGCAGAGCTGTTCGATTGTATCGATTCCCTTTGCCCCAAAAAGTTCCACGCTCCCGACCCCCTCACCATGGAGGAAACGGAGACCTATTACGGCTACTCCCTCTACGAAACCACCCTGACCTCCCCCCACGGCACGGTGCTGACCCCCGAGCCCTTGGCGGATCGTGTGCAGGTGTTCTTAGACGGGGAGCCCGTGGGCGTGATGGAACGGGAACAGAAGGAAACTCCCATCGAGCTTCCCGCCGCTCCCGACGGCACCGTCCGCAAGCTGACCCTGCTTTGCGAGAACATGGGGCGGATCAACTACGGCCCCCACATCCTGGACCGCAAGGGACTTTCCGCCGTACGGCTGGGCAACGCCTACCACTTCGGCTGGGAGACCTGTCCTCTGCCTATGGAGTCCTTCGAGGGGATTCCCTTCGGAAGCTTCCATACCACCTCCCGCCCCGCCTTCCACAAGGGAACTTTGCAGATCCAAGGCACCCCCTGTGACACCTTCCTGTCCACTCGAGGGCTTCACAAGGGCT
Organism: Eubacteriales bacterium; assembly: GCA_045589515.1. Classification (GTDB taxonomy): domain Bacteria; phylum Bacillota; class Clostridia; order Oscillospirales; family CAG-382; genus Coliplasma. Next base: position 7,910 of record JAZNPH010000053.1, on the reverse strand, counting down.
TCGTGGTGGTGAACGGCATCAATATCGGCAGATATTACACCGACGCAGGCCCCCAATACGCCCTGTATATCCCTGCGCCTTTCTTGAAGGAAGGGGACAACGAGATCCTGATTTTAGAAAGCGAAGCCACGGAAACCGATACTCTCACCTTCCGCGACGCCCCCGATTACACGAAATAACCAAAAAACCCCTGTCTTTTTTGTGAAAAACAGGGGTTTTCTTATTCCCCTCTTGACAGGGGCTGTCTAATGTGTTAGAATTTGATTGTCGAACAAGATAGACATGTTTGAAAAAGGGATCCTTTTTCAAACATTGTGACCGCCCCCGGCGGGCTACAAAAGGAATAACTATCACTATGAAAGGACTGATTCCCATGAAGAAGATTCCAAAGGTTTTTGAAAGTGAATACCGTTTTTGTCTGATCCTGTGGGAGCACGAGCCCGTGACCTGCGCACAGCTGGCAGTTTTGTGTAAGGAAAAGCTGGAGTGGTCCCGCACCACCACCTATACGGTGATCAAGCGTCTGGAGGAGCGGGGAGTCTTGAAAAACGAGCATCCCGTGATCACCTCCCTGGTCACCAAGGACGAGGTACAGCTCGCAGAGCTGGAGGAAATGATGGAAAAGCGGTTTGAGGGCTCCTTGCCCGCTTTCGTAGCCGCCTTTGCCAAACAGCAGAACCTTTCCGAAGAAGACGTGGAGGAGATCCGTAGGATCATAGACAAGGGGGCCCGTTGAGATGACACAATTCTTTATTCAATTGTTAAACGCAAGCATAGCGTCGTCCTGGCTGATCGGGGCGGTGCTGCTGGCGCGTTTGATCATCAAGGGGCGTTCGCCCCGCTGGATTGCCTGCCTGCTTTGGGGGCTGGTGGCGCTCCGCTTGGTGGTTCCCTTCTCGGTGGAAAGCCCGTTGAGCCTGGTACCCGAAACTCCGGAGATCACCCTGGATTTCTCCGAGGAAGCTCCCTCCGAGACGGAAAGCATTCCCGCTCCTCCCGTGAGCGAGATGGGGAACGTATCCCGTCCCACGGAAGACAGCTCCGAGACGGAGGAAAGCGAACCTTCCGACGAGCCTTCCGAGGAGCCGTCTTTGGAGCCTTCCGAGGAGCCTTCCTTTGAGCCTTCGGAAGAACCTTCTTTTGAACCTTCCTATTCCGAAGAACCCTCGGAAGCGCCTTCCGAAGAGCCTTCCCGCGAGCCATCTTCTGAGCCCTCGGAAGAACCCGATAAATCCGAGGAGCCCGAGGAATCTTTTGAAGAATCCTCCGAAGAAGAATCCTATGATGAGTCCTCCGAAGAGTCCTCCGAAGAGTCCGAGGAATCCGAAGAAGAATCTCTTGAAGAAACTTCCGAGGAATCTATCCCCGCAGGGATGATGGGGCCTACCTCCACCCCCGGCAACCCCTCCCACGGAAGCGGGATCTCCTTTGCCACGACGGCAAGCGGGATCTGGCTGGCAGGGGTGCTGGCACTGGCAGGGTACGCCCTGGTGAATTATCTGATCCTGAAAAAGCGGGTGCTGGTGTTCGTGCCCGATGAGCGTGGCTTCCGCCGTTGCGAGGGGATCGACACGCCCTTCGTCCTGGGCTTCTTCCGTCCCCGGATCTACCTGCCCTACGGCCTGTCTACCGCAAGTGAGCCCTACATCATTGCCCATGAAAAAGCCCATATCAAGCGGATGGATCACCTGGTAAAGCCTATTGCCTACTGCATCCTGGCCCTCCATTGGTTCAATCCCCTGGTGTGGATCGCCTTCGTCCTTTTCTGCAAGGACATTGAGTACGCCTGCGACGAAAAAGTGCTGAAAAACGCTGCCGCAGACTACCGCAAGGAATACGCCACCGCATTGCTGGAATGTGCCTCCAAGCGGAGCTTTCTCGCCGCATGCCCCATCGCATTTGGAGAAGTGAGTGTGAAAGAGCGCGTGAAAAAGACAATGAATTACAAACGACCCCTTCTTTGGGTCATCATCGTAAGCGTGCTCCTCTGCGCCCTGGTGGCGGTGCTGTTCTTCACCGCGCCCATGAACGAGGAAAGTGCGCCGAATACCTCTTCGGAGGAATCGACCTCTCCCGAAGAAACCGAACGAAAAACCACCTTAGAGCTGATCAGCGATATTCCGGTAGGCTCAGATCTTTCTGTTATTGCGTTAGGATACGATAAAGATCCTTCGGATGCACGGATCATCGCCCCCGATGCAGTGGCAATGGCTACGGAAGGACAGTTGTACTTTATTCTTGACGGAGAGTGGTACAAACTTGGTTCGGACAAAGCCCAATCCGTCATCGAAAAACCTCTTATAGAGTTAAAAAAAGGCAGAAAATATTCCACAATATCCCTGGCGATGTACAGCAATCAAGCTTACGTGGCGTTTTCTTATGCGGATAATCGCGCAACCGGAAAACCCTGGCTCTATGCCGAAAGCCGTGTCGGCTACACCAACGGACACGTAGCGCGCCAGATGGGGTACACGATAGAGAGCACGAATGTTCCGATCAGTGTTTTCCGCACGGATGACGGAGAACCCTTGATCCAAGTCGGCGATTATGTATATACGCCGGACCGCAGGATCGTAGAATCGGTTCTCACACCTTCCGGTGAAGGCGCAGAGCCCTACGGCATTACCATTGGCGGTGTTACCCATACCATGGCCAATCCCCCTACGATCGTATGCCAAAGAGGCGGCTTGCTGACAGTGAAGGAGAATATTCGTAAGTCGGTTGTTTCCAAGGACGGCATCAAACACGTCATGGTACAGGAGATCTACCATCAGTATGACGAGTCCGGAACCCTGATCGCGGAATTTAAGGTGACCGACTTGGGCTGTGGCTTGGAACTTCCTTGCCGCGTGGAAATCGATGGCGTCACCTGCAAGGCGGCGGCATTGAAAACGGTTGCTATTGGTGAGCAGGTATTCGAGGACGTTTACAGCTATTACATTTTTGCCGGCGGTGAAGGAGAGCTGTATGCGCTGCTGGTCTATACCGACGGAGCAAAGCTTTACAAAATCACTCCCGGGATGTCGGAGGTCGAGTTTACCGATTGGGCAATCTCTTGCGACACCTGCGGCTATCGGTCGCCCTCTCGTCCCGATGAATCCGAGCCGGACGAATCCGAACCCGAGGTTTCCGAACCCGATGAATCGGAGCCCGAAGTCTCCGAACCCGAGGATTCCGAGCCTCCCGTAGAGATTGTGAAACCCGAGGAAAAAGAGACAACCTTGGAAAAGGTGCTGTCCTTTGACATCGGTATTGGCGGTATCATGGAGTACAATTTCATGTTCTACGATGACCCGTCCAGCGCGGATGTCATCGTATACGGATCTGCATATACCGATGGGAACGGCGTGTTTTATCAGGTGGCCGACAACGAACTTATCCGCGTAAACGATGGCGCGAAATTCCCGTTTATTTCCGGATCTCAATTCTATGATATAGAGATCATGGAAAATGATTTCTATGTTTTGAAAGCGGGAAACACCGGCTTGTACAGTATTTTGTATCATTACGATGTTTCCACCGGATTTGAAACGCCCACTTTGATAGCGAAGTACGACAATCTTCCCAGCGGCTCTCTTGGCTTGATAGATGGTACACCCATTGTTTTTGAGCAAGGGAAGGCATATGACGTGGACGGAAGATTGCTCGACGAGTCCGAAATGCCCTACGTGATCAAGCAATCGGAAAACGATTCCGTGACCGTTCGAATGGAAAATAACCTATTGACGATTTATCAAGGGGAGTCTTTCTATTGCTATGTTCCTGCCGCTTCGGGCTTCAGAACTGCCGTTGCGGAGAGCAAACGAAAAGGAAGCGATAATACCATCTATTCTTCCTACGATCGCATCGGGAATATCAAAAACAGATTTTCCCACACTGTGAGGTATCCCGGCGTTACCGTTTCCTGCAAGCTTGATTACACCTGGGGCAATGAGGTTTATACGGTAAACGCATACACGCCGGTTCGCACTATGATCGGAGGTCAGACCTTTGAGAATCTGTTGCAGGGAAGAGTATTCTTCGACGTATACGGTAACGCTTACTACGCAGCATATTACTTGGATCATTGCGATCTTTACCGGATCAACATGGGGTATTCCGATATCCAATTGACGGATCAGCCCGAGCCTTCCGATGAGCTTCCGCCCGAAGAGGAGCTTTCCATGGAATTGGCACTTCGATTTGGTTGTGGCCCCGACTATCCCATCAGCCTGTGGGCGTATACCAACGGCTATCCGGAATTCGGCGAGCTGATCATGGAGGAGTCCATTTTCACCGACGGTAAAGGAAATTTCTACAAGGACGTATATAACGGGATCCTTCGCATCAACGACGGTGTGAAATTGTCCAAGGATTCGGTGGTCAGAGGCACTGCCAACGGTTCCAAATACGTTTTGAGCGGCGGCGATTCTCTTTGGTATGAAGATCGTTATTTGAACGAGGATATCTATATCCTGCAAAACGAAAACAAGGAAGTGGTCTCCCGCATCAAGGTGAGCATTGAACAGCCGTATCAGTATCAGCCCTGTGAGATCCGCTACTGGACCAACGAGTATAGCGGAAACTATGCAACTGTTCGTTATTATCGGCCTTACACCATAAAGGTCAACGAAGTAATCTTTGAAAACGTGGTGGAGTACCAGATCTTCCACGGCAAGGAGGGCACCCTCTACTTGGTGATGTTCTTTGCCGAGCACGGCGAGATCTACGCCATCACCGGCGGCGTTACCCACGAGGCGGCGACTCCCGCCACCGAGGAAACCGACGACAGAAATCTCCCCATTCTTTTCGAGATATATTACGAAGAGCAGGATGATCTGAGACAACTGCTGAACGATCCGTTGGGGGATCATTTGGGCCGCGGATATGAAATACCGATCAATCACAAGCTCCTGTATTACATGGAAGCAACTCCCGTCCTGTTGTCTGAGGAGTTTGTGGAGCTTGCAACCGATTTCGCCGCCATGGAGGCTTACCTGAAAGGGCAGGGCTTCTCCTGCAAGGTGACAGATATCGTTGTATTCTCCGCAGAAACCGCTCCCGTCACGTTGATGGCACTTACAGAAGCGGGGAACGCTTACTTCGTGACTGCAAAGATCGATTACCCCACCAAGGAACAGGTCTACGCGGCGTATTCTTTGGAGGACTACCGCAATACCTTCTTGTCCAGAGAGGTGAAGGTGGTGGTAAACGGTACGGAGATGACTCCCAAGTACACCGTTACCGCCTACGGCGAAAACACCATGCTTCCCATCGTCCAAGTCTTGCAGGCTTTGGGCGGAACTGTAGAGCAAGTGGATGGCGGTGTGTCCATCACCTTGGATGGCAAGCAGTGCTTCGTGTACTTTGGCGAGCATTGTATTATGTACGGAGACGAGGAGTGGGCTTACGGCTGGGAGGTGGAGTACCATCGCGACGAGCTGTTGATCCCCAAGGTAGAGCTGCAGTCCATCTTCGACGTATTCTGCCCCGGTGTGGAGATCCGTGTTGATATCGCAAATAATGCGGTGTATATAGAGCGGAAGGTACGTTCGGAAAAAGAGACGACCATGGAATTGGTGGACGAGATCCCGGTGAACGATCCCCGTTCTCCCATTTTCTTGCAATATAACATCGGGGAATCCTTTTACGGACAAATAATAACCCCCACGCGCTTTCTTGTGGATCTTAATGAGGACATTTACTGCGTAGTCGGTGAGGGGCTCTTTCGCTTGCGGGATTCAGAGGGCTTCCGCTTGATCGATCCCAACGACACAGGGGATCGCAGTGTGAGCTCTGTGGCCGTTTACAACGGTACTATTTACGTCGCATACAAAAGCTTTTCCGGGCAAAAGGGCGAGCTTGTTGCCTATGATATTACCGGGAAAGTCCTTTCTTCTGCGGCGCTCCCTGCGGCAAAATACGGTGAATACTATTATCTGTTTATATCCGAGGACGGAAAGCCCAAGGTGCTGTTCGGGAACGATATCTATTCCCACACCGGACAGAAGGTAGGCGTTCTGAATGCGGAGGCAGACGTGACGTATGGGGTGACCATAGGCGGCGTTACGCATTCAATGACGAACGAGCCATTGATTCTGAGCCGGTTGGGCGGTGTATCAACGATTCGCGAAATACAAGAGAAATGGTACGGAACCGATCCCGCGAAGCGACATCGCATCAGAGAAGAGATCTTCTACCAATACGACAAAGCGGGAAACCTTGTTTCTGAATTCAAGTTGACGGAGTTTTCTTGCGGCAAGGATATCCCCTGCCATGTGGCTATTGGTGAGGCGGTCTGCACCAGCGTCTCGCTGGAAACCGTTACGATCGGTGAAAACGTTTTCGAAGGAGTCTACAGCTGCAGAGTTGTTCCCGGAGCGGACGGCAAATTATATGCTATTCTGATCTACACCGACGGCACAAGAATCTACCGCATTGATCCGGGGTATTCCGATGTGGAATTCAGAGATCTGGATGCCATCGAGAATCCCAAAGCGGAGTGCTTGATCTGCAAGGCTCCTGCGCCCGCAGAGAAAGAGACGACGTTGGAAAAAGTCTTTACCTTCGACATCGGTCCCAACGGCGTTATGGAGTATAATTTCTTCTTCGAAGGTGATCCTTCCAAAGGCAATATCGGGCTTCCCGGAGATTTCTTTGCCGATGGCGACGGCAACTATTATTTCGCGGTAGGCGATAGACTAATTCGCTTGAACGACGGAATTGTTCTGCCGCAACGCGCCATTAACAATGTCCTTGATGTGAAAATTTGCGGAAATACGCTGTATATGTTAGCAGGCAAAGGAGTCGTTTATCAATTGGATATTTCCAATGGCTTTGCCTCTGCAACCTTGGAAGCGGAATATCCCGTGTTCAGATACGGTTATGACAGCTCCGGAAGCCTGATTCGGTACGGAGATACCGTCTTATACCAGTCTCGGGAAGGGCTCTTGTATACCTTGGACAAAACTCTGCTTACGGGAAATTCCGCACCGTATCAGTTCGTAACCGGCAACGAAGTCTTTGTTACATTGGACAGAGATACCGCTACGTTATTGATCAACAAAAACGCAAACGAGAATATTTCCGTGCGTGCAATCACCTCCGCAGGTATTTCCATTACCGACTACACCGGAACGAATACGGGAAGAGCTGTGGATCAGGCGATCTTCTCCACCTATGATCTTTCCGGCAAGGCAACCTCTCGCTTTATGATGACTACGGTGTATCAGAGCGAATCGACGTGGGGCCGGGTGGAATTCCATTACGGAGACGGATTGAAAACCACGATCGTCTATAGACCCCAGGACATTATGGTCGGCAAAAAGATATTTGAAGACGTCTTAATGGGTAGAATGTATTGCGGCATGGATGGCAACTTCTATTTTGTTGCTTACCATGTAAATCGCGCAGACGTGTATCTGGTGAACGCCGGATAATCCGACCCGGAGCTTTTGAAATAACGCCATCAAACACCAAAAACAGCGGCGCCGTTATGGTGCCGCTGGGGGACCTGCAACACAGGCAAAAAACACCGTTTATATTACCCGATAACTTATACTTTTTTGAGCTTTCTTCGCGTAAAAGGAGGGAAGGTTTGAAAAAGGGATCCTTTTTCAAACATGATTTTGTGGCTTCGCTCACAAAATCTTTCGCGAACGCCCGCCCCGGCGGGCTACGAAAGGAATGATCATAACAATGACACAATTCTTTATTCAATTACTGAACGTAAGCATAGCGTCGTCCTGGCTGATCGGGGCGGTGCTGCTGGTGCGTTTGATCATCAAGGGGCGTTCGCCCCGTTGGATCGCCTGCCTGCTTTGGGGTCTGGTGGCGCTCCGCTTGGGGGTTCCCTTCTCGGTGGAATGCCCGTTGAGCCTGGTACCCGAGACCCCGGTGCTCACCCTGTAGTTCTCCGAGGTAGCTCCCTC
>JAZNPH010000052.1:0-9311 GCA_045589515.1 Eubacteriales bacterium | reverse complement strand
CCCACGGGACCCGTTTACGGGTAGTAAGTAATAGTTGCATGGCTGGCAGGCCAATCTAAAACGCACTTGTGCGTAGCCAGTAGCGTTTAGGGCTTTGCCCGAAAATGAAATACCCCCCGTTTTACGGGGGGATAATTATTGTATCGGTTTTGCCCGAGAATAGCATATTCTTTTCTGCTTGCAACAAGACGAACGCAAACATTTTTCAATCGTTATTTGCCGCTTACCCTGTTACGCCTCTACTGGATGCCAATCCTTCCCACACTCGTTGTATGCTCCGTCGTAAATGAAGTCCGTCTCGTACTCTCCCAACAGTTCCAAAAGCTCATCCCGCTCTATCAGGTAGCAGGAGTCCGCACCGTATTCCATCACGTAGTAGGTGTCGTCGTAATGGCTTCCGTAACGGAAATTCACCCGCACGATCCCCAAAACGCCCTCTTCCGTTTTGGCGTACCACCCGAAGATCCCGTAGCCTCTGAGCTTCATCTCCTGGTAGCCCTCAATGTGCGGAGGCACTACAAGCCCTTCATCAAATCCTTTTTTTACCGCCTCCACAGCACTCCGAAGGTTGGGAAGCCGCCCTAGATCCTCTTCGGTGAACCCGGCTTTGGAATACTCTGCATGATCCTCCGTGCGCTTGCCGTTGGAGTATCCGCCGCAGACGTAAACGGTTTCGTTGGTGGCGAACCCGTTCAGATAACGCCTTGCGGTCATTTGCACGGTAGGACCGAGATATAGCAAATTATAGGAAGAAGCGCTATAAACACCGTTCCTGAGATCCGTGGCGTATTTTACCGCTTCTGCCGCTTCCCCCTCTACGTCCGCAAGGTAGGTGACGGAAATACCTCTCTTCAAGCGATCCGCCGCCTGCCGTTCCAGCTCCTCAAATGTCTCCAGATCGAACTCCTCGTCCAAGCTCTCTACGGCATCTTTGGTTGTCGTCCGCCAAGCCTCCGTGGCATTCCAAAGGGAAGCGTCAAACCCACCATCTTCACGGAACGCCATCATATCCCCTCCGGGACTGCCTACGGTGGTGTAGGGACTGAACCCAAAGAGCACCCCGTGCATCTGCTCGGCGCAGTTTTGCGTCTTGTTGTAAATCACCGCCACCTCGTAGGTGTATTGCATCAGGTCCACCAATCCGAACAGATCATACCGCATAAAGTCCGTTTTGAACCCTTCGGGGATCACCAGATACAATTCTTCCGGCACTCGCTCCCCCTTCAACACCGTTACCGTTTCCACACGCAAAAGACAAAACGCGGTTTGTTGCATATCGTCGTAGAAGGTGTAACTATCGGGAAGCAGCCCCAACGGCTTTGCTGTAACAGAAACGCCTACGTCGGTCACCGCCGCCGAAATGCCGCCTCCGCCGCTGTCCCCGTTGCCGTAATACAAGGACCCCGAAGATGTACCGCTTTCCACAGGTAGATAATCGGTTCTCCAATACCCCCACGACAGCGCACCTAAAAGGCCCAGCACCACCAGCAAGCACGCCGCCGCAGTGCCGTACCGCAGCCACCTCGAAACCTTTTTCTTCATGGCGTCTTCCACCATTTCATGTTCCGCGCCATTTAATGCCAACATCAGATCCTTGCCCGTCATACCGTAAATCCCTCCTTTTTCAAATACTCCTTCAGCTTTTTCCGCGTGCGAAACAAAACGGATTTCACCTTGCTTTCGCTGACGGACAGCGCTTTTGCAATTTCTTCCACCGATTGCATATACCAGTATCGCCGCAGAAAGATCCTCCGCGCCTCCCTCGGCAGAGAGCGTAAAAACTTGTTCAAAGCATCTTGCAAGGCGATCCTGTCCGCCGGATCTTCCTCGTGCGGATGGGAAATGCATTCCTCCAGCTCCTCCAAGGCCAGGGCATATTGCCCGCCGCCCCGTTTTTGCGCCAACCGTTCTTCCAAGCGGTTGATGGAAAGCTGTCTCGCCATTCGTCCCAAGAAGGCCTTCAACGGATTGGGACGTTGGGGCGGGATCACGTTCCAAGCCTTCAGATATACGTCGTTCACTGTCTCCTTGGCATCTTCGTCATTTTTTAAGATCCCGTAGGAAATGTAGTGCAAATACCGTCCGTAGACATTCTCCGTCTCTCGGATCGCTTCTTCGGAGCGTTCCCAAAATAACGCTATGATCCGCTCATCCATCAATGTACCCTCCTTCTCAAAGAGCCTTTCATCCCAATATACAGAAAAAACGTTTCTCGCGTTGCATTATCAAAAAAACATGAACGTTTTCGCTCTCCTTATTTATCATACCACGTTTTGCATCGAAAGGCAATCATTATTTTCCAACCATTCCCAATCATAAAAATCTTCTTTTTTCTCATACTAATGGCGAGGGAAAACCTCTGACAAAAACTCTCAATCGATAAAAAAGGAGAATAAACATGGCAAGCAACAAGACTCTTGTTCCCGAAGCAAAGTCCGCTCTTGACAAGTTCAAGATGGAAGCGGCAAGCGAAGTGGGCGTTACTCTGAAGCAGGGCTACAACGGCGACCTGACCGCAAAGCAGGCAGGCTCCGTGGGCGGACAGATGGTCAATAAGAAATGTCCCGTACGAACCATGCAATTCCGGCGGGAAGACCGCAACGCGGTGGGGCATACCATCACAAAAACCTACTACATTACCATCACCTTCTGACGGTTTATCCACATATCGCTTGCGGATTCGTTGAATTGCTCCCACCCGACCCGGTCTGCCCGTCCATGCTGCCGGATCACTCCCAACCCCTCTGCTTCGCTCCCCGCATCCCTCAAATTTGCGCTCCAATAAAAACGTTATGTAAACCTATCGCCCAAGCATTTTTTGACCCCCGCTTTACCCTATTTTCTCCCGCAAAATTTCGGCAGGGGAGTCCCCTCGGAGTTCGTGAAACGCCCCGCCCGCGCCACCGGCAATATCTGTCAAGGCATTGGATCTTGCTCCGATGCCTTTTTTATTATGAGTATACCGTAATTTTTTCTTCCGAGAGGAAAAAATTACATCCAACTTATTGCAATTTTCAAAATTTATGATATAATTAGCACATATCCTATAAAAGAAATGAATACTGTATATAGTTCGCGAGAGGAGAAAAACGGTATGGCAAGATATCGAAAAGAAAATCCAACACGAATATTGATCATCAAAACCGCAACGGAAATGTTCTTTGAACAGGGCTTTTCCAAAACGACCGTGGCGGCACTTTCGAAAAAAGCCGGGATCAGCACGGGAAATTTCACCTTCCATTTTCCCACCAAGGAGCACATTCTTGACGTGCTTGTAACGATGATGTGCGATTTTCAATGGCAAATGATGGAGGATGCCACCGACGAGGGAAAAAGCTCACTGCTTGCCTATTGCCTGGAGTTGACGACCATGGCGGCAGTTGCAGAGGAGAATGAGCAGATGCGAGATTTTTTCCTTTCTGCGTATTCCCACCCCATGACCCTTGATACCATCCGCAAAAACGATACCGAAAAGCTGAAAAAGGTGTTCGGTGAGTATTGCAAGGATTGGACGGATGATCAGTACGTTAAGGCCGAGAGCATTGCTTCGGGTATCGAATACTCGACTTTAATGACAACCGATCATTCGCCGGATCTTCCCGCAAGAATCGAGGGAGCCATGAACAGCATTATGCTTCTTTTCGGAGTTCCAAAGGAGCTGAGAAGAACAAAGGTTGCAAAGGTTCTTGCAATGGATTACAGAGCCATCGGCAGAAGGCTTCTTGCCGATTTCAAGGATTTTACAGTGCAAGAGCATCAGAAAGCAATCGATGATATGCTTGCCGCATACAATTTAAAGCAAGGTTGAACCATCGCAAGGAAAGCTCCCTCGGAGTGAGTGGGGGAGACACGAGTATTGCGATGAAACGGATACGCAAAAAGGAGAAACACAATGGGAATTTTCAAAAATGCAAAAGTAAAGGCAGTGGCGTATGCAGCAATCGCACTGCTGACGGTTACGGGAGTCGTTCTCGGCGGTATTGCGCTGGTGACCAAGTCCTCGCAGAATGCGGTTGACAGCTCTATCACAACCATCGAAGAACAGATCGGTGCCATCAAAACAACCCTTCCCACGCTTGAATCCGCAAGCACCCAGCTTGGCGGCTACATAGACACCCTTGAAGCCACCGCCGCTGAGCTTCAGACCAAGCTGAATGCGACGAACGCATCCATCGAAGAGCTCCGCACGGAGATCGGGGCTGACATCAGCGCATCCGACAAAGAAGCGTTGGACAAGCTGAATGCAACCAAGACCGAGCTTGAGGATAAGATCGCCGAGGCGAACAAGGCGATCGAGGATGCAAAGACAGCCAACACCGCAAGCGAGAAGGTCATCACCGATCAGATCACGTCATTGCAGGCATCCTTTGAAAAGGCTGACTTTGATAACAAGACCGTGATCGAAGCACAGATCGACGCTCTCCAAACTGCCCTTGAAACGGCAGATGCAGACAATAAGACCGCCATTGAAGCACAGATCACATCCCTGGAATCCGCACTTGCCAAGGCAGATGCCGACAACAAGAAGGCCATCGAGGACATGATCACTGCCTTGGAAGGAGAGCTCCAAAAGGCAGACGCCGATCAGAAGAAGGCGTTCGAAGACAGAATCACCGCCCTGGAATCCGTGCTCGCTCAGGCTGACGCCGACAACAAGACGGCGATCGAGGCACAGATCACCGCCCTGGAGGCAACGCTGACCCGTGCAGATGCAGACAGCAAGGCCGCCATTGAGGCGCAGATCGCCGCTCTGAACACCGCGCTTGCAAAGGCAGATGCCGATAACAAGAAAGCCATCGAGGACAGAATCGCCGCTTTGAACACCGAGCTTTCTGCTCTCATCAAGGCAAACGCAGACGCCATCCGTGCGCTGGAGGCAGCTGCAGCCGAACTCCAAAAACAGATTACCGAAACAAATACAAGAATAGACGAACTCAAAGCCGCGCTTGAGCAGGCAGAGAAAGAGCTCGCAGAGAAGCTTTCCGCTTCCGAGAAAGCAACTCTCCACAGCCTGAACGTCACCAAGACCGAGCTGGAAGGCAAGATCGCGGAAGCAAATACCGTTATTGCAACCCTTCAAAGCAAGGACACCACCACGGACGAGAAGCTCGCGGCTCTTGAAAATGCAAAGACAGGCCTGCAGGCATCCATCGAAGACGTAAGCTCCGCGCTGGACGAAGCAAAGACCGCCCTCGGCAACGATATCACCGCAGGGGATAACGCTGTGATCGCACAGCTTGAAGCGGCAAAGACCGCCCTGGAAGGCCAGATCGCTACCGTTCAGACCGCGATCGAGGGTCTTACCGCAACAGATACCCAGCTTAAGGGCTACATCGACGCACTGCAAACCGCAACCGATGGCCTTTCGGCACAGCTGAATACCACCAACGAAAAGATCGATACGCTTAAGACCGAGCTGGAAGGAAAGATCTCCGCATCCGAGCAGAAGGTGTTAAACGAGCTGAACACCGTGAGAACAGCTTTGGAAGGCCAAATCGCTTCCATCGATAACACCATTGCCGCGTTGCGTGCAAAGGATGCCGAGCTTGATGGGAAGATCGCCGACCTTTGGGACTACGTAGAAGCAGAGATCAAAGCAACCCGGGATTGGGCAAAGGCGACCTTCACGACCCTTGCGCAGTATGAAGAGGTGCAGACCGCCCTTTCCGAGATCAACGCTCTGATCGAGAGCACCCGGGACAGCCTGACCGCCCTGGAAAACAAGCTGGCCAAGAAGATCAATGACGACATCGCCGCGGCCGTTGCGGGGGTGAATGAAGACGTTGCCACCAAGGTGGCCGAGATCACCGACGGCTACACCGTAGCCATCCGCACCGCCAAGGATGAGATTACCGCGGCTTATACCGATACCGTCAAGACCGCCATCACCGCCTCCGAGACCTCTATGAAAACTTGGGTGAACGGCATTCTTGCCGAAGGCTATTACACCAAGGCAGAGATGGACGGCAAGATCACCGCCCTGCAGACCCACGTGACCGAGGGCGATACCGGGCTTCGGGAGGAGCTTGAAGGCCTGGAAGCAGACCTTGCACAGGCAGAAACCGACCTGACCGCGGCTTACAAGAAAGCCATCGAAGATGCGATCCACGGGAACGACGGGAAGATCGACGCAGAGATTGCCGAGGCCGTCAAGAACGCACAGGATCATTTGCAAGCACAGATCGACGCCATCAACAGCGAGATCTGGAACATCAAGGTTCGTTTGGATCTTGTGGAAGCAGACGTGGCCTCCATCAACCAACAGATTACCGCCATCAATAGCTCTATCGACCAATTGAAGGGCGTGGATGCTCAGCTTGATGCTTACGTCAAGTCCTTGCAGACCACCGCCGCCGACCTGCAGTCTCGGATCGATGCAACCAACGATGCAATTTCCGCATTGGAGACCGCGCTGGAAGGGAAGCTCTCCGCATCCGAGCAGAAGGTGCTGAAGGAGCTGAACACCGTGAAAACGGCCTTGGAAGATCAGATCGCTGTCATTCAGAACACGATTACCGCACTTTTGGCAAAGGATGCCGAGCTGGAAGGGAAGATCACCGATCTTCGGACCTACGCAGACGGCGAGATCCAAGCAACCGAGGACTGGGCAAAGGCAACCTTCGCAACCCTTGCGCAGTACGAAGAGGTGCAGACCGCCATTTCCGAGATCAATGCTCTGATCAAGAGCACGCAGAATAGCATCACCGCCCTTGAAACCAAGCTGACCAAGAAGATCGACGAAGACATCGCCGCAGCCGTTGCATGGGTGAATGGGGACGTGGCAATCAAGGTGACCGAGATCACCGATGGCTACAAGGCCGCCATTGCCGCTGCTTCCGAAGCAATCACCACGGCTTATACCGACGCCATCAAGACCGCTATCGCCGCCTCCGAGGCCTCTATGAAAACTTGGGTGAACGGCGTTCTGGCGGAGGGCTATTACACCAAATCGGAGATGGACGGCAAGATCACCGCACTGCAGACCCACGTGACCCAGGGCGATACCGCGCTCCAAAAAGAGCTTGCAGACCTGGAAGCAGACCTTGCACAGGCAGAAACCGACTTGACCGCCGCTTACAAGAAAGCCATCGAGGATGCCATCCATAGCAACAACGGAACGCTTGACGCAGAGATCGCCACAGCCGTCAAGACCGCACAGGATACCCTTCAGGCACAGATCGATACCATCAACAGCGAAATGAAGCTGCTCAAGGCTCGCTTGGAGTATATCGAAGCGGAAATCGCCTCCATCAACCAACAGATCACCGCCATCAATAGCTCCATCGAAGACCTGAAGGCAGTGGATGCTCAGCTTGATACCTACGTCAAGTCCTTGCAGACCACCGCCGCCGATCTGCAGGCTCAGATCGACCTCATCCATACCGAGGTGGAGAAGGTGAAGAAGGAGATGGGTGATGAAATCGATGCTGTGGAGCAGAATCTCCTGAACAAGCTGGACAGCCTCAAGGCTACCCTTGAAGGCGAGCTCACCACCGTCAAGGCAAGTATTGAGACGCTCAAAGCCAAGGATACCGCGCTTGAGGGTAAGATCACCGCGCTTGAAGCATATGTGGATACCCGGCTGCAGGCAACCGAGGATTGGGCAACCGCCACCTTCGCAACCCTTGAACAGTACGAAGCAGTTCAGACTGCCATCGACGGCATCAAGGGCGACATTACAGCGATCAACGCGGCGATCACCGTCCTTGAGACCCGTGTCAATAACAAGATCGCAACCGATATCAAGGCCGCCGTTGACGCTCTGCGCACCGAGCTCGGTGCCGACTACGCCGCAAAGATCGAAGCAGCCACGAATAACGTAACGACCGCTTATACAACCGCGATCTCCACCGCTAAAGACGAGATCGAAGCAGCATACACCAATGCTGTCTCCGATGCCATCACCACCTCCGAGGCCGCTATGAAGACTTGGGTAAACGGCGAACTGCAGAAGGTTTACGCCGAGATCGCAGCTTTGCAGGCAGAGCTTGACGCCATGGCAGGCACCGCTCCCGACGAGGAGCTTGCCGACGCCGTTGCCGCACAGCAGGCAGCACTTGAACAGGCGAAGAAAGACCTCACCGCCGCTTACGAAGCAGCCATTGAGGAGGCTATTGAAGAAAACAACGGTGTCATCGACGATGTCATCGCCGCAGCCATCACAGCCGCAACAAACAACCTGCAAAGCGAGGTCACCTCCATCGAGAACGAGATCACGGCCATCAAGAGCCGTTTGGAAAAGCTGGAAAACCACTTCGCCAACCGTATCCAGTCCCTCACCTTTGTACCGCAGTACACCGATGGGAAGATTCTGATGGACTATACGAGCCGCACGACTCAGGTTCACTTCCGCATTTCTCCCGCAAGCCTGGCAAAGCTGATCTCGGCCGATAACGTGCAAGCCTTTGTACGATATACCTACGATCCCATAAATCGCGGCGGCAGCGGCAGAGCCTATGAGCCGGAGTTCCCGCTTGCCGTAGTGTCTGTCACCGGCGATGAAACCGGTATGCTTGAAGTGACCCTTAAGGAGGACGGCGAAAATCTGTTCGATACCGATTTCTGGACCGGAGCAAAGGAAGCAGTCATCTATATCCGCATCGACGATGGCAACAGCGACGTCGTTTCCGATACCGTTCCCATGATCGCTCACGTCTACGGCAGTATTGGAGACATCACCATTAACGAATTTAGCGACGGCAACACCTATACGGGAGAAGTAACAGAGTAAAAAGACTTAAGTAAAGGAGAATTGAGGCTTATGAAAATGAAGAAAAAGCCAATTTTAATATCACTGCTTAGTCTCGCGCTCTGTATGGCCATGGTTTTCGGATTTATGTACCGCTCGCCCCTTGTGGCGTTTGCGGTCACAAGCCCGGAGGATAATCAATATGTCTTTGACAACGGCGACAAGATCCAAGTCGTCAGCTGGTACGGCGCTGATTACAACGTGTACGACCAGCTATACGAATTTGAAAACCCCGAAAAGCCCGGCACCTACCTTTGGTGGGATGAGACTACGCTCACCTACAACAAGAGCACGGGCAAATGGAAAGCAGACAGCCCGATGCGCTGGCAGAACGTGGACAAGGACGGAAACCCCAATCCGCATCACGGCTTCCTTGCCTACTATCCCGCAAGCCTTGCAAGCCCTGACTCAGTTTTGACCGCTATCCCGATCACGCTCACCGGCGACATGAGTAAGGACGATTATATGTTTGCGCGCTGGTTTGGCCAGCGTCCCAAAAACGACAACGTGATAGACCTTGGTTTTGTTCACCTGATGGCAAAGTTTGATATCAATCTGGACT
>JAZNPH010000051.1:0-5185 GCA_045589515.1 Eubacteriales bacterium | reverse complement strand
TGGCCTCCTCTGCCGCACCCAGAGCTTCGGGCAGTGCCTCGGGGTCCTTACCCCCGGAGGTTGCGCGGCCGGGACGGCCCCCGCCGCCCCCGCCTACGATGGGAGAGATCTTCTTCAGCAGATTGCCGCAATGGACGCCTGGGGAGAGGGCCGCTTTACCGCAGGAGGCCGCCAGCTGTACCTTGCCGTCCTTGACGGTTGCCAGCACGAAGACGGCGTCGGGAGCCTTGGCTACCAAACCGTCCAGAGAGGTACGGAGAGCATCCATGGGAACGTTCTCAAAGGAAGCGGTGACCAGACGGACGGCGCCGACGGTCTTTGCGGAATTCAAAGCGGATTCCAGCTTTCCGCCTACCTGCTCACGCTCGATGCGCTCCAGCTCCTTCTTCTGCGCCTTCAGCTCGGTCTGCAGAGCCTCGATCTTGTGGAGGATATCCTCTGCGCTGTTTGCCTTCACAGCGGACTGCACTTGAACAAGAAGCTTCTGATCCTCGTGCATCAGATCCAGAGAGTTGTAGCCGGTGGAAGCCTCGATACGGCGGACACCTGCGGCTACGGAGGACTCGGACAGGATGCGGAACAGACCGATCTTGGCGGTGTTGTCGGCGTGAGTACCGCCGCAAAGCTCCTTGGAGAACTCACCCATGGAGACAACGCGGACCTCGTCGCCGTATTTCTCACCAAACAAGGCCATTGCACCGTCTGCTCTGGCTTCGTCGGGAGTCATGATCTTGGTTACCACGGGGTAGCCTGCCAGGATAGCGTCGTTGACAAGCTTTTCCACCTTCAGGATCTCTTCGGAGGTCATGGCGGTGGGATGAGAGAAATCAAAGCGTGCCTTGCCCTCGTCTACGTAGGAGCCTGCCTGCTGAACGTGTACGCCCAAAACCTCGCGGAGGGCGGACTGCAACAGGTGGACGGAGGAGTGGTTTCTGCGGATGGCCTCGCGGCGAACGCCGTCGATCTCGGCGGTGCAAGCGCCCAGAGACAGCTCACCGGATTCCATTTCACCGAAGTGGAGGTAGACGCCCTCGGCGGTCTTCTTCACGTTATCAACACGGAAGGTACCGTTTGCCTGGCGGATCACACCGGTGTCGGCCACCTGGCCGCCCATTTCGGCGTAGAAGGGAGTTTTATCCAGCACCACAACGGCCTTGCCGCCTGCCAGAACGGACAAGGGCTCGTTGCCGCTGACGATGGTAATGATCTCGGTATCGTAAGTATTGTTTTCGTAGCCCACGAACTCGGTGGCACGGGTCTTGTCGATACCGCCCACGGAATCGTCTACCCAGCTCATATCGCCCAAGGCGGCACGAGCCTCACGGGCACGCTTCTTCTGCTCCTGCATAAGAGCACGGAAGGCCTCTTCGTCCAGGGTAAGACCCTTCTCGGCAATGATCTCCTTGGTGAGATCCACGGGGAAGCCGAAGGTGTCGTAGAGACGGAAGATCTCCTCGCCGGTGAGGGCGGTTCTGCCTGCGGCAATGGCTTCCTTCACCATCTTATCGAGAATACCCAAGCCTGCATCCAAGGTCTGGCTGAAGCGCTCCTCCTCCAGACGGATGATCTTGCGGATGTATTCCTGACGGGTCACCAGCTCGGGATATGCCTCGCCGCTTTCGTGGATCACGGTGTCGCACAGGGTGGACAGGAAAGCCCCCTGAATGCCCAGCAGTCTGCCATGGCGGGCTGCACGGCGCAATACACGGCGGAGGATGTAGCCTCTGCCCTCGTTGGAGGGGAGAACGCCGTCGCTGATGAGGAAGGTAGCGGTACGGATATGGTCGGTGATGACACGGAGAGAAACGTCCTTATCGGATGCGGAGCCGTCGTACTGTACCCCTGCCATCTCGCAAGCCTTCAGCATGATGTTGCGGACGGTGTCCACCTCGAACAGGTTGTTCACGTCCTGCATGACAACAGCCAGACGCTCCAGACCCATACCGGTGTCGATATTGGGGTTGGCAAGGCGGGTATAGTTGCCGTTGCCGTCGCTGTCAAACTGGGTAAAGACGATGTTCCAGATCTCAAGGAATCTGTCGCAATCACAGCCTACCTTACAGTCGGGCTTGCCGCAACCGTACTTCTCGCCGCGGTCGAAATAGATCTCGGAGCAGGGGCCGCAGGGACCGGAGCCGATCTCCCAGAAGTTGTCCTCCTTGCCCATGCGGGTGATGCGGTCGCGGGAGACGCCAACCTTTTCCCAAACCTCGATGGCCTCGTCGTCCTCCAGGTATACGCTGGGGTACAGACGGTCTGCGGGGATCTCCAAAACCTGAGTCAAAAACTCCCAAGCCCACGGAATTGCCTCGGGCTTGAAATAATCGCCGAAGGAGAAGTTACCCAGCATCTCAAAGAAGGTGCCGTGACGGGCAGTCTTGCCCACGTTGTCGATATCCAGAGTACGGACGCACTTCTGGCAGGTGGTTACACGCTTGCGGGGCGGAACCTTCTCCCCGGTGAAGTACTTCTTCAGGGGAGCCATACCTGCGTTGATCAACAGCAGAGAGTTATCGTCCTGGGGTACCAGGGGGAAGGAATCCATCTTCAGATGGCCCTTGCTCTCAAAGAACTCCAGGTATTTCTTACGCAATACGTTCAAAGAAAGGGGTTTCATGTTTTGTCCTCATTTATCTTTCGTTATGTTTCTTCTTCAGTGGATTCGTCCTCGAATACGCCGCCGATCACGTCGCCGGATTGCTCTTCGGAGCTCTCCTCGGGCTCTTCCGGCAGAACGACGGTACCGTCATCGTGCATCAGCATGATCCCCAGCTCTTGGCAAGCCGTCCAGCAGGGGGACTCCATGGCGGTGAAAACGGTCAGAATATCGGGATGATCGGTCATAGCATTTTCGGAAAAGACGCAGTCGCCCCCAAGGCGCAGGGTGGCAAGCTTGGTACAGCCGCGGAAGGCGTAATCGCCGAGAGATACCATTTCATCCCCGAAATACAGCTTCTCAAGGCTTTCGCACCCGGAGAAGGCGCGGGCTCCCACAGCCACAAGGTTTTGGGAGTAGAACACTTTGGTCAGAGCGGTGCATTGGTTGAAGCAATAGGGCGGGATGGTGGTGATCCCCTCGGGGAGGGTAATGGTTTCAAGAGAACTGCACCAGGAGAAGGCCTTATCCCCGATGGCGTTCAGGCTCTTCGGCAGGATGACGGACTTCAAGGCGGTGCAATAGTAGAAGGCGTTTTCCTCCAGCATCTGAATCCCCTCGGAGACCGTCACGGACTCCACGGGAACGCTTTCATAGAAGGCAAGCCCTGCAATGGAGCGCACGGGAAGACGATCGATGATAGCGGGGATGGTAACGTCCACGTCCTCTCCCAGGTACGCCGTGATGACCACGTATTTTTTATACACGTCGTAGGCGAACTCCTTGTTTTCCCGGGATTCCACAAAGTCTGCGGGAGGCTGGGAGATCTCTGTGCCGTTGACGTAAGCCTTCAGCTCTTCCAAGGCGGATTCCAGGGAAAAGTTACAGCCGGACAGAGAGAAGACTAGCAACGTCAAAAGGGCGATGGAAAGAATTCGCTTCCCAAAATGTCTTTTCCGCGCAGAACTCATGAGCATTCCTCCAAAAAAATTGCAACACCAAAAAGGCCTTATACAGCCATTCTTCCATGTATTATATCACTTCCTTTTGCATTTGTCAATTTTTTTATGCGATTTTGATTGACAATCCGCTAAAAAAGAAGTACAATAGAGAAAAGAAAAAAACAAACTGTGAAGGATGGAGTATCTTTTTATGAACAAGGAGCTTTTTACCTCGTACAAGAATTTCTACCGCCATCAGCTGTTGGACGATTGTATCCCCTTCTGGATGCAGAGTGATCTGCTGGACAAGGAGTACGGCGGATACATCACCTGCATTGACCGCGAAGGCAAGCAGTACAACATGGACAAGTCCGGTTGGTTCCAGGGCAGATGTCTGTGGACCTTCTCTACCCTGTGCAACCGCTACGGCAAGAAGCAGGAGTGGGTAGACGCCGCACAGCTTGGCGTTGTCTTCATTGAGAAACACATCGCAGACGCAGACGGCAGAATGTATTTCACCCTGGCGCGGGACGGCAGCCCTCTCCGTAAGAGACGTTATATGTTCACCGAGAGCTTCTACGTGCTCTCCATGGCTGAATACGGCCTGATGACCGGCGACAAGACCTACATCAAGAAGGCAGAGGATTGCTTCGAGAACATGCTCCGTATGTTCCGCGATCCCGCTTCCGATCCCTTTAAGATCACCCCCAAGAGCTATGCGGAGACCAGACAGGAAGTGGCAGTAGCCGTTCCCATGGTTTTGGTATCCTCCGCTCAGCTGTTGCGCAGATGCGATCCCGAAAAGGCTGATTACTACACCGCCATTGCCAACGAGATGGCTGACCGTATCATCAACATCCACTGGAAGCCCGAGTTGGGTTGCGTTCTGGAAACCACCGGCCCCAACGGCGAATTCATCGACACTCCCGCAGGCAGATGCATCAACCCCGGCCACTCCATGGAAAACAGCTGGTTCCTGATGAACCAGTACCTCCACACCAAGGACGAGAACCTGCTGAAGACCGCTCTGAAGATCTTTGAGACCGCTTCCGATTGGGGCTGGGACAAGGAATACGGCGGATACATCTACTTCACCGACGTGAACGGCAGACCTCCGGAACAGCTGGAGCACGACATGAAGCTGTGGTGGGTACACGACGAAGCCCTCATCGGCGCTCTGCTGGCTTACAGCATCACCGGCGAGAAGAAGTACTGGGATCTGTTCGAGAAGGTACACGCTTACTCCTTCGGTCACTTTGCGGACAAGGAGTGTGGCGAGTGGTACGGCTACCTCCACAAGGACGGCACCGTTTCCCACACTCAGAAGGGTTCCATGTGGAAGGGCCCCTTCCATTACCCCAGAATGCTGATGAACATGGAAATGCTCTTCGAGCATCTTGAAAAGGGCGAGCAGGTAGTTTCTCTCCTGTAAGCTTCCCTTGCTTTGAGGACAAGACCGTCCCCGTTTCCCTTTGCGGGGAGGCGGGGGCGGCTTTTATATTTTAACGGAACGTGAGGTGTTTGAAAATGGCATTTCTTTATAAAGTCCTTTCCGTATCGGAGGAGGTATCCCTCTCCCCCGCGGATCAGCCCGTGGATCCCATGCTGTGGTCCTTGTTGATGGTGGGCTCCTTCGTGGCGGTGCTGG
>JAZNPH010000050.1:0-241815 GCA_045589515.1 Eubacteriales bacterium | reverse complement strand
CATCGGCAATAAAGAAGATTGCCCCTATCAAAAAAGCAAACGATATTTATTTGGTAAACTTTATTACTTGGAAGCAAAATAATTGTAAGCCCGAGGATTACGCGTGCGAGGGTCGAATCTCTCTCCGCAAAAATACCGCAGCTCTCACGAATTGCGGTCTTAATTTTATTTTGTTATTTATAAAAAATATATGAGGAGTTTGAATATGGCTAATATTAATTTGTTTTGGTCGGTTTATAAAAATCTTGAAAATGAATTGCTAACACTCACAAAATACATCCATTTTTCTGATAAGCAATTAAGTGTTTATTCTATGCACATCGGAGATTTAATTGTCAGATGTGCGATAGAAATTGAAGCCATATCGAAAGCCTTGTATGAACAACTTGGTGGTAATATGTCGCCAGTTGATTCTAACGGTAATGATAGAGATTTGTATTTTGATACAGACTGCATCGATTTTTTAGAACAAAAGTGGCAGCTTAGTCAGAAAAAACTGTCAATAACATCAATCTCTGCCTATTTTGAAGAAGAAGATAATTTATTTATTTGCCCTTTAAGAAAGGCTAATAAGAGAGGAACCAGCGGTTGCAAATGGAAACAAGCCTATCAAGCTATTAAACACAATCGTTTAAAATCATTAAAAGTGGCTACGTTGGGTAATTTGATACATGCGTTGGGAGCTCTTTATATCTTGAATCTATACTACAAATCAGACGTTTACGAACTGAACAATAGCGGTACAAACTTTGACGACAGAGTTGGATCAAGTTTCTTTTCAGTATTGTGTTATTCTGCCACAGGATTATCGATGTCTTATGAAATGGATGATAACAATATTTATACAAATTCGAAATATAGTTTAGCTGAAAGCATTTACATCAAACGATATACAGAAGAGTCATATATAAGTATGCATAAAGCATTTTGCTTGGATGCAAAAATCACTGAGCAAAACTTTGCCAGTTCAACAATTATCCAAAATTATTTGAAAGCACATCCTGAATCTGCAGGAAGAAGTATAAATCAAATTTGTTTTGAAGCTGGCGGCGATAGTCTACTAATGAGCATCGTTTCTTTCAAACACTCCAGGAAAGAAATTAGATCTAAAATAGAAGCAGTTGTTAATAAGCACGAACATATTTACCCTACGGTATCATATAAGAGTGACGGTGCGGAAACAAATAGCTAAATACTTTGAATAAAGGCTGAGCCAATGTAGCCCAGCCTTTTCTTTATTCTCTCCTCACCCCAGCGCTTTACTCATCGCCGCACCGGTATCTGCTTTTGTCACGGCATCGAGGTGGCGTATACCGGCTTGATCACTCAACGTTTTCAAGCCGGGCAACCAGGCCCAAAAACCATTCTTTGGTTCGGTATTCGTCGAAGCAGTTCCACGTCAATTCGGCTTTCAAGGCTCGCACGAGCTGCTTATGATCGGAAGGCGCGTCTGCGACCTGCCAGCCGTACACCAGTGGATGCGTGAGCGTATGCGCTTTTACGGTCGTTGACTGAGCGGCACATTCCACCGCACGGGAAAGATGCTTTCTGATCACCGCTTCGTCTTTTCCAAGGACCGCTTCCTCCTCGGCAACAAGGCGGTGCAAAATACAAAGCTGTTCCAACGATTCGTAACTCATGTCGTCGTTGGGATACGCCGTCTCGAACATATTTGCTACAGCCATGCTGACTTTTTGAACGTAATCCTCCCCGAAGCATTTTACGTTGCACATATTCAGCCGTGCCGCCATATAGAACAGCGTATTCAAGAACCAATGGTTGGCAAAGCTGAAGGTTTCGGTAAGCCAATCCTCCTCATCGTGGATCATCATAAACAGCATTTCCTGACAATGGTTGATCTGATGTGCGCGGCGTGCCCATGCGTCTGCCTTTTCCGAATTGCCGTTTGCAGAGTAGGTACTTGCGATCTGGAAGATCGCCTGCCCTTGGTAATAGCTGTTCCCGCCTTCGGAGGGATCGGCATTGTAAATTTCCGTGCCAAGCTCGATGATCTCGTTTTGATACTTCACTCTGTCCGTATCATAATAGGTTGACATCAGCATTTCCTTGACGCGAATATCGTTGGGAAGCTTCTTGTGCGCTTCACGCCACAGAGGAATGATCTCCGCCCGCTTTCCATCCCGGAAGAGGTTTTCGGCATTTGAACAAACTTCTTCAAAGTATTTGTCGGCGTCGATCCATTCTACCTGTAACAGTTCATCCACGGTGATGCCGTAATAGCGGGCGATCTCCGGTAGCAACATAACATCGGGACAAGTAATACCGTTCTCCCATTTGCTCACCGCCTGATAGGATACGCCGAGATAGTCGGCAAGCTTTTCTTGGGATATCTTTTTTGCTTTACGAAGCTCTTTTAGTTTATCTGCAAGATTCATCATATAGGTTATTCCTTTCTTGATTTTTTTGTAGCTACGCCTTTATTATAGCAAACCGCCCGGGAAAAGCAATAACCGAAATTTCTATTTATTTGATATGCTCTCAACCAAATTGACACAAAGAACCGTGCAAGTCTCTGCACGGTTCCTCTCCTTGCTATTTTAGAAGTGTTTTCCTTCTCCCGGACGGTCTTCACCTTCGCCGATATAGTCTTCTACTGGGCGGTCATCGATCTCGGTGGGTATGTCATTCTCAAACGGATTCGGCTGAGCACCGATTTGTGGCTTGTATTCCGCAAGGCTTTGGTCGCCTTCGTCGATGCACTCGACGGTGTCTTCTTCCGGTTCGGTAATGATTTCTTCCGTGACCTCGGTGCATTCTTCCGTAACCTTTTCCTGAACTGCGGGCGCTTCTTTCTTTGGCGCTTCGGTCGTTGTTTCTGCCTCCGCCACCTCGCTCACAAACGCCGTTTCTGCAGGCTTTTCGCTTCCTTCGTGTACTTGATCTACCTTCACCGTTATCGCCGTCTGTGACGGTTTTTCGGCGGTCACGTGCGGTTGATCTGCACCCTGATTCGGTGCGCTAAAGAACATCATAATAAGTGCGAGGATGATGGTGATTAACTTTTTCATATATGTAATTCCTTTCTGTTATTCGATTTCCGTATTCATTATTTCGATGATGATCCTGGCTCCGAGCGTAAACCCTCTTACGAATGCCTCCCGCTCTGCGATGCCGTACATTTCGTTGGTGCATTCGGTAAACTTTTCGAAGATCTCTTTTTCTTCATCGTTTAACCGTTTTTGTAGATCTTCTTCGTGCCTGACGATGTACCCCAGCAGTTCCGAATATGTACTGCCTTTTTTGAAGTCCCTCTCGCATGGGCTGATGTTGCCGTACCACAGCTCTTCAAGAATTCCCATTCTCTCCACCTCGCTTTCCAATGGTTTCGTCAATGATCACCGCCGCCAGCACCTTGCCGAACAGCTCGATTTTGCTCTCACCCTCGTCGCGTTCGCATCGCTCGTACCGATCCAGCGCCATTTCGATATGCTCCGGCTTCGCGTTCGGGTAAAGCCTTTTTAGCTCCTCCGGTACCATAATGAGAGAGCGGCCCCGCCTCGGGAAATCCCGATTCAGAACCGCTCCGTTTTCGATATTTACTTGTTTTTTCCGTGTCATATGCACTACCTCCTTTGTTGGTAGCACACACAATATCACAGAAAGGGACGGAAGTCCAGAGAGAATAGAAGTTATTTATAATCCAAATTCAAATGTTTCCGTTTTCTATACAAAAATCTATCGCCTTAATAAACTCTTCTGGCATAAGTAAGTACATAACTTCAGTTTTACTCTTATCCGATGCAAATAGAACGCCGTGGATTTTTTTCGCATCCTGATTATAAGCTACCGACCATACAAAGGAATGAATAATCTGATTGCATACTTTATTAAGTTCAACTTCTTCTGAATAGACCTTTGAATAATCATAATTATCAGGAATAACGCGTTCGATTACGAAATCCTTATCGCCTGAAAAAGGATACGCTGTTATTTTTACTTTATACTTGAGAAGCCGCAAAGGAGGCATCGGTAAATTTCCTTTTTTTAATACTGTTTCAGCCCCTTTTTCATCCTCAAACATTTTTCGAATAATTACTGCAGAATATAGTATTGCTTTATTTACCTGGTGTTCAGCATACTTATCGAAAACACTCCCTACTTTAAGCCAAAACTGCAGACTCCTTTTATTGTGAATTAATTCTCTTTTCCAATAACCATCAAGTATCATGTTTTACCTTTCCACACTGACCATTTTCTCTGCCTCGTAAATATGTTCTACTGGCAATGGTTCGCCAACTCTATAAATACAAGCCTTAGGTAATTCAAGAGGCGGCTCCATATGTTCAAATCGTTTGTAAGGAGCATACCATATAAGGTAATCGATATTAGACTTTTCAAATACTTTTACAAACGCTTCATCAAGCATAAATATATGAGGTTTACCAGATGCCATTATGTTATTCTTGGGCATTTCACCTGCATCTTCAAAATAAGCAGATGACTCATCAAACACAAAAAATATCAATTTATAGTTAGGGTGATTTTCTTTGTATTTGGGTATTTTTCTGATGTGATTCTCAATCGTTCTTTTGTAATTCTCAAGATAGTATTTGTAATTGTGATCATGCTCGGTAGTTAATCCCGTATTTGCTGTAACAAATAACTCTGCATTTGGAAACATATCTAATATTCCTGCATCACGAAGTTGCTTTTCAATTTGATGCTCTCTATCATAGGTGGGATTGATAATGTTTCCTTTTTTCTTGAAACCATGATCATCGACTCGCATAACTTCCATCATCAACTTAAGATCATCGCAATAGAAGTCCGGCGGTGGTACATTTTTGGCAGATGCGTCCGTCCACTTAGCCCAAATCTCGGGATTCAATATTGCATTAACAATCATTTCAAGCTCATCTGTTTCATGAACAAGAAATATTTCTTCCGTTTTCAATCGTTGAAAATCATTAATGAGATTGGACTCTTTTTCTGCAAATAACATATTGAACTCCTATTGTTTTGCGAGACTGTTAAGTTTCCACCATACTCGGCGAAGTATTCTCTTTATAGCCCATGTACAACATCCTGATCAAGTACAGTTTTTCTCTCACGCCAATCTGGCATATGAATACTTAGAAAATCATAAAACTGTTTGCTATGATTAGGATAAATAAAGTGGATGAGTTCGTGTAGTACTACATAATCGATACAGGCAGGTTTTGCTTTTATAAGATACTGATTGAATGTTACAACCTCTCTATCTACGCTACATGATCCCCAAAGAGTTTTCATTTTTTTTAAGTAAACTTTAGGGAGAGCCTTGTTATACTTTCGAATAATGGGGTAGAGCGCTTCCACACGTTCATTCAAGTAAATTAATGCTTCGTTTCTCCACCATTTTTCAAATTGTTGCATCAACTTTTCTTGATTATTGATGTGAATAGAGCCTATGCAAATATTTTTTCCTTCTCGGTATATGTAATTTTTTGGGCTATATGATACGCAAAAGATCAAATCTTCGCCAAACATTTTGATGGACTGGCCATTTCTTATTTCATTAGTAGAAGCATAGCCTACAGTTGCCTTAAATTGCTCCAATTTCTTTTCTATCCAACTTGATTTATCGTTCAAAAAGTCTTCAATCCAACCAAGAGGAGCAACATAAGGAACAGCAATGGTAACAGATTGATCGGGATATACCTTAAGTCTGCAAGTTTTCATTTTTTTGCGATCCACACTTACAGATATTTCTTTTTTTGATTGCGGCAAGATTAATGATACTGTTTCCATTTAATATACCTTCTTTGCCACCATTAATATCTCATCAATGATTATGTCGATAGTATCCAAAGACCAATCCAGTTCATTATCCTCGAGATAGTCAAATAAAAGGTCGTCTAATTCTTTTTTCATATTTCGATGTACGATTACATTGTCTCGCCAATCTCGTTTTGCGTTAGAAGATACCACTGTTTTTATATCAAGAGCCAATTTGCCTAAAGATTCAATGCCACCATTGTTGGATTCACCAGTGGCTTTTTTTATTCCGCTACAAACAGCCCCATAGAAACTCTTTGCGTCTCCGTCATCCATAATGATTTCGGGATATTTTACAGAGCTACGACCGGTTCGATAATCTTCAGCCATTCTTTCCATGGACGAAAGATATTTTTCGCTATCTCTTTCTGCCATGTAGTCCTGAATCGTTTTGTTGATTCGCTCCATAAAAGTCATGTATCTGATAGGATCTTCGTAACGGTAACTTTCCAAAACTTCAACTTGTCTTGTTTGAATTGCCTCCGCTTTTGCTTCGTTAGAACCTAAACGAGCAAGTTGTTCTTCCATTTTGTCTTTGTTCAAAATATCAAGAGGTTCAATCACGATTTTCGCATCTTCTGCATTCACATAGGTGTTCAAGAGCTGACGGATTCCATCTTCATATTTAGAAAAATCAACGCTATCGTTAAAGCGGAGAGAGACACTATCTTTTAGCTTTTTAAAGAACAAATAATCCTTGCGATATTCTTCTGCCTTTTTATCTCCTACAGCTTCGAAGAGCTCATAACTTGAGAACATAAAATCAACAAGTTTTGCAAAGGCAGAAAGCTTTTCATAAAAATCTTTACGAGTGTTATACTCACGGAGCTTTTCTTGCCATACATTTGCATTAGTCTCGTTTTTGGATATTCCTTCAAATATATTCCACAAATTGCTGTGAGCTGTTTCTAATTTGTTCTTTTCTTCCGAAACGGCGGAAATAGCATTTTGTATGTCGGCTTTGTCAAAAGTGTTCATTCCGGATTGGTCATCGCTATAGAGATCCAATGCGGAATTTAATTTTTTGAAAATTCCGATATAGTCAACGATAAGTCCGAAGTCTTTGTTGTCCAAAACTCGATTTACACGTGCAATAGCCTGCAACAATGTATGATCCTGCAACTTCTTATCTACATAAAGAACTGCAGCGACAGGAGCATCAAATCCCGTCAGCAATTTATCTTTAACAATCAGAAGGTCAATATCTCCTTCGGGATCGGTAAACTCTCCCGTTACAGATTCTTCATATGCCTCATAATTGTTTTTGTAAAGAGGATCTACTTCTTTTCTGAAGAAATCAGCGATGGTTTTTAATGTCTGAGGGGTATTCTGTTCATCGTCTCCCTCTTTTGCGGTATTAGGAGTAATTACAACCGCAGGAGTTATTCCTCCAAGGCCGCGTAGTTTATAATAAAGCTCTACTGCCGCCGCACGCGAAGAACAGGTGAGCATAGCCTTGAATCCCTTGGGTTTTACATAATTCAAGAAATGCTCGTGCAGATCGAATGCAATCATGTTAAGACGCGGTTCGGTTTGAGCCAAAGCTACAAATCTGCTGTACTTCGTTTCAAGATCTTTTCTTGCATCATCACTTAATCCAACGGTAATGTGCTTTAAGTGGTTATTGATTTGCTCGCTTGTTACATGTTGAGGAACAACACGACCTTCATATACAATCGGAACAGTTACTTTATCATCTATAGCATCCTGAAGAGTATATTTGTCGATCAGTGGACCGAACTTAACATAGGTGTTCTTTTCGCTTTCTATGTTGCGCTTATCATCCTTTTTGGGCTTTTTAATCAAAGGTGTTCCTGTAAATGCTATTTTTACAGCATTGGGAAGAACCTTGTTCATGTAAATATTTAATTTGCCGTACTGAGTTCTGTGACCTTCGTCGATGAACAGAAAGATGTTTTCACTATCATTACAGTATTCTTGTTTAATGGCTGCTTCGAATTTGTTGACGAGTGAGGTAATAACCGTATTGCCTTCATCTTGTAACAACTCGATAAGACCCGTACCTGTTTTTGCTCGATGCGGGCTCATTTGGGTGTTTATAAAGTTATCACGAACCTGTTTATCAAGATTTACACGGTCTGTAACCATAACAAATCGAGGCTTTTTAATTATGCTATCACTTTTAAGACTCTCACGAAGAATCATTTTCGTAAGCATAATCATGGTAATGGTTTTTCCGCTGCCTTGGGTATGCCATACAACTCCATTACGAGTGTTTTGACCGTCTTGGAGTAAAATGCGGCTCATGCATTTTTTAACAGCAAAATACTGTTTGTATCTGCATATTTTTTTGACATTATTATCGTAAATGATAAAGTTACGAATGATATCAAGCAGACGAGTAGGGTGCAATAATGAAATTAATGCGCGATCTTGTTCTTTTACGCTACCGTCGGGAGAACACTTCTTACACCATTCATTCAGCCACTCTTTGTCATCCTCGTGCCAAGATACAAAGTACTTTGCAGGTGTTCCGCATGTACCATACAATACCTTGTCGGGATTGACAGCCATAACCATCTGAGAATATTGGAACAAATGAGGAATATAATCGTTGCCCCAGTTTCGAATGTTCTGTGTAACGCCCTCCATGACATCGACGCCTGATTTCTTGCATTCAATGATTACAAGAGGAATTCCGTTTACCAATACAACGATATCGGGACGTGCAAATTTCCCGTTAGGACGCTCAACCTCAAATTCATCTGTAACCTGAAAAATATTGTTCTCCGGATGCTCAAAGTCAATAAAGCTAATGTCGAAAGACTGTCTTGTGCCATCGGGAAGAGTTTCTTCCAAGCTCTTTCCGGCACAAAGCATGTCATAGATTTCTTTATTAGCTGCATAAAGACCTGCTGTAGCTTGTACATTTAATGCTCGAACTGCAGCAGCAATAGACCCGCCCGAAAAATAGCGAGTCTCATTGTCATATGGATAGGTGCGCTTACTCAAGAAGGTCTGTAATTCATCTTCAAATAGCACAGCCCTTCTTGATCCACGTTTAGCCTCTGCTTCGCTTCGAGGCACTATCGTGTATCCTAATTTTTCTATTACCTTTAATGCGCGATCTTGAGATTCCGGTCGCTCATTGAATATTTGATGGTTTGGCATAATAATCCTCACTTTTTAGCGATAGACTTGAGTTGGTTCTTCGTACGACTTTTCAAAGAATCAACCATAGCCATTTTACACAGTATATCTCTAACCGTAATATCGAGGTCACTTCCTTCAGAATAGTCTGCAAGAGATATAAAGTCTACTCGTTCATGTTCAATCAAACTTGCAACCTTGCTTCTTTTTCCTTTTGTATAGACCGCTATGGAATACCCTCCATTGGCTTTAACCAATTTCATACAGGGGACATCGGTGAGCCCATCACCTATGTATATCATATTTCTGAAAGGAACAGGTCTGTCGTCTTCGGGCGTGTATTTGTTTAATTCTTCATCTTTTGAGATATCCAGTATTCCCTTATTGATTCTGAATAAAAACTGTGTCTTTGTTGTATAATTAACAGCATTTTTAGGCCAACAAGCAACATTGTTTTCATCATATAAGAATTCACAAGCAAAAACTTCTTTGAAATGCTTATAAATGCTTGAGCCTTCTATAATTTCACGGAGCCCTGACGATATTATGTAGTGCTCTACTTTTATGCCGAGGTCTTCGCCAATCTGATTGATACGTTCAAACCATGATTCAACCCCGTTATATAATTCTAAATCAACACCCAACTTTACAAATTCTTCGCGTTGGATTTTAATGTGTGCAGATCGAGCCTTATCAATCATCAAATACATATAGGCAAGTATGCCATCCATCTTTTTACCTTTTGAAAGCTTTCCCGATTCTGTCCAAAAATCTGTAGCAGTCATGCCAAGATTAGGAATGAACGTATATTCCTGCATGTCCTTCGTACATAGAGTTTTATCAAAATCATACATTATCGCCACAACAGGCTTTTTCTTCATATGCATTCACTCCTTTATTTTTTATCTTTTGGTGGACACGGGTCATTACCGTGACTGTCGGATCTTTGAATTTTGCCGTCTTTTCCGTGAATAACAAGTTCGCTGCCGGAACGTTGGCTAATTACTCGCCCCATTTTTACTGCATCAACCTTTTTTTCTGTGTGCACGCTGGCTCTCTGAGCACCACTCTTTTTTACATTCCAGCCACCACTACTGCTTGGAACTATATGAACACTTTTCTTCGGCATAATTATCTCCTTTTTGTTAATTATTAGTACGCACAAGTCCTGTCAGCAGAAGTTGCATCAGGGCTTTTTTCTTATGTTTCCACGTCTCAAGTTCTTCTAACAATAGATCAATATCTTTGTCCAATATTGATAAGCCCGTTACGATTTGTTCCATTTTTTCAGCATCTTGTGGAACAGGAATCAAGAGATTTTCAATTTCTTTTCTACTAACTCTTGTTCGCGTTGAACCCCCAGAAAGAACAGAAATATGATTAAAGTAACTTGTACTTGTCGCATATTGTAAAAAAAACTCTGCTACTTGCTTATCTTTAAATCTTAAAATTGTACAATCGACGGCAGTAATCGCCTTGGTTTGAAGCGTAGGAATTTTGCATGCGCGACCTATTGGATCGGGTAATCTCGAAATCAAAACATCACCTTCCAAAACTTCCGTGCAATGTAGTTTTTCGAAGGTATCTTCACTTATAAATTTAGCTCGCGCTCCCTTATCGAGATATCGGCCTACACCAATATTTCCCGTTTGAATTAGGCGTATTCCTGATTCGCTCTGATCTTTGCTTTCGATCCAATCACCATCACCGATTTTCGAACATAGTTTGGAAAGCTTGATTTCTTTGACATTGGTTGAAGAAGACAACAATATTTGCATCAACCACTTCTTTTGTTTTCGCTTTTCTGCGATAAGCTCTTGCTTTAATTCTATCACGCTATCACAAGTCGAAAGAACTTCTGCAATCTTTTGCTGTTCGACAATAGGCGGGACGGGTAGAACAGTGCTATAAAAGTCAGCATATGTTAAATTGAGAAGACCATCATCTCTCACTCCGTGATTGATCTTTCTCGTCAACTGTCGATTCATATAACCATTTATGAATAGTTGCTCATAATATTCGGGGCATCCTTCAGAAATACGGAAACATTCAAATACATTTGGAACGGCTGCTTCGTCACGTTCCTTAAGACGGTAAGTACAACCCTGCGGATAACGCTTGGAATTTCCTTTGTTATATGCAAAATCGCCTTTTCGAATAACGGTGTATTTTTCGTACTGCTTTCCGGACAGTTCCTTTCCGAACTTTTGGGCTTGATTTACGAATCCGATTCCGGCGGAAATGCTTAGGGTTTCATAATCATCATCGCCAGCCTGTTCGGATATTACTTTTGATATTTTAGATAAAGGTTTCGAAGTCCAATCGTTTGGCAAAATACCCGCAACGCCTTCACTGTATCCGTTGGGCACTTCGCCTTTTCGAATGGATTCAATTCGAGCTTTTATTTCTTCTGTCATACTATTTCTCCCTCTTGGCAATCACTATTGCCGTTATGATAACAGCAAGTGCGATAACACCAATAATCAGCCAAATCCACCATGGGATTGATATCAGCCACATAATAAATCGGATAATGCACGCAATTACAGCATATACCGCAACGGCGGTTATAAGCCATAAAACGAATCCGATCTTTCCGCTATAGCCAAGGTATCCGCCTATGGCATAGGCGATGCTTCCTGAAATGGTTACAAGGAGTCCTCCAAACAACCAATCCCAAAGCGGATTTTCAAATACCGTAATAAATCCGGTGAAAAATTCAAGTAACGTCATATGAGATTATCGTATTATCCTTACCTTCATAGCATCTTCTTCTCTAACAATGACTTTAACATTGTCACCAATATGAGTTACCTTATAAAATTTGCTTTTAAACGTTTGCCAATCCTCATTGGTTGAAATTTCATAAGTTGATTCGGTAATTTTCTTGTGATTGTATGTGTCTATTAAATTGTACAAATCCTGATAATCGTCGGAAGTTGCGTAGTTCAAATCATACGTTAAAAATCTTGTATACATAATACTATTCCTTTCAAAGTCCTAATTCTTTAAGATAAGCATCCATTTTTGCCTCTACTTCGGCAATTTCTGCCTTGAGGCGTACAATGTTGCTTTGAACCTCCTCTATGTCAATCAACGCTTCTTCTTCAAAGGTATCAACATAGCGAGGGATATTGAGGTTATAGTCGTTTTCCTTTATTTCATCGATTGTTGCTACGTGAGCGAACTTCTCGATATCCTTGCGCTCCATATATGCGCGGATTATTGCATTGATGTGCTTCTGCTCAAGGACGTTCTGATTTTTGTCTTTCTTGTAACGAAGATTTCCGTCTTCGTCCTTACCTGAAGCATCAATAAAGAGTACATCTCTATTGGTGCGGTTCTTCTTAAACACAAGAATGCATGCAGGGATAGGTGTTCCGTAGAAAAGATTTTCCGGCAAACCGATAACCGCATCGAGCAAATTCTCATCCACAACTCTTTGACGGATTCTTCCTTCAGCAGCACCTCTGAACAATACGCCGTGGGGAGCAACAGCTGCGATTCTGCCGTTTACGGAAGCACTTGCGATCATGTGCAGAAGAAATGCCCAGTCACCCTTACTTGCCGGAGGCACGCCCCAATCGAAACGATGGTGCTTATCAAGAGTCGCTTCCATCTTGAATTCTTTTTTACCCTTACCGACAGCTTCTCCACCGGGGTTGAAGCCTGCTGCCCATTTGTCCTTCGAGAAGGGCATATTTGCGACGATGGCATCAAACGTCAGAAGATTTCCGTCGTCATCCTTAAACATAGGATTAGCCAGCGTATCACCCCAAGCGATTTTTGCGTCACTTATTTCGTGGATGTACATATTCATCTTTGCCATTGCTACTGAAGAGCCGTTAACTTCCTGACCGAAAATGGAAACCTGCTTGGAGTTTTCTTTCTTTGCAGCCTTAATAAGCAACGATCCCGAACCGCACGTTGGGTCGTAAACTCGCTCGCCGGGCTTTACGTCTACAATCTGCGCCATAATTTCGGATACCGCCGCAGGGGTATAGAAAGATCCGGCTTTCTTACCCGCCATACTTGCGAACTGACCGATCATATACTCATAGGCATCGCCAATAACATCTGCAGGCACCTGTCCTTCTTTAACCTGAATTTGAGACGGACGAAGGTTCAGTGGGTACAGATCTTCGAGAAGGTCGCGGAGAATTGCATTTTTATGCTCACGCGTACCGAGTGCGTTTTCGCTGTTGTAGTCGGTGGTATTCAATACTCCGGCTAACTGCTGATTGTTGTCGTTCTCAATTTGGCGCATAGCCATATTGATAAGCTGACCAATATTGTCGGCGTATCTTTGTTCGTAGAGAGAGGTGAAGGAGCAATCCTTTGCAACAGTAAAGGGTAGATATCTTTTTTGGCGTTCAAGTCTAACACCCTCATACTCTTTTTCAAGTTCTTCTACCTTTTCTGCATATGTGTCGCTCAAATATTTTACAAACATCAAGGGAAGAACATAATCCTTATAGTTAGCTGCATCGATTGTGTCTCGCAGAGAATCTGCGCCTTTCATCAATGCTCTCTCAATATCTTGTTTTGAAGTGCTCATTATACTTTTCCTCCGATGTACTTCTGAAGTTTTAATGTGGTTAGTTTCTTTTCTTCTTCAATTAGTTCTTTATATAGTTGCTCTCTTTTTGAATTGATTGCTGATATTTTTGCTATCAATTGTTGTTTTTCAATTGATGGGATAGGAATTTCCAAATCAGCAAAGGTGCTTACCTTGATAGTTCTTTGTGATCTCCAGCCTTCAATTGAAAGCATAAGATCTGAAACTTCGGGAGCAGATAAATAATATCGCAAATACTCTGGAAGCACTTGGGCGTCAAAAACCCTAATAACTACGAGCTGAGAAGGAATAATAAATCCTTTATCTTTTTCCGATATCAAGGTAGGACATATCGGTGTGAATAGTTTTACTATAATGTCATTTGGCTGTGTCAAAACTGCCGAATCCAAAATCTCTACCGAAGGGAATATATCCAAATCATTGCGATCAAGTTCTCCGTACTCGCTTAGAGAACGCATATTGATTCTTTTATAATACTTTGCCGTTTCTTCTTCGCTCCGTGCTTCTTTTCTGTTCAGCACCAATCCGCTTTGGAGAGTTGCAAAGTCAGATAGCTTCATTTTTTTCATATTTACACTCCTTATGAAAATCGGCGCACCCGTTCCGAGTGCGCCGATCCCCTTTGATTAGGAATTGTGCGACTCAGGGCAGCAGAAAGCACAGCCATCTACATTGGTGTAGTACTTGCGTGCTTCTCTGATTGCCTGCTGGGACGTAAGGAAATCGCCTAAATACTGACGATTCTCAACATCGGGCAGCCAACTGCAGGTCGCACGATGTACTTCGTGCTGACCGTTCGCCTGAGCGTTTTTATTGACGTAGTAACGCATATTTGTCCTCCTTCTTGTTAAAAGTAACAAGACCCTGTTGACAAATAGCGCGATTCGTGCTATAATAAAGTTGTCCAAACTTTTGGTCAACAGAGAGATCCCCGACTTGCAGTTGCCGCTGCAGACAGGGGGTCTTTTTTCTTGTCCAATGATAGTATAACACATACCAAGGGTTTTGTCAATAGGTTTTTATAAAGTTTTTGTGTCATTTTTGCGGCGTGACAAAATAATCTCGCGGTTCTATCTTTGGTTTTATACGTCCTATAATCGTTGTACTCTCGAAGGGTGATATGTATTAACCGAAGTATTTATCCAGCAGTTCGCGGTGGGTTTTGCTTTTCCTCGCGATGCGGAAGGCGTAGTCGCAGGTGAAGTCTATGAGCCACTGGCGGGGGACGATCTCTAAGTTATGGGCTTTTGTGATGCGGAGCCAGCCGCGGTTGATCCATCGGCGGACGGATTCGTGTTCGTAGCCGAGGATGGTTTCCACGTCCTTTGGCGTGATGATGTCGGGCAGGTCGTACCACCGATCGTCGAGCCACAGGCGGAAGTCTTCGGGGACCTGGTGCGGGGAAAGGTAGTACTTATCGGGCTCCCGTTTGCCGGGGTTATTTGAGGTAAAGGTTACGGGGATGAAATACTTCTCGGGGTGCTCGGTGCTGTCCTTAATGTATGCGTCGAGGTCTTTTCGCAGGACGGTGTAACGGCGGGTTTTCTTGCCGGAGTCCTTGCAGGGGATCATTCCGTTTTGGAGCAACCATACGCACTTGCGTTTGCTGATATGTAAGATCTTGCAGATCTGCTCGGCGGAGAGCTTTTCGCCTTTCTTAGTTTTATTCGTCATGGCTCATCCTCTCCCGCTGCCGCCTTTGCCATGCGGTTTCGTCGTCTGTGGTGGCGGCGAGGTAATCGATAAAGTCGGCTTTGCTGATCAGCCGTTTTCCTCGGTAGGCGTATGCGATGAGTTTGCCCTCGTTGATCGCTGCGTGGATGCTGTTTTTGCTCACGTGGATCAGCCTTGACGCTTGGAGTGCGGTGATCACGTCGGGGCATTTGCGGAGGAGGTGCTCCAGCCCTTTTATCTTTTCTTCGGTTGTCATCGTGTGACTCCTTTCTGCTTTGTCTGCACAAAGGATATCACAAAGAAACGCAAAGTCCAGAGAGAATCGAGAGAAATTGTCGGAACTTGAAATTTTCTCAAAAATGTGCTATAATAATTTTACAAAAATGAAGGAGTATGAAATGGCTTTTATAGTTGACGGTATAGAATTATTACACAATGGTGAAAAATATACATTTGCTAAAAAACATAGAGTTTCTGGCAATCCTAATGCAAGTGTTTGGACATGTTCATACCAAGAGGAATTTAATTTAGTGGATGAAGGTTTAAAAAAGGAATATACGGAAACAAGAGTCATCCCACAGGCATATAATCTCCAAAAAGGCTTACATATTATAGGTCGTAATAATGTCAATACGAATTTAAAGATTGCTAAATTTGTAAATTCTTCCCCAAAACTATGGCATGGATATCCCGCAGACCACATAAAAAACAATCAGGATCGTCCTACTTTAGATATCCTAAAAAAGATGTGTACAGATGACCTAATCTCTGTCAAGCAAATGAGAAAAATTAGTAGAGGGCAGAAAATATGATTCAAGAGAAAAAAATTATCATTGAGGGCTCTTTTTGGGACAGTTATATTTATAGCAATAATTTGTTGTTGTTTGGGAGAGATCAAACACTACGGAGTTATAGTTGGGATAAATTCGTTAATAGTCACATCTCTGATGATTTGGACAACTTAGCATATCGATGCGCTTTTTATCAGAGTGACTTTTTGTATGGAATTAGAGAACGAGAATTATTTAATGATCCCGAAATCAAAGAAATAATACTTAACAAATTCAATCGAATTAGAAATATATACGTTGACGAACAGGATTTGCTGCCTTTCAAAACCTTTAAATCTCCAGTAGAACTTAAGCATTTAACAGTAGATATCGGTGTTTTAAAAAACAAACTATATTATTGTGATTCGGAAGGCTTGTTTTTTAGAAACATTCGGAATAATAATAAAACTTCTGTGGTATCGACAAGAGCTAATAAATGTTGGGATGCCTATATTCAATGTATGCGTGTTAGTAACTATGGAAGAATCGCTTTATCTGCATCTTCCGATGGGCTTTTCGAATTTAATACAAACGATTTCGATTACGGAATGTATATAAATTTTGGACAGCCTGAAGAAAACATTTTCCAATTAACAAACCGACATTCTTCGTATTGTTGCTGGGCATTTTCAAGTCTTCTAAACGGATCATACATAGGTGGTTCGCAGTTATTTGGCTTTAAGTATTTTAGTAACACCGAAGCCTTTGATTACGAACGTGAAGTTGGTGTGAAATTTGTGCAAGAATATGACACTTCTGAAGTGTTTGGTAACAACCATCCAGAGTCTATTGTGATTTGTGAAAACGAAAAGATTTATCAACTTTCTCCTAAAAGAATAGAAGGAGTTAATTATCGCCAAACAAATCTTGGAACTAACGAAGAAGCATTTACTCATATTTTTTCAAGAGAAGAAAACTTCGATGATGAAATAGTTGATGCAGCTGTGGCTGAATTTGGTGTTGTTGAAACCAAGAAACACTTATATGTTTTGCTTAGCACAGGAGAGGAAATATATACTGTAAATAAAGGACAAGAAGAAATAGTAAGGTGGCGTATTTTCCCTCGTTCCACTTGCTATGTAAATCAATTACACGTAATTTATGATAATCGAATCGAAATAATCTCTTTTAATGATGATTACTTTGTTGACCAAAAGGACAAACAAATAGGTCATAGATTTCATTTGAGATAACGATTTATAATTACTTCTGTCATGTCTGCGGAACAGAGGTTGGGAATAACAAATTAGTGACCGCTCGTCCCTTGGGCCTTGCATTAGCCGTGCATTTTTCTGGGAAGGGGCAAGAAAGCGGTCACGAATTCAATATTATTTGCGGGAATCAGATTATTTTTTGGAGTGAAATATGAGCGATAACAAAGAAATGCTCGGCACGGCACCGATCGGCAAGCTGCTGTTTAAATTGGCAGTACCGACGGTGGTCGCCCAGTTGATCAATATGCTGTACAACATCGTTGACCGCATTTATATCGGTCACATGCCGGGCGACGGAAGCCTTGCGCTGACGGGTGTCGGCGTTTGTATGCCGATCATTATGATCATCTCGGCTTTTGCGGCGCTGATTGCCTCGGGTGGTGCGCCGAAGGCGTCTATCTTGATGGGAAAAGGAGATCATCATTCCGCCGAAAAAATCATGGGCGGTTGCTTTTCTCTGCAACTGATCATCTCCGCAGTTTTGACCGCGGTTTTGCTGATTTGGAACAAAGACCTTCTTTTGACGTTTGGCGCAAGCGAAAACACCATCGGTTACGCCACCGATTATATGAACATTTATGCGATCGGTACGGTTTTCGTTCAGTTAACTCTCGGTATGGGTGCGTTTATCACCGCGCAGGGCTACACCAAAATCAGTATGATTACGGTACTGATCGGTGCGGTCAGCAATATTGTCCTTGATCCCATTTTCATTTTTGGTTTCCATATGGGTGTCAAAGGCGCGGCGCTTGCTACCATTCTTTCTCAAGCAATCTCTTGCGTTTGGGTGCTTCTGTTCCTTTGTGGAAGGAAGACTTACCTGAAACTGAAGAAGCAGAACCTCCGCATCGATGCAAAGTTGGTTTTTCCTTGTATTGCACTTGGAACGGCAACCTTTATTATGCAAAGCAGTGAAAGCGTTATTTCGGTTTGCTTTAATTCTTCTCTGCTGAAATACGGCGGTGATATTGCTGTTGGTGCTATGACGATCTTGACAAGCGTGATGCAGTTTGCCATGCTCCCCATGCAAGGCATTGCACAGGGCGCACAGCCGATTTTGAGCTATAACTACGGCGCGAAAAACGTAGAACGTGTCAAGAAAACATATAAGCTTTTGCTGATCTCCTGTCTTACTTATTCGTTTATAATTTGGGGAGCTATTATGTTGTTCCCTCAATTGTTTGCAGGAATATTTACACCCGATGCATCACTTATTGAATTCACAGCAACGGCACTTCGTATTTATTGCGGCGTGATGTGCATTTTCGGTATTCAGATCGCCTGCCAGATGACTTTCGTTTCCATCGGCAACGCACCTTGCTCTATCATCGTCGCCATCGTTCGCAAGTTTGTTTTGCTCTTGCCGCTGATCTACATTATGCCCGGGCTGATCCCGGACAAAACGATAGGCGTTTATACGGCAGAACCTGTTGCCGACCTGATCGCCGTAACCTTTACCGCTATCCTTTTCACCGTACAATTTAAGAAAGCTCTGAAATCTTTAGCAATAGAAAATTCAAAAGAGACAGCACAATGAAAATTGCAGTAACTTACGAAAACGGACAAATCTTTGGACACTTCGGTCACACAAAGCAATTTAAGATTTACACCGCAGAGGATAGAAAAATCATAAACAGTGAGGTAATCGATACCAACGGCAGCGGTCACGGAGCACTTGCAGGCCTTCTCGCCTCGCTGGGCGTGGATGCCCTTATTTGCGGCGACCACGTCTGCGGTCATAACTGCCACTAAGCAAAAGCATTTTCGAAAAAACGGTAACGAGGGACTGAAACAAAAGCCCGATTGAAGCTTTTGACGCAGGCCCTCTATGCTTTCTACAACGTTTTCAAGCCGGTCAACCGGACCAAACCAATCTTTGTTTCGGTCTGTGCATTGACTTTCCGAGGATCGTATGGTATACTGAAGGCAATCTATCCCACACCCCAAAAGGAGGCTTTCATGGCAACGTTTACTCCCATTCTTGAAGAGGTTCAAAGACTTTCAAGCTATGAAGAAAAAAACAATTTTTTGAGATACATTCTCCACGCCTTTCAGCAAAAGAAGGTAAAGATCACCGCAGTTGATAAAAAAGAGCTGGCGGGCTTTGCCTTTGGGGAGGTCAAGGCGTTGATCGATCTGATCCCCACCGTGGAAAGCTACCGCAAAAAGGATGAGATCTTTGCATACGAAGACAATCTGCTGGGGCTCATTATGCTTTGCCATAGTTCCCCCATGGAGATCGGTGCAGACCACCTGCAGGATATCCGGACGCTGATGGAGCTGGTGAACAAAGAGCGGTTTGTAGAAAACGCTATTGACAACATTTTCAAGGAAGGGCACAACGACAAGGTTGCCGTTGCACAGCTGATCTCCGCGGTAAACGCCTTGAAGGACGAATACCACAAGGGCATGGTGTACCAAGGCCTTTTGCATTACACCAAGGAGAGCGGGAACCTGCCCGCAGACTCCAAGGCCTTGTTCGCCCGCCATCTCAATTCCGAGCTGAAGCGGTATCTGGAGACGCCCCTCGACGACGTGATCGTCAGCGTTCTGGAGCTTCTCTGCGACGCGGTGCAATACTTCATGGAGGAATCCACCATTCCCCTGCTGTACGAGGTTCTGAAGCTTGGCAAGAACAATATTTCCCATTTTGCCGTGGCGACTCTGCTTGCTGCCAAGCAGTCTGTTCCCGCGGAGGCGGTGGAAACCCTTGCCAAGGACTTGGAATACGCCCATATGACCTACGGTCTTTTGAGAAAATACGGTTTGACCTCCCTTTTCCCCGCAAAGTATGCCGACAAGGAATATCTGGCCAAAAGCGATCTGGTACATTGGTTGACCTATCCCACAGA
This sequence comes from Eubacteriales bacterium, assembly GCA_045589515.1. Taxonomy (GTDB): domain Bacteria; phylum Bacillota; class Clostridia; order Oscillospirales; family CAG-382; genus Coliplasma. Next base: position 221,777 of record JAZNPH010000050.1, on the reverse strand, counting down.
GCTGGGGAGGGTGCCGGATGAGATCGAATTCCTGGGCGTGGTGGATAAGAAGGGAGAGGACTACTACGTCTTCCGCTACACCTCCCAAAGCGATACCCTGGGCGACGAGCTCAAGGGCCGTTGGCTGATCGGCTGGGCCAACGACGAGGGCGGCACCTTCAGCAATTTCAACCTCTACGAGGAGTACGAAGGCAAGACCCTTGAAAAGACCTTGAAGAACATCAAGAAAAAGCTGTTATAATTCCACAAACGAATAGTACCTTCCGTTTTTTCATACACTAAAACCGATGAAATGAAAAAGCGGAAGGTGTTTTTTATGAAGAGATCCTTGGCGGTCTGGCAATGGCTGGGCTTTTTGTTCGTCTCCGTGGCGGGGACGGCGTTGCATTACGTGTACGAATGGACGGGAGAAAGCGTGTTTGTTGCACCCTTTTCGGGGGTAAACGAATCCACCTGGGAGCACATGAAGCTGTTGTTCTTCCCCGTGCTGGTATTTGCGTTGATCCAGGGGTATTACCTGCGGGAGTGCAAGACCTTCTGGTGTGTGAAGGCCGTTGGCACCGTAGTGGGGATCCTTGCCATCCCCTTTTTGTTCTACACGGTGAACGGTGCCTTTGGGAGGACGCCCGACTGGGTGAACATTTCCCTATTCTTCGTGTCCGCCGGGTTGGCGTTCCTTTTGGAATACTGGCTGTTCAGGAAGGAATTGCCCAAGTGTAAGCACCAAGGCTGGGGCATTCTCGTCCTTGGCGTGCTGGCCTTGGCTTTTGCCATCTTTACCTTCGCCACCCCGGAGATCCCCTTGTTCCGTGACCCCGTGACGGGCACCTACGGCGTGGGGTGAAGAGGCTCTTTCGCAGGAGCTGATCGGCCACGCTGCGGCAGAGTGAAAAGAGTCCGATTTTTGTGCAAAAAAACGGTTTTTTTCTCTTTCGTTCATACGGAATTCACATTCATATGCAAAAATGAAGTGAACCATAAAACAAACGGAGGTATTCGTATGAAGCAAAAGAAATTGACCGTACATTTGTGCTTTTGGATGGTGCTGGTGCTGATCCTTCCCCTGGTTTCCGCTCATGCGGCTACCGACGAAAGAAGCGGTGCTGTAACGGACAGCATCTCCTGGGAGCTGACGGAGGAGGGAATCCTCTACATCCACGGCGAGGGAGAAATACCGGATTACGGATATGTCTACGTTGACGGGGAGCATCAAGACAACGGCCCTGCTCCGTGGAAAGAAGCCGCCGAAGAAATCAAAGAGCTGGTGATCGAGGAAGGAATCACCCGCATCGGGGAAAGTGCGTTCGATGCTACCGAAGAACTGGGCCCGTCGTATTCTTTTACAAAGGTGTCCTTGCCCGCCTCCTTGGAGAGTGTTGGGCATGCTGCTTTCGAAACGGCATACGCCATTGAGAAAGTTTACATCCCTTCCCTGCGGGATTGGTGTGAGATCGCCTTCGAGGCTTTGAATCCCCAATATCATTTTGCAACAAGCTCTAATCCCGCTTTCCGCGCCGATCTGTATATCGGCGGAGAGTTGTTGACCGGGAAGGTAATTTTCCCCGAAAAGTTGACCAAGGTAAACGATCTGACCTTTGCGGGCAGAGAAGGATTGACGGAAGTGGTCTTGCACGACGGCGTGAAGGAGCTTGGAAATGCCTCTTTTTACGAAAGCAAGGATCTGCAGTTTGTCAACCTGCCCGAGGGCATTGAGTCGATCCCTTACGAAGCCTTTGCCCGTTGCCATTCCTTGAACGGCTTCACCCTGCCCCAAACCGTGGAGGAGATCGGATACGCCGCATTCTTTGAATGCGCTGCGTTGCAGGAGATCAACATCCCTGCCGCAGTAAAAGAAAGCGCAATCGGTGCGTTTGCCGGATGCGACTCTCTGAACGCCGTTCATATCACCGATATAGACGCGTGGAGCCGCATTGTTTTCGGGCTCAACTATACGCATCCCCATTTCCACGAGGGTGCTTCCCCGCTGTATTATGCTAAGAATCTGTATCTGAACGGAGAGTTGGTGAAGGAAGTCACTATTCCCGAGGATGTGACGGATCTTTCCGATCTTGCCTTCGCAGGCTGTACGTCCTTAGAGAAGATCATCCTTCCCGAGGGGCTGGTGGTCATCGGTGAGGAGGCGTTCAAGAATTGCACCTCCTTGAAGGAGATCAACATTCCTTCCACGGTGAAAGCCGTGCAAGGCTATGCATTTGATGGTTGCTCTGCCTTGGAGAAGGTTTATATAACATCTGCTCATCTGATCGCCTGCCGAGACTATAAGGAGCAGTGGATGGATGAATACGGAAGCGAATCCGTATTCAAGAATTGGAACCGTCTTTCCGCAGATCTGCTGATCCCGCAAAAGTACGACAAATCCGAGGTAGGCTTGCTTTTTGAGGAGCGGTATGTCAGTGGTATTACCCAAAGCGGTGATAAAATCTGGAATCTGTGCAGCCACGCCCAAACCACAACGGAACAAGATGCGGAAAACTGCAAGGAGACGGAATGCTGTGTCAACTGCGGAAAAGTTTTCGGAAGCAACACGGCACACGCCGAGTCCGTGTGGGTAGAAGCCACTCCCGCAACCTACGATGCCCCGGGCATGAAGGAGCTTCGTTGCACCGTTTGCCAAACGGTTTTGGAAACGGAAGAGATCCCGCAGCTTGAAAATCCCAAAACGGAAAGCAGCGAGGAGACCTCTGTGGAGGAATCCTCCATGGTAGAATCCTCCGAGGAGGAAAGCGTTCCCGAGGAGGAAAGCACAGTTTCCGAAGAATCCGAAGCGCCTGCCGAAAGCAGTGCGTCCGAGGCAATTACCGAAAGCTCTGTCGATGCACAGCCGTCGGTTTCTGCAGAAGCGCCCGCAGAAGGATCCTCTCTTTGGATCATCCTCGTCGTCGCCGCAGGCGTGGCGGTGGTCGCAGTGGCGGTGATCCTGCTGATCCGCAGAAAGTAAAGAACCATACCAAAGGTCGTACCGTAACGGTGCGGCCTTTTTTTCGGGAAGCTCTTGAAAAATAGCGTGCGGGGGTATATAATGGGCTTATGAAACGAAGCGGGAGGCGGTTGTATGCACATCGCGGAGCTTGCAAAGAGGCAGGAAGGGTATATCGTTGGGTTGCGGCGGTATTTCCACACCCACCCCGAGCTGACGGGGAAAGAATTTCAAACCCTCACAAAAATCAAGGAAGAGCTGGAAGCCATGGGCATCCCCTACGTGGAGATTCCCGAGGGTGGGATCATCGCCACCTTGGAAGGGAAAACGGAGGGCAAAGCCGTTTTGCTCCGCGCCGACGTGGACGCCCTTGCCATTCGGGAAGCGGAGGAGAATCTGTGCCGTAAACGGATCTGTATCAGTGGGAACCCGGGGGTGATGCACGCCTGCGGACACGACGGACACATTGCCATGCTGTTGGGCGCGGCGAAGATTCTGCTGGAAAAGCAAGAGGAGCTTTATGGCAGGGTCTACCTCTGCTTTGAACGTGGGGAGGAAGGGGGCGGAAATATCCGCTACCTTCTGGAATATCTGGAAAAAGAGCAGGTTCGCATCGATTCCGTCTACGCCGCCCATCTCTACGCAGGTGTGGAAAGCGGGAAGATCGCCGTGAATGACGGCGCCATGATGGCAAGCAATCTCCCCTTCCATGTGACCATCCGCGGGAAGGGCGGCCACGGAAGCCGTCCCGATCGGGCAAGCAACCCCATCGACGCCTTCGTGGAGATCTACGGCCGTGTGGGGAATTTGCGGATGGCCAAGATTGATCCCTTTACCCCGCTGACCTTCTCTATCGGAGAAGTCACCGCAGGGAACTGTCAGAACGTGATCCCGGAGGAATTGACCTTCAAGGGCACCATGCGTACCTTTGACCGCGAGGGTGCGGGGATGACCTTCTATCACGAATTCAAAAAGCTGATCGACAGCGTTTGTGCGTTCCACGGCTGTGAGGCGGTGTATACCCGCTACAACCTGCCGGGGTTCCCCGTGGTCAACGACAAAGCCTGTGCCGCTTTGGCACGGCAGGCCATGGGAGAGACCTTGGGAACAGACTGTCTCGCAGAGGCGGAGCCTTGGATGGCTTCGGAATCCTTTGCCAAGTTCCTCCACAGATGGCCGGGGGTGTTTGCCTTCATCGGGATCCGAAACGAGGAAAAAGGTGTGGGTGCAGAGCATCACAGCCCTGCATTTGACATTGACGAGGACGTTTTGTGGCAGGGATCTGCCGCGGCGGCAAGCTACGCGTTGGCGGTTTTAAAAGGAGAATGATATGCTGAAAGATAACGTATTCCAAGGCCTGCAAACGGTGGTCTCTTACCCCGAAGGCTTTGACGAAACCAAAAAATACCCCCTGGTGGTGTTCCTCCACGGGGCGGGCACGCGGTGTAATGATCTTGAGGTTTTGAAGCGAAACGCCTGCTTCACCAACCTGCGGCTGCATCAGGACAGAGGCTACCTGCTGGCGGCACCCCTTTGCCAGGTGCACGATTGGAACGAGGTGATGGAGACTGTCATCGCCTGGATTGATAGCTTGCGGGAGCTTCCCTACGTGGACGTGGAGCGGGTGTACCTCACGGGGAACAGCATGGGCGGCTACGGCTCTTGGGAGCTGGCCTGCATTCATCCCGAGTGGTTTGCCGCCATTATGCCGGTGTGCGGCGGCGGGATCTGCTGGTTTACCTCCCGTCTGACGGAGATTCCCGTACGTACCTTCCACGGACTTTGCGACACGGTAGTGGATCCCATCGACAGCCTGCAGATGGCAAAGGCCGTCAATATGCGGGGCGGTCATTGCGAGCTGATCCTCTACCCCCACTTGGATCACAACTGCTGGGACACGGTATATACCACCGAGGAAAACTACGATTGGCTTCTCAGCCATACCCGCCGCGGCGAAAAAACGGAAGAAGAACCGCTTTCCGGGGAGGTCTACGGATGAAGGAACAGAAATGAGCAGACAAAAAAAGTCGATTTCACAAATTGACTATTTGATAAGTGAATGGGATCATGCAAAAAACGAAACCATCGGCCTCCTTCCCGAAACCACCTCGGTTTGGTTAAAAAAGGATGCCAATTGGATCTGTCCTATTGGACATTCATACACGGCGCGAATCGATCACCGTTTTACCAAGAAATCAAGTTGTCAATATTGCTCAGGGAAACTGCCGGTCGTCGGCATTAACGATTTTGCTACCCTCCATCCTGAATTACTTCCCGAATGGGATTACGATGCCAACTCCAAAGCTCCTTCCGAATATCTTTCCGGCTCCAATGATTCCGTATCTTGGATTTGCCAATCATGCGGCTGTCGTTGGCCGACTTCAATTAACAACCGTGTTCATGGAAAAACCGGTTGTCCCAATTGTGCTCAAAAACAGCGGCCTCTGACAAAACAAAAGAATCTGTTGCAACAGAAACCGTCTCTTGCAATAACGCACCCTGCTATCGCCGCAGAATGGGACTACGAAAAAAATGCCCCCAACACCCCTGAACAATTAACAGCAGGGTCGAACAAAAAATTCTACTGGTGCTGTCCGACCTGCGGCTTTCATTACCCTGCTAAAATCGTGCAACGAGTTCAAGGCTCATCTTGTACCGCCTGTAGCGGAAAAGCCGTTTTTGTGGGTTTCAATGATCTGCAAACACGCTTCCCTCAAATTGCCGCCGAATGGCATCCAACCAAGAACAATGATTTGAAGCCTACCGATGTAACGGCCGGGTATGGCAAAAAAGTTTGGTGGCGCTGTTCCACGTGTCAATATGAATGGCATGCAGTGGTTTATTCCCGTACCGGACAAAACACCGGGTGCCCTGCGTGCGCCAACAAGGTTTTGATTCCCGGAAGGAATGACCTGGCAACGACCCATCCGCAAATTTCAAAGGAATTTCATCCCACAAAAAACGGCTCTACCACTCCCTCTATGCTCTTTTCGGGAACGCCAACAAGGTTCTGGTGGTTGTGTCAAGCATGTGGTCACGAATGGAAGACAAGCGTTGCATCAAGAGTAAGCGGAACAGGATGCAAACAATGTGCAAAGCTCAAACGCGTCCAAACCACTCGCACCAATTTGATAAAGAAAAAAGGTTCTCTGGTACAAACACATCCCGAACTTGCACGGCAATGGCATCCCACAAAAAATGAGCCCCGCACTCCGGATGGTTTTACTGCCGGATCAAAAGAGATCGTCTGGTGGCAATGCGAAAAAGGACACGAATGGCCTGCACGGATTTACAGTCGAACCCGAGGCAACGGTTGCCCCGGCTGTGCCGCTGAGAAAATGACCTCGTTCCCGGAGCAGGCGATTTTCTATTATCTATCCAAAGTGACATCGGCCGTCAATCGCTTTAAGAAACACGGTTACGAAATCGACGTATATCTTCCTGCGCTCTCGGTAGGTATTGAATATAACGGTCGGTATTATCACCGAGGCAGGAAAGAACACGATAGCAAAAAAAGGCAAACCCTTTTGGAGAACAATATTCGCTTGATCTGCATCGAAGAAGGGACCAAAAACGAATATACCGCTGGCGACGACGTCATCTACTACCAATACACCGATGGGCATTATTCCGACTTCAACATTGTCATTGAACATCTTGCAAGAATGATCGATATCCCGAAAATTGACGTTGATATTTCCCGTGACAGACCGGAGATATATGAACGATATCTCACGTCCGAAAAAGAAAACAGCGTTGCAAAGAAACGGCCTTGGCTGATTCAAGAATGGGACTACGAAAAAAACGGGAAATTAACGCCATGGCTTATTTCGTACGGTTCAAACAACCCCGTTCACTGGAAGTGCCCAGTATGCGCTCACTCTTGGGAAGCGAAGCCAAGCGCAAGAAAAACAAGCGGTTGTCCCCGATGTGCCGGACGGATCGTGACAGAAGGAGTAAATGATCTCGCAACAGTTAATCCTACCCTTGCCCGAGAATGGGATCATGCAAAAAATTCTCTCACTCCCTCGCAGGTAGCTGCCAACAGCCATCATTTCGCCTGGTGGATTTGTCCACAAGGGCATAGCACCTATGATGAAATCAAGCGAAGAAACCAAGGTTGCCTTTGCAAAAGCTGTAGCAAAAGGATGAAGAAATGACAATGTATTACAAATACATAAAGGCCAAGTCGTCATGGACTCCCTCCGAGAAGCGAGGCCGCCTTGCCAGTAAAGCGAAAGAAGTCCGCGGACGGAAAAAGCAACATCTTTATCAAAAATAGTTACCCTCTCCCCCGCAGGCTCCCTCAGTCAGCCGGATGGCTGACAGCTCCCTCCCGGAGGGAGCCCATGCTTCGCCCGATAGCTTTGTTGCAAAATATGTTTGCGTCTTTTTCAAGTTCTCTATCAAAAAGCGTTTCATGTAAAATGAAAGGAGATAGTCATGAGTGAAAAAACACGTCAGCCGTTGTTTACCCGTATCAAATACGCTTTGACGGGCTATAAAATGCGGAATTTTCTGACCGCATTCCGAAAGAAGGCGCCCAAGTATTTATTGATCACCCTGCTGGTACTTACCTTTTGCTATATCTCGCTGAACCCCATCCACAAGCTGAAGGTATTGTTCTTCTTCACCCGCTCCTGCACCATAGAGATCACGGTTCAGGGGCCCGGTGATCTTTCTCCAACCACCGAAAGCACTACATTTGTTGATGGTGATTGGGTTCAAAAAGGTGACAGCTACTACTATAAAATCGAAGACGATAAAATATACCGTTATCGCCGAAGCTTCATGGACCAATGGAATTGCGAGATCTCTGACTATAAGCCCTCCGACATAAGTACAGCTCTTTTTGACCGCAGTAATTGGACAAGAGCCGAAGGGCATTTATTTGTTTGGGAATTGGACGACGAGGTGGAAAATCAGTTTAACAATTTCCACGACGTCTGTCTCAGAAGAGAAAACGGAAGAATCGCCATCGTGGGCTACCGTTTTTACGGCGGATCACGTTATGAGGTGGTTATCAGCTTTTCCCGATTCGGAATGACGGGGGTCAACCCTCCGTTTGAGGAGTAAGACCACACAAAAAATCCTTGCTCAAAAATGAGCAAGGATTTTTGTTTTACTTCGTTTGGATCCAGAGTGCCTGGTAAGGCCGGAGCCAATCTTTTTCGTTGTCGTAGTTGTTCAGCAAAATGGCGCCGCCATGGGGGAAGCAATCGGGCAGGGCCTTTTGCTCAGCGCTGAAGTTGCACACCACGTACACGGTAACGCCCTCTGCGGTACGGGTATAGACGGAGACGTCGTCCTCATTCCATAGGAGCTTGAATTCCCCGTCGGCAAGGGCGGGGATGCTCTTGCGCAGCTCAAACAGCTTGCGGTAGAAGTTCAAAACGGACTTGGGATCGTTTTCCTGCTCCGCCACGGTGTAGCCCGGGTCCGCCTGGGTCTTGATCCAAGGGGTGCCGGTGGTGAAGCCGCCTTCCTTTTCGGTATTCCAAGGCATGGGAACGCGTCCGCAGTCGCGGCTGCCGTACTGCATTTTGGCAAGCAGTTCTTCCTCCGTCCATTTGCCCGTGGCCTTCAGCTCGGCGTAGGCGTTCAGGGACTCGATGTCCCGATACTCCTCCAGCGTATTAAAGGTGGGGTCGTGGAGGCCAAGCTCCTGCCCCTGGTAGATGAAGGGCACGCCCCGCATACCGTACAGCAGAGCCGCCAGCATGGTAGCGCTTTCGTAGGGGTAGTTCTCCCTGTCCCCAAAGCGGGAAAGGGCGCGGGGCTGGTCGTGGTTTTCCATCACCAGCACGGGGTAGCTGTCCTCCTTCAGACCTTCCTCCCATTTGGCAAGGATGTCCACGAAGGCTTTTTTATCCAAGGGCTCGGGGTCGAACTTATCACCGTTCACACGTCCCAACAGCAGATGCTCGAACTGGAAGGTCATGGTCAGCTCCCCACGGGCTTCTCCCGTAAGATCCAGCGCCTGGGCGGGGGTCAGTCCCCAAGTCTCGCCAACGGTAAGGGCTTTGTGGGGCTCCAACGCCTTGACGTGAAGCTCGTGTAAAAATTCGTGGAGGCGAGGCCCGTTGCCCCCTGCGTAGGGGCGGGTAAAATCCTTGGAGATGTTGTTGATCACGTCGCAACGGAAGCCGTCCACACCCATGTCCAGCCAATAGTTGATCATGTCCGCGATCTCTTGTCTCACCTTGGGGTTTTCCCAGTTCAGGTCGGGCTGTTTCTTGGAGAACAGGTGGAGGTAATACTGCCCCGTGATCTCGTCATATTCCCAGGCAGACCCGCCGAAGGCCGCCGTCCAGCCGTTGGGCTCCTTGCCGTCAACGGGATCCCGCCAGATGTAATAGTCACGGTAGGGATTGTCACGGCTCTTACGGCTCTCTACAAACCACTCATGCTCGTCGGAGGTGTGGTTCACCACCAGGTCCATCAGCAGACGGATGCCCCGGGAATGCATACCCTCCAGCAACTCCTTGAATTCCTCCAAGGTGCCGTATTCCGCCGCGATGCCGCGGTAATCGGAGATGTCGTAGCCGTTATCGTCCCCCGGGGAGGGGTAGCAGGGGGAAAGCCAGACGGTATTCACCCCAAGAGATTTGATATAATCCAGCTTATTGATGATGCCCCGCAGGTCCCCGATGCCGTCCCCGTTGGTGTCCAGGTAGCTTTTGGGGTAGATCTGGTAGACCACCGCTTCTTTATGCCACTGTTCCATAGGTAGCTCCTCACTTTACTTTTTAAACTGCTTTGCCAAGCCGCCCTCGGAGGTCTCGCGGTAGATGACCTTCAGGTCCTTGCCCGTTTCGTACATGGTCTCTACGATCATGTCGAAGCTGATCATACGGGAATCTGCCAAGAAATCCGCCAGATTCACCGCGTTCAAGGCACGCATGGCAGCAATGGCGTTCCGCTCGATGCAGGGGATCTGCACCAGACCCAAAATGGGGTCACAGGTAAGCCCCAGGTGGTGCTCGATAGACATTTCCGCGGAATATTCGATCTGGTCAAGATCCAGCTCGTAAAGCTCTGCCGCCGCGGCCGCCGCCATGGAGCAGGCCGTGCCGATCTCCGCCTGACAGCCGCATTCCGCACCGCTGATGGAGGCGTTGGTCTTGATCAGGTTGCCCACCACCCCAGCCGTGGCAAGGGCGTGGAGGATCTGCTCTCTTGTAAAATTCCGCTTGGGCTGCAAAAACTTCAGCACCGCGGGGACGACGCCGCAGGCACCGCAGGTAGGAGCTGTGACGATCTGTCCGCCGGAGGCGTTCTGCTCGCTCACCGCGTAGGCGTAGGCGCAGATCAGGCGGTTGGTCTTGGTCTCTTCACTTTCGTCGATGTGCTTTTGGCGGTAGAGATAACGAGCCTTCCGCTGGATGCCGATGCCGCCGTGAAGGATGCCCTGAGCTTCCAGACCTTCCTTGATGGCGTTCTGCATCACGTCCCACACTTGGGAAAGGTATTCCCAGATCTCCTTGCCCTCACACTCCTCCACGTACTGCCAGATGCGGATATCCTTCTCACGGCAATAGCGGGAGATCTGGGAAAAGGAGTTCAGGTGGTACACCTCGTCGTGCTCTGCAAATTGCTCTCCCTCCGCAAGGATCTCCCCGCCGCCAACGCTGTAATAGCGGACGCGGGCGGTCTCTTCCCCGGCGTTAAAGGCAATGATATCCATGGTATTGGGGTGGAAGTCCGTGGGGGTATCGCAATCCAGGACGATGTCCAGCTCACGCTCCCCGAAGGTCTCCTTCAGGATGAAGTCCGTCATATGCCCTCTTCCCGTTTTGGCAAGAGAGCCGTAGAGGATCACGCGGTAGGCGTCTGCGGAGGGGTATTCCTTCAAAAACCGCTCTGCCGCCGCCAAGGGGCCCATGGTGTGGGAGGAGGAGGGACCTCTTCCGATACGATATAAATAGCGCAAAGACTGCATAAAAGCACCTCTCGTTTCGTTCTGAAGGTAGTATACCCCATTCCGTGAAGGAAGTCAAGAGAGAAAAACTTAAGAACCTTTCTTTTAAGAAGAAAGGCTCTTAAGAATCTCCGGAGAAAATCCATTGCCGGAAACTGTCGTTTCCGGAAGGTTATATGGATTTTTCGTAGAAACAACGATCCGAGTCGGGAGGCAAAGTCTCGGTATAGCCCAGCTTGCGGTACAGGCTACGAGCAGGGTGGTTATCCTTCGTGGTTTGGATGCCCGCTTTGGAGAAGCCCTTTTCCCGCAGGATGGCTTCCGCCCGGGTGACGGCGTAGCTTCCCACCCCCGTACGGTGATGCACTTTTGCCACGCAGAGCATACTGATCCAGGCCTTTTCACGCCCTCGCAAGCCGTTCAGCTTCAAATACCCCACGGGAACTGCCCCTTTACAGATCAAAAAGTGGGCTTCGTCGGGATCGTTTGCCGACAAAAGCTCCTTCCACACAGGGAACGAGATCGCCTCGCCGTGCAAGGCTTCCCGATTTTGGGCGTACAGAATACAAGCGAAGCAGGCTTCCTCCGCCGCAGCGGGCAATAGATTAAAGGAAGAAGGGATGGGGCACTCAAACAAGATCTCCCCGTCGTTGATCAAGGAATTGAAGGTCGCAAAAGGGCGTTCCGCAAAGCCCAAGGAACGTTGCAAAGCGATGCTGGCGGTATTGTCCGGCTCTACGTAGCACCAAAGGCGTGCGGCGCCCAATTCCCCAAGGTGGGACTTGGCGGCGTTTACCAGCCCCGTGGCGATCCCCATACGGCGGTAAGCGGGGACGACGAACAGGTCGCCGTAGTACCAAAGGGTAGGGTCTGTTTGGTTACGGATACAATGCAATCTCCCGGCCACCTCCCCGTTTTGGTCGGTTGCCACCACGTCAAAGGACGAAGCGGGGTCTTCTTCATCGAATAATGATTGGCGCACGCAGTTGACCCAAGCGGGGTCGGTGGTATGCCACCTCGCCAGGGCGATCTTTTCCGCAAGGGCGTGGGACAGATACGAGCTGATTTGAAGGGTAATGAGTTTCGTCATAGATCTCCTAAAAAACTTTTTGTACCCTCAGTATAGCGGCAAAAAGCAGAATGTCAACGGCTTTCAACCAACGGTAGACATTCTGCTTTTTCACTTACTTCATCATGCCGTAGCCGCCGGCGTACTTGCTGACCTCGGAGGCAACCACGAAGACCTTGTTGTCGCATACCTTGCGGATGGCCTTCAGCGTCTTGGGCGTCTCCTTGCGGGGCAGAACGATGAAGATCATGTTCATTTTTTCCGCAGAGCCGTGCCCTGCAAAGACGGTATACCCCATCCCGCGGGACTCCAGGTAGGCTGTGATCTTCTCGGTGCTGTCGTCGCTTGCGATCAGCTCTAAGTTGGAGGTACCCAGGGCGATCTTGTTTTCCAGGGTAGAGCCCAGGAACAACCCCGTGGCGTACCCCACGCAGTAGAAGGCTAACAGGAACAGGTTATCTCCCAGAGTGCCGATGATGGTGGAGATCACCAAGCCCCAAATGGTGCATTCCACAAAGCCCAACCCTGCGGCCTTCAAGCGCTGTCCCTTCACCATCATACAGGTCTTCAGGGATTGGATGGTGATCTCGACGATCTTGGCGCAGCAAACGATCAAGCACACCACTACCGGGTGCAGGGAATCCAAAAATTCAGACATAGTTAATTCCTCTCTTTCAAAGTTGCTCCAGCAAACACCGACAGCCTTCTTCGATATCCCGATAGGCGATATCAAAGCGGTCGGTATACCAAGGATCTGCCACGTCCCCGCCGCGGGGCGTGTAGTCCATCAGCTTCCGCACCTTCTTTTCCGGGTCTCCCCCGAGCATACGGTGAATATTGCGGAGGTTGTTGCTGTCCATGGCGATCAGTAGGTCGTAGTTTACATAATCTTCTTTTTGCAGTTGCACAGCCCGTTTGCCACCGCAGGAGATGCCGTGCTTTGCCAATTCTGCCTTAGCAGGCGGGTACACGGGGTTGCCCACGCCGTTCCAGATCTCCTCCGTGGAGGTGGCACAAGAGGCAATGAAGAACTCCTTTGTTCTCCCCTGCTTTTCCACCATATCCTTGAAGATGAACTCCGCCATGGGAGAACGGCAGATGTTCCCGTGGCAGATGAATAAAATTCGTATCATAAGGTCTCCAAAAAGCGCCCCGCTTCTTCCCTGCTGTGGAAGATCACCACCCGTTTGCCGCGGGTGTTTTTCAGGCATTCGTAGATATAGGGCAGATGATCTTTTCCGAAATTGACGATCCAATCCCGAAATTCCGGGTCGAATTCTTCTTCCACCCAAGGCATATCCTCCCGCTTTTTACCGATGCGGGATTCCACCCCCGCAAGGCATACCTCCACGGGGTAATCCAGCAAAAACACCGTGTCACAGGCGGCAAGGCGGGTCTCCAGGGTGCGGTTGTAATTCCCGTCGATGAGGAAGCGGGGCTCTTGTAAGATCTCCGCAAGCCTGTGATCGAACTCCTCGCGGGTGACGGTGGTTCTGTCCGCCTTGTGCCAGATCATATCCAGGCAGTACAGGGGAAGTCCCGTTTTGTCCCGCAGGGCTCTGGCGAAGGTGGATTTTCCGCCCCCGGGGCAACCGATGACCAGCACCTTCTCCATACCGAGAAGGTCGTAAGCCAAGCGGGGGTCGCCGTTTGCCAGATAAATAGTCCCTCTGTGGGAAAAGCCTTCCTTGGCAAGGGCGTTCTGCATGGGCAGGTTGTCCTTGTGGGTATCGATGCGGAGATGAGAAAACCGCTCTTTTGCAAAGGTTACGGCGGTATGTAAAAAGCCCTTGCGGGTGCCGTCGGAGGCGATCCTGTGGATCACGCCGTAGGGTGCCTCGGAACGCCACCCTTCCCCGTCGATACGGCTATAAGTGGGGTCGGGCCCTTCCGACAGGAAAAACACACCGAAGGGAATACCGTTTTCCTCTCCCACGTATAGCTTTTCGGCGGCGATATCAGCCTCCAAGACCTCTCGAGCAGGATATCCGTCCTTCCATTGGTTTGGGTTGCCATTTGCCCGCATAAAGCTGCGGGCGGCGGCATAGATCTCCAAAATACGGGGAAGATCTTCTTCTCTTGCAAGGCGGATCATAGGTCAAGCTCCAGCCCTGCGGGGCAATGGTCGCTTCCCATGACTTCGTTCAATAAGTAGCTGTCCTTCACCTTGGGCATCAGACGGCTTGACACCACGAAATAGTCGATCCGCCAGCCCACGTTCTTCTCCCTGGCGTGGTACATATAGCTCCACCAGGAATACTGCACCTTATCGGGGTAAAGACTGCGGAAGGTGTCTGCAAAGCCACTGTTTAACAGCCGGGTAAATTTCTCCCGCTCCTCGTCGGAAAAGCCTGCGCTGAAGTGGTTGGTCTTTGGGTTCTTCAGGTCGATCTCCATGTGAGCCACGTTCAAGTCGCCGCAATAGATCACGGGCTTCTTTGCATCCAGGGCGCAGAGGTATTCCCGCAGGGCGTCCTCCCAGGCCATACGGTAGTCCAGCCTTGCCAGCTCCCGCTGGGCGTTGGGGGTGTAGACGCACACCAGGTAAAAATCCTCGTATTCCAAGGTGATGGCTCTGCCCTCCGTATCGTGCTCGGGGATCCCCAAGCCGTAGGACACGGAAAGGGGCTCGTGTTTGGCAAAGACAGCCGTGCCGGAATAGCCCTTCTTTTCGGCGCTGTACCAATACTGAAAATAGCCCTCCGGGGCAAATTCCGCCTGCCCCGGCTGCATTTTGGTCTCCTGCAGGCAGAAGAAGTCTGCGTCCGCTTGGGCAAAGAAGTCGGCAAAGCCCTTTCCCAGGCAGGAGCGGAAGCCGTTAACGTTCCAGGAAATGAATTTCATAAAAACCTCGTTCAGATCAAAGATTCCAAAAGGGTGACAGTATCGGCAAAGCGACCGTCGGCGGTCCGGCAGCCGAACACGCCGGTGACGATCAAACGGTCGCCCCGTACCTCGGCGGCAAGGAGGCAATACCCCGATTGGGAGGTGTGCCCCGTTTTCAGCCCGATGACGCCCTCCCGATAATACTTGGAGGCGGGATCCAGCAGACGGTTGGTGTTGGTCCAGTTGTTGGTCTCCCCGCTGTGGTAGATCACCCGTGCGGAAAGCATTCCCGTATAGCGGGTGATGGTCTCGTTTTCCGACACCAGCAAAGCGATCTTCAAAAGATCCGCCATAGTGGTGTAGTGGTCGTCCCTGTGGTAGCCGTCGGGGACGGAAAAATGGGTTCCCGTCAGCCCATCCGCCAGGGCATGGTGGTTCACCGCGGACATAAAGGCGGCGACCGCATCGGCTGCGGAGGCGTTCTCGTCCTCCAGGATCACCCTTCCCGCACCTGCGGCCAGGACGTAGGCGGCATCGTTTCCGCTGGGAAGCATCATCCCCTGTATCAGCATTTCCGCGGTAAGGCGGTGTCCTCTTGTAATATACGCGATGGTGGAGCCTTTCCCCACAAAGGAAAGCTCCTCCCCTGCGGTGATCACGTCGGAGGGCTCCAAATACTGCAAGGCCACATAAGCGGTATACAATTTGGTGATGGATGCGGGATAGATCTTCTCGTTCAAATCCCCTTTTGCGAAAATAACGTTCAAAGAAGAATCGTACAGAAAGGCGCTTTTTGCCCCCACGGTCGCTTGCAGTTCGTGAACGGGCAGGGCGTTTTCTTCCTCTGCGGATTCCTCATTTGATTCCTCGGGAAAGCTTTCCAGGGAAATGTCGGACGGGAGAGAGATCTCCGGTTCCGGCACGGAGGAAGCTTCAAGAGAGCTTTCTTCATAAGAGATCTGGGGCAGGCTTTCCGCCACGGAAACCGCAGGTAGGGTGGTTTCCTCCAAGGGCGAAAGGGTGCAGGAGGCCAGCAGTAAGCAGGTAAGGAGACAAAGCAGTTTTCTCATAAGATATGCTCCATACCGATCTTCTGGGGCGTCAGCCCCATGTTTTGGTAGAACTTCATAGCACTTTCGTTACAGGCCCAGACGTTCAAGGTGACATTGTAGCAGCCGTTTTCCCTTGCATACGCCAACACGTGGCGGTAGAGGGCACTGCCGATATGCATCCCACGTTTCGTCTCGTCCACGCAGAGGTCGTCGATATACAGGGTCTTCACGTCGGTAAGGATGTTGTTATTCAAATGTTGCTGAAAGATGCAGAAGGCGTAGCCCAACACCTCACCGTTCTCCTCCGCCACGAAGATGGGGCGGGTGTCGTCGGCGATGATGGCAAGAAGCTCCGGATCCGTATATTTTTTTGTGCCCGCCTTGAACAGGTCGGGGCGGCCGTTGTGGTGCACCGTCAGCACCTGCAACAGCAATCGATTGATCGCGCCCAGGTCGGCGGGGGCGGCTCTGCGGATGGTCATGGGGGATTCACTCCAAAAAAGCGTTTTTCTTATTATACCACTTTTTTCCATGGCTATCAATAGGAATTTTTGAATTTTAAAAGGCTTAAGGGTATTTCTTTTCGGAAAAAGAAATACCCTTCGCTCGCCGTAGGCGAGGGATTGAATCATCCAAAGAAAACCCAATGCCGAAAACTATCGTTTTCGGAGAAAAAAGGACTGTTCGCTATGAACAATCCTTTCTCTTTTTCCCGCAAACGACAGTTTGCGGCATGAAAAGTTTTTGGGGATTCTTAAGGGGCTTTTTTCAAAAAGCCCCTTAAGTGCGCCCCCTTAGATCAAGCTCTTATACAGCTCGGTGATCTCCTCCACGGAGGTGTCTCTGGGGTTGCCGGGACGGCAGGCATCGTCGTAAGCGGACTGTGCCAGGAAGGGGATGTCCTCAGCTTTGACGATCTCCTTCAGGTCAGCGGGGATGCCAACGTCCAAGGAAAGCTGCTTCACCGCATCGATGGCCGCCTTGCGGTATTCCTCAACGGTCATGTTCTCGGTGCCTTCCACGCCCATAGCGGCGGCGATATACTTATACTTATCACCGGTGGCAGGAGCGTTGTATTCCATAACGGTGGGCAGGATGATCGCGTTTGCCACACCGTGGGGAGTGTCGTACAGCGCGCCCAAGGGGTGTGCCATAGAATGAACGATGCCAAGGCCTACGTTGGAGAAACCCATGCCTGCCACGTACTGACCCAGTGCCATGCCCTCTCTGCCCTCGTCAGTGCCTGCCACGGCGCCGCGGAGAGAAGCAGCGATGATGCGGATGGCCTCGATGTGGAACATATCGGAAAGGGTCCAAGCGCCCTTGGTGATATAACCCTCGATGGCGTGAGTGAGAGCGTCCATACCGGTAGCGGCGGTGAGTCCCTTGGGCATGGTGGCCATCATATGGGGATCGACTACGGCTACCACGGGGATATCGTGTACGTCTACGCAAACCATTTTGCGGTTCTTTTCCACGTCGGTGATCACGTAGTTGATGGTCACCTCTGCGGCGGTACCAGCGGTGGTGGGAACGGCGATGATGGGAACGCACTTATTCTTGGTTGGAGCAACGCCCTCAAGAGAACGGACGTCTGCAAACTCGGGGTTGTTGATGATGATACCCACAGCCTTTGCGGTATCCATAGAGGAGCCGCCGCCGATGGCAACGATGCAGTCTGCGCCGCAAGCCTTATAGGCTTCCACGCCTGCCTGTACGTTTTCGATGGTGGGGTTGGGCTTGATCTCGGAGAACAGGGTGTAGGGGATCTGTGCGGCATCCAGCACGGCCAGCACCTTGCCGGTCACGCCGAACTTCACCAGATCGGGGTCGGATGCCACGAAGGCTTTTGCAAAGCCGCGGGCTTTGATCTCGTCGGCAACGGCGGAGATGGCGCCCTTGCCATGGTAAGAGGTCTCGTTGAGTACGAATCTGTTCATAATGGGTGTCCTTTCTCTATTTTAATTTTGTTTGGTAACGATGGTTTCGGCACATTTGATGCCATCGATGGCGGCGGAGATGATGCCGCCTGCATAGCCCGCACCCTCTCCGATGGGGTAAAGCCCGGGGAGAGATTCCATGCCTTCATCCCGCAGGATGCGCACGGGGCAGGTACTGCGGCTTTCCACCGCCGTCATCACCCCGTCGGGGGTGTCGAAGCCCTTGATCTTTCTCCCGAAATAGGGCAAGGCCTCCGCTAAAGCGTCACAAACGTAATCCGGCAGAACGGTGCGCAAGTCGGAGGGAGTCACCCCGCGGGAATAGGTGGGCTCGATACTGCCAAAGGCGGTGGTGGGTCTGTTTTCCAGGAAGTCTCCCACCCGCTGGGCAGGGGCTTTGTGATTCCCGCCTCCTGCACGGAAGGCCGCTTTTTCCAGCTCCCGCTGGAAGGCCATGCCCGCAAACAGATCCTCCCCCACATCCTGGGGAAAGATCTCGCAAAGCAGGGCGCTGTTGGCGTTTTTGCCGTCGCGGGCGTGGTAGCTCATACCGTTGGTCACCACGCCGTCCTCGTCGGAGGCAGCGGCAACCACTTCCCCGCCGGGGCACATACAGAAGCTGTACACCGTGCGGCCGTTCCCCGTGTGGCAAACCAATTTATAGTCCGCAGGAGGGAAGTTGCCCCGCTCTCTGCCGTATTGAGCCTTGTCGATAAGAGCCTGGGGATGCTCGATCCGCACCCCCACGGAAAAGGGCTTTTTCTCCATGGGAACGCCGAGATCGCGAAGCATACGGAAAGTGTCCCTTGCGGAATGCCCGATGGCAAGGACTACCGTGTCGCTTTCCAGAACGGTACCGTCAGCCAGGCGTACCCCGACGGCGCGGCCGCCTTCGGAAAGCACTTCCTTCACCCGACAGCCAAAGCGTACCTCCCCGCCCAGGGAATGGATCTCCTCCCGCAGGTTCACGATCACCTGCCGCAGAAGGTCCGTGCCCACGTGAGGCTTGTTCAGCCACAAAAGCTCCTCCGGAGCGCCGGCTTTCACCAATTGCTCCAGGGCGAAGTAGCCGCGGAAGGACTTATCCTTTACCAGTGTGTTCAGTTTTCCGTCGGAAAATGCACCTGCGCCCCCTTCTCCGAACTGAAGGTTGCTTTCCGTTTGCAGTTTGCCTTCCCGAAAGAAGGTGTCTACCGCCTCCACCCGGGATTCCATAGAGTCTCCCCGCTCCAAAACCATGGGGCGGAAGCCGCTTCTTGCCAGCATCAAAGCGCAGAAGATCCCCGCAGGGCCAAAGCCCACCACGATGGGGCGCTTGGCGGGAAGAGAACGGGGTGCGGGAAAGACGTAGGGCGTTTCCTCGGGGGCGACGGAAAGCAGCTTGCCATGCTTTTTCAGAAGTTGCTTTTCCTTTTTGGGGTCGCGGAAGGCCAGATCCGCCGTCCAGACGAAGACGGGGGTCTCACGGGCGTCCACGGAACGCTTGCGGGGGATCAGAGTGAAGTCCTCCTCCCCCATCCCCAAAAGGGAGGCGACCTTTTGAAAAAGCTCCCCGGGTGTACCCACGGGGAGCTTGAGATTGATGCGAAGCATGGGTTACGCTTTGTATTTTGCGTTATGCTCTGCCAGCTCGTTGTAATAACGGACGGAATCGGGATGGCCGCAGTAAGCGATGGTGCCGGGCTTGTTGAACATACCCTGGTACTGATAGATCAGGATCTCGTCAACGTAGGGGGCGATGGACTCGATCTGACGCTCCAGACGCTCGATGGTAGCAGGGATCAAAGCGGAGCTGTAAACCTTGCCCTCGAACTCAAAGGCTTCCATATCTGCCCAAAGTGCGGCTCTGCCTGCGGCGTCGTGTGCCTTGCGCAGATTCTTGTAGTATTCTGCGGTATCCTCGGGCTTGGACTTCTGCACGCCGATCTCATCCTGGTATGCGATGATATCCACGTCCAGAGCCTTCAGCTGCTCAACGTACTCGTCGTCGGCAACCAGAATGTTGGTGCCGTAGGGGGCGATCAGGGTCTTGGTGCCGGGAGCGATCTTGTGTGCGTGAGCGGAATAACGGTTGACGTATTCGATGAATGCGGGGTGGAAGTGACCCTCGATGCAGGTCTCATCCGGGAAGTACCAGCCGTAGAAGGAGTCGTGGTGGCCGTATTTCTCCCAAAGCTGTTCCATTGCCTTGAAGGCGCGCTCGGTGATCACGGGGGAGGTCATGTTCTCCATGGTGTGGGTCCAGACGCCGTAGAAGCCGCAGGAAACGAACACCTTCATGCCGTTTCTGTCAGCGGCGTTCAGAAGTGCGCTCATGGGATCCTTGCAATCCATTTCCGCAAAGGGGAAGATATCGGTGTCGAAATAGCTTTCCGCATATTCCTCATAGCCCAGAGCGGTTGCCATAAGCACGATGTACTTCATGCCAACGGAAGCAAGCTCGTCTACCTTTGCCTCCCACTGCTCTGCAGAGAAGTGACGGCAGATGGGGTTCCAATACTTGCCCTCGGGGATGTTATGATGCCAAAATTCAAACCAGGTTCCGGTGATGGGTTTCTGCATGATTGATCTCCTTTGTTTTCAAGTCTTTCGTATAAGTATATGATACCTTATTCCCCGTGAAATTGCAAGAGTTTTTTTCATTTTACCTTGAAAAAAGATGGAATTTATGGTAGACTACCCAAAGAAAACAGGAAAGGACGGTACCGTATGGAACGGTTGGATAAGCTCATCGCCTCCCAAGGGAAGTATTCCCGCAAGGAAGTCAAGCAGCTGGTGGCCCGCCGCAGGGTCACGGTGGACGGTGTCTCTGTGAAAAGCGCGGACGTAAAGATCGACGAAACGGCGGCCGTCATTGCCATCGACGGGATCCCTCTGACCATCAAAAAACACCTTTATCTCATGCTGAATAAGCCAAAAGGCTACGTCTCCTCCACGGAGGGGCACGATGGCGCCTACGTGCTGGAGCTGGTGCCCGAGGAGCTTTACCGTGACGGGCTGTTCCCTGCCGGGCGGCTGGACAAGGACACCACGGGGATGATGATCCTCACCGACGACGGACAGATGGCACACCGCATCCTCGCCCCCAAAAAGCACGTGAAGAAGAAATATCTTGTCACCTTAGACGTTCCTCCCACGGAGGAGATGGTAGACCGCTTCAAGGAGGGGATCTCCCTTTCCGAGGGGCTCACCAAGCCTGCGGAGATGAAAATTCTGGAGGGCAATACCGCTTACGTCACCTTGGTAGAGGGTCGGTATCATCAGATCAAGCGGATGTTTGGTTCCTGCGGGGCTACCGTGGTGGGTCTTCACCGCGTCTCCATGGGGAATCTCGCCCTGCCCGATGACCTGCCCGTGGGCAAGCTGCGGGAGCTGACGGAAGAGGAACTGCAGCTTTTGGAAGAATTGGTATAAGAAAAACGCGTGCTTCTCGTTGAAACACGCGTCTTGTTTATTTTCGTTTAGGAATCAACAGATACACAAGGCTTGCCACCGCCAGCAAGATGGACACGGTTAGGACGACCTTGCGTGGGAAGGACATTCCATCCTCCTCGGTAGGTGCGGGAGGCAGTGAGGAGCTTTCTTCCTTGGAAGATTCCTCGGGGATGCTCTCCTCTTTGGAGGATTCCTCGGGGAAGCTGATCTCGGGCAGTTCTTCCGAAGGTGTATCTAACAAATACAGACTTCCCTTCCCTGCGTCAAAGCGGGAAAGGGCCGCCAAAGCCAACAGCACTTGGGTGCAGGCGTTTTCGTTCCGTTTGCCCCCTGCAATATGGGAATAGCTTCCGTCCTCCAGGCGGAACTGCTTCCAAGCTTCGGTCATGTCTCCCGAGAACCGTGCATCGGTGCGGGGGTCGACGCCGAGAGCCGTCAGGGCGATCACCACTTGCGCCACGCTTTCCGGGTTGGAAACGCCGTAGCTTTTGAACCCGCCGTCGGGCTGTTGCTTGGAGGCGAGGCAAGCGATGCCTTTTTCGATGGTAGCGGCGTAGTCTTCCTTGACAGGCGCCAAGGCTTGCAGTGCCATGGCAGTCACGTCCACGTCGGCGTACTGCCCGCTGAGGGCAAAGCCCCCGTCGGCAAGCTGTAAGGACACCAGAGTATCCGCCACGGAAGCGGTGGTATATCCTTCCATCTCCACCCCGTTGTGCAACAGGTGCAGACCGAAGATCCAGCTCATGATCCCCTGAGAGCCTATGGAATCCTTCGCCATCTCTGCGGCGGTCTCCCTGCTTCCCCCTGCCGCCAGCCACGCCAAGGCGCACCGCTGACGTTCCACGGGGTTCAGCCTATGCTCCGAGGAAAAATACGCCGCCAGAGCGGCAGCGTATTCCGAAAGATCGTATGCTTCCTCCTGCAGTGCAAGATAGAGGGCAAGCCATTCGCCCCCTTCCCCTGCCAAGGAAGGCAAGGTCTGCTGGGCGTAGGCGTTAAGATCCTCTCCCATCAGCAGAGTGGAAAGATTTTCCTCCTCCGATGCGGAAACGGGCAGAAGGGTAAGCGCCGTCAAGGCGATTGCAAGCAGAAGGGCGCAGAGCGGCTTACAGCTTTTCATGCTTGAAACGCTTCCCCAAGGGAAGGATCGCCACCAAGGCGGCCAGGCCCAACCCGATCCAAGGAAGCAACGCGCCGCGGTCCCCTGCATCCGCACTGCCGCTACTCACGGCCACGGCACACACGGGAGGCACCAGGTTCCCCCCCTCCTTCACCGCGCTGACCACGCAATAGCCTGCGCCGTCAAAGGTGAGGGTGACCTTCCCCTCCTCGTCGGTGACGTAAGGGGTGGCTTTTCCGTCGATGGTAATGGATGCCCCGGCCACGGGAAGGGAAACAGGGTTCCAATCGGCATCGTAGCCAATGGCGTACAGGGTGAGGGTCAAGGAACCGTCCCCGGAGACAGCCACGTGCTCTTGATCAAAATAACAATAGGTATCCGACCAGGCGGTGAGATCGGTATACACGAAGGCGTGGACGGAATCTCCCTTCCGAATGGGGTCGGCAAGGCTTTGGGGAGATTGGTTATTCAGGTAGTAGCCGTAGCTACCGCCGTTTTCACAGCCCCAAAGCTTGGTCATGGAAAGACCGAATTCCGTGCTCTCTGCACAGTAGCCATCCCCTTCTCCGGTATACTTCTGTGCGTGGGCACAGGTCAATGCGTCGTGGATGGTGAGAACGCCGTCACCGTCGGTATCCTCCACGGTGACCTCTTCATGGGCCAGAACCGTCTGTCCCTTGCCGTCTGCAAGGGTGACGAACACGTATACGGATTCTTGTTCACTCTCCTCCTCTGCCAGTGCGGAAACGGAAACACAGCCTACCGCTACACACAAAAAAAGAAGGCAAATCAAAAAACGTTTGCTCATACTTCTAAAACTCCAAAAGATTCTCTTGTTTTTCCGTGTAGCAGTATAGCATTTTCCCTTCCCTTTGTCAACGGCGTTTCGGCAAAAATCTGCAACAATTCTACCGTTATTTTTGGGAAAAATTGTGTATATAAGGGAAATATGATGGATAAAAAACCTTTCCGTCATGGACATGGGGGAAAACGCCCCCTACCTCGGTCTTTTCTTTTTTTGATCCGTTTCGACAAAATTCGACAAATTGTCATTTTTTGCCGTCGAAATCGGGAAATTATACAGGAAGAACCGCCGTTTTCGACCGGGAGTGTCGATTATTAGGATACGAAAGTTGCCTTTTTGCGTGGTTTTTTTAGGGTCAAAATATTGAATTTCCGCTTGGAAAATGGTAGAATATACCCATCAACAAATCTTATCTTGAAGGAGAAACATACAGGTCATGGAAAAAGTCAGAGTATTGATCGCAGAAGGCAACGACGAGTTGCGTACCCAATGTACACAGATCCTCCGCCGTCAGGGGATCAACGTCATCGGCGAGGCCGCCGACGGGCAGGATGCCCTTGTGAAGATCACCCGCTTGAAGCCCGGGGTGGTGATCTCGGATATGCACCTAGGGAAGATCGACGGTGTGGGGTTGATCCGGGAATCCAAAAAGCAGTTGGGGGATGCTTACCCAGCCTTCATCATGATCTCCTCCTTCCACAATCCCGGGGTATTTGAGGAATGCGTGGAGGCAGGGGCGGCCTACTGTATGCTGGTGCCCTTGGACTACAACACCTTAGGCGACCGCATCCGCCGCATCGGCGAAAAAGGAAAGCCCCGTATTGGCGGACATCTTCCCTCCCGCGAGGACAGCGATCTGGAGGCGCAAGTCACCAAGATCATCCATCAGATCGGTGTGCCTGCCCACATCAAGGGGTATCAATATCTCCGCACCGCCATCATCATGGTGGTGGAGAACACCGATGTGATCAACTCCGTGACCAAGATCCTTTATCCCTCCGTTGCCAAGTCCTACGGTACCACCTCCTCACGGGTGGAACGTGCCATTCGCCACGCCATTGAGGTGGCTTGGGATCGGGGCGATCTGGACGTGCTCAACAGCTTCTTCGGGTACACGGTGCAGAACTCCCGCGGGAAGCCCACCAACTCCGAGTTCATCGCCATGATCGCCGACAATCTGCGGTTGAAGAACAAGACCGTCGCCGCTGTGTAAGGGCGACAAGAAGGAGGGGGCGATGGTGGGGCGTTGCCCCAAGCCCCATTCAAGAAACTTTTTGAAAAAAGTTTCTTGAAAATCTTCAAAAACTTTTCATTGCGAAGATAAAAAGATAGAGAATCAGCCGCTTTCTTGCGGCTTTTCTCTTGCCTTTTATATCCCATATTGGGATATATTTGTCATACCATATTGTTATACTATTGTTAAGAGGTATGCTAAAAAAATGCAGGAGGAGCTTGTATGCGGTTGAAGCAATTACGCAAAGAGCGGGGGATCTCCCAGGTGCGGCTGGCCATGGAGCTTTCCGTTTCCCAGCACACCATCAGCCGTTACGAAACGGGAGAACGTGAGACGAATTACGCCATGCTCATTCGGATTGCAGACTTTTTTGACGTCTCGGTAGATTACCTTCTGGAACGCACGGACAATCCCCAGATCAACAGATAGCAAAACGGACTTTTGCCCGCCGGGTAAAAGTCCGTTTTTTCGTTTATTTATAGAGAGAATAAGTCCCGAGCACGTGGCGCTTGATCATCACGTAGCTTACGCTGTTCACCCTGTCCCCTTGGACCAGAGCGGCGTAGTAGGCCTCCGGGGTGAGGCGATACCGTCCCATAACGTACATCTTGGTCAGCATGTAGTCCGCCGCGGTCACTCTTCCGTCCCCGTCAAGGTCGCCCTTCACGGCAACGGTGTAGACAGTCTCGCCGCAAAGGACAGTGTCTCCCGTGGACACCACGGCGTTATCTGCCAGGGTGTTCCCCATGCCGTCGGTGAAGGTCACTTCCCCGTCGAACAACAGCTTCCATTCCGCCACGGTCATCCGCTCTCTGCCGCCTGTGAGGATGTCATCGTAGATGGTCAGCCCTGAATCCGGCAAGGGAGAAACGTTGTTTTTGATATGCTCATCATACTCTGCCACAATGGCAGGAAGATCGGCGTAGCACACGTTGAGATCCACCGTGGTGGAAATACCGGGGACGGAGCCCGTCTCGGAATACTGATACATCCCGCAATCGCCGCTGAGGTTCTGGGAAAGAGTACCGCTGGAAGACCATTTTGCCATCCAGAGGGATTCCTTGCCGCCGAAGGCATCCTTATCCAGGAACCAATCGAACCAATTGTAGCTGGCGTAAACACCGCAGTAATAGCCCGCATCCAGGATATAGGTGCGGAACACCTGTGTCAGGCGGGTCAGCTCCCCTGCGGGAAGCTTGCTTTGCTCCTCCGTCTCCACGTCCACGTAAACGGGAAGCTCAAACTCCTTGCCTGCAAGCCATTCCTCGAACAGCTTTGCATCGGCCAGCATTTCCTCCTCCGTCACGGCGTAAGTGAAGAAATAGCTGCCCACCAAAAGCCCTGCGGCCTTGGCTCCTTCGTAATTTGCCTCGAAATTCGTATCTTTTCCGTTGGAGGTGCCTGCGCGGAGGAGCACGAAACGGATCCCGCTGTCGGCCACCGCCTGCCAATCCACCGCTTTCTGATGGGAGGATACGTCGATCCCATAGGCGTAGATCGCCTTTTCCTCCATCCAGACGGCGTACAAGGTCAAGGGCTCGTCCACCCCATACGTAGCGCCGGGGGCGTAGGTAGCGGAAATGGCAGATGGGTCTGCAGACCAGCCCAGGAAGCGGTGTCCCTCCTTCTTGGGGATCACATCGGAAAGGGTAAGGGGCTCACCCGCTGTCTTTTCTTGAGCGTCAGGCCCGTCGCTGCCCCCTGCAAGATGGTAGGAAACGGGATATTTGATTACCGTCAGACATTTGCAGAATTCATCGGAGCCGTCCAAAGCACGGAGGGCGCACCAGCCCTTTTCCGTCTTGCCCCACAGGTAGCCGTCGGCCTCCACCGTCTCGGTCACTTCGATCTCGGTGTTTACCTTATATGCCCCCACACGGTCGTAATCCAGCCCGGGACCGGAACGGATCTTGATACCCGATGCCTCCGTCACCAGCCAAATGGGTGCGCCGGAGGGCTGAACAGGCTGTTGCACGTATTCCTCGTCCACGGTATACACCAGCAGACAGAGGACAGTATATTCCGAAAGTCGGGTCTTTGGATAGCCCGTGTCACAGATCGCCACATCGCCGTCCACCACGCAGTCCACCGCTACGTAATGCCCGCCGTTCTTCACCGCGGCAATGATGATATACTCCTTATCCGGGTCGGAAAGCAGGGTACGGATGGTGGAAACGGGGTTGGAGGGGAACATGGTCTTGTAGAACTTCACCCCGGGGATCAGGATATCAAAGGCCGTTTCGTACTTGGAAGCGCCCTTGTAATTCACATACTTGCAGCTGCCGTCGTCGTACATCGCCTTTCCCAACGTGCCGGGATCGATGGCGGTGCCGTCTGCCAGCGTCAGGCCATAAGCACGGGCGAGGATAGCCATGGAGCTGATGAGACAGCCCGCGTGGCCGATGGTCTCGTCCTCGTGACGCTTGCCCTGAGAATCCGTCCAAGGATCAACCCCGATCTTAACATCCGTCCAACGGGGATCCTCTTGAGACCAGGACTTATATGCCCCGTCGGGCAAGGGGGTAGTGGCGCTGTGTCCGTAAGCAAAAGCGGTCAAGGGCATGGCCGCAAGCAACACTATAACCAAAAAAATGCACGCGAATATCCTCTTTTTCATCCTCTTTCGCCTCCTGTTACGATCAATTCAGTATACCACAGTCCCTTGCATTATGTCAACTCGGCATTGTATACAAATCAGCCGTGATTTTTTTAGGAAAAAGTACAAAATCCTATTGACAAATAGCGGGAAGTGTGGTATGATAACCATTGCCGCATATATGGGGCTTTTCAAATCGTGCTTTTTGGCGATAACTCATGGGCACGTGCCTCTCAGGTAGCGAGACTTACGGAAAGTGAGGTTATATTGGAATGTACGCAGTAATTCAGACCGGCGGTAAGCAGTACAAGGTTTCCGAGGGTGATATCATCTTCGTTGAAAAGCTGGGCGTTGAGGAAGGCACCACCTACACCTTCGACCAGGTTCTGGCTGTTTCCGGCGCAGACGGCTTTAAGGTTGGCGCTCCCGTTGTGGAAGGCGCAACCGTTACCGCAACTGTGGTTAAGAACGGCAAGGGCAAGAAGATCCACGTAATGACTTACAAGCCCAAGAAGAACGAGAAGAGACATCTCGGTCACAGACAGCCCTACACCAAGTTGCAGATCGTTGCTATCAACGGTTAAGATCTTATGATCCGAGCCACCTTTGATCGCGATTTTTCCGGGTTTTCCCTTTCGGGGCACGCAGGCTATGCCGAGGCGGGCGAGGATATCGTCTGTGCCGCGGTGAGTGCCATGACCAATTTCGTGGTTAACGGCGCAGAAGCCTTCGGTGCAGAGGCAGAGGTTTCTGCCGAGGGTGAGGAGGCACAGGTCTCCTACCATTTGTGCAAGCCCTGCGAGGAAGCCAGCAAGCTGATCTCCGTCTTCTACGAAGAGCTGAGGCAGCTACAAAAGCAGTACCCGACATACGTGCGGGTGCAAAAAAATTCAAAGTAAGGAGTACGTAATCATGCTTAGATTGTCTTTGCAGTTCTTTGCTCATAAAAAAGGCGTTGGTTCTACCAAGAACGGCCGTGACAGCGAATCCAAGAGACTTGGCGTGAAGAAGCAGGACGGCCAGTCCGTTATCGCCGGCAACATCATCGTTCGCCAGCGCGGCACCTCCATCCATCCGGGTGAAGGCGTAGGTCGTGGCTCTGATGACACCCTGTTTGCTCTGGTTGACGGCGTTGTCAAATTCAAGCCCATCGCAGGCGGAAGAAAGAGCGTTTCCGTTCTCTCTGCCGACGCACAGTAATTCCTAAAAACGGTTTTACGAAAAAAGAACGAAGAACAGCCCTTTCAATCGTAGCAGACTGAAAGGGCTTTTTTCATCACGATATGCCCACGGGGGCATGAATCGAGGGATCGATATGTTTATTGATAAGGTAAATATTTTTGTCAAGGCGGGCAAGGGCGGCAACGGTGCCGTGTCCTTCCGCCGAGAAAAATACGTCTCCCACGGAGGACCCGACGGCGGAGACGGCGGCAAGGGCGGCAGCATCGTCTTTGTCACCGACGAAGGAAAGAACACCCTGCTGGACTTCAAGTACCGCCGCAAGTTCGTGGCGGAGAACGGTGCCGACGGTGCCGCAAAGAAGTTCATGGGGAAATACGGCAAGGATCTGGAGATCCCCGTGCCTCCCGGAACGGTGATCCGCGATGCGGAGACCGGCTTGGTGATCAAGGACATGGGGGATTGCGACCGCTTCGTGGTTGCAAAAGGCGGCAGAGGCGGCTGGGGAAACACCCATTTCGCCACGGCTACCCGCCAGGTGCCCCGTTTTGCCAAGGAGGGCACTCCCGGTGAAGAAAAGAACCTGACGCTGGAGCTGAAAATGCTGGCAGACGTAGGGTTTGCAGGATTCCCCAACGTGGGCAAGTCCACCCTGCTTTCCGTGATCAGCTCTGCCAGGCCCAAGGTGGCCAACTACCATTTCACCACCCTTTCTCCCAATTTGGGTGTGATCTCCGTGTACGACAAGACCTTTGTGGCCGCGGACATTCCCGGACTTATTGAGGGTGCTTCCGAGGGTGCGGGGCTGGGTCACGATTTCCTGCGGCATATCGACCGTTGCAGGTTGATCCTGCACATCTTTGATATTTCCGGGTCGGAACGTCCCGATCCTTTGGAGGACATCAAGAAGATCAACGCGGAGCTGGAAAAATACAGCCCCGAGCTGGCAAGCCGTCCTCAGATTCTGGTGGGCAACAAGATCGACCTTGGCTACGACGAAGAGAAGTACCAAGAGATCAAGGCCTTTGCAGAAGAAAAGGGCTGGCAGCTGTTCCTCATCGCCGGTGAGATCGACGAGGGCGTATCCGAGCTGATGAAGGCCACCGCCGCATTGCTGGACAAGCTCCCTCCCATCCGCATTTACGAGCCGGAGTATATTGCCCCCGAGCCCGAAAAGGAAGATTATTCCGTGGACGTGACCAGAAACGGCAACACCTTCTTCGTGAAGGGCGAATGGCTGCTGAAGCTCATCGGCCGCACGGATTTCGACAGCTACGAATCCCTGCAGTACTTCCAGAAGTTTTTGCGGGAAAAGGGCGTGATCCAAGCCCTGGAGGATGCGGGCATCGACGAGGGTGACACCGTCAACATTTACGACGTAGAATTTGATTTCCTATTTTAAACACATAAGAGGCGCCGCCTCTTATGAATCTCCGCTAAAGGGACTCGTCCCTTTAGAATCCCGTATTCAATATGTATTTCTCCAAAAACGACAGTTTTTGGCATTCAAGTTTCTTTGGAGTTTCATAAGAACCTTTCTTTTCAAAGAAAGGTTCTTATGCGTAAATCCTTATCAAAACACCGTTTCGATGAGCTTATCGCATTCCGGGGGTGAATACTGCCAGCCGTCCAGATGGTGGGTGTCGGGGTAGCGGTAATCGTTCATCAGCCCGTCCCCCTCGCACACGTCGATGATGGCCAGCTTGATCTTCATCTTCCCCGGGAGGATGCTCTTGATATACACCGCGGCGTTCTGTCCGGGATGTACGTCGGACTTGCACTCCGCAAGTCCTGCCAGATTGGGTGCAAGCTCCACGAAGATACCGTAGCTTTCCACACTGCGGACGATGCCTGCGGCGGTCTGCCCCGGAGAAAAGCGGCTTGCGTTCTCCTCCCAGGTGCCCAAAAGCTCCCGATGGGAAAGGGTGATCCGCCCGAACTCGTCTGCGGAATGCTTGATCACCGCACGGATCCTCTGCCCCACCACGAACCGTTCTCTGGGGTGGTTGATACGGGAAACGGACATACAGTCGATGGGCATAAGGGACACCAGCCCGCAACCGATATCGCAGAAAGCACCGAAGGGGTCCAGATGGGTGACCTTTGCATCCACCACGTCCCCGGGGCAAAGCTTTTCGATCATGTTATGCATACATTCCCGCTGGGCCTCCTTGCGGGAAAGGATGGGGTAGGGCCTGCCGTTTTCGTCGGTTTTCAGATCGATGATCTTACAGCAGACAGGCTTCCCCACACGGGAGATGATGGCGATATCCTTGATCTCTCCCCCGCCTGTGTACAGGCATTCCTCCTTGGGCATGATCCCGCGGAACTGCCCGAGAGACACGTGAAGATCCCGATCCTCGTCGCAGAGATAGCTTCGTCCCTCCAGGATGATCCCATCCTCCATGGCGCACCGCAAGCCCTCGGCCGAGGCGGTATAGGTGCGGTTACTTTCGGTACGCAACAGCCCGCCTTCGGGAAAATATGTATTTCGTTTCATTTTCATCAACGTTCCTTTGCAGTTTTTTCTTGTTTCATTGTATGAACGAAGGAGTTTCACTATGACAGACAAACTCACCCAAATCGAAAAAAGATACCAAGAGGTGGAGGCCGGCCTTTCCGATGCCAACGTGGTCTCCGATATGGAGCGCTACAAGGCACTCATGAAGGAATACAAAGAGCTGACACCCATTATGGAGGCCTTTGGCGCCTATAAAAAAGCAAACGCCGACCTTGAGGAAGCACAGCTTCTGCTGGGGGAAAACGATCCCGAACTGAAGGAGCTGGCGGAACTGCAGGCGGCGGAAGCAAAAGAAACCATGGAAAAATTGGAGGAAGAGCTGAAGCTTCTCCTGCTTCCCAAGGATCCCGACGACGACAAAAACGTGGTGGTGGAGATCCGCGCAGGGGCGGGGGGCGAGGAAGCCTGCCTGTTCGCCTATGTGCTCTACCGTATGTACCATATGTACGCCGACGCCAACCGCTTTGCCTTCGAGCTGGCTTACTGCAACGAGACGGAGCTGGGAGGCATGAAGGAGGTCTCTTTCCTGATCAAGGGAACGGGGGCTTACGCCAAGCTGAAATACGAAAGCGGCGTTCACCGTGTGCAGAGAGTTCCCGAAACAGAGTCCCAGGGCAGGATCCAGACCTCTACCGCCACCGTGGCCGTTCTCCCCGAGGCAGAGGAGGTGGACTACCAGCTGAACATGGAGGATCTGGAGATCACCACCCACAAAAGCTCCGGCGCAGGGGGTCAGCACGTAAACAAAACGGAGTCCGCCATCCGCATCATCCACAAGCCCACGGGGCTGGTGGTGGACTGCCAGGATCAGCGCAGTCAGCTCCAGAACAAGGCCAAGGCCATTGAGATCATGAAATCCCGCCTGGCCGCCATGGAAAAGCAAAAGGCGGAGGAGGCGCAATCCTCCAAGCGCCGCAGTCAGATCGGCACCGGGGACCGTTCCGAGCGGATCCGCACCTACAACTATCCCCAGGGCAGAGTCACCGATCACCGTATCGGACTTTCCCTGTACGACCTGAACGGCTTCTTGAACGGCAATTTGGAGGAAATGATCGAGGCCCTCTCCGTAGCAGACCGCACGGCACAACTTTCCGGTAACGAGGAGGCATGATCCATGAGCTTCAAAAACAAGCTTGCCCAAAAGCGGGAATGGCAAAAGGGCGTGAAGCACTGCACCTTTGACCCCATGGGGCCGGGAGTGGTGCGGATCCATTTGATCCCGCCCAAGTTCTCCCTGTTCGGCAATCCAAGCCATATCGTGATCTTAAACGGGTATTACCTGTTGCCCTTGGGCTATTCCTGGGCGGTGATGCTTTCCCATTTCATGGACGAGGTCAACGCCTTTGACGGCAAAGAGATCACCCCCGCAGACGAAGAGCGTATCTTCGCCCAAACCATTGCCAAAACGAAAAAGGTCTACCCTTCGGCAGACAAGGCGGTTTTGGAGGATGACCTGCAGGAAATGCTGAACGTGCTGTTCGCCGTGGCGCAGGGAGAGAAAACGGAAGCGATGATCGAAACCCTTTCCCTGCAGGCATACGCCAAGCATATGTCCGCACCCCACAGAATGGATCTGATGATCTCCGCCATGGCCGACGGAAAGGGTAATAGGCGTTGCAACCAGAACTGCCTGTTTTGCTATGCGGAAAATGAGCCCCTGGGAGCAAGACCCGAGCTTTCCACCCAAGAATGGAAGGGAATTCTGGACACCCTGCGTGAGTCCCGCGTGCCCATGGTCACCTTTACCGGTGGGGAGCCAACCCTGCGGGAGGATCTGCCGGAGTTGGTGGAATACGCCAAGTGGTTCGTCACCCGTTTGAACACCAACGGCGTTTTGCTTTCCCGTCCCCTTTGCGAACAGCTGAAAGCGGCAAGTCTGGACAGCGTTCAGATCACCCTGTATTCCCATGACGAAGACATCCATAACCGTCTGGTGGGCAGTACCCATTTTGCAGACACCGTACAGGGCATCCGCAACGCCCTGGCGGCAGGGCTGGACGTCAGTGTGAACACGCCCCTTTGCCACGCCAACAAAGACTACGAAAGCACCCTTTCCTTCCTGAAGGACTTGGGGGTGCGGTTCGTGACCCTCAGCGGGCTGATCCTGACGGGGAGCGCCGCCGAAACCACGGAAAAACAGCTCACCGAGGAAGCGCTTTTTGCTATTGTGGAAAAGGCAAAGGCCTTCTGCGACACCCACGGCATGGAGATGGACTTCACCTCCCCCGGGCTGATCGCAAGGGAAAAGCTGGAAACCTTGGAACTTCACGTTCCTATCTGCGGGGCTTGCCTTTCCAACATGGCGGTAGCTCCCGACGGCACGGTGATCCCCTGCCAAAGCTGGCTGAAGGCGGACAGCGGTCTGGGCAACCTGCTTACCGAGGATTGGAAAGCCATCTGGAACCGCCCTGTGTGCAAAAAGCTCCGCGGGATGACGGAAAAAGAGGCGGAAGCCTGCCCCTTTCGAAAGGAGGCACGCCATGGCTAAGAAAAAGACGGCAGAGGACAAGTTCTCCCCGGAATATATTCGCAAACATCGCACCTTCCCCGCTTTGAAGACCTTTCTTTTGGTGCTTTGCATCGTGGCGCAGATCGTTCTGGTCTGCCTTGCCATCTTTGCAAAAGCCCCTGCACCTCAGGATAAGATCGATTCCTACACCGTGACGGTGGAGCCCTTGGAAAACGGCTCTTTGGATATTACCTACGAGTTTATCTGGACGGCGCTGGATGAGGAAGAACCTCTCACCTGGGTGGAGATCGGCATCGCCAACAGCAACTTCTCCCTGTACCCGGACTCCGTAAAAGGCGGCACCGCCACCCGTGAAGTTTACGACGGCTACTGCTACGTCCGTATGGACTTCCCCCGAGCATATACCGGTGGGGACAAGGTGCAGTTCTCCTTCAAGATCAATCAACGGGATCTGTTGCACGGCGAGGGAAAGGAACGGTATTTCTACTTCGTTCCCGGCTGGTTCAACGCCACCCCCGTGGAGCAGTACACCTTCCGTTGGAAGGATTCCTTTGACGTTGTTTCCTCCAATACCCAAAGCGACGGCTTGGGCTGGCTTATCTGGCAGGGCTCTTTGGAGTGCGGAGAATACGTTCCCATGGAGGTGCACTATCGGGAAGGGTCCTTCCCCACTGCCGAAACGGTGGAGTTCTACTCCTTTGACGACGATGACGCCTATAACGAACTGCAGAATACCCTGTGGGGGATACGGATCATGGCGATCCTCTTTGCCGCTTTGCTGATCATTGCAGAGGTCTACATTGTGGATAGCTACGTTTCCTATCACCGCGGGCGGGGCTTTATCCGCAGCGGAGGCTATCACGTACATCATTACGGGCGGGTAAATCCCCGTTACCGCACTTACCGCGATGCCCAAAACAGCCGCGGAGGCGGCGGCAGAGGGTGCGCCTGTGCCTGTGCCTGCGCCTGTGCCGGCGGCGGCAGAGCGGGCTGTTCTCGCAAAGAACCGAACAAGCAATAAAAAAACAAAGATCCGAGTCTTTCAAAACTCGGATCTTTTGTTTTACAGTCTGAATTTGCCCAGCACGTAACGCTTGAGCATGATATAGTCCACTGCGGTGGGCTCGTCCTTATCTGTGAGCAGGGCGGCGTAAATGCCGTTTTCGTCCAGATCATAGGTGTGCATGGCGTAACGCTTTAACATCATATAGTCCACGGAGTTGACTCTGCCGTCGGCGTTCAAGTCCCCTCTCACGATGATGGTTACGGAGCGGATCACGGTGGAGCCGATCACGTAACGGGCCTCGCAACCGGTGGCAACCTCGGCATTGTCCGCCAGCTTGTTGCCTTCGCTGTCGAATACGTCCACCAAAGGCCCTGCCTTTTCCCGCAACTGTGCCACGGTGGTTTCGGGGCTGATGCCGCGGATCACCGTATCGGTAAGAATGTATTCCGGAGGAATGTAGCCGGGAATCTCGTTGGGATCGGGCAGATCGATGGGAGGCACGGGGATAAACCCGGGGGTATTATCGGGATCCTCCCAGGGGTCGTCCGGTTCTTCATTGGGATCCTCCTGCACGGGAGGCCTGTCCTTGGTGACGGTAACAAAGTCTGCGGCTACGTAGCCCTCGTAGAATTCGCCGTCCAGATACAGGTGAACGTAGTACCAGGTCTTGTAGACGGGCTCGTTGTTGAGAATGATGTCCTCTCCGACGATCAGCACCGTGGTACCGTTATCCGCAGAGACCACCTTCTTCCCCGCCGTGCCCGCGGTAGACCGCAGGTTCAGAGAAGAGCCGGAATTTACGGAAATGTATCCGTCCCGCTCGCGCTGGTTAGAGCCGATCTCGGGGTTTCTGTCGGAATCCAATTCGATATACGTGCTGTAGCAATAGCCGTCCACGACGTTGCCGTTGATCAGTTTAGCTTCCACGTGGTACCAGCCGTTCACAGGCTCGCCGATCAGGGTGATCTCGGTGCCCTCCGCAACCAGACCCAGGGTCGAAGCCCCGGAACTTGGGCTGGAGCGAACGTACAAGTTGGCAGTGGTGATACCCTTATAGTTCACCGTACCGCCCACGTGTACCACAACGTCCAGATAAACGCTGTTCACTGCGGTGATACGGATGGTGGCCGTACCGGGCTGGTGGGTGGTGATCCATCCCTCCTGATCCACGCTGACGATGGATTCGTCGGAGGAGCTCCATTCCAACGTTTTGTCGATAGCGTCGGCGGGAGCGATCTCCACTTCGATCTCGTACTCCACGTTCACGTTCAGGTTTAATTCCTGCTTTGTGGAGATGACGGATACCTCACGGGTATTCAGGTAGATGCATTCCGCAATGGCGTAGCCCTCAACGATCTTGCCGTTGGTGCAATTGGCGCGGACGCGGTAGTACTTGGTACCGTCGGAGGATTTATACAGCTTGCCGTCCACCACGGCAATGGGCATACCGCGGTACACCTTCCCCAGAGAGTTGGAATCTCTGTCGGGGGTGGAGCGGATGGCCACGTCGTCGTCAAAGACAAAGCCGTTGGTGCCTACGCATACCGCGCAGGCTGCTTCCTTGCCGTTGTATGTAGCGGTGATCAGCGCCACACCCTGCTGCAGGGCGGTGACGTTCCCCTGATCGTCCACCTTGGCAACCTTGGGATTGCTGGACTTCCATTCCACGCCGACGTCCACCACCTCGGGATAGGTGGTAGCGGAAAGCGACAGGGAGCCGTTCACGGGGATGGCAACCTTGGACTGGTTCATGATCAATCCGAAGATACCCTTCTCATCCACCTCAACGTCGTCCAGAGCGTCCAACCCGTAGGTCTTGATGATATCCACCAGCTTATCCACGTAATCGTCGTTGGAGGAATACCCCGCGTCGATCATGGCCTGAATGGCTTTTTTATAATTTCTTGCCTTGCGTACACCCTCGTAGCGATCGGTGGAGAGCAGGGCGGAATGGTCTGCGATGCTTTCATCCCAGCTGTCGTAAGCACGCCAGATACTGCCGTGACGGGCGTAGGAAGCACCCTTGATACGCACCAGATCCTCGTAGCTGTCGTAGATCACGTACTGCTTATAGTCGATGACCTTACCTTCCCAGCTGGAATAAGCCTTGATGCCGTATTGGTTATGGGCAACCACAGAAAGCCCGTAGCGTGCCCAGCCGCTCTCATAAACCGCCTGCCCTGCAGTCAGGGAGGGGAAAATACCGGATTCATAGGAATCCTTCAACGCCAGGCAGCTGATGACCCGCAGGTAGATCTGCTGCCACTCATTCAGCTTGGCAATATTATCCTTCACCCCCGCGGAAACGGTGGTGGAGGGGATCACCGGCACGGTGAACAAAACAAGCAGAGCAAGCATCAGAGACAAACACCGTTTGAGCGGGTGCTTTCGGTGCTTTGTTTTTGGATTCATGAGCCAACCTCCATAGTAATAAACGAAGCGAAACCGTCTCATCTCAGAGACATACGCAGGTATTATAACACAAAACGAGGATTTTGTCAACTACCGTATCTTGTGGGGGATGTTTGGCGAAACCACTACCATTTCCCCTTCCTCTGCACCTCCGAGGCGGTCCTCCGGGGCAAAGCCGGGAAATTTCCCATTTGTTCACAAAACTTTCTATCCATCCTCCTTGACAGAGGCAGGAAAATCGGTATAATAAAATACGGAAGAAAAAATACCTGTTTTAGAATATGGAAAGAGAGGACGCAAACATGACAGAAACGGAACGCATTGCGAAACTCACGGCGGATGCCAAAAAGGGCGATTCTGCCGCGTTCGGTTCACTTTATTCCGCTTACGGAAAGCGGATCTATTATTTCTGCCTGACCCTGGTGGGTGATAGCGACGTAGCGCTGGATGTGACGGAGGACACCTTCACGTATGCAAGACGGAATATCCGTCAGCTCCCGAGGGAGCAGACCTTCTATCATTGGGTCTGTGGAAACGCCTTTTATTTTGCGAAGATCGCGCTGGCAAGTCTTCGCGGCGGCTCTGCCAACATCGAGCCTGTGGAAAACCCCGACACAGACTGCTTTGAGCAGATGGTGGCGGACAACAAGCTTCCCACTCCCGAGCCCACCATCCGCCGCGCGGATCTGGAGGCGGTAACGGAGCTTGTGAACAAGCTTCCCGACAGCGACAGACTTTGTGTTCTGTTGTACGATTACGCCTCCTTCACCCCGGAAGAGGTCGCCTCCGTGGCAGGCTGCTCCGTGGCCACCGCAAAATGCCGTATCTATAACGCCAACGAGGCTTTGATCGCAGGGATGGAAGCTTCCGCTCCCGGCTTCGGTGAGCTGTTGCGTCCCCATCTGGGCAGACTGCTGCGCACCTGCGGCAGAAACTGCAACCCGCCCGCAGAGTTGGATGAACGGGTAGCCGCCGCCTTGCAGGCCGTGGAAGCAGAGCTTCCCGCATCCTACGAGTCTGCGCCCGAGGAAAAGCCCGTGACCATTTCCAAAAAGCTTACCTCCTGGCTGTATGTTCTGCTTGCACTGTTGCTGGTAGGTGCTTTGACCTACGTAATCTATTGGTTCTCCACCTCTCCCGCCGAAGGCAGCACCGACCCCGTCTCTCAAACGGAAAGCTCTCTTCCCGCAGGAGAAAGCTCCGCGGAAGAATCCGCGACAGAAGAATCCTCCGAAGTTGAGGCATCCTCCGAAGCAGAAGAATCCTCCGAGGACGAGGAGCCTTCCGAACCCGAGGAATCCTCCGAGCCCGAAGAATCCTCCCAACCCGAGGAATCCGTGGACACCACTCCCGCAGAGCTTCCCCGCACCACCACCCGTCTCCGTATGCGCAAGGCCATGGATACCTCCGACAATTCCAATATCATTGCCACCATCCCCGAAAACACCCACGTGGAAATCCTGCGTTCCGAGACAGATGAGAACGGTGATCTGTGGTACTTCGTCCGCTACGACGTTTCCCCCGGTATGTGGCACGAGGGTTACTGCTTTGCAGAGTATATTGAAACGGAATCCGAAGAATAATTTGCCAAAAAACTATTGACATTTTATTCATTTTGGAGTAAACTCTTAGACGGATTAAAAAGCGATTTTACAAAAGGAGATTCAAACATTATGGCACTTGTCAATTCTACCGAGATGTTTAAGAAGGCATACGCAGGCGGCTACGCTATCGGTGCTTTCAACGTAAACAACATGGAGATCGTTCAGGCGATCACCGAGGCTTGTAAGGAAGAGATGGCTCCCGTCATCCTCCAGGTTTCCAAGGGTGCACGCGCTTACGCTAACCACACCTATCTGGTAAAGCTGGTTGAGGCTGCAGTTCTGGAATGCCCCGAGATCCCCGTTGTTCTTCACCTGGACCACGGTCCCGACTTCGAAACCTGTAAGGCTTGCATCGACGGCGGCTTCACTTCCGTTATGATCGACGCTTCCTCCAAGCCCTTCGAAGAGAACATTGAGATCACCAAGAAGGTAGTTGAATACGCTCACGCTCACGGTGTTGTGGTTGAGGCTGAGCTGGGTACCCTGGCAGGTATCGAGGACGACGTTAAGGTTGACGCAGGCGCGGCTTCCTACACCAGACCCGAAGAGGTTGAGGAATTCGTTTCCAGAACCGGATGCGACTCTCTGGCAATCGCTATCGGTACTTCCCACGGCGCTTACAAGTTCAAGCCCGGTACCAAGCCCTAGCTGAGATTCGACGTACTCCACGAGTGCGAGAAGAAGCTCCCCGGCTTCCCCATCGTTCTCCACGGTTCTTCCTCCGTTCCTCAGAACTATGTGCAGATGATCAACGAGAACGGCGGCGCAATGCCCGGCGCTATCGGCGTTCCC
The DNA here is from genome assembly GCA_045589515.1 of Eubacteriales bacterium. GTDB lineage: Bacteria > Bacillota > Clostridia > Oscillospirales > CAG-382 > Coliplasma. Next base: position 182,857 of record JAZNPH010000050.1, on the reverse strand, counting down.
GAAGAGCAGCTCCGCGAAGCTTCCAGATCCGCTGTTTGTAAGATCAACATCGACTCTGACCTCCGTCTGGCTATGACCGGTACCATCCGTAAGTTCTTCAACGAGCATCCCGACAAGTTCGACCCCAGAGAATATCTGAAGCCCGCTCGCGCGAACATCAAAGAGCTGGTTCGTCACAAGCTGGTCAACGTACTCGGCTGCAACGGCAAGGCATAATTTTCGCTTCGCTCTCACCCCGAAACCTCGGTTTCGGGGTGTTTCTTTCACACCGCTTCCGCGTCTCGACTTTTTCACAGGAGTTTACCATGTCCTATACTGAAGAACAACAGAAGATCCGCCGTTTTGAGGAGCTGGCAGAGCGTGCCTACGTCACGGGACGATGTCTGTTCACCGACTTCCTTTCCATGGACGAGGTAGATCTGCTACTGCAATGCAAGAATGAAATAGACTACGCCGGGCTGACATTGTTCGGCGGCACGGAGGGCTGTGAGCGGGTGATGGCCCGCTTCGGAGAGCGGGAAGACCCCTTCCCCATCCTTTGCATCAAGGCGGAGCCCGCCCAACAAAAGTTCGCTGATTCCCTCACCCACAGAGACCTGCTGGGAGCCATGATGAACCTGGACATCGCCAGGGACACCCTTGGAGATATCTACCTGCGGGACAACGTGGGGTATATCTTCTGCAAGGAATCCGTCGCCCCCATCCTGCTGGAGGAACTGGTGAAAGCGAAGCACACCTCCCTGCGTTGCAGTCTCTGCGAGGAAGCGCCTACCGACCTCTGCACCCGCACAGAGGAAAAATTTTTGCAGGTAGCCTCCCTGCGGGCGGACGTGCTGGTGGCAGGGATGTTCAAGCTTTCCCGAGAGGAAAGCCTGGAGCTGTTCCGCAAGGGTCTGGTTTTCATAGACGGACGGCGCATCGAAAACAACAGCGGCATAGTAAACGAAAACAGCGTGGTCTCCGTCCGCCACCACGGGAAGTTCCGCTTTGCGGGCGTGGTTTCCACCAGCCGTAAGGGGAAGCTTAACGTTAAGGCGGAATTGTATATCTGACACGCACTTGCATTTTGCGGAAAACCGTGGTATACTGTTTTTGGAAAACACGAAAGGAGCAAGGTATGCACGTATTGTCCCAATGGGCAAACAGAATCCTCAACCTCTGCGAGCAAAGCACCCTCATCCTTTCCCCCACGGGGAGGCTGTTGACCATGGCTTTGGTCTTTTTCGCCGTGGCCACCCTGCTCTTCGTGTTCGTCTTCACCCCTTGGGTGATCGTCGCCCTGCCCATTCTTGCCTTTGAGGGGTATTTTTACTACTTCTTCTGCAAGGTCTGGCGATCCTACCGTTTTTCGGGGCTCTACTTAGGGGCGTTTCCCCTGCTGGCGTTGCTGGCGGCAATGGGGATCCATCAATGGCTTTTATAAAGGAGGCACCAACCTATGACCGCAAGCATGATCTGGCATGAGCAGGATTCCCGCACATCTTTTTTGCAGTTCTCCTTCGTGGAGGCCTTGGATCTGAACGCCTTGATCCCCATTGGCAAGGGAAGAAAGATCGGGGAAAAGGAACGGGAGATCCGCGGGTATTTCTCGGTATGCAAGGAAACTCTGCAGTTGCGGGAAGCGCTTTTCGAAGAGCTTTTGGAGCATCCCGCGCTGTTTGAAGGCTTGGAGCAGGGCTTTGCAAAGCTTTCCGATCTTTACGACCTGCAAAAAGAAAAAGACTCTGCCACCTCCAACGAGCGCTTGCTTTACAGCGTGAAGGAAATGGAGTCCTACGTGGATTTTTTATCCGACATGAAGGCGCTGTTCGGCCGCTTCCGACCCCAAAGCACCGCTTTGCAAACTCTGCGAAGGCTACTTGCCCCTCTTTGCGACGGAGAAGGCTTTGAACAGCTTTGCCGCGCCGTGGAGGAGCAGGTGCATTTGGTGCGGGATGTCAAGAGCATTTCCGTTGGGATCAACCTGAACGGTCAGCTGCAACCCACGGAGGCGGGGCTGATCGAGGTACATACGGAGCCCTTCGTGTCCGGAAATTATCTGGACAGGCTGTTGCGGCTGGATCCCGGGAGCAAGGATCAGACCTGTTCTGCACCTCTGTTGCCCTTACAGCACAGGCTGACGGCGGAGGAATTGGGTTCTTTGCGTGCCTCCGTCAACAGCGCACTTGGGAAAGTGTTCTCCTCCGCTTTGCGCTCCTGGTCGGGCGTGATCAAGAAATATATGCTGGGCAACCTGCAAAGCCTGCTTTCCGTCTTTGAAGAGTGGAAGTTTGTCTCCGCCGCCATGGTTCCCTTGCGGGAGCTGAGGGAGGGCGGCTATCCTCTGTGCAAGCCCACCTTCGGGGCGGAAGACAAGGTAGAGGGGCTTTACCATCCTATTCTCGCCCTCGCCACGGAAAAGAAACACGGCGTGGTGCAAAACGACCTGGACTTTTCCGCTACCCGCAGGCAGTATATTCTCACAGGACCCAACCAAGGCGGCAAGTCCATCTATACCCAATCGGTGGGGCTCCTGTACGCCATGCTCCATTTGGGGTTGCTTCTCCCCGCCAACACCACGGCTGTCACCCCGGTAGACGCCATTCTGGTGCATTTCATTGATATGCGGGGGAAATCCTACGTCCACGGCAGACTTTCCGACGAGTGCTTGCAGATCAGCGAGCTGAACCGGGTCATTACCAAGGACAGCTTGTTCCTGTTCGACGAAGCCCTCTCCAGCACCGACGCCACGGAAGCCACCGCCATTGCGAGTGAGATCCTGGCGGCCTACGGGGAGATCGGGGCCAAGGGGATCTTCACCACCCATTTCCACGACCTATGCCGTTTGGAAGGGGAGATCCCCACCCTGCACAACCTCACCGCACAGTTGGAGGAGACCTCCCACAGGCGGGTGTTCCGCATCCTACCCGGCAGTAGCGGACAAAGCTACGCCAAGGACATCGCCAGGGCCTACGGCTTGACGAAAGAGGAGATATTGCAGAACAGCAAGAAATAAGTCAAGGGGTGCCGCAAAAGCACCCCTTATTTTTATATCACCACGGTAAGCTCAAAGTCCTGCTCCACGATCTCCACCATGGAAATGCCGCGATACCGCTGCAAGATTTCATAAAATGCCGATTCTTCTGCGGCCATGCAGTCTATGGTAATATTCACGCCCTCAGGGGTGACCCGCCGGATCTTCCCGCAGGGAAACACCTTCTCGAAGCCCGTCATGATCTCAAGGTTATTACTGCCGTCCTCCGCTTTGTTATACACGCCCACGAAAACGGTCTCCTCCGGCAAAGGAATCACTTCCCTGCCTGCGGTGGTCTGCAAATATACCGTCATACCTCCACCACCTCGATCTTCACGTCAGTTTCCTCCGTTTCCACGTCCACAAGGGAGCCCACGGTGCCTTGGCGGATCATTTCGATCGCCTGCTCCACGAAGGGGGCCTCATCCCCCACCAGAGACTCCAGACAGCCCATCTCGTACGCCTTCAAGATCAATTCCACGGGAAAACGTACGGTGACGTTAGTGGTTGCGGGGCCCTTCACCTGCACGCGGATGCAAAGCACCCGTTTCCCCACCCGGGGTGTCTCCACCACCTGAACGGCAGGGACGGCGGCGTCGCCGTGGATCAACTGCTCCACGGTCACTCCCAAAAAGCCTGCCAGCCTGGCAACGGAATCCAGATCGGGACAGGTCAGCCCGTTTTCCCACTTGGAGACCGCCTGGGCGGTGACGTTCATTTTCTCCGCCAATTGCTCCTGGGTCAGCCCCGCCTTCTTGCGGTAAACGGCAATGTGTTCGCCAATGTGTTCTTTCATAAATCACGTTCCTCCGATGTTTTTTTCGGAATGCACTCTCGATGATCCTATCTTACCACACTTTTTTAGAAAAGAACAGGGATAATCGGTTGTTTTTTTGCTTGATAGGTGATTTTTTCGGTTGAAAGCAAAGAAAGCTGATTCTCAAATCCAAGTGCTCGCATAACAGATGAAGGACGTATCAGGAGCCGACGGTTACAAACAACGTAAAAGGGCTCCCCGTCAAAGGAGCCCTTTTTGCTTGACGATTTATTTACCCGCGTTCGCTCAACTCGATTTTCAACCTTCTCCGTTGGGCGTTTCAACGGGCTTGCCTGAACCTATAGCTTCATCTGTATGTTCATCCCCAAAAACAAAGTAGAACATAGTTCCATCTTCGTAATTATAGGCGCTGGGCCAAGGAACAGATTCCGACTTAGCGTAGCGATATCCTTCACCTGTTTGGTAATAGAAAACGAGTTTATAAGTTTCGTCGCCTTCATATACCAACGTAAGCTTATCCCCCTCTTTTATATACGTACCGATGTCACAGGTGGAAAGACACGTATGATAGGAAATAACAAACCTTTTATTTCTGTATAACCAGAAGGACGGACCGTAAACAAGCTGATCGATCAACTCCCCATTTGTGTCATACTTATAGCCTCCCGGTGTTGTCGTATAGAAATAACTATACGGATTGTCTCTTCCACTTATTGAGAAAACTTGTGTCGTACCATTGGTTTTGGACGAAAATCCTATAAACGGGGTGTCCCGGTGGTATACCACAAACAAGTCGGAAAATCTTTCGAGGTCAGTAAAGTCGCTATTTCCTCCACAGATTGAGAGGATATACTCCCTGTCTGTGGTTTCGGAATAACCGGGAATATAGAATACGGTTTCGGGATACATATCACTATATGTCGTAGGATCGTCGCCGATATAGGCAATTGCTTCCCAAGCGGAAAAGAAAGCCTCGCGGGAAGACAACGCAGCCAAACGATACATGATCATCACATAAATACTGCGAAGGTCTTCATGGGTAAAACATAGATTAAAAGATTGGTTATTCGGTTTTGTATTGATGATATGATTCTCGGGAAGCGGATATTTTGCAGCAATAAAGGGAAGATCGGAATACAAAGCACAATCGGGAAGCATAACCTCGTCGTACTCTTCATAGATGCGAAAAGAATCCTGAACAATAAAGTACACCTCTTCCGTGGTAAGGGACTTAATCTCTTCGGGGGCACTCTGCCAGTAATTATTGAGATAGTCCTCGGAAATAACGGTGATCGTTTTATCATCCTCGCTGATGTGATACATAGCCTCAAACTTTGCTTGCAAAGAATCCTGCGAAATCGGAGCATCCTCCACAATGCCACCGGAGCCGCTGTTTTCCTCTTGTACGTTCAGATCGTAAGGCTTTGTTGCGCCGTTGTCTGCGGCGATGACGTACATACATCCCGTCAGGATCACGGCGGACAACAGAAGCAACGCGGTTACGGTCATAAAAAATTTCACGTTTCTTTTCATGGTATCAACCATCCTTTCGTCGTATTTTGCAGAGGGGATCCCTTACCCTGCGCTATGAGTGTACCATAGGAATGTCTCCAACTTGTCACCGAGTTTTCACCGTTTCCGAGAAATTCACAAAAATTTTCGTCCCCACGCCCATTTCGGATTCAAACTTCATCTCTGCGTCGTGGGTGCGGATGATCTGCTTGCAAAGGGCCAGCCCCAGCCCTGCACCCCCTTCCGCACGGGAACGGGATCTGTCGGTGCGGTAGAAGGGCTCCGTGATATGAAAAAGCTGTTCCGCCGTCATCCCCTTGCCGTTGTCTTCCACGGTGGCTTGGGTGCCTTCGCAGGAAAGCTTCACCTTACCGCCCGGAGGACACGCCTTGATGGCATTTTCCGTCAGGTTGTAGAACAGCATGGAAAGCAAGGTCTCGTTGCCCCAAACGGTGGCAGGCGAGGTATTACAGAGGATCTCCACCTCCCCATGCTCCGCCTTCGGCTGCAGCTTTTCCGCCACGTCGGCAAGAAGGGCGGGAAGCTCCACCCAAGTCATTTCGATGGCGTTTTCCCGAATGAAAGCGCCGTCCAACAGGAGCTCGGAGATCTTCCCAAGGCGCTCGGACTCGGACATGATGTACTTCGCCGCGATCAGCCTCCGTTCCTCGGTGGTGTTGGCCTTTTCGATGTATTCCGCGTAGCCGTGAATGCTGGTAAGCGGGGTGCGAAGCTCGTGAGCCATATTGTCCACCAGCATCTGCTTTCGGTCGGCTTCCAGCATTTTTGCCTCCGCCTCCTGCTCCAAAGCCGCCATTTGCTGATTGATCTTCCCCAGCATGGCGTTGAAGCTCTCTGCCAGAAGGGTAAATTCATCACTCCCCTTTTCCTCGGCGGTGACGGAAAAATCCCCTGCACGGATGGCCTCGGTGGTCTTACGTAGCTTTTCCAGAGGGCCGGAAAGCTTTTTCAGAATGAAGTACAGGAAGATTGCAAGAAGCAGGGATACCCCCACCGCGGTGAGAACGTAGGTCACCATCAGCGATTGAAACTCGGTGTCCAAAGACGCTACGTCCTTGGCGAAGATCATTTTGTACTTGCCGTCGCAGAGATCGGAAGAAATAAGAATATGGCGTTTTCCGTCAATGCGGGTGTGAAGCAATTCATTTTCCCCGATGGCGTAATCGCTTGGGAATCCGGTAAAAATCACTTCACCCTGTTCTTCGAAGGCGAGGTACAGCCCTTTGTTCCTGTAATACACCCCGAAGGATTGCATCAGCAGAGAGGGGTTGCTGTAAGCGTTGGATTCCGTCATATCCCGATAATCCCGCTCAAAGCACATTGCCACGTAGTACTGCTCTGCCGCGGTGGCGGTCTCTGCCGCCTCCACGTTCTTTCGGTAGGTATACACCGTGAGGGAAAGAACCCCCACGTTCAGGCAGACGAGAAACAGCACCAGGGTGAAGATGTAGGTCTTTTGCCAAAATCTCATTTTCATATTTCAAACCTGTACCCCGTTTTGTAGACCGTTTGGATGCGGTCCGAGATGCCCAGCTTTTGGCGCAGTCGTTGGATATGGGCGTCCACAGTACGGATATCTCCCTCGTAGTCGTATTCCCAAACCAGGTTCAACAGCTTTTCTCTGGAAAGGGCAAGGTTGCGGTTGTTCACCAAAACCTCCAGAAGATCGAATTCACGGGGCTTGAGAGCCACCTTTTCCCCGCCTTTGTACACCCTGCGGGTATGAAACTCAATGCGGATATCGTCGAATTCGAAGACTTCCCCGTCGCTTTTCGTTCTCCGCAAAACTGCCTTGACGCGCTCCACCAGCTCAATGATGTTGAAGGGCTTGGTGATATAGTCGTCGGCGCCCAGACGGAGGCCTTTGATCCGATCCCGGGCTCCCGTTTTCGCGGTGACGAAGATGGTGGGAGTGCCCTCGATACATTCCATGATCTCAAAGCCGGAAAGCTTCGGGAGCATCACGTCCAGAATGATCAGATCGTATTTAACGCGCATGGCTTCCTCCAGCCCTGTCCCGCCGTCAAACGTCTGGACACATTCGTGACCCACCAGCTCCAGGTTGAACCTCACAAGGTCGTTGATGGCTTTTTCGTCCTCGACGATGAGTATTTTTGCCATAATATGCCCTCCTTTTCCTACTGCAAATCTTCTGCTGTTCCTATCATACCACCGAGATGTTGCCGATTTTCGACCGAACGGCATCTTTTTGCATTTTTCGTACAGAAAAGAGACCCCGCGTGCAAAAAACGAGGTCTCTTTCGATCAAAGCTCGATCACTCTGCGCTCTTCGGCAGACTTGTAGATGGCGAGAATGAGATCCACGGGACGTCTGCCCTCGTGAATATCGATGAGGGGCTTGGTGCCGGTACGCAGGGCGCGGATCACGTCTCTGAACTGTTTGGTGTGGTTATCCACGGCGATGGCTGTGGGGGTGGCGGCAGAGGAATACATGGTGGGCTGGAGGACGATGTCCTGCTTGCCCGGGTTTTCCAGATCCCAACGAACCACGTTGCCCTCCTCCAAGACGATGGAGCCCTTGTCCCCGTTCAGCTCCAGGCGGCGGGGATAGCCGGGGTAGACAGAGGTGGTGGCCTGGATCACGCCCGTAGCACCGGACTTGAACTCCAGCACAGCGGACAAGGTGTCCTCAACCTCGATCTGACGGGCCAAGGTCTTGGAAACGGCGTAGACACTCTTCACATCCCCTGCCAGGTACAACAGCAGATCCACGCCGTGGATGCCCTGGTTCATCAAGGCACCGCCGCCGTCGATGGCTTTCGTACCCCGCCAGCCGCCGCTGTTGTAATATTCCTGGGTGCGGTTGAATTTCATATAAACGTCGGCACACACCAGCTTGCCCAAAAGACCGTCTGCAACAGCCTGCTTGGTCATGCTCACGCCCTTGGTGAAGCGGCTCTGGGCAATGGAGGAAAGAAGCACCCCGTTGCGGGCGCAGGCTTCTTCCATAGCGTCCAATTGCTCCTTTGTGATGGCCATGGGTTTTTCCACGATGATGTGCTTCCCTGCGTTGGCAGCCTTGACGGCAATATCCGCGTGGAAGCCGCTGGGGACGCAGATAGTCACCACGTCGATCTCGGGGCAAGCCAACAGCTCCTCCACGGAAGCGAAGGCGCGCACCTGCTTTGCCAGGGCAAACCGCTGTGCGGATTCCGGCCGTGCATCGGCAACGCCCACCAAAACGGCATCCTCGGGGAGACTGAACAGGGCGTTGGCATGGAAATCTGCAATGACACCGCAACCAATGATCCCGAAACCGATCTTACGATCCATAAAAAGCTCCTTTGTGAAGAAAAGAAAAAACTCCCGTATTTTATCCTAAATATTCTATCAAAAAATGATCTGTTTGTCAACAGAAACCTTGCGTTCCCTCTTGACATCTTACAGAAAAAGAGTATAATATAAAGAAAAGCTTATCAAAGTATCACTTTTTAGTTTTTCAAGAAAGAGGGAATTCTTCCATGAATCGTATTTTTAACTTCTCCGCAGGACCTTCCATGCTGCCCGTTCCCGTGTTGGAGCGTGCCGCATCCGAAATGCTGAATTACAACGGCAGTGGGATGTCCGTAATGGAGATGAGCCATAGATCTGCGGTGTATCAGCAGATCATCGATCAGACCGAGGCGGATCTTCGCAAGCTGATGAACATTCCCGATAATTACAAGGTATTGTTCCTCCAGGGCGGTGCTTCCACCCAGTTCTCCGCGGTACCCTTGAACCTGATGACCAAGAACGGCAAGGCGGACTACATCGTCAGCGGTCAGTTCTCCGGCAAGGCGGCCAAGGAAGCGGAGCGTTACGGCGAAGTGCGCATTCTTGCCTCCTCCAAGGACAAGAACTTCACCTACGTCCCCTACGTGACGGAGTTCAACAAGGATTCCGACTACGTACACATTTGCTACAACAACACCATTTTCGGCACGGTGTATCCTTACGTTCCTCAGACGGGTGATATCCCCCTGGTGGCGGATATGTCCTCCGGTATTCTTTCCAAGCCTGTGAACGTGGCAGATTACGGTCTGATCTACGCAGGTGCACAGAAGAACATGGCACCCGCGGGCATGACCTTGGTGATCGTCCGTGAGGATCTCATCGGCGACGCCATGGATTGCTGTCCCGTGATGCTGCAATACAAGATCCAGGCGGAAAACGGCTCTATGTACAACACCCCGCCCTGCTACTCCATTTACGTGGCAGGCTTGGTGTACAAGTGGCTGTTGGAGCTTGGCGGCTTGGAGGAGATGCAGAAGATCAACGAGACCAAGGCGGGTATGCTTTACGACTTCCTGGACAACAGCAAGCTGTTCAAGGCCACCGCAGAAAAGGAATGCCGCTCTCTGATGAACGTTTGCTTTGTCACCGGGGATGCCGATCTGGACAAGAAGTTCTGTGCCGAGGCAACTGCGGCGGGGCTTTCCAACCTGAAGGGACACCGCTCCGTTGGCGGTATGCGCGCTTCTATTTACAACGCTATGCCCGTGGCAGGCGTAGAGGCGCTGATCGCCTTTATGGAGAAGTTCGAAAAAGAGAACGGTTGAGGGAACGAGGGCTTAAGAGGCGCCGCCTCTTAAGAATCTCCGCTTAGGGAGCCCGCTCCCTAAGAACCCGGTATTTTGAGGATCATAAATAAAAAACCGAAAACGACAGTTTTCGGAAGTCAGTTTCTTTGGAGTTTAAGAACCTTTCTTTTCGAAAGAAAGGTTCTTGAATAAATTTCATAATAATACACAGAAAGGATCGTCGCCATGCAGGTGGGAATCCTGAAAAACGGATCGTTTTTCAGGGGGAAATTGCCACAAGTGGCAATTTCATCTGCGTAGTGTATCCTAAAACAACATTCATAATAAAACTCAGAAAGGACTGCTACCATGCAGTGGAAATCCTGAAAAGCGGATCGTTTTTCAGGGGGAAATTGCCGTAAACGGCAATTTCATATAATTAGTTTATTACAACAATCATTTCATAATAAACCTAAAGAAAGGATCGTCGCCATGCGTGGGACGAAAATATTGGTAAAAAATTATGAAAAACATTCAGCTTTTGAATTCGATCAGTGACGTAGGTCTTGAGGTGTTTGACAAGACCGCGTACAACGTGGGCACAGAGGTGGAATCCCCCGACGGGATCATGGTGCGTTCTGCGGTACTGCACGATATGCAGTTCCCTGCCACCCTTGCCGCCATCGCCCGCGCAGGTGCAGGCGTCAACAACATCCCCCTGGAGCGCTGTGCCGAGGAAGGCATCGTGGTGTTCAACACACCCGGCGCCAACGCAAACGGTGTCAAAGAGCTTGCCATTCTGGCACTGCTGATGGCCTCCCGTAAGGTAGTGGCCGGCATTGAATGGGCAAGAACCCTGAAGGGTGACCCCGAGCTCTCCAAGAAGGTAGAAAAGGGCAAGTCCCAATTCGTGGGCCCGGAGCTGAAGGGAAAGACCTTAGGCGTGATCGGCTTGGGTGCCATCGGCGGTATGGTTGCCAACGCGGCGGTGAGCCTGGGAATGAACGTCATCGGTTGCGACCCCTTCCTTTCCGTCAAGGCGGCCTGGTCCTTGAAGAACTCCGTCCATTCCGCGGCGGATTACGATGAGATCTACGCAAATGCGGATTATATCACCTACCACATCCCCGCCCTGCCCACCACCAAGGGCATCATCAACAAAGAAAACATCGCCAAGATGAAGGAAGGCGTGCGGATCATCAACCTCTCCCGCGGGGATCTGGCAAACGTTGCCGACGTGGCAGAGGCCTTGAAGAGCGGCAAGATCGCTTCCTATGTCACCGACTTCCCTGCGGAAGAGCTTTTGGGCTTGGAGGGTGCGGTATGTATCCCCCACTTGGGCGCTTCCACTCCCGAGTCTGAGGACAACTGTGCCAAGATGGCGGCGGAGGAACTGATCGACTTCCTGGAAAACGGCAACATCAAGAACAGCGTGAACTTCCCCGAGATCCATATGCCCCGCATCCACGACCATCGCTTGGTGGTGCTCCACCGCAACGTGCCCGGCGTGGTGAACGCCATTTCCGGTGCTCTTGCCATCATCGGCGTGAACATCGAGGCCATGGCAAACCAATCCAAGGGCAACTACGCGGTGTCTATGTTTGATTTCGGCAACGAGATCTCCGCCGACGTGGTGGAAAAGGTAGCCGCGCTGGAGAACATCCTCCGGGTAGCTTTGAAGTAAAAAACGAGATGCAAAACGCGACGTGATCACTCACGCCGCGTTTTTTGTATGGCAGGGATATTCTAATCGATTTCTACGGTAATTTCCGTGCCGTCGTGCAGGTTGTATTTGAACAGAGGAACACAAACCAGCTGGTACCGGATCTCCGTATTTCCCGTAGGATTTCGGGATTCATCCTGCATCAACTGTATTTGTACAGTATCTTCCTCTACGTTCCACATCTTTCGCTTGATCCAATAGGATACGTCTTCCGTTGTGGCTACCCGATAGACCAACAATGACAATGTCTCAAAAGCTGTTTCCGCATCGTCAAACAGCCTCAAGCAACGGGTCGTATCGTTCAGATAGAGCTGTTGGTTAAAGGTCTGCCATTGCCGCGCATCCTCGATCAAAACCATATCATCCTCCGCGAAGGGATCTTCTTCTCCCAAATAGAAGCAATCCACCACACCGGAGTAAGCGCAAAAGAGTCCTACCTCTATCTTGCTCAATTCCTCTCTAACGGAATGCATGAGCTTGATCTGATCACCGGTCAATTGTACTTGTCCTCGCGAACAACGCACGATGTTACGGAAAAAAGTATACTCCCCGTTGACGCAGAAGGATCCAAAATACAGATCCTCTTCATCAATTTCCGTTTCGCAGGAGCAAACAGCTTCCTCCGTATAGTCAAGGGTCTCCAGCATAACCATCAAGGCTTCCGCCAGAGCATCATCGGCCAATACGTCGGTACGCAAATCGTATCGGTAGGTTCCCTCTCCTTCCCAGATCTTTCCCCATCTTGTCACCTCTACGGGCGTTCCCTTTTCGTAGGAAGATTCATTCTGAGTAAGCAACGGATCAACAGGTTCAATATGCAGATGCCCGTCTTCTTGGCGCCTCCCGTACAGATACCGCACCTGCAAATGATCGCAAGCCTCCACCGCTGCCCTGGATAGCGGTATCACGAACATATACTCGAGATAGATGTCATCCGCAAATAAACCGTCCGGCCTGTATTCCCGTATCAGCAATTCTCCGTTGGTCTCGCCGTTTTCGCTATCCGAAAGCCAGCGTACCCCTTCAAATCCATATTTGGGGAATCCGGCACCGCTCCAATCAAAAACCGTTGCCAGCACATTGGTCTCAAAGAACGCTTCATCAAATCCGGAAAGCATTCCCGTATATTTGTCCAGCCATTCTCCCTTCCAGCCCATATCATCCGCAAAGGCTTCCAGTTCCTCGGTGCTGTATAAGATCTTCAATCTTTCGAAATCCTCATAAAAGCCGCCATATTTATGTTCGCCGGGAGTCAGCTGAAGCATTTCACCAAAATCCCAATCGGGCTTGACCGGCTGAGGCTCTTCGGCCGGCTGTGCTTCATCGCTTCCCTCGCTCACGTCGGATCCTTCAAAAGAGCTTTCGCCGGATCCGTCACGTTCCTCGTTTTGGCCATGATGCAATTCCACGCTTTCACCGCGCGGCGGCTCTGCTTTTGACCCTGTATTTTCCACCTTCGGTGCTTCTGTCCCGCAGCCTGTAAGCAGGAACAGGACCAACAGCATACAAAAATATCTTCTGATTTTCATTCGTTCTCTTCCTTTCCTCAAGTCTACTTTTTGACACCCACCAAGCAATCTCCGTACAATTCGCAATAGGCGTCGATTTTTTTCGATTGCGTTTCCGCCTGTTTCAGATCGCCTTCTCCAGAGCCTACGTACAAGCAGGTGATTCCATAGGAATTCAGCACAAACAACTCCCGAGCGGTCAATCTGCAATAATAAGCGTTTCCTTCTGTGAACCATTCCACCGGAAGCCAATCTCCCGTGGAGATTCCCGCAGTTTCATCTTGTGTGATCATAGCACAAGCGTCGGACAGCATGCCATCGCCGTCCCCTTCGCCTACGACTTTCATATACACCACTACGTTGAACAGATAGGCCTGGTCGTCGGATTTGAGCATCATTTTCAAAGTCAACGCTTGCCCAAAGGTGGTGCTATTCACACTCTCCTCGACAAATATGCCTCCACCTAAAATTCCGTCCACGATATCTCCTTCCAAAGCCGGAACGTCCCGTTCCACCTTGCGGATCTCACTGTAAATGGGCGTTCGTTCACTCTCTTCGGGAGGAAGGGAAGGGTTATCGGGATCTTCACTGCTCTCCTCGGGCGGGAGAGAAGGCCGGTCGGGTTCTTCGCTGCTTTCCTCCGTAAAGGAGTCCCCCGCGCTGCTTTCACTATGCAAGCTCTGCTCCGGTTCCTCCGAAACGGCTGGGGTTACGGGAGGCTCGCTTTGTCCGTAGCTTCCCAAAAGGACGGCGGTGCAAAGCACGAAGCAGGCGGCAATGCCCGTGACCCGTATCGTGGCTCTTTTTCGTTTCAGTTTCTTCCTTTCGTAAGCCTCCCGCCGTGCGTAAAGGCTTTGGATCATTTCCTCATGGCTCTTCATATACAAACCCTTCCTCTTCCAATTTCCCTTTCAATGCATTCTTAGCCCGCCACACCAGGGTCTCCGTTTGGTGCTTGGTCTTCCCTAAGTGTTTGGCGGTCTGCTCCATGTCAAAGCCCTCGAAATACAGGAGATACAGTGCGCATCTGTATTCCGTTTTCAGGGTTTGCAGGGCGCGGTAAAGCTGTACCCGTTGCTCCTCCTTGAGAAGCTTCCGTTCCGGGGTGTCTCCGTCGGGGTAATCCCCCTCATACTCTGCCGTTTGGTATTTTTTTGCACGGCGGAGGTGATCTGTTGCCAGGTTCTTCCCGATGGTATACAGCCAGCTCTTGAAGGAGGAACGCCCGTCAAAGCGGGGCTTTTTTATCAGCAGGCGGAAAAAGGTATCCTCGCAAAGATCTTCTGCCAGGTGGAAATCGGAAACGTATCCGTACAGGTACAGGATCAACCCGTCGCTATAGGTGCGGACGAGCTCCTCGAACCCGCTGTCATCCCCCTGCAGAAAACGGCGGTAGCTACTTGCGCCGTGATCCATGGGCGGTGCCCTCCTTTCCTTGGCTTTCACTCTTTAGACGAAAAAGAGTTTGTTTTCTCACAGTGATTTTATCATATTTTTTGTATTTAGGTATGCTTAAACTTCAAAGAACTTTTACTGCCGAAAACTGTCGTTTTCGGGATAGTCATTGTAACGATCGGTTTACGCTGTCACCTACACAAAAAGGGTCAAGCCAAAGGCTCAACCCATTTCAGTCACCCCTCGTAGGGGCTGTATTCATCGGAGATCTCGTATTCTAAGTGGTCGTAATAGACTTGGAGTTCAAGATCGTCTCCCAATTTCTTTCTATACTTGGGAATGTTCCACAGAGAACAGCTCCAGAAAAATTCATGGGACGAATAGAATTCCCGATAATTCTCCAAAGGGTAACTTCCCATTGCCTCCAACAGTTCTTCCAAAGAAATGGTAACCGATTTCTTACAATATCTTTTCCGCTTCCATTTGCAGCGGATGGCGAAGATCTGCACGTCCTCTTCTCCCACTTTCACTGCGCGGATTGTTCCATGGGCGCAACGGTAGAAGGCGCCGTCTTTCCCGAAGATAAAGCCTTCCGGGAAATCAAAAACAAGATCCTCCCCATCCCGTTTGACAGTAAACTCACAGTCATGCAGACTCACTTGGGGATTTTCACCATAGCTCAGATACAGATCGTTTGCAGAAAATTTCATACTACACCGCCTTTCCTGTCAAAAGCAGTATACCATAGATCCTTGCGGTTTTCAAGGTGTTCAACCAACGGTATACAGCGCTTTTATTCCTCCGGGAAGGGGAAGCGCCAGACGCAGTCGGTGGGGTTTTTGGAGTTGTAATACTTCTGGGCACCGGATTCAAAGAGGATCAGCACGTTGCCCTTTTCATCCAGGGTGATGCCCTCCGTCATGCCCATGGTGATGACCTTCTTGACGCGGTTGGTATCATCCAGCACGATCATGGGGTAGGTCTTGCTGTCGGCGGTGTAGGTTGCGGTTGCATTTGCGGGATCAATAGAATAGAAATCCAGGGTGGAGTTGTTGTTTCTGCCGTAGGAGATGCTCAGCGTCACCTTGCCGTCCCGACAGGTAAAGCCCTGCACCTTGTCCACGGTGGCCAAAGTCAGGGTGGGAACGGCGTAGTCGCTCCCTTCGGGAACGGTGAGGCGGCCGTTTTCGTCCACGGGGAACATGGCGGCAAATCCGCCGTAGGATGCGCCTGCGGAGTTCTTCACCTTCCGGTTGAAATACTTGCCCATGTCGTAGGAGCCGCTGAGGTAGAAGGTGCCTACCCAAAGGTTGCCTTGGTCATAAAACAGATAGCTGGCGTGGATGGGCAGAGGAACCACGGAGGTAAAGGTCACGTCGTGGGCGCCCTTTTTCGGGAGATCCGCCAGAGCAAGCTCGCCGATGCCGTAATAGTCTCCCACACCGGGGCCGGAGAAATAGAGATACTCCTCCGTGACGCAAACGCCGCCCATGTGGCCGGTATAAGGGTTGCCGTCTTCTTTGTACATATGGTATTCCGCCACGAAGCTCCCCTGCTCGTCCAGCACAAGGATCACGGAGGGAGTATCGCTTGTGGTGAAGTAAGCGGAGATGTACACGTACCCCGTCACGGGATGGCGGCCCATGCCCTGGGGCACGATGCCTTCCTTCAGTCCGGGGATCAGAGCGTATTTTTCGCCCCCCGCAAGGAATTCCTGAAAAAGCGTAACGTTCAGGAAATTATCTGTGACGGTGGAAACCTGGGTCATGGTCAAGGGAGGTACCTCCTCGGGGGGATCTTCTTCGGTGGGAAGGGATGATTCTGCAGACGGTTCTTCTTCGGAGGAGGTTTCCACAGCACTCTGCTCGGCGAGAGAACTGCTTTCGGGAAGAGAGCTTTCCGGAGAGGATGAGGTCTGGGGTGTTTCCTGCGCCGTGCAGGCCGCCAACAGCAGAACGAGGGTCAAAAGCAAAAGAAGGTGTTTTTTCATCAAGGGGGCTCCTTTCACAAACGGTCTTTTTTACAATTTACAACATTTCGAAAAGAATGTCAAGTCCATATTTTTCCAGAGGGGCAAAGGTATGGAAAAACTGCCTGCTCGGAACACTAAAAACAAAAAAAGGATGGGCTTTATGGAGCGTTATCAAAAAAACACCCTGCCGGGAGTGTCCGACGAGGAGCTTCCCTTGGGGTTCGGCATGGCCTTGGCGCAAAACGATCTGGCGCTGAAGAAGTTCGGTAAGATGGACGAGCGACAGCGGCAACGGTTTCTCTTTGATGCCCGCCACGCCAGGAGCAAGGAAGAAATGCAAAGCGTGGTGAACAGGATCGGAGAATGGCAATGAAGCGGGCTTTTTGTATCTTTTTGTTTTTGTTTTCTTTGGTGGGGATGCTTTCCGTTTCTGCGGCGCAGAACGTGGTGTCCCTGCACAAGGGGTACACCCTTTCCCCGGGGGCTTCCCAAGGGTATCCCGACGAGGGCTTTGAGCTGACCAACGGCAAGTACGGCACTCCCGTGGAAAACGGCACGGTGAATTATTACTATCGGGACAGCGAATACGTGGGATTTCGGGGTAGTGAAGAGATCACCGTGGTTTTGGACTTGGGGGAACCTTATTCGGAGCTTTGGACCTTCGAGGTCAGTTACCTTCGAGAGGAAGAGGTGGGGATCCACGCCCCCGCAAGGATCGCCTTCTATCTGGGGGACACGGAGGAGGGAGAGTTTCTCTTTTTGGGAGAGCTTTCCCCCGCCGCCACCTCGGAAAAGGCGGGTGTGGTTGCTTTGAATGCTCTTGAAGAGCAATCGGGGCAGTTCTTGAAGGTGGTAATCACCCCGGAAGAAAACGCAGCCTGGACGTTCTTAGACGAGATCTCCGTGTTGCAGGGGCGAAACCCCGTGACCGTCTCTCCCCCGCCTTCGGAGGAGAATACAGGCAGATCCTCTGCACCGCCTCATGGGGATACCTCCGCGCCCCAGACGGGGGACAGCAACCTATTGCTTTTCGTGTTGCTCTGCGGAATCTCCGCAGTAGGTACCTTCGCCCTTTTGGGGAGAAGAAGGTTTGGATAAAAAAACGGATCACCCACAAAAAGGTGATCCGTTTGATTTTTAGCCGATGGCCTCAGCGGAATCCAAAATGAATTTCAAGGTCTTGTATTCGCCCTCAGAGAAGTTGCGGGAGAAGGAGAACACGGTGATGGTCACCTCATCTCCTGCGCGGTACTGCTTCAAGGCATTGGTAAGATCCTGCAGACCCTTGATGGGAGTGCCGTTGAAGTCGGTGATGATGTCGTACAGCTCCAGACCTGCGGCGTAGACGGCAGTGTGGGGCTCTACGGAAGCCACCAGAACGCCCTCCTTGGGATACTCGCAGCGAGGCTTGATGCGGAAGGCCTCAAGGCCTGCCTCCAGCTCGTATACCTGTACGCCAAGGCGGGGATTTTCGATAACGAAATCGTTTTCGGGATCCTGTACCACCTCACCGTACTGAATGAGCTGGTTGAAGATCTCCACGGCGGAGTTGATGGGAATGGCGAAGCCGATGCCCTCGTATTCATTGATCAGCTTCAGGGAGTTGATACCGACCACCTGGCCGGCCATGTTGATCAGCGGGCCGCCGCTGTTACCGGGGTTGATGGGGGTATCCGTCTGGATGAGATGCATGGTCTTGGTGACCACGCCCGCATCGTTTTCGATGGTAATCCCGCGGTTCAGACCGCTGATGATACCCATGGTCATGGTGCCTGCCAGCTCCTGATCGTAGGGAGTGCCGATGGCGATGGTGGTCTGCCCCACGGAAAGAGAGTCGGAATCCCCCAGCTCCAAGGGAGTGAGGTCCTTGGCGTCGATCTTCAACACCGCAAGGTCGCGGATGGGGTCTTCCCCTACCACCTGTGCCTCATACTCGGTGCCGTCATAGAAGATCACCGTTACCTTGGTGCCGTCGTCCACAACGTGCTGGTTGGTTGCCAAATAGCCGTCCTCGCTGAGGACAAAGCCGCTGCCGATGGAATAGCCGGTGGTGCCGATCTCTACGTAAATAGTAGCGCAAGAGCCCTGGCACTTTTTGTACACCCGGGTCAGCGCGTTTTCCTCCAAGAAGGGGGTGTCGGTGATGGTCACCGTTTCGCTGACGTCAAAGGAGGTCTCCTCGCGGGACTGCTCTCCTTCGGAGGTACCGCCCACGGAAGAATCCGCCGAACCGTCTGCAATGTGACTATCGTCCAATGCGTACAGGACGGTGGGAATGCAGATGGCCGCCGTCAACGCCAAGCACACCACGGCTACCACAAAGAACATAAAGGGCTTTTTCCCTCTGCGGCGGTTGCCGCCCTGCTTGCCGTCCCAAACGTAGGCGGGAGGAGTTTGATGGGGAGTCTGGTTGCCTTCGGGGGTCAACTCCGTATTCTGATCGTCACGGTCGTTCTTAAAATCGTTCATGTGTGTCGTTTCCTTTCGCGTTCAATATCAATCCATCAGGTCTCCGCCCTTGGCTTTTGGTTTCCCCGCGGACAAGGACAATCCAAAGCGAAACTCCGTATAAGCCGAGACAACCGATTCCACGGAGATCTCCTCCCCGTGCTTTTCCAAAATGGTCTTGACGATGTAAAGTCCAAGGCCTGTTCCCGTTTTGTCAAGTCCGCGGGAACGGTCGGACTTATAAAAGCGTTCAAAAATGTGGGAGATCTCTTCCTCGGGGATCCCCTCCCCGGTGTTCCGCACCCGCACCAAGGCCTTTTTGCTCTTGGCGGTGATGCCGATGGAAATGGTGCCCTTCTCCTGAGTGAACTTGATGGCGTTGTCCAGCAGGTTATACATCACCTGGTGGATGGCATCCGGGTCAGCCAGGACGAATACGTCCTCGTCCCCTCCCTCAAACTCAACGTCCAGCTTTTTGGCTTCGATCTTTCCCATCAGGGAAATGAGGACTTGCCTTGCCGTCTCGGTGAGGTTAAAGTCTCTTGTGTTCATCCCCTTGCCGGATTCCAAACGGGAGATCTCCAAAAGGGTGTTTACCAAGCGGGAAAGGCGGTGCACCTCTGCGGAAATGGTCTGCAGATACCGCTGCTGCTCCTCGGGAGGAATGGTGCCGTCCAAAATGCCGTCCACAAAGCCGGAAATGGTGGTCATAGGGGTGCGTAGGTCGTGGGACACGTTGGCGATGAAGGTGTTACGGTTTTCCTCCAGCTTGGCAAGGCCGCTTGCCATGTTGTTGAAGGCCGTGGTCAACTCCGTGATCTCATCCTGCCCGTTCACCTTGACGCGAATGTTAAACCGCCCCTGGGCGTATTCACGTGCGGCGGAGCAAAGCACCTTGATGGAATCGGTGATACGGCGGGAGATCAGGAAAATGATGATCATAGCGGCAAAGAAGATCCAGATGGCCACCACCACCATACGCTCGGTGACGGAGTTGGCTACGTCGGAATTCAAGGCCTTTTCGCTGGTCACCACAATGAGGTAAGCAGGAGAACCCTTAGCATCTCCGATGATGGCAAAGCTGTTAAGCTGTTTGCGTTCCAGAACACCGTCCAGATTGCTGACAATATAAGCGGCATCGTTTTCCATGATCCGCATCACGGTCTCCTTGGAAAGCATTTGCTTCCCTACCCCCCAGCGATCGGCAGAGGTGGCGGCTACAACACCGTCCATACGCAGGACGGAGATATCCGCTTCCGTCAGATCGGCAATACCGATCAGGTTGGAATGAAAGCTTTCACTTTGCAAAAGCAAGGGAGCGGGCAAGGCGGAAATGCGTTGCATTTCCTCTAAGAAGAAGCCGATCTCGTTGGCGGCAACTCCCAATTCGGAACGCTCTTTTTCCAGACTTTCCTGAAACAAGCCCGAGGCGACCACAAAGACCAACAGCGTGATACACAAAAGCAGGATCACGGTGAAAGCCGTAAGCATACGGGAAAATACGCTTTTAAACATCCTTCCCCCTCCTTTCCCTTCATTTTAACATGAAAATATGAATATTTTATGCAGATTCCGAGAAGGGTTTGCAAAAATTACGAGCCCCAGGAATCCAGATATCTTTTTTGCTTTTCCGTCAGCTCGTCAATGGCGATGCCCCAGGAGGAAAGTTTCCGTCTTGCGATCTCCAGATCCACTTCTCTGGGAACAGCGATGACGTTGGAGGTTTTGGGCACGTCCTTGTTACGGATAAGGTACAGCACGCTCATGGCCTGGACGGCGAAGGACATATCCATGATCTCTGCGGGGTGGCCGTCCCCTGCCCCCAGGTTTACCAAGCGGCCCTCTGCCAGAACGTAGACCTTCTTGCCATCGGGCAGCTCGTAGCCGGTGATATTCTGTCTTGCCTCCCAGGAGCGAACCGCGTAGGCACGCAGAGCCTGCATATCCACCTCCACGTCGAAATGGCCGGCGTTGGAAAGAATGGCGCCGTCCTTTAACAGGGGGAAATGCTCGGTGGTGATGATCTCCATATCTCCCGTCACGGTGACGAAGAAGTCGCCCTTGGGGCAGGCTTCCTTCATGGGCATCACAGCAAAGCCATCCATCACAGCCTCCATGGCCTTGATGGGATCTACCTCCGTGACGATGACGGAAGCGCCCAAGCCCTTGGCGCGCATGGCAACGCCCTTGCCGCACCAGCCGTAGCCGGCTACCACAACGGTCTGCCCTGCCACGATCAGATTGGTGGTACGGTTGATGCCGTCCCAAACGGACTGTCCCGTGCCGTAACGATTATCAAAGAGATGCTTGCAATCCGCATCGTTTACCATTACCATGGGGAACTTCAATTCTCCCTCACGCTCCATGGCGTGGAGGCGGAGGATGCCCGTGGTGGTCTCCTCGCAGCCGCCGATGACGCCGGGGAGGAGGTGGCGGTATTCCGTGTGGATCAAGTGTACCAGGTCACCGCCGTCGTCGATGATGATCTGGGGTGCGGCCTGGATCACATAGGAGATATGGCGGTGGTAGGTCTCCATGGAGCATCCGTGCTCCGCGTAGACGTGGAGGCCGTCCTTCACCAAAGCGGCGGCAACGTCGTCCTGGGTGGACAAGGGGTTACTGCCGGTGATATACATTTCTGCGCCCCCTGCGGCAAGCACGCGGCAGAGGTAGGCGGTCTTTGCTTCCAAATGGACGGAAAGGGCAACACGCAAGCCTGCCAGGGGCTTGGTAGCCAGCATTTCCTCCTCCAGCCCTCTCAACAGGGGCATATGCTCCTTGACCCAGAGGATCTTTCGTTCCCCGCTTTCCCACAGGGAGGGGTCTTTGATTTCATAGTTCAACATAAAAATTACCAATCCTTTGCGATCCGCGCGATATTTGCGTAGACCTCTTCTTCGTCGATCTTGGTCATCTTGCGGTTTTCCATTACCACTTCGCCGCCGATGATCACCGTTTCCACCTCGGTGCCGGTGGCGGAATAACACAGGGCGTTTGCCACGTTATGCATGGGATGCATCCAGGGATAGTCAAGGTTCAGGATGGCAATATCAGCCTTCCAGCCTGCCTGCAGGTCGCCCAGCTTGTCCAGAGACAGTGCCTTGGCGCCGTTTGCCGTGGCCATCTGCAAAACGGTGTTGGCGCTGACCACATCTCCCTGCTTGTTCACACCCTTGGGCAGGAGGCAGGCGAAGTTCATTTCGGAGAACATATTCAAGGTGTTGTTGGAGCCTGCGCCGTCGGTACCCAGGCACACGTTCACTCCTGCGTCCAAAAGCTGTTTTACGGGAGCGATACCGTTGGCAAGCTTCAGATTGCTCTTGGGGTTGTGGGCAACAGAGACCCCTTTTTCCGCCAACAGCATGATGTCAAGCTCGGAAAGGTGTACGCAATGAGCGGCCAAGGTTTTGCGGTCGAACATCCCCAGCTTTGCCAGGTATTCCACAGGAGAGCAGCCGTGTGCTTCAATACAATCGGCGATCTCCTTTTCGGACTCTGAAAGGTGGGTGTTGATCAGCATTCCCGTCTCGTCGGAGACCTGCATCACCCGCTCCAGGAAGGGAGTATCGCAGGTATAGATGGCGTGGGGTGCCAGCATATGGGTCACCATGGGATCATGCTTCCAGGTCTCCCATTCTCCCAAGGCCTCGGCGATCCGCCGTTCTCCGCCCTCGGAGCCTGTCAGCCCTCTGCTCACCACGGCGCGCATACCAGCCTTGCGGGCGGCCTCTGCGGACATCCCCGCAATGGGGTACATATCGCAGAAGGTGGTGGTGCCGCTTTTTACCATTTCGATACAGCCCAGCAGAGTGCCCCAATAGGCATCCTCCACGGACATGGCGTCCTCCTTGGGGAGAACACGGCCGAAGAGCCACTCGGTAAAGGCCACGTCGTCGGCGTAGTTGCGGAACAGGGTCATATACACGTGGGTGTGGGCATTGACCAGGCCGGGAATACAAAGCTTCCCTTCCCCGTCGATCACTTTATCTGCCGTAAAGCCTTCGGGGGTACCCGTCATGGAAAGGATCACGCCGTTTTCGATAGCGATCTCCGCCTCCACCACCTGCCCACCGGATAGGGCTTTCGTATTTTTGATGAGAATGCTTTCCATATCTGTTTCAACACTCCTCCTATTATACTCTTTGGAATATTATACCACAGTTTTATAGGAATTGCAACTGATTTTCTCGCCTCGGAGAACAAAAAGAGCGGGAGACTTCCTAAAAAATCTCCCGTCTCGGTCAATCCGGCGCTTTGAAATTGTAGATGGGCTTGATATGAGCGACCACCTCCGCGGTATCCCCGATATGGCGTAAGATCTCCTCCATGCTTTTGTAGGCCATGGGAGACTCGTCTAAGGTGTTCTCGTTGACGCAGGTGGTGTAGATCCCCGCCATCTCCTTACGGTACTCCTCCATGGTCAGCTTCTCAAAGGCCTTGGCACGGGACATCAACCGCCCCGCCCCGTGGGGTGCGGAAAAGTTCCAATCGGGGTTGCCTTTGCCGATGCAAATCAGGCTTCCGTCCCGCATATTGATGGGGATCAACAATTTCTCTCCCGCCGCCGCGGAAACTGCACCCTTGCGGAGGATGCCCGCCTCCACATCGATGTAGTTGTGCACCGTGTGGAAGGCGTCTGCCGCCTCAAGCCCCAGCTTGGCAAGGAGGATCTCCCCCATCTTCTCCCGATTCCGCCCTGCAAACTGCTGACAGATGCGGATGTCGTGGAGGTAGCTCTCCATAAAGTCTCCGTAGAGGTAGCAAAGCTCTCTGGGCAGGGTGGGAGATTTGGCCTCGTAGGCCTTTTCCAGCTCCTTCAAGGCCTTTTGAATTTCCGTGCGCCTCCCCTGCTCCTTGTAGATACGGATCAGCTCCTCTCTTTCGCGGAAGAGGTCCTCCTTCCCCGCATTCAGGTCTGCGGCAAGGTCCTGGTAGTAATTGGCCACCTGGGTGCCCAAATTACGGCTCCCGGAGTGGATCACCAAATAATGATTTCCCTCATCATCCACGTCCGCCTCGATGAAGTGATTGCCCCCGCCCAGAGTGCCAAGGCTTCGCTCCAAGCGCTTGGAGTCCTTCAGATAGCGGTAGCACTTCAGCTCCGTCAGGTCAAACCGCTCCTGCCTGCCCTCCCATACGGAAAAGCCGCAAGGAATGCCGTGGGCCGCCTCGTCCAGCAAAGCGAGGTCCAAATCTACCTTTCCCAATGCCATGGTATACATTCCGCATCCGATGTCCACCCCCACCATGGCGGGAACCACTTTATCCGTCACGGTCATGGTGGTGCCGATGGTACATCCCATCCCCTCGTGCACATCGGGCATGATGCGGATGCGGGAGCCTGAGAATGCCTCCAGATCGCACATGGTCTTGATCTGTGCCATTGCTCCCTCCTCCATGGTGTCGGTGTAACAAACGGCGGTGTTATGTTTTCCTTTTATTTCGATCATATCAATTCTCCTTTAGGTAGCACCGCTTCGGAACAGTGCGGTCAGTTGGGTAAGCATATCGCCGCCGCTTAGTTGGATATTGCCTACGTTTTCGCAGATCCTCTCCAGATATTCCAGTTCCTTCAATCTGTAAAGGATGGGATTCTCCTCCATCAATTTGGCGGTGTTCAGCAGAGAACGGGTAGAGGCCACCTCCTCACGGCGGGTGATCACGTTGGCTTGCGCCCGTTTCTCCGCCGCCAACACGGTGTTCATGATCTCCCGGATCTCGCCGGGGAGAATGATATCCTTCACACCCGCCTCGGTGATCTCCACAAACAGCTCTTCTCGCTTTGCGGCAAGCTTTTCCAGCACGTAACGGGAGATCTCCTCCTTGTTTTCCAGAATCTCATCCAGACGGTAACTGCCCACGTATTCCCGCAATGCCAGCTGTACCGCTACGTACAGTTGGGAGACGTAATCATCCACCAAGGTCAGAGCCTTTTCGGGATCCGTGACACGGAAGCTGCAAACGAAGGTGATCCGCAAGGTCACCTTGTCCTTGGTGAGCAGCTCCTGACCGGATACCGTCATGGAACACAGACGAACGTCCGCCTTTTTGACCTCCACGGACACGTCGTTGTTCCAGAAATGGTAAACGCCCGCATCCAACAGCTTGACAGGCTTGCAATCCACAAACAGCATGGCTTTTTGGTGGGGAGCCACCTCCACCTTGGCGTAAAGCGTCTTTGGAAGCTTTGCGTACAGATGAGCGGGCAGATCGGGGTCTGCCTCGGGACGGGAAACGTCCACCATACGGAACTCGTGGTTTTTGCCTTCCCTCCAGAAAGCGTATTTACCGGCGGTGAGGGCGTGACAGAACAGACCGTCCGCATAGTGCAAAGCCAGCTGTTGCTCCCCTACCTCCACGGTGACCGTCTTTGCGGCGATCACGGGATCGGCCAACAGCGCCTCCAAAGAGCAATATGCACTTTCCAGCGGGGCATCCAACGCCACCGTCTCAATGACCTTGCCGCCCCACGTGCAGTATTTTCCCGCGCCCAGCAGCCTTTGGAATCTGCCGTTCTTGAACAGCAGACCTTTCATATTTTCATGGATGATCGTTTTCATAAGTAGATTCCTTTCTTCCTTCTATTTTTTACAGCCGAAGACCTCGGCGTACAGCTTCCAGCCTACGTAATCACGATAGCGTGTCTTGCAGTATTTTTGGGTACGGGGATCGTACCAACGGTAGTATTCCGCCCAATAGCTGAGCATTCTGTCGTAGCCCCTGTGGAAGGTGGTGTAGTTCAAACGGCAGAAAGCGCGATAGTCTTGGTTGTCACGTTCCCGCAACCCGTTATAGATCGCCTCTAAGATCTCCGCCACGTAGCTCTGGCTCAGCTGGACGACAAAGGGCAACACCCACTCCGGGGTCTCCCGTTCCAAAAGCGCTTCCGCGTGCCGCTGTCGGGCGTATCCGTCTGAACTTCGTGTGAAAATGCAGTGGTAGATCAGCTTTTGCCGTTCCGTCAGCGGAAAACCCGGAAGCAGGACATCCGAATGCCACACACAGCGCGGGAGAGAGACGGTTTCGCCGTCGGATAGCTGCCAAGTCATGCCTTCACCGATCTCGGCAAATCCCCCGGGAAGGAGACGTCTCAACACCGCCAAAACGTCCTTTTGGCAGACGCCGGGAAAAGCGGCGCTGATCTTTTTTCTGAATTTTTTCCTGTCTTTCCAAAACATCACTTTTCTTCCTTCCTTGAAGGGCGCTTCCGTGAAAGGACCGCGGCAGGAAGATTCAGCACTCTTTTCTATGCAAGAATGCGGTATCCTCTCCCCGGCAAGGCGATCCTTTCACTGCAAAGGCGGCGTGTCCCCCAAGCTTGCCGTCTTTGCGGGAGCACCTTGGTTTTGCATAAAAACGTTCTCGCACGCTTTCGCGTACCGTTTTTGCTCCGAAGAGCGCTTTCCCAAACCATAGGAGTATGCATTTTTTGAGTGCATACCGCAGGAATCGAACCTGCTTTTTACAAGAGAGAGGACTTGGGAATACGCTCGGAGAAAGCCTCCGCCGCACCCCGGCGTGTGAGGAAACGCTCCGTCTTCCCTCTTGCAAGCACAGTTTACCATGGTTTTCCTGTAAAAACACGGAAAAAAAGCTGCGAACTCTTAAATGAGTCCGCAGTTTTTCTGCATCATTAACTTTTTTCGGATGAGATCCACCATGGGTGCAGGCTCCAAAACCTTTACCATGGGGCCGAAGGACAGGATACGGATGGCAAGCTCCATCTCGTCCTCCTTGTCGCACCAAAGGGTGAGACGGTATTTTTCCCGCCCCATCTTCTCCGCCTGCTTTTTGAAGTGGGCGAAATGGAACATCACCCGCTCCATGGCGTTGCGGCGGTCGTGGATCTCCAGCACAACGGCGTATTGCTCCCGCTGTTCCCTGCTCCGACGGTTCTGCCAAACACCTTCGTGGAAACGGCATTCTATAAGCTTTGCCAGATTCAGGGTGGTGACGTAGCGGTTGCCTCGGGTGAGGAGGCGGAATTTATCGTCCTTTTCGGAGTATTCCAGCTTGTAGGGCATACAAACGGCACAAACATCGTTGCCCTTCCGTCCCTTCATGCGGATGAACAACGGCTTTCCCGTCTTCACCGCCTCCAAAGCGGTACGGAAATGGCGGCGGTAAGTCTCGTCCTCGTAGGGATCGCCGTCACCGTAGCGGTCAAACACACGAAAGTCCCGCGGGGTGAACAAAGGCTCCACGTCCTCCAACCCCTCCGCGGAAAAATCGAACAGACGAATGCGGGGATCCAAGGAGACCGCCTTCAGCCAACGCTTTTCCATCAAGGTCAAGGGCATGGTGGGGGTGTGACGGATGGGCGTGGTAAGATCCACCCTCATCAACTGCCACTCCCCCTGCTTTAAGGCGGGAAGGATGGCAGCGGTGCTTTCCTCAAAGGCGTACCTCCTCACGATGGCTTGAAGCTCCTTCTCCGTTGGAGTTCCCGTCTGCAACGCCTCCAGAAGCTTCCCCACGGTGCGGTAATAGGCAGAAAAATATTCACGGAAGATCATCCCGAATCACCTCCCAAGCCATAGATCGCATACATAGCCTTCAGATCCCGCAAAAACTGCTCCTTAACGCCGGTATTGGAGCAGTCAAAGGCCACAATGCGGCATAAGAAGGTACGGATCCAGGGAAGCAGCTCTCTTGCGTCCTGCACTTGGGCGGAAAAGCGGTACAGCCCGTTTTCCAGGCACTCCACCTGACCCGTGCGTTTTTCCCGCCTCAGACGGTCGATGATGTACCCTTCGTTGTACCCCGCCTTCACGGTGAAGGAGATTGTCTCCGTTTTTCCGCTCCCATCCTTCAAGTTCACGCCCCAAAGAAAAGGCTCCATGGCATCCAGCCTTGCCCGCAATTCCCCAAAGCGGGGCGTGGGTTCTTCAAGCTTTACGGCGGAAAGATAATCCAAACGGAAGGCGCGGATGCGGTTTTGCTCCGGCACGTAAGCCACCAGATACTGCCTGCCGCTTTGCACGCTGATGTAAATCCGCAAGGGGATCGTCCGTACCCGCTTAGGCTCCCCCGTACGCCTTGCAGCGTTGGTGACCGTCACGGAAGCCCCCTTCCCCATGGCGTCGAACAAGACGGCCATCAGGTCGCTTTCCAAAGTGCCGGTGATGTAGTGGTGCTTGAAGCGGAAGGGGCTGTCCCGCTCCTCTGTGCGGTCCAGCATAAAAGAACCGATGACGCCGCAGGGCAGGATCTCGGAAAACAGATCCAACACGTCCCGAGACGGAAGGGCGACGGTATCTGTCGCACGGCGGTAAAGCACCCGCTTCCCCTGTTTTTCCATGGTCAAGATCCCCTCGGAGACGTACTCCTTCAGCTTCTTCCGCAGGGTGGATTCGTCCAATGCCAAGGGCTTTTGAAAGGAAGAAAGATACTCACTGTCCATGATCCGCAGCAGCTCCCCTGCGGAAAGTGCCGTCTCGGGAGTATGCAGGATGTCCAGCAGAATAAAATGCAAAGTAATATCCCCGTCGGTGAAGCTTTTTGCCTTCCAGGCCTTGTACAGGGGATTGTGATCCATCCTGCGGCTATCGATGGAAAGGAACACGTTCTTCCCCTCGGGAGTGCGGACGAAGCCCATGTGATCCCCCAGCCAGCTTTCCACGCGGCGGCGCTCGTCGTCGTAGGAGCGGGGGCTTTTTGCGGCGTACTGCTCTCTATGCTTGAAGCCGTAAACATAGAACTCCCGCATATAGGCGCGGATCCGCCCGAAATTTTTGATCAACTCACGGTATGCGGACATATACGGCTTCTCCTTTCACAGGTTACTTCAAATAGGCGGTCTCGATCCGCGCGGGGATCTCCCGCAGGGTATAGGTCTCGTCGGTGTGTCCCAAGGCTACCGAGCAAACGGGCTTCATTCCCGCAGGGATAGGCAAGCGGGACAGCAGGTCGGGACAGTTGTTCAAGGTGCGGACGGCGCCCCAGATGTGGCAGGCACCCACACCCAGGTCACAGGCCGCAAGGGCCATGTTCTGGGCGATGGAGGCGGCGTTGGAGTAGTTCACGTTGCCGTAGGGATCCTCGTCCACCACAGAAGAGATGAGCACCACCGTGGGCGCACCGTAAAAAGGATGAGCGTCCTCTTTTCCGCTTTCGATCCCCACCTGTTTTTCCCATTCCGCAAGGAAAGCGGCATCGGTGATCACCGTGAGATGCAACGTGTCGTACCGTCTTCTGCCGATGGGGGCGGCGTAGCCCGCTTTTAAGATCTCTTGCAGCTCTGCCTCGGTCACGGGGGTTCCGTTGTAGCTCCGCACCGTTTTGCGGCTGTATAAGGTTTCAAAGAATTCCATAAATGACCTCCAAGTGTTTTCCACAGTATAACACACTCTGCAAGAAAATGCAACGATGGGTTTGGTGTTTCGGGATTTTTCATAAAACGGGAGGAGAATTTTTGACCCTCTTGACGATTGCCAAAGATTTGGGAATATGCTATACTTATAGGTAATACTGCGAAAGGACAGGATTTCTATGAAATATATGAAAAAATGGCTTCTGTTGCTCCTTGCGGCGACGCTTTTGTTTTCCGCTTGCGAAAGCGGGGTAACGGAATCCATGACGCCCTCTTCCGAGGACTCCTCTATGGAAGAGGCCTCCTCCGAGGAAAATACCAACAAGGAGGAGCGGCTTTACACCCTGGTCAGCGTAGGGAAGCCCTACACCTATAACGTGGAACCCTCCGGCGGCGGATACGACGACTTTTTTGATCAACAGCTCACCGACGGGCTGAAGACTCCCGATGTGGGGGCCCATTATATCGACTCCCGCATGGTGGGCTTTGCCTCCGACGTGATCTTCACCATCGATCTGGGAGAGGACGGCAAACGGATCTCCGCCATCGTTGCCCGCAGTCTGGATCAGACCAAGGACGGGGTGAAGCTGGCTCAAAGCGCTCGCTTTTACGGCTCCAACGACGGCAAGGAGTTTGAACGACTGGGCACCGTGAATTTTGAGGAGACGGGCTACCTCACCGTCAGCTCCGCAAGGCTTGAGTTGGAGGAGGTGGCGGACTACCGCTATATCCGCATCCGTATGCGGGTGGGTATCGGAGGAATGTTCATTTTCTTGGATGAATTGGAGGTTTACGCCGACGTGCCGCCCAAGGAGGAAACAGACACCGTTGCTCTGGCATACGGCAAAGAGAACATCGACCGTATGGCGTGGAAATCCCTTTCCACCAGGAAAGAAGCCCTGCCCGCCGCTTCGGAAAACGCAGCCGCAGGCGCTACCTATACCTTTGAAAACTGCACCTTCGACGAACGTGCCCCCAAGAACGACAAGCTTCTCACCAACGGGGAACGTACCACCCGCCTGTTCAGCGAGTCCGTTTGGGTGGGGATCCGGGCCAAAGAAAAGGATCTTTCCTCTATCAAGCTGGATCTGGGGCAGAAGCGTTCCGATCTGTACCACCTCCGTGTCCACGCCCTAGGCTCGGGGATCGACGTGCGGTATGCGGATTACATCGACGCCTATGGCTCCGCGGACGGCAAGACTTACACCTTCTTAGGTAGAATGTACGCCCCTTTGCAGGGAGATAATTACACCTACACCCTGCTGTTGCCGGAATTTATATCCGCAAGGTATATCCGTTTGGACTTTGCCCCCGGCGCGGGGAATTATTGGGTGGAGGAAATTGAAGTCTTCGCGGGGCTGGAAAACATCCCCGAGGATTCCGTTTACGGGAAGGTACGCTTCCCCGCCGTCACCGAGGAAGTATACTGGAACCCAAGCGACGCAGATTACGACAAGACCCAAAACCTGCTCTTTGGCAAGCTCCAACAGATCGCCACCTCTTACTACGCCCCCGCCACGGTGAAGAAGGAGCACACGCCCGGGGACAGCCCCATTCTCACCGACGGCAAACGGGCCACCAGCAAGACCTGCTACGCCCCCGACTGGTTCTTTGCCAGCGGCGGCAACGCCATTGATTTCTTCTTTGATCTGGGAGCCATCTCCACTCTGGAGTCCTTCAAGGTGCACACACTGGATCAGAAGAGCTGGGGCATCTCCCGTCCCAAGTTCGTGACGATCCTGCTCTCCAACGACGGCAATCTGTGGTATCCCGTTTCCGATTGCAAGTGGGATGAATCCAAGCTGGGAAACAATTTCTCCCCCGTCACTCTAGACTTCACCCTTGACACCCCCTACGCCGCCCGCTTCGTCCGCTTCCGTGTGGAATGCGGCTACAACGAATCCGTTTGGCTGGACGAGCTGGAGGCCTTCGGCACCAAGGAAGTGAAGGATGACGCCGTCCTCGTACAGGACAGCGGTATCGTCCCCAATCGTTTCTACACCAACGAGGAGACCCTCCAATACGCCACCACGGAAAACACCTCCGTGAAGGCCCACGATATCTCCTTTATCAACACCCAAATGACGGATCTGAACCGTCTCCTACCCTACGTGGCGTATCTGGATGAGGAAGGCAATATCACCGATACCTTTATGGACGGCTTTATCCTTTCCAACGGAGAGGATCTTCCCTCCAAGTCCAAGGTGGCGGAGGCCAGCTACAAAAAGGACTGGGATCACCTCTTTGACTGCGTGTTCAACGGCCCCACGGGCATGGATCACGTGGAGGAAGTGGTGGGCACCGTCAAGGATGCCTTGAACAAGCCCGATTACAAGGTGCAGATCTACCTCTCCCTGTTTCCCATCCGTGACACGGTGAAGGATTTCGGCGACGTGGACGGGGACGGTGTTTCCGAGGATCTTACCAAGGCTGAAGACCGCAAAAAGGTTCTGGAGTGGTTCACCGATCTGTGCCTGGAGGAATTCGCCTCCCGCGGGTATAAAAACCTGGAGCTCGGCGGGTTCTACTGGGGCATCGAGGCCATCGGCTACGGCAGAGACGACACCCATTTGGTAAAAGAGACCGCCGACGTGATCCACGACAGAGGCTCACAGCTTCTTTGGATTCCCTACTACGTGGCCAACCGCTACTACACCGGGTACGAATTGGGCTTTGACCTGGTTTGTATGCAGCCCAACGTGATGTTCACCGGGGACGTGCCTCTGTGGCAGTTCACCCACACCGCGGAGGTTTCCAAGCAGCTCCATATGTCCGTGGAGATCGAGCATTCCTACCAGGCCCTTTCCGACCCCCATTTCGTGCGGAACTATATGCTGTATCTGTATTACGGCGTTGTCACCGGGTACGACGAGGGCGTGCGGATCTACTACGA
This sequence comes from Eubacteriales bacterium, assembly GCA_045589515.1. Classification (GTDB taxonomy): domain Bacteria; phylum Bacillota; class Clostridia; order Oscillospirales; family CAG-382; genus Coliplasma. The sequence goes on along the minus strand of JAZNPH010000050.1, from coordinate 150,762 downwards.
CGACCGTGACAACTTCGCACAGATGGCAAGAAGCGACCTGCCTCTCTGCCGCATGCAGTACGAATCCACCTACCGGTTTGCAAAAGGCACCCTGGAGGTCTATCCCGAGACGGTAGAAACCCTCACCTTCACGGCGAAGAAGGACACCATTCTGGACGGCACCCTGCATAGGGGTGACGTTCCTGCACGGTACACCCCGGCGGGCTCTCCCACCCACGGCAGCGTGGTGCTTTCCGTCGACGGCACCTTCCGCTATCTCCCCGAACCCGGCTACACCGGGAAGGACACCTTCGCTTACACCTACAACAATTACCTTGGGGAATCCCAAATCTGCTACGTGGAGATCACGGTGGAATAAGACAAAAAAAGCATCCCGATCCGTGTGGGTCGGGATGCCGTTTTTTAGAGAGACGAAAGAAATGTGGGCAGATCTTCGGGGAACTCCCCTTTTAAGATGGCGGAGGTGAGACGGCGAACAGCGGTCTCCTCTGCGGCGTAGCGGGGATCTGCTGTATAGGAAGGATCCAGACCGAGATCTGCGGGGAGGTCTTCCCTCTCCACCATCAGCGGGTGAACGATGGGGTGGAGAAACTCGTGGAGGATGGATTCCGGCTTCAACGTGCCGGAGCAATAGTACAAGGTGTCGCCGTGGATGTGATAATCCGCGGAGTAAACGCATTTGATGGGGTTCAGCCAAAGCTGTACCCGCCTTACACTTCCGCCGTAACGGGCATTGCACTCTGCAAGCAGGTCTCCCAAGGCGTTCAGAGAATGGGCGTGGAGAGCTTTTTGTTCTTCCGTCCGGGTGCTTTCCCATGTCAGATAATCCCCGAAGGCAGGGGACGCAAGGACCTCCTGCAAAGCAGAGGGGAACTCCCGGATCCACTGCCAAAGATCGTCATTCCGCTCCTCCGGCGTGAGATTTGGGGCGTTCATCACCCGGGCCCGGAAGGCAGGAAAGTCTGCCCACTCCCTATGATCGGGAGTCAAGTAGAACAGGACGCTTTCCAGCAAGGCGGCACGGGGCCAATAGGGGTAGACCTCACAGGTGTTTTGCTTGACGCCCCGAAAGAAGTCGGGTACATCCCCGCCGCGAAAACGCTCCAAGGCTTCCCCGTGAGTAGCGTCTCTCTCGGGAAGGTGGTATTCGTAACCACATTGCAAAAGCGCGTAGTAGATGGCAGAGACGGAGGGGTTGGTGTTAAGGGTAAGAAAAGAACAATCGGACATAAAAGACCCTCGTTTGCTCAAAAGATCTCGCCGTGGAAAACGGGAATCTCCTTGAGTCGTTTTTCTTCAAAGAGACGGAAGTCTTCGGGGGAATAGCCGCTCTTTCGGAAATATCCTTCCGCATCGGTATAGGAAAGGGGCTCTCCGTGATCTGCCATAGTCTTGATCAGGCATTTGATCATATTGGTGGCGGTCACGGCGGAATAATGGGGATCTTCCTCGGAATCCGCCAGAACGTGGTCGATCAGATCGTCGATGGTATAGCAGACCCATTCCATCAAAAAGAGAAATTCTTTGGTTGTGGCAGGAGTTTGAGGATGTTCCATGGCGGTTCCTTTCTTTCCGAACGTATTTCTGCTTTCATCATACCACAGGATGAGCGTTTTGTCAATCGTCCCGTGGTTGACAGAAGGGCGCTTGACACGGCGGGAAAAGTATGCTATCCTATGGATACACCAACCAAGGAGGGATGAAGATGAGCATTTTTCAATTTCTGAATCTGCTGGACGAAAAGAGGATCAGCTACCGTTTGGAACGGGTACGGGACAGCATCATGGTGGAGATCGCCGTTCCGGGAGAACGTTGGGAAGTGGAATTCTTTGAAGATGGACGCATCGAAACAGAACGATTTGTGACCACCGCCGAGATCCGCGGGGAGGAATCCTTGGCGGAGCTGTTTGAAAAGCTTGGAGAATGAGAAACGACCTGTTTGCCGAGGCAGACAGGTCGTTTTTATGATGCTTATGACTGTTCAGCCATAACGCTGATCTCGTCGATGAAGATCCAGCTCTGGTTGGTAGCCACCGCGATCTTCACGTATCTCGCGGAAGCATCCTGGGGCAGAGAAACGCTGCGTACCACCACGTTCAGGCTGCCGGTGTTCACGTCGGCGGCGAAGGTCTTGCTTGCCACCTGGGTGAAGTTCTCGCCGTCGTCGGAAACGTAAATCGTGATCTGATTGGGGGCGTAGATGGCCGCATTGCCGCCGCCCAGGGTATTGACGCGGACGGAGTAGATGCCATCCACCTTTTCGCCCAGGTCGATGACAAACTCGGGCTTGCCCAGGAAGCCGGACCATGCCTTATCGCCGTAGGTGGGTTCGCCCAGCTTGCCGTCGGTGAAGGCATTTCCCACCTCGTCGGGGTAGTTGGCTTCAGGCTGTTTCAGCATGGTGTAGTCCTTCCCTGCGGCAACGTTCACGCCGTTTCGCGTTACAAAGGACACGGTGAGCTTAGCGGCGGGGCCGTTGCTGCCGCAGTAGTCAATACCGCAGATCTCGTATTCTGCAGTGCCGCTTCCTGCATTGTCGTGATCGGTGAAGGAGAAGCTGATGGAAGATTTGCCATACTCGCGGGTGAGATCGATAGCCTGGAGCTCCTCGCCGTTCTTAAGGATACGAATGCCCGCTACGGTCTTATCGGGGTTTTGAATAGAACCGCTCAGAGTGACGGCGGAACCATCCTCCTCCATATCGAAGCTTACTTCGGGCGCGGTCAACGTATTTTCGGGGAGTTTTCCCGTCTCGTAATAGGTTTTATAGGCGTTGTGATAACCGGTCTTTCCCATATCGGGATGCTGATAATGAGAGTATGCAAACGTGACGTGCGCTTCCACGTAGGAAGAAGAGATCTGCAGCTGCTTCAAAAAGCGATTCAAAGGAGCGGTACTGCTGTTGGACAGGTCAAAATCCTCGTTGTTGGCCCAGAAGTGCAAACCTTCCTTGGTGTCTACCGCCTTCTTGATCTCTCTGTAATAACCCTCCAGCTGGTCGATGGAGATGTAGCCTGCACCCACGGAATCCTGGCAGCAGAAAATGTCGCCGTCGCGGAAATGGGTCATGGCGAAGATCTCCTTCCACTGCTGACCTGTGACCTCAGGCTCGGTGCCGTAAGCGGAAAGGAAGGGAGAGAGCATCATGGGCATTTCCCCATCGATCTCCGTCAAACCGTCACAGAAGCCGTTCAGCAGGAATGCTGCGTTTTCCATCATGGTCTGGGTTGTCGCGGTGTTATACATTTCAAATACGAAGTACCAGCCGTAGAGTGCGTTGGGGTACTGTTCTTTATAGGTATCATAGATCTGCTTTGCGCCCTTGATACCCAAATCTGCCTGATCGGCAAGCCAGGAACGGTCGGAAACAGCCTTTTCCCACCACTCGTCGTTGTTATTGAGGCCTACAAACACCTTTACGCCAACCTCCTCGGCGGCCTTCAGGATGTTCCCCAGCAGGTTCTTGCCGCTTTCGTTGTAAAGAGACGACTTGTCCGCAGACTCAAAGGAAGCGTCGTAGTAAACGCTTGTCACGCCGTCGCTTGTGTTCTCAAAAGACCACTGGAGGATCAGAATGTCGATGCCCACGTCGTACATGGTCTGGAGGTGGGATTTCATCTGCTGGGCAGAATAATTCTTAAACGCCCCGGGCTGCATAAAGTTACCGCACAGAGTGGGGTAATCCGTGGGACGGACGATGGGTTGGTTGGGCATGTCTTCACCGCTTTCTTCAGATGATGTTTCGTCGCTGGCTTCTGTGCTTGCTTCCGCGCTCGCTTCCGAGGAAGTGTCTTCAGGTTCCGAGGAGGTGTCTGCAGGTGCAGTGGCACAAGCCCCCAAAAGCAAGGTCAGGATCAGAAGCAACGGGATCAAACGTTTTTTCATAAATGATTCCTTCCTGTATTCGTTTTTTTTAGTTTAACACACCGCAAAAGATTTGTCAATGAGGAAAAGTTTCTTTTTGCACTCCACTTACAGGATCGCGATTTTGTACTCCATTTCGACCATTTTTTCGGTGTATGCCAACCCTACCATATGCCTCTCGAAGCATTCAAAGCACCAGTGATCTTCAAATCGGGTCATTTCATGCGCGCTTAGCTCCGCAAGACAGCGGTTATGAGTATCGAAAGAAGAAAGCTGATACGCTTTTCCACGCAAGCGGAGGTTTGCTAAATCCACCGAGGCTATATCCGCAAACTCAAAACCTGCGGGAACGGGTGTGTCGGGAAGAAATAACATCCCGATCCAATACTCCAGCCCTCCGTTTACAATGCGTTTTGCGCCGACGCAACAGCCACTATAAGGAGAGTTCGATTGCTCCAACGCAGAAAACAAGCCGTTTGTTTGCCACTGCCGCCATTTTGCATGGAAATTTTCATTCCCGCTATACCGCTTCCCAACCAGGCGAACCGCAGGAAGCTTTTCTTTGGAGATGGAAAGGATTTGGACAGAGCAATCTCCATACAGAAGCTCCTCCAACGTCGTATTCAAAGCCGCCGCTATACGTTGCAGCATGTCGAGATCCGGTTCGCCGTTATTATTTTCCCACTTGGAAACCGCCTGCCGAGTCACATTCAAAGTCTCGGCAAGAGCATCTTGCGTGATGTTCATTTGCACACGCATTTTTTTAATATTTTCGCCGATCATATTGTCCCTCCAATCCGGTGTGCTTTGAGTATAGCAAAAAAGCCAAAAAGAATCAAGCAACATTTCGTTGCGAGGACAACCCGCCTCGATAAAAACAGGGGGCCCGCAAAAAATATTTTGTCTTTAGGACAATCCCCCTCTTCCCCCATGCCAAGGGACGCCTTTTCGTTGTCCCCACAACCTTCTCATTGCAAAAAACAGCCGAGGAATAACCTCGGCCGAAAGTGCTCATTCCTTGCGCCATCTTTTTAGTGTGGGAACAAGAGATTCAAGATATTCGCGGGCTTGCTCCGACGTGAAATTCGGAGAAGTCATAAACGGGATCGTATAGTTCACCACATCCTCAACGGTATAATCGGGATCCACCCACTTCCCGTCCTTGAAGCAGTAAATACAGTAATCTGTATTCAACGTGCCGTCTTCATTTGTGCCCAGTTCCTCGATCTTGTGCAACGGATAGGTACAGCACTGACACATCATATTTCGCTTGACATTCAAAAGCGTGTCGGTAGGAACGCCGAACTGCTCGGAAATCATTTTTATTGTTTCCACGTTGGGTATAGACTCTCCAAGCTCCCAACGGGATACGGCCTGACGGGTTACAAAAAGCTTCTCTGCAAACTGTTCTTGGGTAAGGTGATTCCTTTTGCGGAGGTCAATGATCATATCTTTCATAGCGTACTCCTGAAATATTGTTAACTATACTATACCACCGCAGAGGTTCGCCGTCAAGCAATAGACAATTGCGTTCCATCAAAACAGGCTTAACTGTTCAAACTTCTTTGGATACGCAAACAGATATCCGAAGATCTCGTTTTGGTCGCACATGACGCCGTGGGCTTTGCATTCCTCGCGGACGATGTGCATCAAGTACCTGCCCCTGTCCGAAGGGAGTTGGTACTCCATCCCGTATCGCCGGATATACCTCTGCTTCAACCCCGGGAAATGCCGATCCAAAGCGGCATAGTAGTATTCCCGATCCCCTTCCCGCAGAGTCATACCGCCCTCGCCGAAGGTAAGGATCCCCTTCACCCCTGCATCAAAACAGTAGCTCAGGATCCCCCGCACGTTCTCCGGGGTGTCGTTGATGTAGGGCAGAAGCGGAGTGAGCCAAACCACCGTGGGGATGCCCTCCTTTTGAAGGCGCTTCAAGACCTCGTACCGCCGTTTGGTGGTGCAGACGTTCGGCTCCACAATGCGGCAAAGCGCTTCGTCGTAAGTGGTCAGGGTCATTTGCACCACGGCCTTGGAATGGGCGTGAATGCTTTTGAGGAGATCCAGATCCCGCAGTACCAGATCGGATTTCGTCTGCAACGCCACCCCGAAGTGATAGCGGTCGATGATCTCCAGGCAACGGCGGGTGAGCATCAGCTCCGCCTCGCAATGCATATACGGGTCGCACATAGCCCCCGTACCGATCATGCATTTGTTCCGCTTCCGCCGCAGAGCTTGCTCCAACAGTTCGGGAGCGTTTTGCTTCACCTCGATATCCTCAAAATCGTGGGGCATTTGATAACAGGCAGAACGGCTGTCGCAGTAGATGCACCCGTGGGTACACCCGCGGTAAATATTCATTCCGTTGTGTTGGGATAAGATCCCTTTTGCATTGACGAAGTGCATATCTTTTTATTATCCGATCTAAATAAACCGTTCGTTCAATATTTTATCCAAGCACGCGGGGAGGTGCATCATGTGGTGGGAGGTCAGCGGGGTCAGGATCATGCCGCCGCGGGTGAGTCTGCCCCAGAACACCAACAGCCACACGGAGCGGAAGTCTGTGGTGACGCCCCCTTCCTCCAGGATGCGCATCACCCATTCCTCGGGCACCATGGAACGGATCTCCTCAAGGGACAAGCCTTCGATCACCCTGCGGGAGTTCTTCCCCACAGCGATCATGTATTCGTACAGCGCGTTGAGATCCAACGCCTTGCCCAAGGCAATGGCTTCCTCCTCGTTCAAGGCGTTGCCCGTGTCGGTGATGGGGGCGTTCATCGCCTTTTGCCACGTGCTGTCGAAGATCTGGTTTTGGTTGCACATGAGAAGATTGCTCACCAGGTCTTCGATGCGGTAGGTATGCCAGAAGTACCAGCACAGAGGAACGGTCTTCGTCCCCGCATAGTGAAGATCCGTTTCGTAATCCTCCCGGGGAACCAAAAGATTCCGGTGGCCGCAACGCATATAGTCAAAAACGGTGTCTGCGATGGTGGGAATATCGCTCCCGGAAACCTCCCTCGGATGGGTCATGGCGTGAAGCTCCAAGGCCAGCTTTTTGATCAACCCAAGGTCATCCCCCTGCAGGGCGGCGTTTAATGCATGATACGTATCGTAGATCGGTTGGCAGATCTCGTTTTTCGTCATGGGGTTCCTCCTATCGCTTGCCTATAAAACCAATTTCCCAAGAGCATCTCTTGCAAGGACGGGAACTTACACCCGCAAAGCGCTTCGCAAAGGGAAAGCACCTCCGGGTGGGAGTCGGCTTCCACTACAAAGCGTTTGATCCCCGCTTCCAAGGAGAACAGGAACACCACACAGCCGTCGGCAAGATACTCGTTCCAATAGTCCCGGGGCAAATGAGAAGAAACGAACATTTCCCACAGGGAAGTTAGTTCCTTCGGGAAGGTCACGGTGTAGTTCTCTCCGTCTCGGCAGACGGTAAAGCCCTGCTCCTTCAGGGAAAAGATCTCGTCGTTCATCCCCATCACGTAGGAATAACAAAGGTTTTTGTTTTTCAGGGTCAGCATGGCTTTACTCCTCAAACTCGATCTTCTTCAGGTCGCTCCAAAGGGCTTCCCCGTGGGAGACGATGGCTTTTCTGTCCTCCGCCCTCACCTGCTCAAACAAGGTGACGGTGAGCTTGGTATTTTTCTTTTTCCACTTCCCCACCACGCGGCCGTCCAAAAGGAGGGCAGGCATCACGATCCCCGCTAAGTTGAAGATCCCGCGGAGATGCTCCGGAGGAAGGTACAGGCTTTCCTTTTTCTGATAACCCAACATCAATTGGTCGAATCCTGCGAGGAAGACGCACTTGGGGATAGCCTCGTCGTAGGATTTTCCGTTTTCGATGTAGAAATAGGTCTTGCCCTCCAGGGTGGTGCTTTCCACAGGCAGCAGGGAAAGCCACCTTTTCACCTCCGCCTGCTTTGCCCCCAGGAAATACATGGCGTCGTGGATGGTGGCAGGGCCGATGTGGGTGAAATACCGCCTTGCGATCTCAAGCTGTGCTTCCTCGTCCTTCATGGGGGTGAAGGCAGGTGACAGGCAGTAAGCCTTCTTTTCCTGCACCACATACTGCATAAAGCCCCGCTTGCAAAGCTCGCAGATCCCGCCGCCCCAGGGCTCGAACATACAGGTCTCCTCCGGGTAGATCATGCCCTTTTCCCGACAGATCTCCTTTAGTTCTTCACGGGTCTTGGAGCCGTTTTCCAAAGCCTCCAGGATCACTTCGGAAAGGTAAGCCTGACGCTCCGGGGAAAGTGCCCATTTGTCCCGTTGGTTCCAGAAGGTGTAGCCGTTCCATTGATTTCTGCGGTAGTCCGCCCCGTTGTTGCAACGGATGAACAGGGGTAGATCCTTCTCCGAGAAAACGTGGACGGTACCGCGCAACGTCCAGTTTTTCGCCAGGCCGTCTTTTACCGTGGATTCCTCAAAATCATGGCAACGGATCCGCAAAGAATGGATGGCGTTCCCCAAAAATTGGGCTTGCACCCCGCAAAGGTCACGAACCACGGTTTCCTTTGTACCCTTTCGGATCAGATATTGGTTGGTCATTTGGCGGATCTTCAGCTCTTCCAAGGTCATGGACGTTCCCCCCTTCCCTGTTTTTTCATTATATCATACTTTTTGCCCGATTGCAATAGAAAATCGAACAAAGGTTCTCTTTTGGTAAAAAACAACCGCCCTCCGAGGAGGGCGGGCAGAGAGAGGATCAGAAGTCGTAGAGCTGCTCTTTGCTTTTTTCGTTTTGTATTTTGCTTTTGTTCTGCTGATTCTGATTTTGCTGGTTCTGCTGATTTTGCTGATTCTTGCAATCGTTCTTTTGGTTCTTGGCTTGATTCTTTTGGTTCTTGGAATTGGACATAGAAAAAGCTCCTTTCGGTTGGTAACCTTAGTATAGACCGAAAAGAAGCTTTTTTATACAGATTATTTGTGGTAGCCTGTCCCCGCCAAAATGGTGAAGCCGCGGTACACCTGCTCCGCCAGCAGAATGCGGGCGATGCGGTGCGGGAAGGTCATATGGGAGAAGGAAAGCTTTACGGGACATTCCTTTTTGAGGGTCTCGTCCAGCCCGTGGCTGCTGCCGATGATGAAGCACAGCCCGCCTTCCAAGGTCTTTTCCCCCATCAGCTTGGCCAGCCCCTCGGAGGAAAGCTGTTTCCCCTCCACGCACAAAGCGATCTTGGTGTGGTGGGGCGGGATGGCGGCACGGATCTTTTCCGCTTCCTTTTCCAAGGCGCGCTTGATGTGGGTTTGGTTATTTTCGTCGGGGACACGCTCTTCCGCAATGCAAACCGTGCGGTAGGTGCAATACTTCTGGAGACGTTTTTTGTATTCCGCCTCCGCCTCGCGGAAGTAGGTTTCCCGAAAATCCCCCACGTGGATCAATACGACGGAGGTCATTTGCGCTTCTTCACGGAGTAGCCGAATTTGCCGATCCGTTTCCCCAAAGTATAGTAGGTGCCGTGACCGTAGGCCATGGGGTGAGCCTTCTCCAAATGCATCTTGCCGTCCTCGCCCACGATGCTTTCATCAACCGTTACGGCAGTGATGTCTGCAAGGAACATGGTGTGGCTGCCCAGATCCTTTTCCTCAAACACCTTGCATTCCAAAGTAATGGGGCATTCCGCCACAGAGGGGCAGGAAACCGTTTGGGAGGATTCGGGGGTAAGGCGGCACATCTCGAACTTATCCATATCTCTGCCGCTTCGCACGCCGCAGAAGTCCACCGCCTTCACAAGATAAGAGGTGGGCAGGTTGATACAGAATTCCCCACTGTTTTTGATCAGCTCGTAGGAATACCGCTCGGGACGGACGGAAACGTAGGTACGGGGCGGGTTGGAGCATACGATGCCCGTCCACGCCACGGTAAACAGATTTTTCTTTTCCCCGTCGGCACAGCTTACCAGCACCGCGGGAACGGGAGACATCATGGTGCCGCCCTTCCATTTCATTTTTGCCATATGGTCATTCCTTTCCTTTTGCAAAGGGATCCACCGCGTCTACCACGGCGCTGTAATAGGTCTCGTAGGTCACGAAGCCCGGGGCGCTTCCCGCAGGCTTGCGTAAAAACTTCACACGGGTATAATCCACCTCCACGTTGGAGCTTCCCTTCTTTTCGCTGTGGAAGGCGGCTAGCATGGCGGCTTCGGTGTAGTCACGGTCGGTGGGCTCCACTCCGTTTGTCACCAGGATCACGTGGGAGCCGTGGAACTTCTTGATGTGGAACCACAGGTCCTTTTTCTCCGCAGAGGCGGTCAGGGCGTCGTTTTGCAGGTTGTTACGCCCCACGCGGACGGTCATGCCGTCGGTGGTGGTATAGGTGATGGGCTTGGAAAGCCCTTGCTTTTTCTTTTTGGGGTTAAAGGCGGCGTGGGACTTCAAAAAGCCGGTTTCTATCAGCTCTCTGCGGATCTCCTCTAAGTCGGTGAGCTCGCTTGCACGGGCCACGGCGTCCAGAATACTTTCCAGATGGTGGATCTTCCCCTCCGTGAGCAAAAGCTGTTCCGTCAACGCCTCGGCGGCACGCTTCATCTTGGCGTACTTTTTGTAGTAGTTCTGGGCGTTCTGCACGGGGGTGAGTCTGCCGTCCATGGCAATCTCCACGTCCTCCCCGGTCTCATAGTCGCTTACCACCACGGAGGTCATGCCGCCCTTCAGGCGGTACAGGTTTGCCATGAGCAGGTCTCCGTTCTTCCGCAGAGCCTCCCGTTTTTCGCAGTCCTGCAGTTCTTTTTTCTGCAGACCCATCTTCTTTTCTTCTCTGGCAAGATGATTGTTCACCGTTTTGAGAATATCCGCCGCATAGGAGCGGATGTTCACCGTCTCCTCCTTGGAGGCGAAATAGGAAAGCAGGAGTTCTGAGAAGCTTTGGTAAGGCTTCACCGTCATGCCTTCGTACTGGGTGAGGGGAATGTAGGCGTATTCCACGCCCTTCTCTCCGTTGTATACCGCAGAGGGCAGATAGTCGTTTTCCCGTATACGGGCGATCACGGAGGAAAAGCTCTCCCATGCACGGGTGAAGTTCAATTCGCTGACAAAGGTATCGGTGCTCCCCGATGCCAAAAAGGCGATCTCCCTTGCCACGGCGGGGGAAAAGGCGAAGAACTTAGACACCAGAAAGCGGTCGAAGGTCAACTCCCGATTCACCGCCAGCAGGGCAAAGAAATCGCTTTCCGTCACGGTGAGGGCGTCGAATTTCTCCTGGGGGGCGGGCAATTCGTAGGGCATCCCCGGCATCACCTGGCGCACGGAGGCGGTGAGGTCTGCCGTGGAGGTTGCCCCCACGATCCTTCCGTCCTCGTTGACAAGGATCAGATTGGAATACTTCCCCATCATCTCCGCATACAGAGTCTTCTCCCGCAGGAAGCCCAATTCGTCGGCGCAGGCGAAGGAAAACTTCACAATACGCTCGTGGGGCACACAGGAGACGGAGGTCAACCTGCCATTCTGCAAATGCTTGCGGAACAGCATACAGAAGGGGGTGGGATCCTTGGGCTTGGCGATGTCCTCCTCGGTAATAGCCAAAAGAGGGCGGGAGGCCGCCACGGAAAGGATCAGATTGGCCCGTTTGCCCTCCCGATACAGGCAAAGATACATACAAGAGGGGGCGCTTTGGTGGACCTTTTCTACCTTGGCACCTGCCCACGCGTTCAATTCATTGGCAACCGCCACACAAAAGAAGCCGTCAAATGCCATATTCCGCCTCCCTGGCGAAGGGGTAGATAACGGCCTTCAGCCCTGCTTCCTCTGTGAGAGTCTGCAAAAAGGGCAGCACCACCCGCTCGGTGGCGTAATGGGTTGCGCAGATCAGGTTCAGCCCCAGCTCCATACAATCCAGCATACTGCTGTGGTTGGCTTCCCCGGTGACAAAGGTATCTGCCCCTGCTTCCAGCGCTTCACGGATCTCGTCCTTGCCGCTGCCGGAGACCAAAGCAACCTTTTTCACGGTGGACGTTGCCTTCACCAAGGAAAGCTCTTTCGTTTCCAACGCCTTGCCCACGTGGGAGGCGAATGTCTCGAAGGGTTGCTCCTCCACCTCGCCGATTCTGCCGTAGGGCAGGAAGGAGGTGACGTTCCGCAATTCCAGAGCCTTTGCCAGGCAATCGTTGACCCCGCCCTCCAGAGAGTCCAGACGGGTGTGGTAGGAAAGGACGGCGATGCCGCTTTCCACGCAGGCAAGCACCCGCTTCCCCACGCTGTCGGTATCCGCAAGGCTTGCCAGGGGCTTGAAGATCAGGGGGTGATGGGTCAAGATCACGTTGCATCCCAGCTCCCTGGCACGGGCGATGGCGCCGCTTGTGCAATCCAGGGCGCAAAGCACCCCCGTGACCTTAGTCTCTCTATGGGGGATCACCATCCGTCCGTCGTTATCCCAGGGCTCGGAAAGGGCCGGGGGAATCCGTTCATCCAGGTATACTGCCAATTCTTGTACGGTCATATGGTACCTCTTAGTGATACAAAGTGTGCCCACCCGAGGGTGGGCACGTGTTTGTTATTTTCCGAGAAGCTTCAAAGTCTTCTCTACGATGCCCTGTGCGTTGAGCTTGTAGTAATCCAGCAGAACCTCTGCGGAAGCAGAAGTGCCGAATACGTCCTCAATGCCAACCCGGGCCATCTTGGTGGGCACGGTCTCGGCCAGAACCTCGGCCACCGCACTGCCCAAGCCGCCGATGATATTATGCTCTTCAACGGTAACCACGGCGCCGGTCTTGGCGGCGTAGTGAGCGATAAGATCTCTGTCGATGGGCTTGATGGTATGAATATCGATGATGGCCGCATCCACGCCGTAAGCCTTCAGCTGTTCTCTTGCCTCCAAAGCGGCGGCGTTCATAATACCGGTGGCAAAGATGGCTACGTCCTTGCCGTCTGCCAGTACGTTGCCCTTGCCCAGCTCGAACTTGTAGGTAGCGGGGTCAAACACCACGGGAACGGCAAATCTGCCCAAGCGGCAGTAAACGGGGCCGTCGTAATCCAGAATGGCCTCGATAGCCTTCACCGTCTCGGTAGCGTCGGCAGGGTTCACCACCACCATGTTGGGGGTGGCGCGCATGATGGCCAAATCCTCGCAATACTGGTGGGTAGCGCCGTCCTCACCAACGGTGATACCGCCGTGGGAAGCGCAGATCTTCACGTTCAGTTTGGGATAAGCCACGGAATTACGGATCTGCTCGTAAGCACGTCCGCAAGCGAACATAGCAAAGCTGGAGCAAAACACGGGGGTTCCTGCGGCAGCAATACCTGCGGCGGCAGAGATCATATTGGCTTCCGCGATACCGCAGTTGATAAAGCGGTCAGGGAACTTCTTACCGAAAATAGCAGTCTGGGTGGAGCCGGAAAGGTCTGCATCCATGACGAAAAAGTGACGGGTCTCGCCCAAAGCGGCCAACGTCTTACCGTAAGCAACACGGGTAGCGATTCTCTCAGCCATTGTTAGCCTCCTTTGCCGCTGCAAGAGCTGCGTTCAGCTCGTTCATAGCGATCTCGTATTCTTCAGCCTTGGGTGCCTTGCCGTGCCAGCCGTAGTTGTCTTCCATGAAGGAGACGCCCTTGCCCTTCACCGTGGTGCACACGATGGCGGAGGGTCTGTCGGACTTGCAGGCATTTGTAACCGCCTCCTCGATCTGGGTCAGATCGTGACCGTCGATGCACTGAACGTACCAGCCGAAGGCCTCGAACTTCTTGTCGATGGGAGTGGGATTCATAACGTCGCGGACGTCGCCGTCGATCTGCAGGTGGTTGTAGTCCACGAAAGCGATCAGGTTATCCAGCTTGTAGTGAGCGGAGAACATTGCTGCCTCCCAAACCTGTCCTTCCTGACATTCGCCGTCACCCAAAATAGAGAACACGCGGTAGCTCTTGCCGTTCCGCTTGCCTGCCAACGCCATGCCTGCCGCCGCGGAAATGCCCTGCCCCAGAGAGCCGGTGGACATATCCACACCGGGGACGTTCTTCATATCCGGGTGACCGGAAAGATAGCTGCCCAGATGGCGAAGAGTGTTCAGATCCTCCTTGGGGAAGAAGCCCTTCATGGCCAGAGCGGCGTAAAGTGCGGGACAGCAATGACCCTTGGACAGCACGAAGCGGTCACGCTCCGGGTCTGCAGGGTTTTTCGCATCCACCTTCAGTTCCTTGAAATAAAGGTACGCCATGATCTCTGCGATGGACAGAGAGCCGCCGGGATGACCGGACTTGGCGTGGTAGATAGCGTCTACCGCCAGTTTTCTGATTTCCGCCGCCTTTTCGGCAAGCATCAAGAGTTCCTGCTTTTGCATAATAAGCCTTTCCAACTCTATGTTTTAGAGTTTAGCCTCCGATCCCGAGCTTCTGCAGAGTTTCCCTGAGAAACTGTGGGCGATCCGCTTCAAAAGCCAAAACCGCACCGGTAACGGGATGAGTAAATTGAATAAATTTTGCAAACAGACATTGTCCCGAAAGCCCCAAACGGTGCTTTTCGGTGCCGTACACGGGATCTCCCGCCACGGGGTGCCCCATATAGGCCATATGCACGCGGATCTGGTGGGTACGCCCTGTTTCCAGAGTGAGCTCCAGATGCGAATACATCTTGTTTTTCGTTTCCCCCAACACCCGATAATGGGTGACGGCGGGCTTGGAGTTTTCCTGTGTCACCGCCATTTTCTTGCGGTCGGTTTTACTCCTGCCGATGGGGGCGTTCACCGTCCCCGCCTCCTCGCGGAAGCTACCCACGCACACCGCCTCGTAGCGGCGGACAAAGCTGTGGACGGCGATCTGCTCTGCCAGACCCCGATGGGCTTCATCGGTTTTGGCCACGATGAGCAGACCCGAGGTATCCTAATCGATGCGGTGGACGATACCCGGCCGCACCATGCCGTTGATGGAAGAAAGCCTTCCCTTGCAATGGTACAGCAAGGCGTTTACCAAAGTGCCGTCGGGATTCCCCGGAGCAGGATGTACCACCATTCCCTGGGGCTTGTCCACCACCAGCAAATGGTCGTCCTCGTATACGATGGTAATGGGAAGATCCTGGGGAACAGCCTCGATCTCCTCAGGCTCGGGGATCTCGTAAGTCACCTCGTCCCCTTGGAAGACCGTATCTCGCTTTTTGGCGACCTTGCCATTCAGCAGAACTTCCCCGCCTTCGATAAGCTGTTGAGCTCTGGAGCGGCTGATCTCCGCCGCTTCCGCAAGCCAAACGTCCAGCCGTTTGCCGGACAGGTCACTTGTCACCGTCGTCGTTTCCTTCACAGGGAGCCTCCTCCGGGACGGTATTTGCCGTCTTTTGCTCCTGCAGACGGCGCTCCACCTTGGGTTCAATAAAGATGATATACACCGCCAAAGCCACGGAGCCACAGGTGACAAAGATGTCCGCCACGTTGAACACGGCAAACTTCATAAACTGAAAATCCAGAAAATCCACTACGTAGCCGCAAAGCACACGGTCGATCATGTTGCCGATGCCGCCCCCCAGCACAGCCGCCAGGGAAACGGAAAGCATCCAATGTCTTCCGTGGAACTTTACCAGCAAATAGGTCATCAGCACCATGGCGATCAAAGAGAACACCATGAACACCCAACGGTTGTCGGAGAACATACTGAAGGCCGCGCCGGTGTTGCGGGTGTGGTAGAACCGTACAAGTCCGGGCAGAAACGCCGCTTCCTCATACAGCTCCATCTGGGAGACCACGATGGCCTTGGTAACCTGATCCAAGATCACCGAGCCAAAGAGGACGGAAAGGACTGCGATCAGCATACAGCCTCACGGCAACGTGCGCAGAGGCACTGCCCTTCCTCATCGTGGGTACAATCGTCGCGATACGCCCAACAACGGACGCACTTCTCCCCTTCTGCCTCTTCCACCAGAACGGCAACGCCGCTTTCGGTCTCGGCAAAGGCTTCTGCGGGAGCGTCCTCACCGGAAAGCGCCACCTTGCTGACGATGAATAGCTCCTCCAGCTCGTCAAGATGAGCGGAGAACAGCTTCATAGCCTCGTTATCTGCCTTTCCGTAGAGGGTGACCTTGGCCTCCAGAGACTTACCGATGACCTTAGCGGCACGGGCAATCTCTAAAGCCTTCATCACGTCGTCACGGTAACGGAACAGACCCTCGTACTTGGCCTCCAGCTCGGGGTTGTAATAAGTCTCGTTGACGGAGGGCAGCTCGTTACAAAGAACGGAGTCGGTATTGTCCCCCTCAGAGAGAGCCATAAAGCTCCACAACTCCTCTGCGGTGAAGGAGAGGATGGGTGCCAACAGCTTGGCCAGAGACTTGACGATGAGATACATCGCCGTCTGGGCACTGCGGCGCTCGGGAGCGTCCTTGCGGTTGCAGTACAGACGATCCTTGGTGATATCGATATACAGCTTGGACATATCGATGGCACAGAAATTCAATACGTCATGGCAGATGACGTGGAATTCGTAATTGTCGTATGCCTTGCGGGCAGAAGCCACCAGTGCATTCAGGCGGGAGAGCGCCCAACGGTCGATCTCTTCCATTTGATCCACGGGGATCATATGCTTTGCGGGATCGAAGTCGGTATCGGGAGTCCCCAGATTTGCCAGCAGGATACGGCAGGTGTTACGGATCTTACGGTAGCTTTCCGCAAGCTGCTTGAAGATGGCGTCGGAGCAGCGAACGTCTACGCGGTAATCGCTGGAAGCCACCCACAGACGGAGGATATCCGCGCCGTAGACCTTGATGATGGACTCGGGCTCTACGCCGTTGCCCAAGGATTTGTGCATTGCCTTACCCTCGCCGTCCACCGTCCAGCCATGGGTGAGAACTGCCTTATAGGGTGCCTCTCCCAGACCCGAGCCGATGGCGGTCAACAGAGATGCCTGGAACCAACCGCGGTACTGGTCGCCGCCCTCCAAATACAGATCTGCGGGACGGGAATGACCGTCTCTGCCATCCAGCACGTCGAAGTGGGTGGAGCCGGAATCGAACCAGCCGTCCAGAGTATCGGTCTCCTTCTCGAAGGACTTGCATCCGCAATCGGGGCAAGCAAAGCCCTCGGGAAGAAGCCCGGTTGCCTCTCTCTCGAACCATGCGTTGGAGCCTTCGGCCTCAAACACGGCAGAGATATGGTTGATGGTCTCTTCGGTACAGATGGGCTTGCCGCAATCCTTACAATAAAGAACGGGAATGGGCAGACCCCAATGACGCTGACGGGAGATACACCAGTCTGCGCGCTCGTTGATCATGGAAACCATGCGTTCTCCGCCCCATGCGGGCATCCAGGTCACGCTGTCGCAAGCCTTTGCCGCGTCCTCGCGGAAGGCCTCAACGGAGCAGAACCACTGGGGAGTGGCACGGAAGATGATGGGATGCTTACATCTCCAGCAATGGGGATAGGGGTGGATGATCTCCTTGGAAGCCAGCAGAGCGCCGGACTCCTTCATATCCTCCAGAATTGCCTGATTGGACTCATCGTAGCGCAGACCTGCAAACTTACCTGCCGCCTCACCCTGGTAACCCTTGTCGTCCACGGGAACCAAAATCTCCAACTTGTACTTCATACCGGTGAGGTAGTCCTCCGCACCGTAGCCGGGAGCGGTGTGAACACAGCCGGTACCGCTGTCCATGGTAACGTAGTCTGCCACGCAAAGCTGGCTGGTACGGTCCAGGAAGGGGTGCTGTGCGGTCATGTACTCCAGGTCGGAGCCGATGAGGTCGTTGCAAAGGATCTCGTAATTTTCGATCCCTGCGTTTGCCATGGTGTCGTTTACCAACGCCTCGGCGATGATGTAATTCTCCTCGCCTACACGGACGATGCAATAGGATTCACGGGGGTGAACGGCAATGGCAACGTTACCGGGCAGAGTCCAGGGGGTGGTGGTCCAGATCACGAAATAGGTCTTGGAAAGATCCACTCTGTCTGCCAGCTTGCCCCGGTCGTCCGCAACGCGGAATTTGACGTAGATAGAGGTACAGGGAGCGTCCTTGTACTCGATCTCCGCCTCAGCGAGAGCAGTCTCGTCGTGGGCGCACCAATAAACGGGTTTTAAGCCCTTATAGATATAACCGTTTTCGAACATCTTGCCGAAAACGCGGACTTCCTTTGCCTCGAAGGAGGGGTTCATGGTGAGGTAAGGCTCGTCCCAATCCCCCACGATGCCCAGACGCTCGAAGGATTCTCTCTGCAGCTTCACGAACTTCATGGCGAAATCCTTGCAGGCAGAGCGGAACTCGGGGATGGACATACGCTTGCGATCCAGCTTGGACTGCTTGATGATGGCGCTTTCGATGGGCATACCGTGGTTGTCCCAGCCGGGAACGAAGGGGGTACGGTAGCCTGCCATGGACTTGGATTTATTTACCATGTCCTTCAGCACCTTATTCATCACGTGGCCCATGTGGATGTTACCGTTGGAGAAGGGAGGGCCGTCGTGGAGGATGAAGGAGGGCTTACCCTCGTTGACCTCCAGCATCTTTTTGTAAAGATCCATCTCGTCCCAGCGCTTTTTGAACTCCGGCTCTCTGGCGGGGAGATTCCCTCGCATGGGGAAGGCTGTGACGGGAAGATTCAACGTATCTTTGTAATCTTTCATGTGTCTATTCCTAACGGCAAGGGTTTGCCGTTTCCTTTCCTGCTGACTTGGCTTTACTCTTCCATCATGAAGCGAAGAAAATCATCCTCCGCCTCCTGAGCGGTGGGCTGTTTTTCGGCGGGAGCTTCGGGGGAGAGAACAAAGCTCTTTTCCTCCTCCAGCTCGTCCTTAGCAGCCTTCTTGGCCTCGGTATCGCTTTCCTCAATGCCCTGCTTCACATCGGTAAAGATACGGGCAACCACAGCGTCCTCCTCGGGCAAAACGATCTCGTCAATCTCGTTGACGGACACGTTCTTGATGGATTCGATATGACCGCGGTACAGATCGAACAACTGCTTCTTGAAGTCCACAATGCGGGCGCGAAGCTCCCACATTTCTTCCTTCTCGGCCTTCAGCTGCTCCTTGAACTCTGCGATCACCGCATCACAACGCTCCTTGATGGCGCCTGTGATCACGTCCGCACGGTCGGTTGCGTCCTTGACGATCTTGTCCGCCATCTTCTGCGCAGAGATCAGCGTGCTTCGAATGGATTCCTCCTCGTCCTTGATCTCGTCCAGATTGGTGACGACCACGTGGAGCTTCCGTTCCAGCTCGTTGTTCTCACGATATACCTCGGTGTATTTTCCGATGAGAAACTCGATGTACTCATCCACCTCTGCGGGGTTGTACCCCTTGATGGATTTGGAGAAGGGCTTGTTTTTCAGTTCGTGTGGTGCAAGCATCCTGCAAAGTTCCTTTCAATGTTAATTATAAACGGAACGGCGTCTCTCCGCGAAGAGAAAAATTGCGCCGCAAAACTGCTCTCCCCGCCTGCTTTTCAGGCAAAGGACAGCAGAAAGATCCGGACGATCTCCAACAGCAAAAAGGTGACCATAAAGGAGAAATCGATCCCGGTTTCCCGGAGGCCGGTGACACGGTCCAAAAGACTTCGGACAGGTGCCACCACAGGCTCCGATACCGCATAGCAGACCACGTTGACCATGGATTCCTCAAATCCGAGGAGGGGTAATATCGCTCGGATCAGCATGGCGTAACCCAAGACCTCTATGAACAGCAATACGGCAAACTTGATAACTTCAATAACTTCCAACTCGGTTCACTTTCCTTGGCAAAAACGGAGAGAAGAAGCTCTCAGAACAGTTCTCTGGACTTGGGCGCCTCTGCCTGGGGAGGAACGTCAGCGGTAACGTCAACGTGCTTGGGGGTGACGATGTAAGTAGCATCGGACACCTTCTTAATGTTGCCCTCAATGGCGAATACAACGCCGCCCAGGAAGTCCAGAATACGGCGAACGGTTTCCTTGTTGGTGTCCTCAAAGTTCAGCACTACGGTACGTTTGGCGAGAAGATGCTCACCGATGCCGAAAGCGGCATCCATACGCTCGGGCTTCACTACCTTCATCTCCAAAGATGCGGCAGAGCCTACGCCGGTAGACTTGGGAGCTGCTGCGGGAGCAGGCTTTTCCTCAAAGGTCTCCTCTGCGTTCTCGTCGGCTACGTTGAAGTTTTCCTCTTCTTCCAGGTAGCTGTCGTCTTCCTTAAACATTTCGTTGATACGGCCTAAAAATCCCATGATATACCTCCATGATGGTTTTTATAACAAATTCTTTTCTTTAATGAAAGTCAAACGGGGTAGCTCCGTGCGCCAAACACCAAGCTGCCCAAACGGACCAAATTCGCCCCGCAGGACACGGCTTCCAAATAATCGCCGCTCATCCCGGCGGACAAAACTGCCCAATTCTTATTATCTTCTTTTTTTATCCGAATGTCAATGAATTTTTGATAGATTTTTTCAAAAAAATGCAAATTTTCTTCGGGAAACTCCCTTTTGGGCGGAATCACCATCAGTCCGCAGGGCAGAAGATGGGGAAAAGCCGAAAGAGTTTCCAAAAAAGTCTCCGTTTCCTCCAAAGGAATGCCCGACTTACCCGGCTCGTTTCCGATGTTCACCTCCACGAGGATCTTCATCGTCATGTCATGCTTTGCGGCCTGCTTTTCGATCTCCTTCGCCAGGGAGATGCTGTCCACCGAGTGGATCATAGAGACCTTATCGATGATATATTTCACCTTATTGGTCTGAAGATGTCCGATAAAGTGGATCTCCATCCTGTCCTTGTCCAAAGCGTCGTATTTTTCCAACAGCTCCTGAACACGGTTTTCTCCGATGAGGTTGGTGCCGCAGGTGACGGCGTAATTGATCAGCTCCGCAGGAACGGTCTTGGTGGCCAGAAGCACCCTCGCTCTGCCATCCACCGCCTGCAAGGCTTTTTCGATATTCTCTTTGATCTCTGCTTTGGTGTTCAAAAGGAACCCTCCGTTACTGCAACACTTTTCCCTCGTACAGATCATCGGCAGAGATCACCACCGTGTCGTACAAGGAAACAAATTCGTCGGATATAAAGGCCTTGTCGTCCCGATTCCCCTTCACGCTGTTGTAAGGCACGCGGCAAACGGCAAACTCCTCCTCCCGGTAGATAACATCCGCCTTTTTGAAGATCACGTGGTTACCGTCCAGCACGTAACAGCCCAGCACCCCGTCCTGCATACGCAAAGCATCGGTGCTGACACGGATGCCGGAATAGGTACCCGCTACCAGCTGAACCGTTTGGCGGCGGGTGAAATCGAAGCCCTCGGGCAATTGGTTGGAGCGGAACACCAGCACAGCGTGATCCCGGTTGGTCTGCACCGTTTTTTTATCCAAGGTCATGGTCAGCCGCATTCCCGTAGAGAAGGGGAACACCATCTCGTAGGTCTTCCCTTCCGTGTACCCGCTGGCAGAACGCTTGTCCAAAGACACCGCCACGTACCAATCGGCGGAATGGACCATTTTTCCACAAGAGCGGGTCAGGATCTCCCCGTCCGCAGAAGATTTCAGCAGCTCGTCAAAGCTGTCCACCGTCAAGTTTCGCAAAGAATCCATGGTGAACACCTTTTCATAGCCGTCCGCAGACTGGTAATAGTACCCCGCAGAGGGGGCTGAAACGGTGACAGATCTCCCTGCAAGGGAAGCCTCCAAATCCGCCTTTTCCTGCTTAAGCAGGTTGATCTGGGCAGAATAATCGAAATTATCCTCCAACAGCGCCTGTCGGCGGTTCATCTCCACCCATAAGGCCTCCTCCCCCCGCAAGGCGGCGGTAAGGTCGCCGTCGGCAATATCCCGCAGGTGCTCCACCGTCAGCGCCAGGATCCGTTTATCCAAAATGGCAAGGTCGGTGGTCTGGGCGCCCTCGGTAAGGTTGGAAAGCTCCAGAATGCGGATCATACGGTTAATACGGGTAATCCGTTCCTGGACGGAGGCATCGTTTTCATCGGTATAGGTCACGGCCACCTTGGTGCTCTTGGCCACTCTTGCGCCGTTGTCCACCAAGAAGCAGTCGATCCCCTCCGTACCGCTGTAAAGCGGAGTCTCGTCACGGAAGAGGTAAGCCTCCAGCTGGACGGTATCCCGCACGGTGACGTAGGTGGTATGCTCCACTTCAGCCACCTCGCCGATGCCGAAGGTCAGCTGTAAGACCAGATAGACGCAGAGGGTCACCAACAGCACGGTCACGCCGAATTGGGAAAAGAAACGTTTGATCCTTGCCATAAAAACCCTCCTTGTCTTGAAATCAAAGTGTGATCAATTGGTCGTAATGCATTCTGGAGAACCAGGTCTCCTGCCGTTTGGCGTACCGTCTGGTGTTGCGGCAGATGTCTTCTTCCACCTGCTCTAAGGATATTTCACCGTCAAAATAGGGGTAAAACTCCTTGTATCCGATGGCCTGGGAGGCGGTAGGCGTTTCCCGCAGGCCCTTTTCGCAAAGGGTGCGCACCTCTTTTTCCAGACCTTCCTCAAACATTTTGCGCACCCGCAGGTTGATCTTTTTGTAAAGCTCCTCACGGTCTGCGTAGGTCAGGCGGATGATGGTGGGCGCAAAGGGGTTTTCCCCTTCTCTGCTCTTTTCGTCCGCCTCGCTTTTGGTGCTTCCCGTGGTCAGGGCGATCTCCAAGGCTCTCACCACCCGCTTTACGTTGTTGGGGTGGATATTTTCCGCAGACTTGGGATCCATTTCCGCAAGCCTTGCGTGGAGTGCCTCGTTGCCCTGTTCATTTGCAAACTGCAACAGCTCCTCACGCAGCTTTTCATCGGCGGTGTTCTCGGAAAGCTGTTTCCCGGTGAGCAGCAGCTCGATATACAGCCCCGTGCCGCCGCAGAGGATGGGGGTCTTCCCCCTTCCGTAGATCTCGGCAATCTTTTCCCTTGCCAGCTCCATAAACCGACCTGCAGAAAAGCCCTCGGTGATCTCAGCCACGTCCAGCAAATGGTGTGGGATACCCTGCTGTTCCTCCGTACTTGCCTTGGCGGTGCCGATATCCATGCCGCGGTAGATCTGCATGGAATCCCCGCTGATCACTTCCCCATCCAGCTCCTTTGCCAGACGGATGGCGTATGCACTTTTTCCCGAGGCGGTGGGGCCCACCACGGCGTAAACGGGTATTTTTTTCATGACTTTCCACACGATCCAATAATAAGTACCATATTATATCACAACTCTTTCCAAAAAGCAAGTGGAAGAAAAAGAAAACGCCCGCTTTTTTCACGGACGTTTGGGGGGACGGGAGAACGCTTAAGGGGCTTTCTTTCGAAAAAGAAAGCCCCTTAAGAATCCTCAAAGAAACTTGATTGCCGAAAACTGTCGTTTTCGGGAGGGATCATTTCCATTTGCCGGATTCTTCTTTCCTGCGTTGCTCCTCCAATTCCAGTCGTTCCCGGAGGAAGCGGGACTTCAGCTCCTTGCCGTGACGCACACGGAACAGGCCGGGGCCCACGAAAAAGCTTGCCAAAAACAGCAACACGGAAAGCATCTTCACAGCAGTGGGAAAGAAGAACAGAAAGATCCCCTGCCAAGGCACCAAAAGGCCAAAGCCGAAAGACGTATACTTTCCCAGCAAGCCCTGCTCCTCAGGCGTCAGATCGCTTCCGTAGGCAGTTTGCTCCTCCCGGGGCGTCGCTTTCCGAAAAGAAACCGCCAAAGCCAAAGAAAGAAGCACAAAGAACAACGGCAAAAGGGAACCGGCTGTCAAGCACCAATACCCATGAAAAACGGCAACAAGCAACGCTACGGTCAAGCAAGAACACAGGATCAAAAGCCGTTCTTTCTTAATCATACTTGCAGAATCCCTTCCGTTTGCAATGTGGGCATTTTGCCACTCTGCGATCCTCGGTGTGATACCAAGTAGAGAAGGCATACCATTTTACGCGAAAGGTGTTGCCGCATTTGGGGCAATGGTATTTCCGCGTCACGCAGTAAAGATGGGCGATCAGAAACACGAGTCCCACAAGGACAGCGCCTATCCACCAAGGCATGGTAAAGTGTCTCGTCTGTGCGGCCAAAGCGTATAAAAAAACCATAATCACTTCTCCTTCGGTTCGTAATAGCTCATCCAGATCCCCTGGACCCATTGTTCCCTAAAGACAAGCTGAATGTAAACGCCCACGTTCTCGTATTCCAGCTCGATGTAGACGGTGTCGGGCAGATATCCCGTCCACCGTACCCCGCGGGAGACATAGCTTCCCACCGGACGCAAGGTCTCCTTCGCCCCTGCGGCAAAGTCCTCAAAGGGCAACGCCTTCTGCAAGATTTCATCAAAAAAGCTATAACAGGTCTCCAGCTCTCCTGCCAGAAAGGCGTCGGTAAACGCCTCCACGGTCTTCAGCCGCTCCTTCCGTTGCACCTCCGCAGATTTCCTTGGGGCAAACACGTCCCCGCCCCGCTCGATGATCTGCAACGCCTCGTTCAACAACGCGATCTCACGGGTCTTGGTGGTGATGGAAGCCATCACCTTGGCACGCCGTTCTAAGATGGCTTTTCCCAGATCTCCCTTTTCCTGCTGCAGTTTTCTGATCTCTGCCACGGGCAAACCCAAGGAGCGCAATACCAGCACCTTTTTGATCTGCTCCAATTGCTCCATACTGTACTGTCTGCGGCTGGAAAAGGGGCTGACCGTGCTTTGGACGATGCCTTTTTCCTCGTAAAAGCGCAGGGTGCGAGAGGTGGTGCCCAGCATACGGCACACCGTATTGATATCCCAAAGCTTTTGCTCCATAAAAGAAAACCTCTCCTTTCCGCCCTCAGTATAACACTTGACCCAAGGTCAATGTCAAGAGGAAAAGGAGAGAATTTTGTTTTTTTACAGCAAAACGGAAAAGACCTCTTCCCCGCCGTTGACGAAGATCTCGGCAATATAAGCGTCCCGCAGGATCTTCAGACTGCGGATCTCGCCCTCGTACACCAAAGGCTCTCTGCCCTCCCGCGCCACGATAAAGCCGTTCTCCGTCCTTTGCAGGCAGGGGTCCTCGTCCTTCAAAAGATATTGAAGCTCCGAGATGGGATAAGCGGTGATCCGCCCGTTTTCCAGCTTCAATTCTCTGGGAACAGACATACAGCCGATATCCGAAGAAGCATAGCCGCTGTACTTCCAGCCGGGGATCCAGGCGATCAAGAGATTTCGCCCCAAATGATCCCGAAAGGCCTGCCCTGCGTACTGATCGGGCCCCTTGTCCACCTGACCGCGGTTCTTCACGGTGAAGCGGCCGTCCCGCAATTCTCCGTACATCACGGAGAAGAAATGTTCCTTTTCCAAGGGGCAGACGGAGGCGGTGAGGAGACACCCTTCTTCCGCGGGCATGAACGAGGGACATTCCGCATACTTGGATTCTTCCCACTCCGCCATCACGGAGCAGAACGTCCAATCCAGCAGGTCTTCACTGCGGTACAACAGCAGTCTTGCCGTCTTGGTGGCGGGATGTCCCGAAGCCACCACGCAGTAATACACGCCGTCGATACAGCAAACGGCAGGGTCGCGGAAATCCGGTCCTCCCTCAGGCGGGAAGGTGGCGATTACGGGGTTCTTTTCGTGTTTTTCAAAGTGGATCCCGTCCTCGGAGACGGCCACCGCCACCGTGGAGACCTCCGTAATGCCGGCGTAGAACAGGTACAGCTTATCGTCCTTGACGATGGCAGTTCCCGACCAGCAACCGCCTGTATCGTAGGGACGGTCGGGGGTGAGAGCCACGGGAAGCTCCTCCCAGCGCAGGAAATCCTTGGTACGGGCGTGTCCCCAATGCATGGGCTGCTTCCAGGGGATCTCATGATCGGGGGCGTGCTGATAAAACACGTGGTAATAGCCCTTGAAGTACACCAGCCCGTTGGGGTCATTGATCCACCCCTTCTTCGGGCGGTAGTGGTATTGCAGCTTAGGAACTTCTTTCATAGTTTCACACAATCAACATGGCATCCCCGAAGGAGAAGAAGCGAAAGCGCTCCTCCACGGCGAAGCGGTAGGCGTTCATGGTGTTTTCATACCCCGCGAAGGCGGAGACCAGCATGATCAGGGTGCTTTCCGGCAGGTGAAAATTGGTGATCAGCCCGTCCACGGCGTGAAATTTTTTGCCGGGATACAGGAAGATCTCGGTGTGTCCCTCGAAGGGCTTCACCACCCCGTCCTCCCCGGTAACGGACTCCAGCGTACGTACGCTGGTGGTGCCCACGGCGAAGACTCTGCCCCCATTCTGCTTGGTACGGTTAATAGCTTCCGCCGCCTCGGGGGTGACCTTGATATATTCCGAATGCATTTTGTGGGCTAAGATATCGTCCTCTTTGACGGGGCGGAAGGTGCCAAGCCCTACGTGCAAAAGCACGCGGACGATCTCCACGCCCTTGGCCTCCAATTCCGCAAGCAATTCGGGGGTAAAATGCAGCCCCGCGGTGGGTGCGGCGGCGGAGCCGTTGGTACGGGCGTACACCGTCTGGTAACGGTTCTTGTCCTCCAAGCGGGCTTTGATGTAAGGAGGCAGAGGCATGAGACCGATACGCTCCAACACCTCCAAAAACACCCCTTGGTAGGTAAAGCGGATCACCCGCACGCCGTCCTCCCGGATGCCGATGACCTCCCCGGAAAGTCCTTCCGGATATTCCACGATCTGCCCGATGCGGGTCTTCTTGCCGGGCTTGGTCAGGGCTTCCCAGACCTCGCCCTCCTCGCTTTCCACCCGGGAAAGGAGCACTGTTTCGATCTCTCCCGTTCTCCCCTTGGCCGTTCCGAAGATACGGGCAGGGATGACGCGGGTGTCGTTGATTACCAGGCAATCCCCTTTCTTGAAATAGGAAAGCACGTCGGAGAAATGCCCCTGGGTGACCTCCCCGCTTGCGCGGTTCAGCACCAAAAGACGGGATCTGTCCCGCTTTTCCGAGGGTGTCTGGGCGATGAGCTCCTCGGGAAGGTCGTAATAATAACTGGATCTTTTCAGAAGATCGATGTTTCCCGTCGCCATCTTCAGAATTCCACCACCATGCCGTCGTAGGAGGTCAAGAAGCCCAGCTCCTTTGCGGCAGGCTCCAGCTCGTCGTGGATCAGCTTGCCGTTATGGGAGAAGTGGTTGATGACGTGGACGGTGTTCTCGTGGGCAACGCCGATGGATGCCAATCTTGCCCGTACCTTGGGGCAGGAATCCAACCCCATGTGGCCGCCGCCGGAGGGCAGAGCCACGTAGGTGCAGTCGTAGGAAATGAGATCCGCCTTCACCTTGTTTGCGGCCAGATACTCATACACCTCGTCAAACAGCTCCCCGGTGTCGTGGAGGTACAGCAAGGTCTTTTCCCCGTCCTCGATGAGGTAGACGAAGGCCTTCTCGTTCATGGCGTGGAAGGCGGGCAGGGCGGTGACACGATACTTCCCTGCGGTGAAGGGCTTGTAGGCCTCCACCAACACGGCGGTGATGCCGGTATCGTTGGGCTCCTCCTCACGGGTGATCCGTTCTCTTTCCAACAGCTTCATTACCCGCTCGTTGCCGTGCAAGGTCAGATGAGGGGTGGTGAGGTTGTGGGCGTAGTAGCTGGTGGAACGGAGATGGAGATCCGTGGGAGAAAAATGGTCCATATGGGAATGGGTGATGAGCAGATCCTTCACGGCGGAGAAGTTCAGCCCGTTCTGCTGCATATGGGAGAAGGAATCTGCGGGGAAATCGATGAGCAGATCGTCGTTCACCAAAGCCTGGGAACGGCTGCGGAGGTTCTTGCCCCCTCTTTCCAGCGCCTTTACGCAGTATTCGCAACGGCAGAACAATGCGGGCCAGCCCTCTGCGGCGGCGGTACCCAAGTATGTCAATTTCATAAAATACACTTCCTTTTCAATCGGTTTTCTTCATCATACTCCATCGGGAGAAAAAAAGCAAGCAAAATTTCAAAAAAATCAAAAAAAGGTATTGATTTTTAAAAAAATGTGTGTTATAATGACGCCCGTATGAAATTTGATCGATCCGGCGCCGGAAATGTCGGGTCCCAGAAGAAAGCGAGGAATTCCATCATGAAGCAGGGCATCCATCCCGATTACAAGAACACGACCATCACTTGCGCTTGCGGTGCGGTGTACGCCACCAAGTCCGTTAAGGAGAACCTGAAGGTTGATATCTGCTCTAAGTGCCATCCGTTCTTCACCGGTAAGCAGAAGTTTGTTGACGCCGGCGGACGTGTTGACAAGTTCAAGAAGAAGTTTAACCTGAAGTAAGTTCCCCCATTACAGTAGCAACAAGATTGCGGCGCACAGGATTTGTGCGCCGTTATTTTTTGCCAAGACGAAAGGAGTTCCTTATGGCAGAACCCAACATCATACAAAAAGAAGAGATCACCCGCGCGGTACTCATCGCCGTTTCCCTGGGGAGAGAGGACGCGGAATGCGAAAACTCCCTGGCGGAATTGGAGCGGCTGTTGGATACCGCGGGAGGTGAGGTAGCCGCCACGGTGATCCAGAACAGACCCCATCCCGATAAGGCTACCTATATCGGAAGCGGTAAATGCGAAGAGGTTGCGGAGCTGGTGAAGGCTGACCCCACCATCACCCTTGCGGTGTTTGACAACGAGCTTTCTCCCTCCCAGATCGCCGCGGTGGAGGAGATCGTGGGCATCCGCGTTATCGACCGCACCATGCTGATTTTGGATATTTTCGCCCTGCACGCCGTCACGGGGGAAGGAAAGCTCCAGGTAGAGATCGCCTGTCTGCGGTATACCGCGCCCCGTCTGGTGGGCAAGGGCAAGATGCTTTCCCGTCAGGGAGGCGGCATCGGCAGCAGAGGCCCCGGTGAAAGCAAGCTGGAAAGCGACCGACGTCACATCCGCCGCCGTATCGAGGCCTTGGAGGCGGAGCTGGACGAGCTGGAACGCACCAGAGGCATCAAGCGCTCCCAAAGAATGCGGTCGGGGCTTGCTACCGTGGCCATCATCGGCTACACCAACGCGGGGAAATCCACCCTGCTGAACAGGCTCACCGACGCAGGCATTCTGGCAGAGGACAAGCTGTTTGCCACCCTGGATCCCACCACCCGCAGGCTCACCCTGCCCGGGGGCACGGAGGTGCTGTTGACAGACACCGTAGGCTTCATCGACCGTCTGCCCACCCATCTGGTAAGAGCCTTCCGCTCCACCTTGGAAGAGCTGACCTACTGCGACGTGATCCTCTGCCTCACCGACGGCAGCGAGGAGGCGGGCGAACGCACCCGTAAGCGTGCCGTGACGGAAAAGCTCATCGGCGAATTGGGTGCAGGAGACAAGCCCATTCTTGAAGTATATAACAAAACCGACCTGGTCTCCGACACCGACAAGGGGTTGTTCCCCGGGAACGCCCTAGAAATCTCCGCCGCCACGGGCACGGGGATCGAGGCTTTAATGGACAAGCTGGAGGAAACGGTGAACGGGGGCAAAAAGATCTTGAAGCTGTTCTTCTCCCACGCTCAAGCGGGGAAGGCGGCGGAGGTGTATCGCTTTGCCACGGTCCACAACACGGAATACACGGAAAACGGCACGGTGATCACCGCCCTTTGCGACAGCCGCGCCCAGGGAATGTTTTCACTATTTGTCCAAGAATAATCCCTTGACTTTCCATAGAAATACTGGTATACTGTTTTTCCAAGTAAAATTACCCTGCATTTTGAGGTTTTGATTATGTTCCCTTTTAAGCGTCTGACCGCCTGCCTGCTTTGCATTCTGGTGCTTTGCTGCGGCTGTTCCTTCGTAGATCCCCTGGGGGGAGAATCCGCCGAATCCTTTGCGGAAAGCACCGCTTCCTCGGAGGACGTCTCTCCCGAAAGCTCCGAGACCGTCTCCCTGCCCGATGAAGAAAGCTCCGCACCCGAGGAGATCTCTCTGCCGGAGGAAAGCCAGGGAGAATCCAGCGCCCCCGATATCATCGTCCTGCCCGAGGATCCCGTGGACAAGGTAGTCAGCTTCGTGGCCTGCGGGGACAACCTGATCCACCCCTCCGTGTATTACGCGGGGATGGAGTATTACGCCGCCGCCCACGGCACCAAGGTGGATTACAAGACCTGGCCCACCAACGATATGGGCTATGATTTCCTGCCTATTTACGAATACGTGGCGGATACCATGAAGAACGCGGACATCTGCTTCATCAACCAGGAGACCCTCTCCGGGGGTCCCGGCTCCAAGATCGACGGATATCCCCAGTTCAACACCCCCATCGCGGTGGCGAGAGATCTGGCAACCCTGGGCGTGGACATCATCAACATGGCCCACAACCATATGCTGGATTCCGGCAACGATAAGCTGTTGAAGTATTCCGACCCCTATTACAAGTCCTTGGGGATGACCCCTCTGGGCTATTACAAGGACGAAGCGAACACCAACAATATCGTGATTTACGAGAAAGAGGGTATTACCTTCGCTCTTCTCACCTACACCTACGCCACCAACGGCATTCAATGCTATTCCGAGACCTACATTCCCTATCTGGACGAGGAGCTGATCCGCCGTCAGGTGGGTCTGGCCCACGCCTTGGCAGACGTGGTGGTGGTTTCCGCTCACTGGGGATACGAGGACAGCTACACCCAGAACCAGGAGCAGAGAAACTACGCCGAGCTGTTCTGCGAATTGGAGGTAGACGTGGTCATCGGTACCCATTCCCATTGCTTGCAGCCTATGAAATGGGTGACCAACGACATCACCGGCCACAAAATGCTGTTGACCTACTCTTTGGGCAACTTCGTTTCCGGAATGCAGAACGCACTGAACGTGCTGGAGGGTATGCTCTCCTTTGACGTACGAAAGAGCGCCAAGACCGGGGAGATCACCATTGAAAATCCCATGCTGACCCCTTTGGTACTTCATTACACCAAGGAAAGCGCAGACGGTGAAAAGGATACGGGCTACCGCAACTTTAAGATCTACGAGCTGAAGGATTACACCGAGGAGCTGGTAAAGGCCAGCGGAGTGACCTGGTACGAAAAGAAGAAGGGGACTGCCACTCTGAAGGGCGGTAAGTTCTCCATTGAGAACCTTTACAAAACCGTTCAGTCCGTCATCCCCGCAGAGTTCTTACCCGAGGAATACCGTTAAAGACAGACAGCGTCGCAAAATGCGGCGCTGTTTTTTGTTGCGGTATTTTGAATTTTTCTATCAAACCCTTGCAATCTCCACCGTAAAGTGGTATAATACTATACTAAAGAAGTGTTTTCTTTCGGAGGCGGAAAAAGTCCATGGATAATCAGGCAAAAAAAGGCATCCTCATCGCTCTGGACGGGTTGGACGGATCTGGTAAAGAGACCCAGACCCGTTTGCTGGAGGAGGCTTTGAAGGCAAAGGGCATCCCCTGCCGTTCCGTGTCCTTCCCCACCTACGACGAGAAGATGAGCGCCGCGGTGAAGCTGTATTTGGGCGGCGCCTTCGGCAACGATCCCCACGCGGTGAACGGCTACGCTGCCTCGGTGTTCTATGGGGTGGACCGCTACTGCTCCTATATGCTGGATTGGAAAAAGGATTATGAAGCGGGAACCGTGATCCTTGCCAACCGCTACACCACCGCCAACGCGGTGCATCAGCTCTCCAAGCTTCCCGCAGAGGATTACGACGGCTTCCTGGAGTGGCTGTTCGACCTGGAATACGGGAAAATGGGCCTGCCTGTACCCGATCTGGTGCTGTACCTGTGCGTGCCGCCGGAGGTCTCGGAATCTCTTATCAAAAGCCGCTCCTCCCGGACCGGGCGGGAGACGGATATCCACGAAAACGACAAACGACATTTGTCCGACAGCTACAAGGCGGCGCTGTATTCCGCCGAAAAGCTGGGTTGGAAAAAGATAGACTGTGCAAGAGGTACGGAGCTGCGCACCCGGGAGGACATCCACGAAGAGATCCTCCGTGCGGTGGAAGCCTTGCTCTCCCACTAAAAAGAAACGAGGTAACCCCATGGTAAACATTGCGATCTTATTGGCAGACGGTTTTGAAGAAGCAGAGGCACTGGTCCCTGCAGACCTGTTGCGCCGTGCAGGTGGAGACGTGCTTTTGGTTTCCGCAAACGGCAAGGAATACGTCACCGGTGCCCACGGCATCACCTTCCGCACGGATATTCCTTTGGATCGTCTGGACAAGACTTCCTTGAACTGTGTGATGCTCCCCGGCGGGCTGAAGGGTACGGAAGCCCTTCGCGACAGCTTTGCCGTACGTGCTCTGGTGCAATACGCCGTGGAAAACGGTATTTACGTTGCCGCCATCTGTGCCGCTCCCTCCATTCTGGGGAAGATGGGCCTTTTGGAGGGCAGACGGTACGCCTGCTATCCCGGCTTTGAGAAGGAGATCTCCGGAGGCACCCGCACCGGCAAGAAGGTGGAGCACGACGACATCTTCGTCACCGCCGAGGGCATGGGCGTTTCCTTTGAATTCGGTTTCCGCTTGGTGGAATTGCTGTTCGGCTTTGAAACGGCAACCGTACTGAAGGAGCAGACCCGTTACGAGTAAAGTATTATTTTTCAAAAAGACGGAAAGGACATGAGCATTATGGCAAGCATTCCCTCTGCAGACAAAAAAGTGCGCTGGAATCAGCCCCATCTCACGGCGCCCATACTGGTGCTTTTTGTCCTTGCCGCTATGCATTTTTCCCGCTTTTTGCTGACGAGCGCCACCGACGCGGCAGATCTGTTTATGAGCATTTCGCTGGTACAGATCCTGGTGCTTTTGGTGCCTTGTATGCTGTATTACCTTTTAAAGAAGCGGAAGCTGGCCACCCCCATGCCTGTTTCCCCCATGAAGATGCGCCATATCCCGTTGACGCTGTTCGGCGGGTGCGTACTGATTTTGGGCAATTTGCTGATCAAGTATTTCTACAGAGCCGTGGCGGAGCAGTCCGTTTCCACCCCTGCCTTCTTTGAGGGCCTTTCCGTGGGAGAAGGGGAGCTTCCTTTTGCGGGAGTTCTGCTTTCCATGGTGGTCATCCCCGCCGTATGCGAGGAATTGCTGTTCCGCGGCGTGATCCTGGCGGAATACCGTTCTCTCGGGCAGGGCAACGCCATCGTGATCTCTGCTGTTTGCTTCGCCATGCTCCATTTTTCCGTGACCAACTTCCCCGTATACCTGTTCGTGGGCATTCTGCTGGGTGTGATCACCTCCGCCTCCCGCTCGGTGATCCCTGCCATGCTCCTGCATCTTTTGAACAACGCCCTCAGCGTGTTCACCTCCGATCAGTTTCTGAACATCATCATGCAGAAGAACGGCGCCTTCTTCGTAGGCTTCTTGCTGGCGATCCTGTTCGGCACGGCATTATTCCTGTTCTTGTACTGCGTGGAGCTGCAGTATCTGAGATTCGCTCAAGAGCCCCCGGATCAAGCCTTGCCGCCCAAGAATCGCCTTCACATGGCAAAGGTGTTCCTGTCCCCCTGTTTTCTCGTGTTAATCGCCGTGTTCTTTTTGATCACGGTCATCCAATAAGGAGGTATTCCAATGGAAGACGGACGTTTCTCAAAAAATGAAGAGCTGGAAGAGATTCTTGCGGAATACCGCAAGAAGAAAAAAGAAAAGCCTTCCCATGGGGAAGAGCCCACTCTCCCCGCCGATACCCGGGTGGTAGAGGCCAAAACCCGGGTAGAGCTTCCTTCGGATTCCGCTTCCGGAAGAGCAACACCCACCGGAGACGAAGACTCCATCGGCATCTCCGAAAGTGCCGTGAAAAACCATTTCGCAGACTCAGTCTCGGAAGAGGATATGGGCATTTCCTCTCATTTTTCCGAAAGCTTGGGAGATGAGCCTCCCCTGCCCGAGGAGGAGCAAGCTCTTCCCGCAGAAGAGGAGGAAGAAGAGGAAGATGAAGAGGAGGAAGAGGACGACCTCCGTCTGCCTCTGCCCCTGAGAGCCTTGCGGAAGCTTTGGCGCGGTGTTGCCGGGATGAGCTTCCTTTTGAAGGCCGCTTTGTATATCGCCATCGTGCTGATCATCGCTGCATATCTTTCCTATTACGTGCTCACCGTTGGCAACGACGTATTTGCGTTGGTCAAGGGGGATGCGGAGATCACCGTCACGCTACCGGCAAACGCCACCAATGAAGAGGTTGCGCAGATCCTGTATGAAAACGGACTCATCGAATACGACTGGGCGTTCTCCGTTTATTTGAAATATTCCGGCGACGGCGAAGAGATTACCTTCATCCCCGGAGAACACACTTTGAACGTATCCATGAACTATATCCAGCTGTTGGCTGCCCTGACCACTCCCGTACGAGTGCGGGAGGTTGTGACCCTCACCATTCCCGAGGGCTTTACGGTGGACGATATCATCGAGCTGTTTGTCAAGAACGGCGTGGGCACCAAGGAAGGGTTTGTGGAAGCCATCAACAACTATCCCTACAAGCATGAGTTTGTGAAAATTCTGGACGAAAGCGGCTGGAACGAAAACCGCGTTTACCGTCTGGAGGGGTATTTGTATCCCGACACCTACGATTTCTATACCGATACCGAGGAATACCTGGCCATCAATAAGCTGCTCAATAACTTTAACGCCAAGGTATGGATCGACTGGAAGACCACTTACGCATCCTTCTGCGAGGAGAAGGGCTACACCCTGGACGACATCGTGACCATTTCCTCCATGGTGGAGGCGGAAGGAAAAACGGCGGAGGATTTCGAGTATATCTCCTACGTGTTCCACAACCGACTCACCCACAAGGAGTCCTTCCCCCTGTTGGAAAGCGATGCCACCATTCAGTACGCATTGGAGCTGGCGGGAATGGACCGTATTCAAGACGCCTCCCAGATCGACAAGAGCTTCCCCAGCCCCTATAACACCTATACCAATGAAGGACTGCCTCCCGGAGCCATCTGCAACGCGGGTCTGGATGCCATCCTTGCTGCCATCTACCCCTCCCCTCCCTACGATGAGGACGGCGAATATATGGACGTCTTCTTCTTCGTCAGCAACGACCTGGGGCAGACCTATTACGCCTCTACCCTTCCGGGGCATCTGAAGAACGTGGAGCGTGTACGGCAGGAAAACGAGGCCTTGAAGGCAGGAAAAGAAGAAAATGACTGAGAGAAGAAAACCCGAGATTCTTTCCCCTGCGGGGAATCCCGAAAAGCTCCGCTTCGCCGTGGATTACGGCGCCGATGCGGTATATTGCGCCCTGGAGCGGTTCGGAATGCGCCGTGCGGCGGATAACTTTACAAAAGAATCTCTCGCCTCCGCCATCGACTACGCCCACAGCAAAGGCAAAAAGGTCTACCTGACGGTGAACGTCATGCCCCACGAAGGGGAGTTCGGTGATCTTCCCCGCTTCATCGCAGAAGCGGACGAATTGAAGCCGGACGCTTACATCGTCTCCGACCCCGGGGTGATGGATTGCATCAAGGCCAACGCCCAAGACCCCGAATTGCATCTCTCCACCCAAGCAAGCACGGTAAACGCCGCCGCCTGCCGATTCTGGCACCGCCAGGGGGTGAAGCGTATCGTGCTGGCAAGAGAGCTTTCTCTGGCGGAGATCAAGGCCATCCGCAAGAACATTCCCGCGGAATTGGAGCTGGAGGCCTTCGTTCACGGCGCCATGTGCGTTTCCTATTCCGGAAGATGCCTGCTTTCCAACTACTTTGCGGGGAGAGACGCCAACGGAGGCGCCTGCGCCCAGCCCTGCCGCTGGAAGTATTACGTCCACGAGGAAAAGCGTCCCGAGGACGTGATCTCTGCGGAGCAGGATGAATACGGAACCTATCTCTTCTCCTCCAAGGATCTGTGTATGATCGACCATATCGGAGAGCTGGCCGAGGCGGGATTGGATTCCTTGAAGATCGAGGGCAGAGTGAAAAGCGCCTATTATACCGCCGCGGTGACCAACGCCTACCGTATGGCGCTGGACGATTACTACGACGGTAAGCCCTTTGACCCCGCTTACATGGCGGAGGTGGAAAGCGTCTCCCACAGGGAGTACGCCACCGGCTACTTCTACGGCAACCCTCACGAAAACGCCAACATCGTGGGGAACAACGTATATCTGAAGGACCGTGCCTTTTTGGCAGTGGTCAAAGACTATAACCCCGAAACGGGGCTTGCCCTTTGCGAGCAGTTCAACAAAATGCAGATTGGAGACATAGCAAATCTCCTTTCCCCCGGCACCACCGGGCGAGACATCACCGTGACGGAGCTGTTTGACAAGGACGGAAACCCCATAAACGACACCAAGCATCCCCGCATGGCCTTCTATCTGCGGGTGGAAAACGCCAAGGCCGGGGATCTCATCCGAGGACTGTAAGACCCATGAAACGACTTTTGCAAAACCGCATCACCGTGATTGCGGGACATTTCGGTTGCGGCAAGACCAATATTGCCGTAAACCTGGCCCTTGCCCTGGCAGAAGAGGGCAAAAAATGCTGTCTGGTGGATCTGGACATCGTGAACCCCTACTTCCGCTCCGCAGACAACGAAAAACAGCTGAAGGAGGCGGGGGTGCGCCCCATCCTCCCGGAATTTGCCAATACCAACGTGGACATCCCCTCCCTGCCTAAAGAATACGGCTCGGTATTCGTCACCGACGAATGCGCCGTTATCGACGTGGGGGGCGACGGGGACGGTGCCACGGCTCTGGGCGTACACCGCGACAAGTACGAAAGCTGCGGCTATTCCATGTACTACGTGTATAACTATTACCGCCCCTATATCTCCGACCCCCGTGCCGCGGCAGAAATGCTGCGGGAGATCGAAAAGTCCTCCCGTATGCGGTTCTGCGGCATCATCAACAACTCCAATTTGGGGGCGGAGACCACGAGAGAGGACGTGGAGGCTTCCTTCGCTTCCTGCGAAGAGCTTTGCCGTCTTACGGGGCTTCCCCTGGCGGCGGTCACCGCCTTCCCCGAGAACCTGCCCGAAGGCGGCGTTCCCATTCGGGACGTGACCAGGAAATTATTTTGAAGAAAAAAAAACAAAAACATAGAGAAACCCAAGAAAGGCCTTTGTTATGAACAGAGTATCGTTCAAAACCGATCTTTGCAAGGGTTGCGGACTTTGTGTCCTGGCTTGCCCCAAGAAGATCATTGCATTGGAAGAAAAGCTTCTCAATGCCAAGGGGTATCACCCCGCAGGTGTGCAGGAAATGGATAAGTGCTTAGGCTGTGCCATGTGCGCAACCATGTGCCCCGACCTGGTGATCACCGTTGAGAAAAACGTGTAAAACCCACAGAAAAGAGGAACCATCATGAGCGAGAAATTGTTAATGAAGGGTAACGAAGCCCTGGCAGAAGCCGCCATCCGTGCAGGCTGTAAGCTGTTCTTCGGCTACCCCATCACCCCGCAAACCGAGCTTGCGGAATATATGGCAAAGCAGCTGCCCAAGAGAGACGGCATGTGCTTGCAGGCAGAGAGTGAAGTCTCCGCCATTAATATGATCTACGGTGCCGCCGCAACCGGCAGCCGTTGCATCACCTCCACCTCCTCTCCCGGCGTGTCCCTGATGAGCGAGGGTATTTCCTACATCATCGGCAGTGACCTGCCCTGCGTTCTGGTAAACGTCCAGCGAGGCGGTCCCGGTCTGGGCGGTATTCAGCCTGCTCAGTCCGACTATAACCAGGCCATCCGCGGCTTGGGTCACGGCGACCAGCACGTCATCGTCCTGGCACCCAACTCCGTGCAGGAGATGGCATCCCTCACCGGGGAAGCTTTTGACCTGGCGGATATCTACCGTATGCCCTGTATGATTCTGGCAGACGGCGCTTTGGGACAGATGATGGAGCCTGTGGACTTCGGCGCACATACCCCCAGAGAGATCCCCGCAAAGACCTGGGCAACCAACGGCCACAAGAATGCAAGAAAGCACAACGTGGTAAACTCTTTGTACATCGCGCCCGAGGAATTGGAGCAGACCGTTCTGGATCGCTTTGAGCGCTATGCGGAGATCGAGGAGAAGGAAGTCAAGTACGATACCTATCTCACCGAGGACGCAGACATCGTGGTGGTAGCCTACGGCATCACCGCAAGAATCGCAAAGACCGCCGTACGTATGGCGAGAGAGCAGGGCATCAAGGCGGGCTTGTTCCGTCCCATTACCCTGTGGCCCTTCCCCTCCAAGGAACTGAAGGCTCTTTCCGCAACCGCAAAGGCGTTCCTGTCTGTGGAAATGAACATGGGCCAGATGCTGGGCGACGTGAAGCTGGCCATCGATTGCGCAAAGCCCGTTTCCCACTTCGGCAGAACCGGCGGCATGATCCCCACCCCGGACGAAATTCTCGTCCACATCAAGAAAGCAGTTGGAGGTGACAACTGATGATCGTTTTTGAAAAGCCCCATGCATTGACGGACGTTCCCTTCCATTACTGCCCCGGCTGTACCCACGGTATCGTGCATCGTCTGGTGGCAGAGGTCATC
Source organism: Eubacteriales bacterium (assembly GCA_045589515.1). Lineage (GTDB taxonomy): Bacteria > Bacillota > Clostridia > Oscillospirales > CAG-382 > Coliplasma. Next base: position 112,715 of record JAZNPH010000050.1, on the reverse strand, counting down.
GACGAGCTGGGCGTGGAGGGCACCACCGTTGGCGTTGCTCCCGTAGGATGCTCCGTTTTTGCTTACAACTATTTCAACTGTGATATGATCGAAGCGGCACACGGCAGAGCCCCCGCAGTGGCTACCGGTGTGAAGCGCTCCAACCCCGACCTCACCGTGTTCACCTACCAGGGTGACGGTGACCTGGCGGCCATCGGTACGGCTGAGACCGTCCACGTGGGCGCAAGAGGGGAAAACATTACCATCATTTTTATCAACAACGCCATCTACGGTATGACCGGCGGTCAGATGGCTCCCACCACTCTGCTGGGACAGGTAACCACCACCTCTCCCTACGGCAGAGATCAGAAGCTTCAGGGCAACCCCATCCGCGTTTGCGAGATGATGGCCACGCTGGACGGCACCGCTTACGCAGAGCGCGTTGCGGTGGACACCGTGCAGAACGTGCGCAAGGCCAAGGCGGCCATCAAGAAGGCATTCACCCTCCAGCAGGAAAAGAAGGGGCTTTCCATCGTGGAAGTGCTTTCCACCTGTCCCACCAACTGGGGTCTCTCTCCCGAGAAGGCTCTGGAGTGGCTGAGAGAGAACATGATGCCCCACTACCCCTTGGGTGTTTATAAGGATATCACAAAGGAGGAACAGAACTGATGGCAGGCATTCTTTTGGCAGGCTTCGGCGGACAGGGTATTCTGTTTGCCGGCAAGCAGTTGATCGTGGCAGGCATGAAGAACGGCAAGGAAGTCAGCTGGCTTCCCTCCTACGGCCCCGAAATGCGCGGCGGTACCTGCAACTGCTCGGTGAACATAGACGAAGAGCCCATCGGCTCTCCCCTGGTCACCACCCCCGACATTCTGTTGGCTATGAACAAGCCCTCTTACGATAAGTTCGTTTCCAAGGTAGCCAAAGGCGGCACCGTGGTATACGACTCCTCTCTGGTCACGCCCGATGAGATCCGCGCAGACATCAAGTCCTGCGGCGTGCCCGCTACCAAGCTGGCAAACGAGAACGGCTTCCCCAAGCTGGCAAACTGCATTATGCTGGGCAAGCTGATGAAGGAGACCGGGCTGTTTGACGGCGAGTACTTCCGCGAAAGCCTTCGCGCCGCCTCCCCCAAGGCGAAGCCCGAGCTGGGGGAAATGAACGCCAAGGCGTTCACCATCGGCTATGAGTATGAAGGCTGATTCCGTTTGCGGGATCATCGTTGCCGCGGGAAGCGGTACGCGAATGGGCGGGGTCTCCAAGCCGGAGATCAAGCTGAACGGTAAAACCTTGTTCGAGCGGGTATTGGAGGCGTTTCTCGCCTCCCCCGTGGACGAGATCGTAGTGGTAGGCGGGGAAAATCTTCCCCGTTTACGGCTTTTGGCAGGGCGTTACAGCCCTTCCGTTCCCCTTCGCTTCTGCGAAGGCGGTAAGACCCGCAGTGAGTCTGTTTTTGCAGGAGTGTGTCAAATGTCCCCGGGCGTTTCCTACGCCTGCGTGCATGATTGCGCACGTCCTTTCGTGACGCCGGAGATCATTGCCGCCGTCATTGAAGGAGCGAAGAAAACGGGAGCGGCCACCGCCTGCTCTCCTGTGACGGATACCGTTAAATTCGTGGATACGGAGCATAAGACGGTGTATACTCCCAATCGTGATCACCTGCTGGCGGTACAAACGCCCCAGGTCTTCAAAAAAGACGGCTACACCGTGGCATACGCCATGGCCACCAAACAGGGCGGGATCTTCACCGACGAGACCTCCATGCTGGAGGCGGCGGGAGCTACAGTGGAATATGTTCACACCGATCCCCGCAATATCAAATTGACCACCAAGGAGGACATCATCCTGGCAAAGGCGATGCTTCTGGTGGAGAAAGCGAAAGAACAAAGCGTATGATACGAATCGGCCACGGCTACGACGTTCACCGCCTGGTAGAAGACAGAAAACTGATCCTGGGCGGTGTGGAGATTCCCCACGCTCTGGGCCTTTTGGGACATTCCGATGCGGACGTGCTTTTGCACGCCGTGTGCGACGCCTTGCTGGGTGCCGCAGGGTTGGGTGATATCGGCAAGCACTTCCCCGACAGCGATCCTGCCTACAAGGGCATTGATTCCACCTTGCTTTTGAAGCATTGCGGCAAGCTTTTGGCAGAAAAGGGCTACACCGTGGGGAATATCGACGCCACCGTCATCGCCCAGAAGCCCAAGCTGGCAAGCTATATCCCCACCATGGCGGAAAACATTGCCGCTTGTCTGGGAATTACGGCGGAGCAAGTGAACGTGAAAGCCACCACGGAGGAGCGTCTTGGCTTTTCCGGACGGGAGGAGGGCATTGCCTCCCACGCCGTGGCGTTGATTATCAAACAGGTATAAGGAAAAAAACAGCTTATGAAACGGAAATTTATCGGCAATCTGCTCTTCCCCAACGCGGTGATCAAGGACGGCGAGGTTTGCTGTGAAAACGGCGTGATCACCTACGCGGGAGTCCGCCGCAAGGACGACGGCTCTCACGTGATCCACGATTACACGGGCAAGTACATCTCTCCCGGTTTTATCGACGTGCATCAGCACGGCGGCGGCGGTTACGACTACATGGACGGCACCCTGGAGGCCTTTATCGGGGCGGCTACGCTTCACGGAAAGCACGGCACCACCACCATTCTGCCCACCACGTTGACCTGCCCTGACGAGGAGCTGTTTGAATCCTTCGTCACCCTGAAAAAGGCGCAGAATACCCCCTACAACGGCGCTTACCTTTACGGTATGCACTTAGAGGGGCCCTATTTCTCCGCCGACCAGAAGGGCGCCCAGGATGAGAAATACCTGCAGGTTCCCAATCCCGCCCACTACAACAAGGTGCTGGATGCGGCGGAGGGCTGTATCGTCCGTTGGACGGTGGCTCCCGAGCTTGACGGCGCCATGGAGCTGGGTGACACTTTGAGAAAACGGGGTGTGTATCCCTCTATGGGACATTCCAACGCCACCATCGACGTGGCGAAGGAGGCCCTCGCCCACGGGTATACCCATCTCACCCATTTTTACAGTGGCATGAGCACCATCGTCCGCATCGACGGCTACCGTCATCCCGGTCTCATCGAGGCGGGGTATCTCTACGACGACCTCACCGTGGAGATCATTGCCGACGGCAAGCATCTGCCCGATACTCTGTTGCAGTTGGTCTACCGCTCCAAAGGGGTACACAGAACCGTTTTGGTCACCGACGCCATGCGCGGTGCAGGGCAGACGGAGGGCAAGACCATTCTGGGCTCCTTGGAAAACGGGCAGGAATGCTTTATCGAGGACGGCGTGGCAAAAATGCCCGACCGCAAGGCCTTTGCAGGAAGCGTTGCCACCGCAGACCGTCTGGTACGGAACATGAAGAATCTGGCAGGGGCAGATATTTGCTCCGCCGTGTGCATGATGACCGCCACCCCCGCAAGACTCTTTGGTATCAAGGAGCGAGGCGTACTCAAGGCAGGTTACCGCGGGGATCTGGCCATCTTTGACGAAAATATCAATGTGGAAGCCACCGTTGTGGGCGGCGAGTTTATTTACCAAAAGGAAGGAACCGACGCTTCATGAAGCTTTGCAGAACCGAATTACAGCAGGGCGTTGCCCTGAATACGGTGACCACGGACCGCTTCAAGACGGCCTTCTTCACCGTGAATCTGTTCGTTCCCTTGCAGAAGGAAACGGCTTCCGCCTACTCCCTTTTGACCGACGTGTTGATGCGGGGTACGGAAAGCTACCCCACCATGCAGGCGCTGAATCAGAAGCAGGATACCCTGTACTCTCTGGGGTTGGGCGCTTTCGTACAGAAGAAGGGGGAAGCCCAGGTTGTGACCTTTGAGCTCACCGCCATTGACGACAGCTTTGCCTTTGACGGGATGGGGATCCTGGGAGAGGGCATGAAGCTGATGCAGGAGCTGATCTTCCGCCCCTACACCGAAAAAGGTGTGTTCAAAAACGAATACGTAGAGCAGGAAAAGAAGAACCTGTGTGACGATATCCGCGGGCGGATCAACAACAAGACCGCCTACGCCAGAACCCGCTGTGTGGAGATCATGTGCGAGGGAGAAGCCTACGCCGTGGATCACGGCGGCGATCTTGAGGACGTAAACGCCCTCACGCCCCAAACCCTTTGGGAAGCTTACAAGAGCCTGCTGGCCATCGCTAAGGTAGAGATGTTCTACGTGGGCAGAAAGGGCGAAGAGGAGGTTGCCTCCCTTTGCAAGACCTATTTGCCGTTCGCTCCCCGTGAGGCGGCATTCCCCAAGACCACTCTGGGAGCTCTTCCCCAGGAATCCCGCACCGTGACGGAGCAAATGCGGATCTCCCAATGCAAGATGACTCTGGGCTTCCGCACGGAATACGCCTTGCAGGAGGGGAACTTCCCTGCCATGGCCTTGTTCAACGAGGTGTTCGGCGGTTCTCCCAACAGCCGTTTGTTTATGAACGTGCGGGAAAAGCAAAGCCTTTGCTACTATTGCTCCAGCTTCCCCGACGGGTTGAAGGGACTTTTGATGGTGGTCAGCGGTATCGAGCAGAAGAATAAGCAGAAGACCCTGGATGCCGTTTTGGAGCAGCTGGAGGATCTGAAGCAGGGGCATATCGATCCCAGGGAGCTGGAAAACGCCCGCCTTTCCTTGCGGAACGGGTACCGTGAAATCACGGACAGTCCCGCCGCCATTGCATCCTGGTATCTGGGCAGGATCTCCACGGGACGTTACGACGCCCCTGAGGAGGCTATTGCCGCCATGGAGCAGGTGACCGCCGAGGACGTGGTCAAGGTAGCAAACAGCATCCGCCTGGACACCGTATATTTCCTGGAAGGAGGTGCCACCGCATGAGTAACTTCCAAAAGGTTTGCGACAGCACCGTAGGAGAGCAGTATTTCTACCGTGTGCATGAAAGCGGTCTGCCCATCTACGTGATCCCCAAGAAGCATTCCGCCACCTACGCCATGTTCGGCACCCGCTACGGCTCCATCGACTGCAAGTTCAAGACTACAGATGACGAGGAGTATCTGGAGCTTCCCGACGGCGTGGCACATTTCTTAGAGCATAAGATGTTTGAGGATGAAAACGGCGTGGATGCCTTTACCCGTTACGCTTTGACGGGGGCTTCCGCCAACGCTTTCACCTCCTTTGACCGCACCTGCTACCTGTTTTCCTGCACCGAGGGCTTTGACGAAAATCTGGAGATCCTGTTGGACTTCGTTTCCCATCCTTACTTCACCAAGGAGACGGTACAGAAGGAGCAGGGCATCATCGGGGAGGAGATCGCCATGTACGACGATAACCCCGGCTGGTGTGTGTTCTTTAACTTGCTGAAATGCCTTTACAAGGAGCATCCCGTCCGCCGCAGTATCGTGGGCACGCGGGAATCCATTGCCCGGATCACCCCCGAAATGCTGTACCGCTGTACGGACACCTTCTATAACCTGCGAAACATGGTGCTCATCGTTTGCGGCGACGTGACCCCCGAGCAGGTGAACGCCGTCTGTGATAAAATGCTCACCGAGGTCGCCCCTGTGGTGGAGGTGGAACGGGTCTTCCCGGAAGAACCGGGGGAGATCAACTGCCCCTATGCGGAAGGCTTCTTTGAGATCTCCCAGCCCATCGTAGAGATCGGCTTCAAGGACGTTCCCGCAGAGGATCCCGAGGAACGGATCCGCATTTCCGCGGCCAACGCCATCAATATGCAGCTGCTCTTTGGGAAATCCGGGGAGTTCTACAACCGTCTGTACGAAAGCGGTCTCATCAGCGATAAGTTCGGCGGGGCATACGCCCAGGAGCGTACCGCGGCCTTTACGGAGGTATCCGCCTACTGTAACGAGCCCTACGCCTTGAAGGATGCCGTATGCGCCGAGATCGACAAGCGGAGAGAAATCTACTTCACCCGCGAGGAGTTTGAGACCGCCAAGCGTGTGGTCTACGCCAACAACCTGTTCAATTTTGATTCCACCGACGACATTGCCAACACCTTCATGACCTTCTGGCAGAACGGCGGGGACTATCTGTCCTACTCCGCTTGCCTTTCCAGGATCGGGTATGAAGAGGCGTGGAAGGTTCTGAAGGATACCGTTCGCACCGACCGTTGTGCCATGAGCGTGGTATATCCCAAAGAAGGAAAGGATGAATGATATGCATACCGTAGCATTCCCCGGCTTGGGGCTTGAATTTGAGATCAATTCCGTAGCTTTTTCCATTGCGGGTATTGAGGTCAAGTGGTACGGCATTCTCATTACCATTGGCATCTGCCTTGCCCTGTTTATGTTCTACCGTTACGCCAAGCATAAAGAAGGTCTCCCCGAGGATCATCTGTATAATTTGGCGTTGATCACCGTGCCTGTTTCCATTGTCGGTGCCCGTGTGATGTACGTGGTGACAGAATGGGATCGCTATCAAGGTGATTTTCTGAAGATGATCAACATCCGTGAGGGCGGTCTTGCCATTTACGGCGCCATCATCTTCGGTATCATCACCGTGTATACCTATTCCCGCATCACCAAGCTGAGCACCTTGAAGCTGATGGATGCGGCGGCACCCGCGGTGATGATCGGGCAAGCCATCGGCAGATGGGGCAACTTTATGAACGCAGAGGCCTACGGCTACTCCCCCGGAGTGGAAAACCTGCCCTGGCGCATGGAGATCACCGATTCTTTGGGCAGAGTGACCGTGGCACACCCCACCTTCCTGTATGAATCCCTGTGGAATTTCGTGGGGATCCTGCTGATCTATCTGATCTTCTACAAAAAGAAGAAGTTTGACGGACAGATCCTCTTTACTTACCTTGGCTGGTACGGCTTTGGCAGAATGTGGATCGAGATGCTCCGTACCGACAGCCTGTACCTCTTCAAGGGCTGGCTGGGCGAGACCATCAAGATCTCCGTGTTCATCGGCGCAGTCTCCGTGGTGGCTTGCATCGTGGGGATGACCATCCTTTACCGCAAGTCCAAGAAGACGGCGGCACAGGAAGCCTACACGCCCAAGTTTGCCTCCCTGAAGGTGGAGACGGTGGAGGAATCGGAGATTCCCACCGAGGAAGAAGCCGAAGAAGTATCCGAGGAGATTTCCGAAGAGGAGAATTCTCATGAAGGATCCCAGACGTGAGCTTCCTGCTACTTTTGGAGTGATCCTGAGCATTTTATCTTTGGGTTTGAGCCTTTGGTATTTGTTTTCCGACGTCCGTTTTGCTGTTTTGATAGTCTCATTGGTCTCTGCGGCTGCTTCGTTGGTACTATGTACCGCAGGCATCAAAAAGAACCGCCGTGCAGGATGCTCCGAACGATTCCCCACGCTTGGAATAAGCATATCCGTCATCAGCATTGGACTTGCCTTTTTGAGCATTCTGTATTTTTTGCTGTTCTACGGACGGTTTGAACGATAAAAAACGAGCGACGCTGTGAAAAGCGTCGCTCTTGTTGTATATCGAAAGTCACAGGATCGGTGGGCGGTCAATCCCTTCCACCACCTGCGGTGGTCCCCCTCCCCTTACTAAGGGGAGGCTTGTTTCCGTTTCGGGGATAAGAATATACGCTTTAGCAGGGGTCAAGGGGACAGCGTCCCCTTTTAATCTTATCCGCTCAGTTTTTCGTGCAATGCCTTGACCTCTTCCGCGAAGGCCTTGATGGAGTAGTTATCGTAGGGGGGAACGCCCACGGTGAACTTATCCTTCATGGCGTCCGCAAGGTCGGCGGGGATGCCCTCTCTGCCCAGCAGAGCACCCATAAAGGAGCCCACGGTGGCACCGTTGCAGTCGGTATCCATGCCGCATTCCACGGCGAAGGCTACCGCACCGCGGAAGTCGTTTCGGTAACGCATAATGGCGGCGATGCAGAAGGTGGCGTTGTTGATGGTGTGTACCCAATTGTACTTCTTCCCTGTTTCGAACAGGGTGTCCATCAGCTCCTCCCTGCCCAGATCGGATTCCGCCAGCTTCTTTGCCCACTTCATTTCCTCGGCGAAACGGCAGTTGGCGGGGATGGTTGCCATGGCGATGTCAAAGCACTTCTCCACGTCCTTTTCCGTAAAGGCGGCGGCGATCATGGCGGCAAAGAACATCTCGCCGTAGATACCGTTCTTCACGTGGGAGAAGGAAGCGTCCACGAAAGCCAGCTCGGAGGCCTTCACGGGCATGCCTGCACAAACGTAGGCGAAAGCGTCGGCACGGATCTGTGCCCCGATCCACTCACGGTAGGGGTTCAAGTAGGTGGCGGTCTTTGCAACCTTCATCACTTCCTCGGGATTCTCCGGCTTGCCCCAGGGAGTGATCTCCTCGCAGTTGATAAAGTTCAGGTATGCCTGGCTTTCTGCGGTGAACACAAAGCGGAAGGGCAGCTTGTGGGACCACATGTTGCCCACGTCGTAGGCATCCATGGCAAAGCCCTTGTCCTTCAAAAGCAGATAGTTCAGCACGGTGAAGCGGGTATCGTCGTCCAAACCCATGCCGTTGATATTCTCGTCGGTGCTGAAATGCTCCTTGCGGTTCTCCCCGGACTGCGCAGGGAAGAAATAGGAAACGGGGTACTTCCCTGCTTCCTTGTACCACTTGCGGATGTTGGGCATCGCCCAGCCCTCGCAGGGCTGACCCCAGGCACAGCCGATGCATCTTCCCAGCCATGCGCCGTGAAAGTAGGTGAGGTCCACAGGGGCAAATTGATCCACGGGGAGGGTATCCACCTTGCTTGCCTTTTTGATGTCCGCAAGGGCGCTGGGCTCTTCATAGGGGTAGTCCGCTCGCATGGGGAGAGCTTGCAGTTTTTCGTAGACCGCCATCAGCCGGTCCCTGTCACTGCCGCAATTTTCGATCTCTTTTTTCCAAAACTCACGGTCGATCTCTCTGCCCTCTTCCGAAAGCTGTGCAAGCTCATCGTGAAGCAAATATTGAATCTTTCCGCTTCCTGCCATTGTGATATCCTCTTTCTTTTCAAAGCATTTTTTTCAGTTTAGCATAAACGGCGTGGGTTGTCAAGGAAAGACTTTAAGTCACAGAGCATTTTTCTTGACAGAAAAAACCAACTATGCTATAATTGATGCAAATAGATACGACATGGAGGTCTGCGTATGAAAGGATTGTTCAAGCGACTGACGGTGGGAGTATTGGCGGTCTTGCTTTTGACGGTGGTTCCCCTCACGGGAGTTAGCGCGCAAAAAGGAGTGAACGAAGTGGCAGAAGAACAGATTTCCGATCTGACGGAATACATTGACGGTCTGGTGCTGGCAAACGGGGCTTTTCCCATGAGCAAACCTACTTCCGCGATGGTGACGGACACCTCTCATCTGGAGACGGTGGACGGCGTTGCCCCGGAGGTGTATACCAAATGGCCTTTTGCCAAGATCGTTCCCTATTTTTCCCAGCTTTCCATTCTGGGGATGCTGAAGGCCTCTCCGGAGCAAGCAAAGGAGCCTGCAGAGCGGTTCATCGGCTGGTATTTTGCCCACTTAAACGACCAAGCCGCCGATATCAACGGCGTGGACGGCACGGTCTACGACTACTATTGCTTTGTGGATCCTAAGGACAAGGATCATATCGTGGAGGTGACCGTCCGTCAGTTCCACGCCCATCAATACCCGGCAAACCCTGCAGACAATCCCTACGATTACGATTCCACCGATTCCTACGCCGCCTGCTTCCTGCGGGTGCTGTACGAATACCACAAAAACTACGGCGGAGACTTCCTGGCGGATAAGAAGGAGGAGGTTCTGCGGGTACTGAACGCCTTGAGATCCACCTACGTTCCCGCCCTGGGTCTGACGGGTGCCAAGCCCAACTACATGGTCTGCTACCTGATGGACAACTGCGAGGTATACGACGGGCTTGTGGCGGCTTCCAAGCTGATGAAGGAGCTTTACGGCGACAAGGCTTTGGCAGAGGAGCTGGCAGGTCTTGCGGAGACGGTGAAGGCCGCCATTGAAAAGCATCTCTGGTCCGAAGAGAACGGAGCTTACTATCCCTACGTTTTCGCCGACGGCAACAAGCCTGCAAAGCCCGATTGGAATATTTTTTATCCCGACGCCGCCGCCCAGCTGTTTCCCATCTCTGCAGGGGTGATCGACCCCGCCGGGGAACGGGCAGAGGCGCTTTACGAGAAATTCAACCGCCATTTCGGCACCAAGGCAAAGGGGTGGCAGGTCTTGAAAACGGGAGACACCTTCCCCTGGGCATCCATCGCAGGGGTTGCGGCCACCATGGGTGACTACGAACGGCTGGAGACGTATATCCGTATGATCCGCACCACCTTCGGCACCAAGGGCTATCCCTACCCCTTCTACAATTCCGAAGCAGGGGCTATGCTGGGAATGTTGAAGACCTACACGGAAAGCGCCTATTACAAGGAAACCTACCTTGAGACCGAGACCTCGGAGGCCGAAAGCGAAGGGGAAAGCAAGGCAGAAAGCCTCCCCGAAAGCACAACGCCCACCCCTCTCCCCACAGAAGAAAGTACACTTTGGAAAATTCTGCTCCCCGTCGGGGCAGGAGTCGTCCTTCTGGCAGGCCTTGCGGTGTGGATGATCAGAAAGAAAAAGAAATAAGTGAAGCAAAAAGAAGCGCCGAAACGACGCTTCTTTCTTTGCATTTATTGCTGTAAAAACTTCTTCATCAGGTCTGCCACCTTCACGGCGGTGTCGGGACAGCCTGCGTAGTAGGCGGTGGGATACTTCCCTACGAACTCGCCGAAGGCCTTCTCGTAAGCGAAGTAACGCTCCTTGTAATCTTCCTTGTCGAAGAACTGGTGGTCGATCTCCATCTCGAAGCCGATGACGGTTTTGGAGGTCTTTTCCCCGCCGATGACACTGCCGTCGGTATCGATGACCTGCTGCTGTCTCACGCATTCCGCCACGATGCCCAGCTCCGGCGTCCGCTCTGCACGGAAGAAATAGGAGGGCTGGATGATGACGGTGTCGAAGATGTCCGTGCGGTTGACCACGTGCCCCAGATTGGTATGGGAGCAGGCGGCACCGTGATAGTAAGGGATCCACAGGCATTCCTTGCCGTAGCTGTGGGCCACATCGGAAACCCTGCGCATGGAATACACCATGGGGCTGTGGAAATCCTCCTGGGGACAGGAAGGATCAAACTTGGTGTAGTAGGCGGTGACGATGTCCTCCAAGGAGAAGTAGATGCCCTGCACGTTGTTTTCCCAGATCTCCGGCTCTAAAACTTCCTTCACACGGTGAACGGCGTACACCCAGGCATCTGCAAACAGATGGGTCAGGGCGTGGAGACAGCCCTCGTGGGGAACGGAGAACCACAGCTTTACAGCGGGGTTCAGCTTCACCAGCCGTCTGGCGTAGGCCACGGCGTCCTCCACGTAGTCGTCCATATGGAAGTTGGCACGGAGATAAGTCTCCACACGGGGCGCATACTCGGCCTTGATGGTCTCCAGCATGGCGGGATCCCCCACCATATCGGGAGTCATGGAAGACAGGGTATTCTCGTCCAAGACCTGCTTTTCGTTGCCCTCTTCATCCTTGTAGCGGTTGAAGGCGGCGATGGGGATCAGCAGGATCTCGTCGGAGGAAGAGAGGAGCTTTTGCAGCTCCTCATCGGTGGGTACGTAATATTTGGTTCCGCTGTAGCCCCAATAGCTTGTGTACAGCAGGATACCCTTTTGCATACCGGCCACGGTCAGAACTTAAACCTCAACCCAGACGCCGGGAGTCTTGAGGGCGCGGTTGCCCGCCTCGATGACCGCCATGATGGCTACGGTCTCGTCGTGAGCGGCGTAGATCTTGCCGGTGCGGAAGAAGTCCAGCATGGAGGCAATGAAGTTGGGGAAGGTATTGGACATAGCGGGGATCTTCACGTTGGTGCCGTCGGCATAGCTTGCCACGAACTCAAAGTCGATACCGCCGTTCCAGCCGTAGTGAGACATCACGGCACTTCTGCCGTCGGCAAACTCCAGCACCATGGATTCGTACTTGCCGCTGCCGATGGACATGACGCGGCTGACGTTGCTGCCCATCAGCATGAGCATGGGCTCCAGCTGGTGGATGGCGTAGGTGTCGAAGTTACCGGGGCCGCGGGAGTTGATGTATACGATGCCTTCCTTGGAAAGGGTCTTCAATTCGTCTGCAAAGCGGAGAGCAGAGGAGGAGAAGAAGGGGGTGTTGTTCTCTTCACCCAGCTTCACCAGGTCGATGGCGATCTGCTTGGTGAGGGCGAAGGTCTTGTCTACGTAAACGGGCTTGCCGCTACGGAGAGGAAGCTGGCAGAGATCCCAGTGTCTTTCGGGGTTGTCGGGACTCATAACTACCAGGCAGTCACTCTTTTCCACCACTTCTTCGATGGAATCGCACTTCTGGATGCCGAACTTTTCGCAGAACTCGTCGGTGGTCATGTTGCCGCCGGGCTTCTTATCCAGCTCTGCGTAGGCGTAAGCCACTACGAACTCACAATCCGGGTCTGCATTGCGGATGAACTGGGGATAGTTGAGAGCGTGCCACTCTTCCAGGAAGTAGTCGATAAAGCCGATCTTCTTCACTTTCTTGTCGCCGATCTTGCTCTTTAAGAAGTTCACGGCCTTCAGAATGTCCGCATAGGGATCCTCGCCGCACTCGCGCTCCACGGTCAAGAAGCCGTTAAAGCCGATATCCTCCAAAGCCTTCAGATACGCGTCGAAGGGTACGTTGCCCTCGCCCAGAGGAACCTCCAGGAAGTAATCGGAAAGACGGAGATCCTCGATACCGCCTTCTGCGAAGAAGGTGTATACCTTGCGGGGATCGATGATGAAGCCCTTGCCGTCCTTGGCATGGGTGTGAACGATGTAATTGCCCAGGGTGTAAACTGCGGCAACGGGGTCGGTACCGGTGCACATAACAAGGTTAGCGGGATCCATGTTGACGCCGAAGCCCTTGCTGTTCACGTCGTCCAGGAAGGCCTTCAGACGCTCTGCAGGCTCGGGACCGGTCTCGATGGCGAAGGTCACACCGATGGAAGCGGCATACTCACCGATCTCACGGCAAGCGGCAACCATGTTGTGGTAAGCCTCGCAGGCGGTATCTGCCTTTGCGGGGTCTGCGGGATCCTCGGGAACTACGCCGATGTGGGTGGTAACCACCTTGGTGCCCAAACGGACGGCCAGATCTGCCACTGCCTTGGAGGCGGGGATCTTCCATGCGTTCTCGTCTGCACGCTCGAAGCCATGGCCGCCGAAATCGCCGCAAACTGCGGAGATCACCAGGCCGTACTGCTCCAACAGAGCGCGTACGCGGGCAACCTTTGCGTCGTCAAAGGTGTCGTACTTCATTTCGCCGTCCACCACGTAGAGCTGGATGCCCTGAGCACCTACCTCAGCGGCCTTTGCCAAGCCCTGCTCAAAGGGAAGCTTGAAGGAGTCGGTCATAACGCCGATGCTGAACTTTGCCATAGTTTTTTACCTCTTTATGATATGTGTATTTTTTGACTTAAATAAGCGCTTCGAACAATCCCTTTGCGGTGAGGGACAGGGTAAGCATAATCGCACCCGCCGTCAAAACACCCAAGGCGATGGGAGGGAAGCATTTACGCAGCTTCAACCCCAGCAGAATGGAGATCAAGGCACCCGTCCATGCCCCGGTACCGGGGAGAGGAATCGCCACGAAAAGGAACAAGCCCCAGAACAGGGTCTTATGCATCTTAGCCACCTTCTTTTCGCCGATTTCCAGGATCTTGCGGAAGGGCTTGCCAAGCTTGGGAAATTTCGCGAACCAATTCAGCACCTTGCCGCCGAACAGGATCAGGAAAGGGATAGGAAGCAGATTGCCCACCACGGAGATCAGGATCACGGGCAGGATATCCAGCCCGAAGCCGATGCCGTAGGGGATTGCACCTCTCAGCTCCACGATGGGGAGCATGCTGATAAGAAACGTGATCAGATAATTCATGAAAGCAGATTGGTCTCCTTGTTTTTTACATCCCCATTATACTATATAAATTCCGTTTTGGCAAGTCTTTTATGGACTTCCCAGGTATTTTTTGATCTTTTCAAGAGCCGCTTTTTCGATTCTGGACACGTAGGAGCGGGAGATCCCCATACGCTGTGCCACCTCCCGCTGGGCGTACACCCTGCCGCTTTCGGTCAGGCCGTAGCGCAAAACGATCACAGCTCTTTCCCGTTCGTCCAGAACCTCCCGCACGGCGCGGTACACCTTGGAGTGCTTGATCTTGGTGTCCAAGGTCTCCACGATATCCTCGTCGTCGGAAAGAATGTCCAGATAGGTGAGGGGATTCCCCTCTTTGTCCACGTCCACAGGCTCGTTGATGGAGGTCTCCATAGCGTGCTTCTTCTGGGCACGGAAGTACATTAAGATCTCGTTTTGCAGGCATTTCCCCGCGTAGGTGGCAAACCTTGCCCCGTTTTCCACGTCGTAGCTGTCGATGGCTTTGATCAGCCCCACCGTCCCCACGGAAAGGAGATCCTCCTGCTCCCGATGAGAAAGGTAGTATTTTTTCACGATGTGAGCCACCAGGCGGAGGTTGTGCTCGATGAGGGTATTGCGGGCAGTCATATCCCCTGCCCTGGCTTTGAGGAACAGCTCCTTTTCCTTGGCCTTGGAAAGGGGCGGGGGGAAAGAATTCGTCCCCGACGCACGAAGGAACAGCCCAAGGAAGCGGGAAAGAACGGTTAAAACGGTTTGCAACATGAACGATCACCCTCACAATGGTATGTGAGGGTGGTTGTCCAATATTACCCGCGGATCTGTCCGTTCCCCCAGACCACGTACTTCACCGTGGTGAGAGCGGAAAGCCCCATGGGGCCTCTGGCGTGCATTTTCTGGGTGGAGATGCCGATCTCCGCTCCAAAGCCGAACTCCCCGCCGTCGGTAAAGCGGGTGGAGGCGTTGACGTATACCGCCGCGGCATCGATGCCTGCGGTGAATTTTTGTGCGTTGGTAAGGCTTTCCGTGAGAATAGCCTCGGAATGCCCGGTGTTGTGGGCGTTGATGAAGGCGATGGCCTCCTCTACGTCACCCACCACCTTCACGTGGAGGATGAGGTCGTTGTATTCCTTGTAGAACTCCTCCTCTGCCGCGGGAACGCAATCGGGCAGGATGGCGCAGGTCTCCCCGCACCCCCGCAGCTCCACGTCGGCAAGGCGGGCTTTCACCAGGGGCAGGAAGGTCTTTGCAATGTCGCGATGCACCAAAAGTCCCTCTGCGGCGTTGCACACCGAGGGTCTTTGCCGTTTGGCGTTGTCAACAACGGAAAGGGCCATGTCCATATCGGCACTTGCATCCACGAAGACGTGGCAGTTCCCCGCCCCCGTCTCGATGACGGGCACGGTGGCGTTGTCCACCACGGAGCGGATCAACCCCTTGCCCCCTCTGGGGATCAGCAGATCCACGATCCCCCGCAGCTGCATCAGCTGAGTTGCGGTCTCACGGGAGGGATCCTCGGGCATGGTGATACAGTCGGCAGGCAGACCCACGGAGGTCATGGCCTCCCGCAGGGAATTCACCATGGCGCAGTTGGTGTGGAAGGCTTCCTTACCGCCCCTCAGAACCACGCAGTTGCCGGATTTCACCGCCAAAGCGGCGGCATCCGCCGTCACGTTGGGACGCGCCTCGTAGATCATGGCGATCAGCCCGATGGGCACGGTGAGACGGCGGACGGTAAGTCCGTTGGGGCGCACCCATTCCTCGCCCAACCCCAAGGGGTCGGGAAGGGCGGCGACCTCCCGTAATGCGGAGGCGATGGCCTGCAGGCGGGCCTCCGTCAGCTTAAGACGGTCCAGCATTTGGGTGGGAACGCCGTTTTCCGAGGCGTGTGCCAAGTCTTTTTGATTGGCTTCCAAAATAGTATCCACGTCCCGCAAAAGCAGCCTTTCCATGGCAAGCAAGGCGTCGTTCCGCTGTTGCCCCGAGGACGCTTGTAACGCGGGGATGGCTTCCCTGCCCCGCAGGCAGATCTCACGAATGGTCATACTCAAATTCCTTTCGCTTCAAAATAAGTGCCGATGAAGGTACCGTCCAGAATGGCGTACAGCATGGCGGGATCGTCGCCGTTGCAGATGATCATAGGAATCCCCGCCTCCGTCACCGTACGGGCGCTTTGGAGCTTTGCCACCATACCGCCTGTACCGCGGGCAGAGCCTGCACCCCCTGCCGCCGCTTCGATCTCGGGCGTGATCTCGGGAACGCAATCGATGCGGGTGGCGGTAGGATCCTTGCGAGGGTCAGCGGTATAAAGACCGTCGATATCCGACATATTGACCAGCAGGTCGGCATCGGAAAGAAGTGCTACCACAGCCGCCAGGGTATCGTTACTTCCGAAGCGGATCTGCTCCCCGGAGACGGTGTCGTTCTCGTTGACGATGGGGATCACCCCCGCCTCCAAAAGAGTCTCTAGGGTATTTTTTGCATTGGCGTAGCGGATCTCGCTGTCCACCACGTCCTTGGTCAGAAGCAGCTGTGCCACCACGTGGCCGTACTGGGCAAACTCACGGGAATACATACCGATGAGGTCGCACTGCCCCACGGAGGCCGCCGCCTGCTTTTGCTGTAAGGTCAAGGTCTCCCTGTCGAAATGGAGCTTGGAAAGGCCGCACCCCACCGCACCCGAGGAAACCAGGATCACCTGCTTCCCGGTATTCTTGATGTCCGCAAGGCATCTCACCAGCTTCTCGATCTTCCGCAAATTCATATTGCCGCCCTCGTGGGTCAGGGTGGAGGTGCCCACCTTCACTACGATACGGTTAAAATGTTCCGTTTTTATCTTCATATGCTAAACTTTCTTCTTGCTATTTTGCTTTAATGGTATTATAATAGAATCAGAAGGTTTTTGCAATAGCTAATCCATATTTTTTCAGTAGAAAAAGGGAGTTTTTCGTATGATCAAGGAACCTATCCTTTTGGCTTCCGCCTCCCCGCGGCGGAGAGAGATCTTGGAGACCGCAGGAATCCCCTTTGAGGTGGTGCCTTCCTTTGGGGAGGAGATCTGCCCTGCGGGGCTTTCCGTGGAGGAAGTGGTTTTGGCAAACGCCCGCGCCAAGGCTTTGGAGGTATCCTCCCGCTTCCCCGGCCGGGTGGTACTGGGAGCAGACACCTTGGTGGAATACGGCGGCGAAAAGCTGGGCAAGCCCAAGAACCGTGCCCACGCCGCAGAGATGCTACGCTTCCTTTCCGGGAAGACCCATCGGGTGTTGACGGGGGTGTGCATCACCGACGGCAAGACGGTCAAGGGGGAGGTCTCCGTCTCCCGGGTCACCTTCCGAAAGCTTTCCGAAGAACTGATCGATGCCTACGTTGCCACGGGAGAATGCGACGACAAGGCGGGCGCCTACGGCATTCAGGGCAAGGGGTGTATCCTGGTGGAAAAGATCCAGGGGGACTACTTCTCCATCGTGGGTCTACCCATCTGCACCGTGTATAAACTGTTAGAAGAGTTTTGAAAAAAATCCCCCGCCGAGTTTTTCCTCAGCGGGGGGATTTTTATGAGTTGACTTGTGCTTGTTGCATTGCTCTCCAATGAACCACCCAAGCGGCGCAAACGCCTATAAAAGGGATCCCGAATGCAATAGCCAAGATGAACGCAACGAGTTCATTCACGTTTGCCAACCCCTCGGATCGACCGGTGAAAACGCCCACGTACAGCAATGCGAGAAAAACAAACAGTGCCAGAAAGAGATACAGCGGAACCAGCTTGATCTGCAGGTGTTTCACCTTTCGGCACAGAAGCAATTGCATTTTATAAACAGCAATTGCCAAAAGAGATCCCACCACAAATGCAAGTATGGGCTCATTAAAAAGGAATTCAAGGATAAACATAATAGCTCCTTCCTATATATTGCTCCGATGCCGCCAACGCATCGTGATTGCAACAAGGACCATTTTTACTTTATAAAGCAGATGCATGATCCATTGGACTCCCCTCCCTACGATTTTACTATACCATAAACCCAAAATAATGTCAACGGCGGGGATGAAAACTTTACAATTGTTAACAAAACAGTCTTCCCCACAAACAAAGACTCCGCTTGTTAGGCGGAGTCTTGCTGTTTTATCTTCCCAAAAGGGTGTTCATATAGGTTGCGGAGTATGCGATGGACTCCATGGGGGTGTCCCCTGCGGCATTCAGGGCAAGGGGTGCATCCTGGTGGAAAAGATCCAGGGGGACTACTTCTCCATCGTGGGTCTGCCCATCTGCACCGTGTATAAACTGTTAGGGGAGTTTTGAGACGAAAAACCACCGAGGCAACTCGGTGGTTTTAATGCTTTATGAGCTCAATTTACTTTTTCGGCACTTGCGGTAATACAGCCCCGCTCCGGTTGCCAAAAGAACGATCACAGCCAATGCGCCGCAGATCAAAGGCAATTTGTATTGCGATTCATTGCCGATGCCTAAGTATTCATCAATATTCAGGATATTATCGATAGGGCCGCAACCGCCGCCGGCAGTGGTAACCGACGGCCCTCCTATCGCATAACTGAACGCCTCTCCGGGGTGTTCCGCTTCCCACGCTTCTTTGAACGCCTTCTGCTCTCGCTTCCACTCTACGATGATGCCAACCTGTTCTTTCAGTTTCTCAACCGTCCACCAATTTTCTGTGTTGTCCGACGGTTCAACGTTCACATAACCAACCGGAATCATAACAGGCTCGTCTTGATTTTCAATATAAAAGAACCAACCGACACGGGATACCTGTATGTATTTCACGTCATAAACCGAAACAAAATCCGATGTTTTCAGCATATTTTGAATTCTGACAGCGTGGTCTGCGTAACTGCTGGAGGCACGGTATTTCCCGTTTTGAGCTTGCGTCTCAGGGGTACCGTCATAAAAGTGCCCGAAGGCAATCCCATCTTCGATTTTAAGGCCGAGATTACCGACGTATTCACCCTCTTCATCAACGAGCTTAGCGATGTATACTCTTCCGTCATCTGTATCTTCGTCAAACCCAGGCTCCACAACCAATTTGCCGTTATCCGCCAATTCTTCCATATCAATGGTATACACCACCGTAATGGACTCCTTTACGATCTTCCAACCATACAGTTCCAGAATATTAAAGCAATCAAAGGATTCCTCCTGCGTCGCGGCGTACAAAGTCTCCCGAACATCCTCGGAGGCATACACCATTTCTTCGGAAGTTGCTGCGCCCACTGTAGTTAAACCCAATGCCAGCATTATTGCCAAGCACAGGCAAAGTGAAAATATTCTTTTCTTCATTGTATTACTCCCTCCGCAACCGTTTGGTTGCAATTTTTGCGGCGATCGCTCACGAAGCGAACGATCCAGCAGACCCAGATAGCAAGGGTCAAGACAACTCCCACGTGGGTGTGGAACTCCGTCAGCGGGTGCCACCAAAAGGCGTCGGCGTAAAGCAAAAGCGTCAACATTCCAAAGCTTCCGAACAAGCAGCGCCAAACGGTGCCATAGCGCATGGAAGGCAGGAACGAGGCTCCGAAGTCCAGCAAAGACAGGATGCCGGTAACAAAAGGCAATGACATAGCATAAGCCAAAATCAAGACAAGGCCATTTCTCGGCCAATACCAACCATCCATATAAATATCGGCAATCCACATTGTCAAAGCAAAGATCAAATGAACCGAATAGCCAAGCAGGATAACAATGTTTCTCTTTTTCATACGATTCTCACGATCCGACAGATGCGTTACCCGATCTGCAGATCGAAGCTCCTTTCCGAGCAGTCGTTTACAATGTAACCGATGAAAAAACGAAAATATGAGCCATTGGACTCCCCTCCTTATGGTTTCACTATACCATAAACCCAAAACAATGTCAACTGCGACCATGAAAAAATACAATTGTTAACAAAACCGCTCACGCAAAAAGGCTCCGCAAAAGCGGAGCCTTGATAGCTTATCTTCCCAAAAGGGTGTTCATATAGGTTGCGGAGTATGCGATGGACTCCATGGGGGTGTCCCCTGCGGCAGGCTCGTCCTGCTCTACGATGAGCCATTCCGTGCCTGCTTCCTCTGCGGCGGCGAGAATGGAGGGAATATCCTGGCATCCTCTGCCCACGGGCTGCAAAGAGAAGGGCTCTGCATCCGCGGGGCGGGTGAACTTCAGCCCGAAGTTGTCGTATCGACTTTGCTCGGGAATACCGGAGAAGTCCTTGAGATGCACCAGGGGCGCTCTGCCCGCGTACTTACGCACCAAGGCGGCGGGATCATTCCCTGCGGTCTTTGCCCAGCAAACGTCGATCTCCGTCTGCAACAGGTCGTCGCCGGCACAGGCGTAGATGGCTTCCAGGGAGAATCTGCCGTCGGGAAGCACGAAGAATTCAAAATCGTGGTTGTGGTACAGCAGAGTCATGCCCTCTGCCTTGCAGGCTTCCGCCAGCTCTGCCACCTCTGCGGCGGCTTTCTCGAAGTTTGCACCGTTCGGTCTGTCTGCGTCCGCCATGCTTGCCACAGCGACGTAGCGGCATCCCGCCTTGCGATACTGCTCTGCAACGGCTTTTGCGCCCATGCCGCGGGTCTCCCAAAGGCCGGTATGGGCGGAGATGATCTCCAGACCCACGGATTCCGCCAGAGCCTTCAGCTCCTCGGGAGTCTTGCCGTACAGCCCTGCCAGCTCCACGCCGTCGTAGCCCATTTCTTTTACGGCCTTCAGGGTGGCTTCGATATCCTTTGCGGCATCGTCTCTCACGGAGTACAACTGCACGCCCAATTTGAATGCTTTCATTTTTTCTTTTTTCCTTTCTTCCAAGCGTATTTCCCCAACAGCAATCCGCCGCAGAAGGCGCCTGCCACCAGAAGCGGGGTGTAATTTTTCTTTTTGGGGGCGGGCTTCTCCTCTGTGGGAGCCTCTTCCCGCAGTTCCATTTCGTCCAAGGCCTCATGAATAGACGCCAAGGCTTCCTCCAAGGCTTCTTTTGCCGCCTCCTCTGCCATCACCACCTTGGCGTAGCCGATGGCGGAAACCAGATCGAAATAGCTTTTCATGGTATACAGACGGTCGTCCAGCAGAAGGGTGGCGGCCTCGATCTCCTCCGCCAACTCCGCTTTTAACTGCTTCAATTCTTCCATAACGCTTACAGAGCCCAGTTGCCGTCTGCGAAGATGGGAGTTGCCTTCCCGTCCTTCCAGCCGATGATGGACATATCGGGGGTGCCGATCATAAAGTCCACGTGAACCTGGGAGTCGTTGACGCCCACCTCGTCCAGCTCGGCCTTGGTCATGTTCTCAAAGCCCTCCACGCAATTGCTGTACCCTCTGCCCACGGCAACGTGACAGCTTGCGTTTTCGTCAAACAGGGTGTTGTAATACAGGATCTTCTGGTTGCTGATGGGAGAATCGTAGGGCACCAGGGCCAATTCGCCCAGCATCAAGGCCCCCTCGTCGGAGGTCATCAAGGCGTCCAAGGCATCCTTGCCGGTGGCTGCATCCCAATTCACAGCCTTGCCGTCCTTGTATTCGATCCAGAAGCCGTCGATGAGAGTACCCTGGCGGGACAGGGGCATGGACGCTACCAGCTTACCGTCGCACTTGCCCTTCCAGGGGGTGGTAAACACCTCCTCCGTAGGCATATTGGGGTTGAAGAAGGTGCCGCCCAGGGTCTTTTCCCCGCCTGCGCACCAAAGGGACTTGGGCATCAGGGTGCAACGGAAATCCGTGCCCAGGCTGTTCTTATATTCCAGATACTCAAAGCGGTATGCGTTCAGTTTTTCGCACTTTTCCGCCATGATACGGTTCTTTTCCTGCCATGCGGCGATGGGATCGTTGTCGGGGGTGACCAGACAGCATTCCAGAATGGCATTCCAAAGCTTTTCCACAGCGGCGGCGGGACGCTCACCGGGGAATACCTTCTTCGCCCAGGCCTTGCCGGGAACTGCCGCCACAAGCCACTGGTAACGGTTTTCCATCTGCTCACGGTAGGGGCGGAAGATGGGATAGCGGCGCTGGCCTACCTTGCGCACCTTCTCCTGGTTCATCCCCTTCAAGCCGTCGGGATCCTCGGAGCAAAGGCGAATCATGGCGGGCAGGGTGTCTGCCTGGAACTTCATCTTGGCTTCCTCCCATTCCTCCACCTTGGAAAGAGAGGTGAGGGTACGGTGGCGGTAGTCCAACTTAGTGAGGGTCTGGTTGCTCCACTCGATCTGCACGTCCCCAGCACCGGCCTTATAGGCCTCGTCGGCAAGGATCTCCACAAAGGGATATACCTCCGTCTGGGCACGGATGATCAAGGTCTGCCCTTTCTGCACGTTGACACCCATACGCACCAGAAGGCGGGCGTATTTTCTCTGCATGGTTTTATTCATAGTTTTGTCCTTTCAATAAAAGAAGGAAGCATACAATGAATCATTCAATGTATGCTTCTCTTACTTATTTCTTCAGTTTTTTGCCGTCCTTGTCCTCATGAGCCTGGGGATGAGCACGTTCTTCCACCCCGCGGACTGCCCACTTCTGGATCTGGATACGGGTACGGTCTGCGCCGCTTTCGATGAGAAGCATATCGTCCTTGATACGAACGACCACGCCGATGATACCGCCGACGGTGGAGATCACGTCGCCGATCTCAATGGAGTTGCGCATTTCCTGGGTCTCTTTCTCCTGCTTCTTCTGGGGTCTGTACAGGAAAAAGTAGAACACGCCGATCATCACGACGATCATCACGATCATGGTGATGGAGGAGCCTGCGGTATTTGCCGCGGCGGCCGCGTCCAAGGGTCTCAAAATAGCCTGCATGGTTTGATTTCCTTTCTATTGATTGGTATGTTATTTTCAAATTCTGATCCGTTTGACGGAAAGGCATTTGCCGCTTGACGGGTCGATCTCAAAGACGCACCCGCAGAACACCGTTTTGCCCTCTGCCGTCTCGTAACGGGCGTGGACACCCGTTTTATAGTACTTCACCACCTGCTCGCTTTTGGTACCAATGATGGAGTTTTCCACCCCGCACATGCCCAAGTCGCTGATGAAGCCGCTTCCTCCCTGAAGCACCCGTTCGTCTGCGGTCTGTACGTGGGTATGAGTACCCCAGATGGCACTGATCCTGCCATCGAAGCAAGCGACGAAGGCCGCCTTCTCGCTGGTGGCTTCCCCATGGAAATCGCACAGGGCGAAGTCGTACTGCCCCTTCAAGCGGTTCAGCAGACGTTCCACAGCCACAAAGGGGTTGTCCACCGGGGCGTTCATATAGATCTGCCCCTGGGCGTTGATCACCAGCACCCGATAGCCGAACAGCCCGGAATAGATGCAGTAGCCCTTGCCGGGAGCCATATCCGGGAAATTCAGCGGACGGAGCACGTAGGGCTCGTCCTCCAAAAAGGTATGGCAGGAAAGCTGGCGCAAGCTGTGATTGCCGCCGGTAAGGATATCCGCGCCTGCGTCCTGAAGGGCTTTTGCTCCCCGCACGTCCATGCCGTTGCCGGGGGCACAGTTCTCGCCGTTCACGATCACCAGGTCGACCTTTTCCTCATTCCGTACAGCACGCAACCGCTGTTCCACACAGGCAATGCCCGGGAGACCGTATACGTCGCCAACTGCCAGGATCTTCATGGTTTGGGTACTCTCTTTCTAAGAAGCAAGGGGGTAAGCATCTTACCCCCTTACCCTGAACTTCTGATTTTTTACGTTTACTTTGCGTATTCGCTCTGGCGGGTCTCACGCACAACGTTGATCTTGATCTGACCGGGATACTCCAGCTCGGATTCCACCTTGCGGGCAATGTCCCGTGCCAGGAAGATCATCTCGTCGTCCGACACCTCGTCCGGCTTGACCATAATGCGGATCTCGCGGCCTGCCTGGATGGCGAAGGCCTTCTCGATACCCTTGAAGGAGTTCGCGATCTCCTCCAGCTTCTGCAAGCGCTTGATGTAGTTTTCCAGATTCTCGCGACGTGCACCGGGACGAGCCGCGGAGATGGCGTCTGCCGCCTGGACGATCATGGCAATGTAGGTAGTAGGCTCCACATCGCCGTGATGCGCCTCGATGGCGTGGATCACGTCCTTGGATTCCTTATACTTGCGGGCAATGTCCACACCGATCTGTACGTGAGAGCCGTCGATCTCGTGGGTCATGGCCTTACCGATATCATGCAACAGACCTGCACGCTTTGCCATGTTCACGTCCACACCCAGCTCGGAGGCGATCATGCCGGAAAGCAAGGATACCTCGATAGAGTGGCGCAGTACGTTCTGGCCGTAACTGGTACGGTAGCGCAGTCTGCCCAGAAGCTTGATCAGCTCGGGGTTCAAACCGTGGATACCCGTCTCGAAGGTGGCCTGCTCGCCTGCCTTCTTGATGGCAACGTCCACTTCCTTGCGGCACTTTTCCACCATATCTTCCACACGGGAGGGATGGATTCTGCCGTCGGAGACCAGCTTCTCCAGCGCCAGACGGGCAACCTCTCTCCGTACGGGATCGAAGGTGGAGATGGCAATGGCCTCGGGAGTATCGTCGATGATCAGGTCAACCCCGGTCAAGGTCTCGATAGCACGGATATTTCTGCCCTCGCGGCCGATGATACGGCCCTTCATTTCGTCGTTGGGCAGGGCAACCACGGAAACAGTCTGTTCGGAAACGCTGTCCGCGGCGCAACGCTGGATGGCCAGGGCGATGAGGTTCTTCGCCTTATCCTCTGCCACCTCTTTGTATTCCTCTTCCAGCTCGGAAAGCTTCATGGCCAGCTCGTGGCGGGTCTCGCTTTCGGCGCGGGACATGAGCTCGTCGCGTGCCTCCTCCATGGTCATCTCTGCGATGCGCTGGAGAAGCTCGCTTTGCTCTGCAATGCACTTTTCGATCTCCACCTTACGTTCTTCGTTGGCTTTGATCTTGTTGTTCAGCTGCTCTTCCTTCTTTTCAAGGTTTTCCAGCTTGCGGTCTAAGTTCTCTTCTTTTTGGGAAACGCGGCGCTCCTGACGCTGTACCTCGGTACGGCGTTCCTTCGCTTCGCGCTCAGCTTCGTTCTTGATCTTGAATGCCTCGTCCTTGGCTTCGACGAGAATCTCTTTTTTGGCAGCCTCGGCATCTTTCTTCGCCTCGTCTACCAGTCTCTTGGATTCCGCTTCGGCGGAATGGATCTTCTTCTCTGCGGTGGCTTTCCGAAGGAAATAACCGATCACAAAGAAGACCACGGCTGCAACGGCGGCGGCGCCGACGGTGACAGCAATCTCAAAGGGTCCCATAGATTTGCCTCCTGATATATATTCAAACCTATGCTTTCCCGAATTCTATATGGAATGCATTCTGCGCTTTTTGGGTTGTACATCTATGTCACATCTATATAAAATCGAAAAAGCATTCGATCAACCCACATTATACTCCTTTTTTTCCTTTCTGTAAATAGGAAATTTTGGCACAAGGCAAGCGAAAAGCAAAAATTTACAAATTGTTAATGATTATCCCGGCCACTTTTCCCGAAAAGGGGTGCAAAAAACGGTTGACGGAACCGCTTTTGCGTGTTACAATAGGACGATACCGCAAAACGGAGTAACAACATGGCATATCTTTATTTTGATTCTGCGGCCACGGCGCCTCCCGTGAAGGAAGCGTTGGAGGCGGCAGAGCGTGCATATACCGAATACGGCAACCCTTCTTCCCTCCACGGGGCGGGTCTTGCCGCCAAGGGGATGGTGGATACCGCCCGCAGGCAGGTGGCGACTGCTTTGCGCTGTCAGCCGGAACGGATCACCTTCGTGTCCTGCGGCACAGAGGCCAACAACCAAGCCATCTTCGGTCTGGCAAAGACCAGGGGCAAGCGGGCGAAGAAGATCATCACCACCGACAGCGAGCATCCTTCCGTGGCAGAGCCTTTGAAGACCTTGGAGAAGGAAGGCTTTTCCGTTGTGCGCTTGTCCACCAAGGGCGGCGTATTGGATCTCGATCGGTTGAAGAACGAGCTTCAAGAGCCTGTGGCTTTCCTTTCCATCATGCGGGCCAACAACGAGACCGGTGCGGTGTACGATCTGGCGAGGGTGCGGAAGATCATGACCCTCTGCGGCACGGATGCCCCCCTGCATTGCGACGGGGTCCAGGGCTTTTTGAAGATCGAAAACGACCGTCTTGCAAGCATTTGCGACCTGGTGACCCTCTCCGCCCATAAGATCGGCGGACTGAAGGGCGCGGGAGCATTGTATGTCAGCGAAAAGATCCGCAATCTGCCTGCCTATCTTTTGGGGGGCGGACAGGAAAACGGTCTGCGCTCCGGCACGGAAAACGTGCCTGCCATTGCCGCCTTCGGCGCAGCGGCGGAAAAGGCGTGGAATGACAAAGAACGTCTCCCCTACCTGGCCTCCCTGCGGGAGCAGGTGGTCAACGGGCTGGAGGGCAGCGGGGTGATCCTGCATATCCCTCCCGTGCATCTGCCCAATATCCTGCACATCAGCATCCCCGGAGTGCTCAGCTCCTGGGCGTTAAACTTCCTTGCGGCAAAAGGAATTTGCGTTTCCGCCGGAAGCGCTTGCTCCGCCAGGGAAAAGAAAAAAGGCAACCCCGTGCTGTCTGCCTTCGGGTTGCCTGCAGAGGAGATCGAGACCTCCCTGCGACTGAGCTTTGATATCAGAAATACCGGAGAGGAATGCGCTCTGCTTTGCGATGCTTTGCGGGAATGCGCGAAATTGAAACGATGAATACCAACGAAGTCATTCTTTTGAAATACGGCGAGATCGTGCTGAAGGGATTGAACCGCAACTACTTCAACCAGCTTCTGGAGAAGAACGTGCGGAGAGCCTTGAAGCGGGCCCCCGGCGAATACGAGCTGGTCTACGCCCAGTCCATCATGTTCGTACGGGGCAAGGAAGGCTGTGACATGGACATCGCCGCAGAGCTTCTGAAGAAGGTGTTCGGCATCGTCACCGTCTGCCGCGGCATCGAATGCGAAAAGGATATGGACGTGATCTGCGACGTTTTGCGGGAACACGGCGAGGAGCTGGTGGGCAGTGCAAAGACCTTCAAGTGCGACGCCAAACGAAGCGACAAGAAGTTCCCCCTCACCTCCCCCCAGATCTGCACCGAGTGCGGCGCCGTTCTGCTGGAGACTCTGCCCTACCTGACGGTGGACGTGCAGAACCCCGAGGTCACGGTGATGATTGAGATCCGCGATCAGACCGCCATTCTCCACGGCAAGCGGGAGAAGGGTGCGGGCGGCATTCCCGTTGGATGTGAGGGCAAGGCCATGCTGTTGCTTTCCGGCGGCATCGACTCCCCCGTGGCGGGACACATGACCGCCAAGCGAGGGGTTCGCCTGGAGGCGGTATACTTTGAAACGCCCCCCTACACCTCCGAAGCCGCCAAGGAAAAGGTGGTTGCTCTCGCCAAAAAACTGGCGGAATACGCCGGGGTGATCCGTCTCCACTGTATCAGCCTCACCGAGGTACAGGAGGCCATTGCCGCCAACTGCGAGGAGCGTTTGTTCACTTTGCTGTTGCGCCGTTTCATGGTACGCTGTGCCGAGCAGGCGGCCATCAAG
The DNA here is from genome assembly GCA_045589515.1 of Eubacteriales bacterium. GTDB lineage: Bacteria > Bacillota > Clostridia > Oscillospirales > CAG-382 > Coliplasma. Next base: position 85,374 of record JAZNPH010000050.1, on the reverse strand, counting down.
GCGGAGGCTTCCGCTTTGATCACCGGGGAATCCATCGGACAGGTGGCTTCACAGACCATGCTTTCCATGGTGGTCACCGACCAGGCGGCAAACATCCCTATCTTCCGTCCCTGTATCGGGCTGGACAAGGAGGAGATCGTGGTACGCGCCAGACAGATGGGCACCTTTGACATCTCCACCCTGCCCTACGAGGATTGTTGTGCCATGTTCACTCCCAGGCACCCCAACACCCATCCCAAGCTGGAATCGGTGCTGGAGGAGGAAGCCAAGCTGGACGTAGAAGGCCTGGTTGCCCGCGCCATGGAGACCGATCACGTTATTTTCTGCTAAGCATTTGCTCCAGATCTTCAAGAAGATCCTCAATGTGCTCCAGCCCCAGAGAAAGGCGGAGCAAGCGGGGCGTAATACCGATCCTTTCACGCACGTCTTTGGGAACAGAGGCGTGCGTTTGTGTTTGGGGATAAGTGATGAGTGAGGTGGTGCCTCCCAGGCTTTCCGCAAAACGGATCAGCTTACCTCCGCTTAGCACCCTTTCCACCCCGTCATCCTTCAACAGGAAGGACAAGACGCCCCCCGAACCGGCTGTCTGCTTTTTCATCAGTTCAAAGGAAGGATGGGAAGGCAGGCCCGGGTAGAACACCCGCTCCACCCGGGGGTGAGCTTCCAGATACTTGGCGGCGGCCATGGCGTTGGCGGCGTGCTTTTCCATCCGTAAAGGCAAGGTCTGGATCCCCCTCAGGGCAAGCCAGCTGTCGAAGGGGGAAGCGGCATTACCCAGGGTTCTGCCGATCATCCCCAAATGCTTTGCCAGCTCCTCCGAGGAGGTCACCGCAAAGCCGCACACCGTGTCGTGATGTCCCGAAAGAAATTTTGTTCCCGAATGTACTACGATATCCGCCCCCAAGGTCAAGGGCTTTTGGAAATAAGGGGTTAGGAAGGTGTTGTCCACCGCAAACAAGATCCCCCGATCTGCCGCCAAGGCGGCAAGCCCGGCCAAAGGAAGCACTTTCATCATGGGGTTGGTGGGGGTCTCTGCAAAGATCAGCTTGGTGCGGGGGCGTAAATACCCCTCCAGGCGATCCATCTCACGCAGATCCGTAAAGGTGAAGTCGATCCCGAAGCGGGACCAGATCTCCCGAATGAGGCGGTACGTCCCGCCGTAAAGATCGTCGGAGATCAGCACGTGATCCCCCGCCGTGAGCAGAGAAAACACGCTGCTGACAGCTGCAAGCCCCGAGGAAAAAGAAAAGCCGTAGGTCCCCTCCTCCAAGGCCGCCACGGTATGCTCCAGCTCCTTCCGCGTGGGATTTTCACAGCGGGAATAGGAAAACTCTCCCCCCGCCTGATAGGTAGAGGTTTGGAAGATGGGGAAGCTGATAGCTCCTTCATATCCCTTTGTCCCGCCCCCGTGGGAGGCGCGGGTCTCAAAATGCATGCTCAAAAAAAACCGCCCTTTCCGTTGGTTTGCTTTATAAAAGTGTATGCAAACCCACCATGGGCGGTTTATATTTCTTTTTCGATTTTCTTCGGGCAAAAGTCCAAAAAGTCTGCGGCGATCAACTCCGCTTTGGCGCCTGCAATCTGATAGACCAATCGGGAAGGATCTGCGTTATGCATATGGCCGTAGAAGATCCGCTTCACACCGCTTTCACGCAGAACTTCACAGATGGGCTCACAGCGTAGATTGCCGTAAGCGGGAGGATAATGCAAGAACACCAAAAGCTCCTTTTCGGGAGACTGCTCCTGCAACGCCTTACCCGCCTTCAAGGTATTCTTCAGCCGCTCCGTTTCCCGCTTGACGATCTTCTCGTCCTCCGGGTTGTACTGATGCTCCAGCGTCCAGCCCCGGGTACCACACAGGATATAATCCTCCGTCTCGTAGGCGTTATTGAACAAAAAATCCACGGAAAACGCGCCCACACGGTCGCGGAATTCCAACAGCTTTTTCATGGTCTGCCACCAATAATCGTGGTTGCCTTTCAAAACGATCTTGTGCCCCGGCAGAGATTCAAGAAAACGGAAGTCTGCCTCTGCCTCCTCAATGCGCATTCCCCAGGAAACATCCCCTGCGATGACCACGGTATCTTCCTCGGAAACGGTATTCTGCCAATTTTCAAAAATTCTTTGGGTATGGTTTTCCCAACGTCTGCCGAAGATATCCATGGGCTTATTCATGGTTTGAGCCAAATGAAGATCCGCAATGACGAACAAGGACATAAAAACGCCTCCTTTCGGGAATACTGTTACCGTCCGCAAGGATTCTTGCGTCACGGAAAGGAATGAAAGAGCATGGAACACAGAGATCACGACAAGCGCGTCCCCGAGCATATCAACGGCATCACCTGCAGTGTGCAGAATTGCGTCCACAACGACGGCCAGTGCTACTGCACCGCCAAGCGAATCAGCGTAGGCCCCTGCACCGCAAGCTGCTGCGGGGATACCGTTTGTGCCACCTTTGAAAGCAAAAGCAACAAGCATTAACACCTTTTGAAAGCGAGGCTGTCCGGGAAAGACAGCCTCGTCTTTTTTGTTTATCGGCGGGCGAAAGCCAAAACGGCTTCCTTCATATCCCCGGCGGCGATCACTTCCGTGAAGCGATCCTCCAGAGTTTCCAACGCCGCAAGGCGTTCGGGAGCGGGAACACCGCTGATCTTCTGCAAATTGCGCAAGGCCTCGAAGCCGTCCTCGGGAACTTCCTTCCCCAGAGCCTCCAGCACGGCGGGAGAGAACTTATAGGGGGAGGCGGTGGAAGCCACCAGAATGGTGCGGTTCTCCTCCTCGTTGGCGCGGCGATGGCGCAGGGCGGCGGAAAGGGCAACAGCGGTGTGAGTATCCGCCAGATACTTTTTTTGCTGGTAGAACTCCCGCAGAACGTTCTTAGTGAGTGCTTCGTCGCAGAAATACGCGACAAATTCAGCCTGTACGGCCTCCAGAACGGTGCTGTCTACGGCGTACACACCGTCGGAACGGAGGGCTTCCATGTAAGAAGCACACTTCTCGGGCCCTGCCACCAGCCACAGGAGGCGCTCCAGGTTGCTGGAGATGAGGATATCCATAGAAGGAGACACCGTCTGGTAGAAGGTACGGCGTCTGTCATACACACCGTTGTTGATGAAATCGGTGAGAACGTTGTTCTGGTTGGAAGCACAAATCATCTTCCCTACGGGCAGACCCATACGCTTGGCCAGACAGCAGGCGAAGATGTTGCCAAAGTTCCCGGTGGGCACCACCACGTCCATCGGATCCCCCATCTGCAGGCGGCCCGCGTTCATCAGGTCGCAGTAGGCGGAGATATAGTACACCACCTGGGGAACCAATCTGCCCCAGTTGATGGAGTTTGCGGAAGAAAGGAACAGCCCCTCCTTGTCCAAAAGAGACGCCATTTCAGCATCGGCAAAAATCGCCTTCACGCCGTTTTGAGCATCGTCAAAGTTGCCGTAGATGGCGGTGACATTCACGTTGCTTCCCTGCTGGGTGGCCATTTGCTTCTTCTGAATACGACTGACGCCGTCGGTGGGATAGAACACGTGGATCTTCACACGGGGGACGTCTGCGTAGCCCTCCAAAGCCGCCTTGCCGGTATCACCGGAGGTGGCAACCAGGATGAGCGCGTCACGGGTCTCCCCCGTCTTGGTCAGCGCCATGGAAAGAAGGTGGGGCATGATCTGCAAGGCCATATCCTTGAAGGCGGAAGTAGGGCCGTGCCACAGCTCCAAAAGCTCCAGGTCCCCTACCTTGGTGATGGGCGTGGGGGTAGCTTCCGGGAATTTCGGTGCGCCGTAGGCCGCGTTGGCGGCGGAAAGAAGCTCTTCGTGGGTATAATCCGTCAGATACAGACCCATGATCTCCGCGGCACGCTCGGGGTAGGTCATCCCTGCCAGCCGTTCCAGATCCGCCTCTGCGAGAGCGGGGATCTCCGTGGGGACGAACAAGCCGCCGTCGGGAGCAAGTCCCTGCTTGATCACTTCTGCGGCGGAATATTCCTTGGGGTTATTCAGTGCGCGGGTGCTGACGAATTTCATATCCGATGTCCTCGATTCTGTTGATGCTCTTTGGCGTCCCGTCGGGATAGAGATACACCTCGACCCCGTCTACACGCCTGTGACGAATGCGCCGCGGCACCCAAATGCCCGGCCAATACAATACGGGGATCTTCCCCCGCTCCTCGTGGGCTCTTGAAAACTCCTTAGCGGCACGCTCCACGTGACGGATCTTCTCTCCGTCCATGGCCTCCACCCCGGTACCCCATTGGGTGCCCGTTCTGGTTTTCACTTCCACGAACAGTAACACGCCCCGACGGAAGCCGACCAGATCGATTTCTCCGCCGTAAACACTGTAATTTCTGGCTAAAATGCGGACGCCCTGCTTTTCCAGATAGTGCAAAGCAAGGTCCTCGCCCAGCTTGCCGACCTTGTGGCCTCTCATTCCTTGTTCCCCAAAAGCTTTTTCAAAAAGCTCATGCGGTGGGCGGGACAGGGGCCGTATTTCAAAATGGCTTCTCTGTGCGCCTTGGTGGCGTAGCCCTTATGGATGGCAAAGCCGTATTGGGGATACAGCTTGTCCAGCTCTAAGCAATCTCTGTCACGCTCCACCTTTGCCAGCACGGAGGCGGCGGCAATGGAGGGACATTTGGCATCTCCCCCGATAACGGGGAAGGCGGGGACGGGAAATCCCCTTGCAATATTGCCGTCAATCAAGGCGGCGTCGGGGGCGATCTCCAGAGCCTCCAAAGCGCGGCGCATGGCAAGCAAGGCGCAGGCTAAGATATTATACTCCTCGATCTCTTCCACCTCGGCACGGGCGATGGCGTAGGCCAAGGCCTGCTCCTTGATGCGGTCGTAAAGAAGATCCCGCTTTTTGGGAGAAAGCTTTTTGGAATCATCCAGCCCTTCGATGACAAGCCCCTTGGGCAGGATCACGGCGGCGGCATAAACGGGCCCTGCAAGAGGACCTCTCCCTGCCTCGTCGCAACCGCAGAACACCTGAAGCTTCTCGGTGCAAAAGGAATTTTCAATCTCCCAATTCAGCAATCTCCACACCTTCTTTTATCAGTCTAACGTGATCTCGCCGATCTTCCCTGCGCGGAACTCGTCCAACAGCACGGCGGCGGTACGGTCGTCGTCCACCTCTGCCCCTGCACGGATGAAGCCGCGCTTGCGGGCGATCTTTTGGAACAGGTCGTAATCGGAGTCCTCCTCCGTCCATTCCACCTTGTATCTGGCGGTCAACAGCTCGGGATAGTTCACACGAAGCATCCCCAGCAAAGCGCAGGAAAGCTCGATCTGATCTAAGATCTCATCTCGAATAGCTCCCAAGGCCGCCAGCTTTTTGGCAACCGTCTGATCCTCAAACTTATGCCACAGAACACCGGGAGTGTCCAAAAGCTCCACACCCATAGCGGGTGCGGGGATCCACTGGTTGTGGCGGGTCACACCGGGACGATCCTCCGCCTTGGCGCGCTTACCCCCTGCGAAGGTGTTGATAAAGGTGGACTTCCCCACGTTGGTGATACCAACCACCATGGCGCGGATCGGCTTCTTCATCCCCTTTGCGGCGTAGCGTGCCAGCTTTTCTGCCATCAGCTCCCGAATAGCGGGGGCAACGTTCTTCACCCCCATGCCGGTCTTGCAGTCGATGGGGATCACCATATGCTCCTCGCTTTTCAGCAAGTTCACGTAGCGGCTCACAGCCCGTCGGTCTGCCAGAGAGCACTTGGTCAGCAGGGTCAAAGTGGGCTTCCCCTTGAACAACTCCGCAAAGGAGGGGTTGCGGCTGGAGATGGGCGCACGGGCGTCCAGAAGCTCAATGACCATGTCCACCAATGGCAGGTCTTCCTGTATTTTTCGTTTTGCACGGGTCATGTGCCCCGGATACCAAACGATCTGCTTATCCATAACGTTTCCTTATCTTTAATCTACCGTGCCGAACTCGGAAAGGGGGAACACTCTCAGCACCACTTTGCCCAGAATGTGCTCCACGTCCTGCTCGCCTACTTCCAGATACCGGCTGTCCTTGGAGTTGTTGCGGTTGTCACCCATGACGAAGACCTTGCCTTCCTTCACGGTGAACTCGCAGACCCCTTCCTCGTCCACGCCGTATATACGGTCCATATCCGCCATGTACATGGTAGCACCCAGGACCTGCCTGATATAGGTCTCCTCCAGCTTAACACCGTCCACTTCCACCGTCCAATGGGTGAAGTCAATGCGGACTCTCTGCCCGCCTGCTGCGATAACCCGCTTGATCAGGGGCTGGCCATCGTCCATAATGTTCAGCACCACGATGTCCCCCGTCTCGGGCTCGTAGAGGAAGTCGGAGATGATCAGCGTGTCCGCATGGTCGGAGGAATCTCCTCCGTGGAGGGTGGGAAGCATGGAGTCGCCGTCCACCGTCACGTTGCGGAAGAAGAACAGAAACAGCACGATCATCACGGAAAGCGCTATACAGAACGTCTCGATATATTCAAAAACCGTACGCATCGCGGAAAAAGCGCGGTCTTCTCGTTTTTCCTCGGGTGCGGGATCTTCGTCGGCGGGAAGCTCTTCCGCGGGAATGGTTTCTTCAGGCTGTACTTCCTGCTCTTCCGCGGTCTCTTCCATGGTTTCCTTTTCGTCCATGCCGTTTTTCTCCTTTACAAGAATTCGTAAGCTGTGCGTAACACGCAAAAGACGCCTCTTTCCAGAGGCGCCTTGCATCAAAGTCAGATTTTTTCTTTTACCTTTGCGCTCTTGCCCACTCTGTCACGCAGGTAGTACAGTTTTGCTCTGCGAACCTTACCCTGGCGGGTAACTTCTACCTTCACAACGTTGGGGGAATGCAGAGGGAAGGTCTTCTCGGTGCCTACGCCGAAAGAAACGCGTCTTACGGTGAAGGTCTCGGAGATACCACCGTTCTTCTTAGCGATAACGGTGCCTTCGAAAAGCTGAATTCTCTCTCTGGTGCCCTCAACGATACGCTGATGAACCTTAACGGTGTCACCTACGTTGAACTGAGGAACCTCAGACTTGAGCTGCTGTTTTGCAAATGCTTCCAATGCGGTCATGATTGCTCATCCTCCTATAGTAATATAGTAATTTTGAGACGTTCGTACAGAGCTGCAGAGGACCGTCCACACAAATTGACATCAAATTATAACACACAATTTCGGAAAATGCAAGAGGTTTTTTCAATTTTTTCCGCCGATCGGGTACATTTTTTCAATCTTTTTGATGGCGGGATACAAAAGCGGCATGGCAATCAGGGAAAGGATCAGGTTGGGAAGCATATAACTGCCGTTGTACAGGATGGAATAAACCACGGACATATCCGCGCCGAAGCTCATACCGAAGATCTCCTCGGTGGAGCCAACGGCGATCTTCCAGGCGGTGATCCCCGCGATAAAGTGGACAGCAAATCGAGCCAGGTTACCCACCAGAACCCCAAGCTCCAGGCTGAGCAGACCTTTCCCACGGAACAGACCTGCCACACCGATGGCACCGTAGGCCAATACGTAATCCAGGATCACCGAGACGATGCCCCAGCCGATGCCGCCGCCGATGATACAATCCACCAGGCCGTACACCATACAAGCGCCGAAACCCCAACCCATACCATGACGGTAGCCGATGAGCACCAGGGGAACGGCGACGAAGTTGATAGAGCCTCCGTTTGCCCAGAACCAGGGGATCTGGAGGAAGGAGATCACTACCGCGGCGGCAACCAGAATGCCGCACTCGCAAAGAGAATAGAGATGCTGTTTGGTTTTTGTCATTGCAAAAACCTCCTTGTAAAAGAATACAAAAGATCCGCGAGGAAACACCCACGCGGACCATAACACAATATCAAAAAAACAGTTACAATCTCCCTACGCTGGTATTATCCAAATCAGGTTAAAGGGTTCAGCGGTTACCCGCCATCTCAGCCGTTTTGACACAGCACCCCCGGCACGTTTATCGACGCGTATTCTTTTGTTCGACACAAGTTATATCACAAAAATCGGGATTTGTCAAGAGTTTTTTCCAAAACCATCAAGACGTCTCCCCGCCGGACGGTAATCTCGGCCTCCTTGCCGCAGAACTGATTGCTCACCCCAAGGGGATAGTGATCCGTCAAGGTAGCGTTCTCCAGCTCGTAGGACAAGCCCTTCACCGTGACCACTGCTTCCCCGCCTATAGCGAAAAGGGAAACGAAGCCTTTGTTTTCCGCCGTGAAGGTGACGCCTTCCTCCCGCAGAAGAGAGAGCTCACAGCCTTTTCCGTAGAGAGTTCCCCGCCCGCCTTGGTCGGCAAGCCAGACCAAGAGCTGGAGGTTTGCCACGGTGTGGCTGATCCTTTCTCCACCCAATCCGCCATACAGGCAGAAGGTTTTGTAGCCTTTGGCAAGGCCTTCCCTGCAGGCAAGCATCAGATCCGTCTCGTCCTTGCGGGTGGGGTGGCAGATCAGATTGGGCTCTGCGGGAACGTACCCCAGAGAGTCGAAGTCTCCCAGGATCAGATCTATACGGATCTTGCGTTTTTTCAGGATCTCCAGTCCACCGTCGGCGGCGATGACCAGATCCGTTTCATCGGGACAAAAAGCTGTGGAAGCATTCTCCCCCGCGCCTACGATGTAGCAAGTGTTCACGTCTGTTCCTCCGAATATGCAGGGACGGTGACCGTTTCCCCGGTATTTTTCACCGTCACCTTAGCCGTCAAGGTCAAGTCCAGCCGCAGATCCTCTGTGTCGGGGGTATACCCGGGGGTGTAGGCCGCCGTCTCGAAGAGAGAGACCGTCAGCTTCACCGAAATGGACTGTACCTTGCCGTCCTTCACGGAAAAGGTATAGGTCACGTCGCCGTAGGACTCCTTGTCCCGATCCGGCACACGGATCCCCGCAAGGGTGTAGAGATCCGTCTTCCAGACCTCCTCCACCAATTCTTTTTGCCCCGCTTCTGCCACCAGGGTGTAAAGAATCCCTCCGTCGGTCTCCTCCGCCGTCAAGGCTGTGATGGTGTCGAACCCGGGCAAAGGCAGACGGCAATAAGGAAAGGCATCGAAGAATTCCTCCGACGGAGCCTCCAGGTCGTAGATCTCGCCGCCTTCAATATGCTTTTTCACTCCGTCTGCGTAATACTCCTCGCTGCTGTAGGTTGATGCCAACAGAGTGGCGGTGTATTTTTGCCAAGCGGTCTCCGAGGCTCTGTCATAGCAGGCGTTTCCCTGTATAAAATAGAGAACCCCTGCCTCCCCGGTGTCATCATCCGCAAAGGAAGCCTCCATGAGGAAGCCGATCTCTCCCCGCTGTATCTCGTTGTAGCTCTCATGAAGAGAAACGAGGGTGTGATACACACCCTCGTCAGGCTTCTGCTGACAAGCGGTCAGTAAAAGCATTGCTGCGATCATACAGGAGGCGATCTTCAGATACGCCTTCTTCATCATCTGCCCACCTTTTCTCCTGCAATAAACTGCTCCAGCTTGCTCTGGACGTTACGCAAGTCGCTGACGCGGCAATAGTAACTGCCGGAGCCGTTGATGGTGTAGTAGGCACGGCTAGAGGATACGCGGTAGAAGACGTATTCCTTGGCATCCGTGGTAGTGGTGATCTTAATGCGCATATATTCTTCCGCAGTATCTCCCTCGGAGGGCTGATATACGTCACGCATATACAGCTGAACGATGGAGAGGTAGAGGTAGCGGAAGCTTTCCTCGTCCATCTCCTTGTCGCCCCACAGGACGGAGGTCAGAGTCTTATCCTCGGCAGTGACGCCAAAGACGTATTCCTTGCCGCCGTAGGAAACGGAAAGCTCGCGGATCTCGTAGAAATACATACCCACCATAGAGTGATCCACGTATTCCAACAGATCCCAATCCAGCCAGGGCGCGGTCTCCTTGGAAACTCTTGCCACAATGCCGGTGCAGAAGGTTAACACTCTGCCGTCCTCGTACAAGTCACCGGTGATGGTGGAGTAGGCGTAGTAACATCCGTTCTCCTCGTCGTAGGCGGAGAAGTAAACGTCCGTTACGAAGCCCTTGTAGGTGTATGCGAAGTGCATTGCGGGGTTATCCAGCCCGAACTCCTTCAGCATCTCCGTCTTGATTGTGTCGTCAGCATCCTTGTTGTGCTCGCTGATGCCCACCTTGGCAACGCTGTCACCCTTGAGAGTGGCAAGGCCGTTGAGGAACTCGGCGAAGTTGGTGCTATCCATATAGGCGTAGTTCTTGCCTACGGGGATAAAGGAGGAGGGAGCCACCAGACGCCAAAGACCGGTGAGAGCGTCGTTGGGAACGGCGTCCGTTCCATCAGCGGTGATCAGGATCTCATCCATGACCAGATAGCCGATCTTATTGGGCATTTGGAAGGTCAATTCAACCATCACCACGGGCTCGTCGCTTTCGATACGGAAGGTGTATTCCTTCACCGTATCCTCCCGATGATCGGAGAAATCCAGGCCGTGGTCGGAAAGCTTTTTGAAGTTTTCTCCGTCGTAGGAGTAGCGGATGCTGACCTCCTCGGGAAGGATGGCGGCGTACTTCTTGTTGTCGGAATCCAACAGCAGGCCGAAGGTACATTCGTATACGCCATCTGCAGCGATGTTGGTCACAGCCGCACGAACGGAGAAGTTTTCTCCGTCGCTGCTGGCCAGACCCGCCATATAGGCACCGTCGATCTCACCCGTCCAGTCGGAATAGGTCAAGCCGGAGCTGTTGTACTTCTTTTTATCCTTCAACAACTCGCCGATGGAGGTGTTGTTGGAGGAGGCGTTGTCGGAGAAATCCAGCACGGGCAGGTTCAGTATCACTGCGTGGACGTCTTGTTCGGGATCTCCGTGGAAGAAATCCATCTCCACCTTTTCGATCTCGTAGACCTCGTTCACGTCCTGGATGCCGTTGACCAGCTGGGCCTCAAAGAAGGTCTCCACGGGCTTGGTCAGGTTGCCCTCCACGTTGGTGGTGGGAACCAGGAAGATCTTATCGCTGGGGAAGTTCTCGATGACCTTGTCGTCCTTCATCTTCATGCCAAAGTACATGGCGTAGTAATACGCCCCGGATGCGGCCTTCTTGCCGATCTGGATCTGATGAACGTAGAAGCTGCCGTCGGATGCGGGCTGGGTCATGAGGGTGTAGCGGCAGGTCAGCTTTTCTTCCTTGCCGAAGCCGTACACGGAGTAATCCAACCGATCCTCCAGCTTGCCTGCGGTGATCACGTAGCGGCAATCTACCAGCAGAGAAGCAAAGGTCTCGGCGTTGTAGGTGAGATATTCGCACCCGCCGAAGTAGAAGGTGCCGTTCTGTTCCTGATAGATCAAGTACTCGCCGTGCTCGTTCTCCACATTCAGATAAGCGATATCGCTTCTGTTGACCATGGGGAACATTACCACGCCACCGGAGACCAGCACCGTGTTGCCGTCCTTGTCAAAGCCGTCCAGAGGGCGGAGAGCCAGCTCCAGCTTTTCCTTGCCGGTCAGCTCCAGAATGGCGTTGGTGAAGACAGCTTCCCCGTCAAAGCCGTAGACGGCGTTGTCGACGGGGCGGCTCTTATAGAAGGATGCGTAGGTATATTCCAAGGTCTTCCCGCCGCAGACCACCTTCACACCGTTGAAGGTATCTCCGGTGTTGAAGGAGATGTCCACATCTCCCGTTTGGCTTGCGTACAGGGTAGCGTAGGTATAGATGCGGTAGACGTCAGGGTCTCCCTCCTCGGTAAGCTCACCCTCTACGCGGTTGCAGAAGATGATCTCCACATCGGCATCCAGTTCGTCCAGCACGGTAACCGTCTGTTCGTCCAGGACGTAGAAGGGAGGCAGGGGCGCTTCTTCCTTTAGGAACAGGAAGTAAGAGCCCAGCAGAAGGGCTGCCACCGCCAGCACCACACCCACCAGAATGATCTGGTTCTTGATGGTGAGCTTAAAGCCGGCGCGGCGGCGTTTATTCTCGTTGGTTTCGGCAAAGACGGAGAGGATCTCCTTCTTTTCCTCTTCGGTCAGCTCGTGGGGGTTGCGGGGGTATTCAACCTCCGCTTGCTCCAGAACTTCCCCGTTTTCCTTTTGTTCCATGCTCATGTGCGTTTCCTTTCGGGCATCACAGGTGACGGCGGCGAACGAAGACCACCAAGCCGGCGATCAGAATCAGCGAAGGCAATACTGCGCAGATGATGATGCCCAAACGGGTGGCTACGTTGGTCTCGATGGCCAAAGCCACGTCGTTGATGGTCTTGTAATCGATATCCAGAGAGTACCGCTCCACACCCATGGTACGTGCCGCGGAAAGCATCAACGCACCGTTGCCGAAGGCGGCGGCGTCAACACTGCCCGTCCCCGCAAAGTCGGTGGAGCCTACCAGCATCACGTACTGATACTTCATCACCTGGTTGGTGCTGTTTTCGTCCTCTAGGTTGACGTAGTCGCCGTTGGCGGACAGCAGCATCAAGGGGAATTTGCCCTCGGCAGACTCGTTGGCCTGGCTGTTGGTAGAGGTTGCGCCGGAGGCAGAGGTCAGGACAGATTCCACGGTGAAATCGTCCTTGGTGCCCGTGTTGGCGGCGTACAGCTCTACGCTGTGGGGCATCACGACACGGATCTCGCTTGCATACAGGCTCTTAATCAGCTGGTAAGCCGCGCTGTTGTCCGGGTTTGCCATATCCGTCACGTACTGTGCGGAAAGGTTCAAGGGGTTATTGTTGAAGTTTGCGGTGGTATGGCTCACCTGATTGTAAGCCTTGTAACCCATGCCCCATTCCTCCAAAAGATAGTCGGAAAGGTTGGGGAGCACAGGGGTCTGGTCGTCCACCATCACGATGAGGTTGTTGTAGCTGTCGGTGTAGTCCATCAGCTTTTCCACCTCTTCTGGTGTGAAATCCTTGGTAGGATCGTTGACGATCATGATCTTGGTACGGGAGTCGATCTCCTGAGAAGCAAGGTCCACCGTCAGCACCTCAAAGCCTGCGTTCATCAGCAAGTTGGCCAGAGCGGATTTTGCCTTGCCGTCAACAACCTGTGCAGGCTCGCCGTGGCCGGTGGTGAAGCTCACTACCTGAGGCTCGGAAACACAGCTCTGCAAAAGAGCGGTGGTCAGGCGAAGCTCGCCGTTGAAGCCCACGTAGGTGTAGGTCTCGCTGTCGATCATCAGGAATGCATCCAAGGTAAGCACTCTTGCGTGGTATTTACCCTCCACGATGATGTGGCTGGAGGTAAGAGTGGTATTGGTGATCTCATTGTAACGGGTAGCCCATTCGGGGTCACGGGTCAGGTTCTTGTATTCCACCTTGATTCCTTCGTACTCGTAGGCATATTCCTCGCAGAGGTCACGCACCAAAGCCAAAGGATTCAAACCGTGAAGGCCGTTATCCACCTCGTTGCCGGAGGCATCGGTAGGCTGATTGTAGCTGTCGTAAGCGTCACGATCGGCCAGCAGATAAATGGTGGCCTCCAGATCGCCCGCCTCCTCAAGGCCGCCCAGCACATTGCGGGAAACCTCACCAATAGAGATGAATTCCTCGGCGGTAAGGTCGATGTTCAGGTTGATGGAGCCTGCCACGGAGGAAATCACCAGATTCAGCGCGATGACAAGCACCACGAAGACTACGGTATAGATCACGGAGATGGAGCCCCGCTTCAAGCGGTTGCCCCGACTCTCTTTTTGCATATTCTTGTTCATCTGTCTGTTCTCCTTTCCGTTACGACCAACGGCGCTTGTCGTAGACGCGCACCGTCAGGAACACAAAGACTGCCGCAAGGGAGAAGAAGTACACAACGGCAGGAATGCTGAGGGTCTGGTTCATAAAGGGAACGTAGCGGTCCAGAATGGAGAACCATTCCAGCACACTCTGCAGCCACTCAAAGGGGATGGAATCCACCACAAAGAACAACAGCAGCATCACTGCGTTGAGACCGATGGAGGAAACAGCCGCAATGAGCTGATTCTGGGTCAAAGAAGACAGGAACAGACCCACGGCAACGAAGGCCGCACCGATCAAGAACACGCCGAGAATGTTGGCGAAGATGGATGCGGTGTTGGGAGTGCCGTACATATACAGCAGAACGAAGTTCACAGTATTTACCAGGAAGGTACAGCCGTAGATGGTCAGAGCGGCAAGATACTTACCCATGACCATGCCCGTCAAGGAAACGGGCGCGGTGAGCAAAAGCTGCTCTGTTTTGGTACGGCGGTCCTCTGCGAACAGCTTCATGGTCAGCAGAGGGATGATGATGGCGAACATGAAGATCATGTACATGAAGTATTCGCCCAGGCTCTGGGTGCTCTGGTTTGCCAGAGTGGTGAAATAGAACAGCAACCCGGAAACCAACAGGAACATACCGCAGAAGATATAACCGATGGGGGTCACGAAATAGGAGCGAAGCTCTCTTTTATAGATAGCAAACATCAGTTTTTACCTCCTTTGGCATTTCTTCCCTTGCGCTGGTCGCCGATCAGACGGATAAAGATATCCTCCAGACTCAGTTCCATGCCCTCCAAGCCAACCAGCGGCCAGCCCTTGGAGGCAAGGGTATAGAACAGGGGCTTTCTTGCGTCCACACGCTCCTCGGATTCGATGAGGTAGCTGATGCTGTCGGTGTCGCGCTTGCCCAGCACGTCCACGGAACGGATGCCCGCCACACTCTTCAAGGCCTTCAGAACCTCGTCCTGAGGACCAACCACCTTGGCTACCATCTTACGGGAGCCGTCCACGGCGGTGACCAGATCCTCGGTCTTCTCGTTGGCAACAATCTTACCCTTGTTAATGACCACGATACGGTCGCACACCGCCTGTACCTCGGGGAGGATGTGGGTGGAAAGGATGATGGTATGCTCTTTGCCCAGCATACGGATCAGATTGCGGATGTCGATGATCTGCTTGGGGTCAAGACCTACCGTGGGCTCATCGAAGATCAGCACACGGGGGTTGCCGATCAGCGCCTGTGCAATACCCACACGCTGGCGGTAACCTTTAGAAAGGTTGCCGATGAGACGGTCGTAAACGTCCCCGATCTTCACCACGTCGCAGATCTCCCGGATATGCTGTTGACGGGGGAAGGTGCATCCCTTCAGGTCATAAATAAAGCTCAGATATTCCTTGACGGTCATATCCGTGTAAAGAGGAGGCATCTCCGGCAAAAAGCCGATGTTACGCTTTGCCTCCAACGGATTTTCCAGGATATCCACACCGTTCACGCGGCAAGTACCGCTGGTAGCGGACAAATAGCCGGTGAGAATATTCATCGTGGTGGATTTACCTGCACCGTTCGGCCCCAAGAACCCCATGATCTCCCCTTCTTCCACACGGAACGTCACGTCATCTACCGCGCGCTGCGTGCCGAAGACTTTGCTAAGGCCGTTGATCTCAATCATACATTTTCTCCTTCGGTTTTATCTTCGTGTAAGAGCCCCAACTCACGGAGCGCCTGCTCGGGAACCTCTGCGGGACAACCGGTCATCAGCTCGGAGGCGTTCTGCACCTTGGGGAAGGCAACCACGTCACGCAGGCTGTCTGCGCCCACCATCTGCATCACCAGACGGTCCAGACCCAGAGCCATACCGCCGTGAGGAGGTGCGCCGTAACGGAAGGCATCCAGCAGATAGCCGAACTTGGCGTGGGCTTCCTCGTCGGAAAGACCCAACAGCTCGAAGATCTTCGCCTGCAATACGGGATCGGTGATACGGATGGAGCCGGAGGACAGCTCGATACCGTTCAGAACCAAATCGTAGCACTTTGCACGAACGTTGCCCTTGTCGGTTTCCAGATAGGGCAGGCAGTCGTCCATGACGGCGGTGAAGGGGTGGTGCATTGCCAGCCACTCGCCGCTTTCTTTGTCGTATTCGAAGAAGGGGAACTCCACCACCCAAAGGAAGGCAAAACCCTTTCTTTCGATGCCCAGACGGTTGGCCGCCTCCAGACGGAGCTGACCCAGCTGGGTGAGAAGCTTGTTGGTGTCCCCGTCTGCCATCACCAGAAGGATATCCCCTTCCCTGCAGTCGGAAACGGTGTAGATAGCCTCCATCTCTTCCTCGGTCATGAACTTGGCGAAGGAGGAACTGGTCTGCTCGGCACGGCGTACCCAGGCAACGCCCTTGGCGCCGCAACCCTTGGCGTATTCCACCAATTTGTCAATGTCCTTGCGGGTCATACGGTTTGCCGCATCCTTCAGCACGATGGCACGGACGGAGCCGCCTGCCTCCAAAGCACCGGTGAACACGGAGAAGCCGCAGTTCTTGACCACTTCGGAAAGATCGCAGATCTCCATGCCGAAGCGGATATCGGGCTTATCGGAGCCGTAACGCTCCATCACCTCTTTGTAGGTGTATCTGGGGATGGGCATGGGAAGATCGATATCCATGGTCTCAAGGAACAGTCTGTGGATATAGCCTTCCGCCATGGCCAGGATGTCCTCCATGTCCACGAAGCTCATTTCCAGGTCGATCTGGGTGAACTCGGGCTGACGGTCTGCACGCAGGTCCTCGTCGCGGAAGCAACGGGCGATCTGCACGTAGCGGTCAAAGCCTGCCACCATGGACAGCTGCTTATACAGCTGAGGAGACTGGGGCAGAGCGTAGAAGGAGCCGGGATGCACGCGGGAGGGTACCAGGTAGTCTCTCGCTCCCTCGGGAGTGGAACGGATGAGGTAGGGCGTCTCGATCTCGATAAAGCCGTTCTCATCGAAATAGTCACGGGTGACCTTGGCCACACGGTGACGGAACATCAGATTCTGCTGCAGCTTACTGCGGCGGAGATCCAAATAGCGGTACTTCAGACGGATGTCCTCGGAGGTCTTGCAGTCGTCCACGATCTCAAAGGGAGGTACCTCACTCTCGCCAAGGATCTTTACGGAGTCTGCATAGATCTCCACCTCGCCGGTGGGGATCTCCGTATTGATGCTGGAACGGACTCTCACCGTACCGCACACGGAAAGGACAAACTCGTTGCGGCAGGAGGCCGCCTTCTCAAACAACGCGGGATCGGTGGTATCGTCAAAAGCCAGCTGTACGAAGCCGGTACGGTCTCTCAGATCCAAGAACAACAAATTGCCAAGGTTTCTCTTCTTTTTGACCCAGCCCATAACGCAGACTCTCTCGCCTGCGTGGTCGCGGCGCAGATCGCCGCAATAGTGGGTGCGGCGATCGCCGCCCATCAGTTCTGCCATCTTCTTTATTCTCCTTCTTTCACGTTCAGCGGTTTGCGCTGGCCGGGATTTTCCAAAAATTCTGCGTAGCGGTAGCCCTGCGCTTCCGCCTGGGCAAGCTGTTTGCCCACTTTTTTCTTCTTTTTCACCAAGGTGACGTCAAATTCCCCATGGAGGGTACGGGCGTAGCGAATGGCTTCTGCAATCTGCCCTTCGTCATAGAACAGCGCCAGCCGTTCCTTCTGCCCCAGCTCTCCCCGCTGGCAAAGGACGGAGAAGATCCGTTCAAAGCCGATGGAGAAGCCCACAGCGGGAACGGATTCCCCGGTGAACTTGCCGATAAGGTTATCGTATCTGCCGCCGCCGGCAACGGTACCGCCGAAGGCAGGACATTCGATCTCAAACACCGTACCGGTGTAATAGCCCTGACCGCGCACCAGGGTAGCGTCGAAAATCACTTCGTATCTGCCCTCTGCCAGAGCGTTGGTCTGACTGAGAATAGAGCCCAGCACCTCTGCCTCCGCCTCACAGCCGTAGGAGGCCAGGGTCTCCAAGCGGAGATCCCCGGTGAGGATGGAGATCAGCTTGTCCGCCGCCTCTTCCCCGAAGCCCTTCTCGCAAAGCTCTGCTTTTACTCCGTCAAAGCCGATCTTGTCCGCCTTGTCCACGGTGACACAGACGGTATCGGAGGCTTCTGCGGGGAAGCCGCACCAGATGATCAGGTTGCGAAGCAGGTTGCGGTGGTTGATCCGCACCTTGAATTCGTCGATGCCCACCGCCAGCAGTGCTTCCGCGGTGACGGAGATCAGCTCCACCTCGCAGTCCATGCTGTCGGAGCCCAGAATGTCAATATCGCACTGGACGAACTCACGGAGCCTGCCCTTCTGGGGACGCTCCGCACGGTAAACTCTGCCGATCTGAATGGTTTTGAAGGGGGTCTCCAGATCGTTTTTATGACAAGCGTAATAGCGGGACAGGGGCAGGGTCAGGTCGTAACGGAGACCCAAATCGCACAAGTGGGCGAAATCCCCTGCTTCGATGGCCTTTTCCAGCTTCTGCCCACGCTTTTCCAAGCGGTAGATCAGCTTCAGGTTGTCGCCGCCGTCGCTGTTTTCCAAATTTTCCAAACTTTCCACCGCGGGGGTCTCAATGGCACGGAAGCCGTTGGAGCGATATACGCCGCGGATGGTCTGCATCAGACTGTCTCGGATGCTGTTTTCGGAGGGCAGGTAATCCCGCATGCCCTCGGTAGGTGTCAGTTTCATAAAGCTTTATATCCTTAACTCTTTGTACTCAAAAAAATGCACGCGCAAAAATGCACCGCCGAAAACTTCGGCGGTCATTGCCGGAAACGCAGCAATCAGCCTGCGAAGGACGTGCTTCTGTCGTTGGCACGCCAATCCAGGTCGCCGCGCTCCAGGGAAAGGATCAACGCCTCGGCGGTAGCAATGTTGGTCGCCGCGGGGACGTTGTGGGTATCGCACTCACGGATCAGGGGTACCTCGATCTCCATGTACTCCTGGGCGTCACGGGTGTCGCAAAGCAGGATCAAAAGATCCACTTCCCCGTAGGAGATCTTGGATGCCAGCTGATGAGCACCGCCGTGGAAGCCGGAAAGGAGCTTCTCGATGGTCAGGCCCGTAGCCTCGGCGATGTACTTCGCGGTCGTCGCAGTGGCGCAGATGTTGTGGCGGGAAAGAACGCCGCAGTATGCCATGCAAAACTCGGTGATAAGTTCCTTCTTTTTGTCGTTAGCGATGATCGCAATATTCATGATCTTACACAACCTTTCTTTCTTCTTAGAGAGGAGTTACGTCCTGCCGGCTATTTTGCCGGACAGACGACCGAAGGCGATGGAGAAGCACTTCTTCTTTCGCTTCGGGCGGTGGGTGCCTTGCAACAATGGAACCGCACTGCCGCACAGCCGCAAGGCAACGTTGAGAAAAGCGACTTCATAGGGGAGTAGTCTTTCCCACCCCTTGCCGTCAAAGGGAACAATGCCTTTCTCTTGACGGGCGGGAAGCACGTCCGAAATGGGAACCACACCCAGCAATGGTACGTGGGAACGTCGGATCATTTCCAGCACAGTAGGCAAGCTACCGTTCTTTGCATAGGCTTCGCGGTAGCCGTTCACCACCAAATGCACGCGGTTATGCCCCAATCGAGCCAAATTCGCCGCCGTTTTTTCCGCAGCACGGATGGCAGTGGTCTGATGGAGAGACACCACCACAGCCTCGTCCGCTTGCATGGCAAACCGACGATAATATCCCGACAGTTCCGCAGAAGAATCCACGATGCAATAATCGTATTCCCTTCTCAGATAGGAAAAGAGCTTCGCTTCGCTCCCGTGAGGGAAAGGGCTTCCGTCGTAACGGATGGGCGCAGCGAGAAAATGCAGATTTTCCCTTCCGGGAACGGGAACGATGGCTTCCGCAGGCATACAGCGGCCGAACAACACGTCACCGCAATCCCGAAGAACCCGATCCTCCATACCCAAAACCAAGTCCATGCACCGCATCCCGAAATCCGCATCCACAATGCAAACACGCTTTCCCAAGGCCGCAAGTGCCGCAGAGATCCCCGCCGAAACGGTGGTCTTCCCCGCGCCGCCCTTGAAGGCGGTGACAAAAATGACTCTGCCCAAAACGGTACACTCCTCCAAAATAGAGTCATTCTAAATATAACATTTACCGTCGATTTTGTCAAGAGGAAACCGCCAAAAGTTGGTTCATTCCCTACATATTTTATAAAAAAATTACATACAGATGACAGGAAAGGAGCTATTTTTCCATGTACCATTCCCTTGGATATTCCCACACCCCCTCACGGGCGGAGGAGATCGGAAAATACGTATCGGAAACGGGAGCCACCGTCCGCGCCGCCGCGGGAAGGTTCGGCGTCAGCAAATCCACGGTACACAAGGATCTGACCATACGGCTGAAAGTCCAAAACCGCACCCTTTATGAGCAGGTGCAGGCGGTCTTGAAAACCAATAAGGAGGAACGGCACAGGCGGGGCGGGGACGCCACCAGGCTGAAATATTTGGCAGTAAAGCAGGATAGATATTGACAAATACTTATTTTAGCGGTATACTATGGTAAAGAAAATCGACTTTTTTCGAGGAAGCAGAAAGGGAACGCTATGGCAAAGAAAAGACTG
Organism: Eubacteriales bacterium; assembly: GCA_045589515.1. Lineage (GTDB taxonomy): Bacteria > Bacillota > Clostridia > Oscillospirales > CAG-382 > Coliplasma. The sequence goes on along the minus strand of JAZNPH010000050.1, from coordinate 65,144 downwards.
CTGTTCGTGGGCAACGCCGCCATCCGCTTTGCGGTGGGCACCCCCTACATTCCTGTGCCGGGAGAATCCATCCTCTCCGACGGCAACTATACCTTCGCCCCCGGAGGCAGAAGCGCCCTGAGCGCCATCGCCGCCGCAAGACTGGGGTACGACGCCGTGCTTTGCGCCCGCGTGGGTGACGATTATTACGGCGATCGTTTGGTGGAGGTGTTCAAGAGCGAAGGACTTCACATCGCCAACGTTACTGTGAAAAGAGAATGCCAGACAGGTCTTTCTCTGGAGCTTACCGAACGGGACGGCACCACCAGAGAGATCTTCTTCCCCGGCGCCAACGCGCACCTGGATTATACCTACGCCGAAGGTGCCATGGGCAGTTATCCCGACGCCATCGTGGCGTCGCTGGAGGGGGATCCGGAGATGATCCTGCGTCTTTCCGCCGTTGCCGAAGAGCGGGGCATCCCCTTCTTCCTGGACGGTTCCGTACGACGGGAGGCCGTTCCTACCGACTTCCCCTTCGAAAAGCTGGGGGCTACCGAGCTTTTGATCTTAAATGAGGAGGATGCAAGGCTGTTCTCCGGCATTGAGCCCGGCAACGAAGAAAACCGCAAGCTGGCGTGCTACACCATCCGCAAGCGGTTTGACGTGCGCTATATCGTTTTGCAGTTGGGGAACGTGGGCTCCTTTATCTACGACGGTAAGTATTTCAGCGCCATCTCCGGCCCGGAAAGCGAAGTGGTGGATCCCGCAGGGGCTTCCGAGGCCTATACCGCCGCGCTGGTGGGTCATTATCTCCACGGCGGCGACCTGCGTTCTGCCGCTGAATTTGCCTCCGCCGTGTATGCAGCCGTGGCTTCCCGCCACGGGGGCTATCAATCCCTCCCCAAGAAAAAAGCATAAGACGAAAAGCAAACCACCGAGGGCTGTTCAAGTTCCCTCGGTGGTTTTGTTGTGTGTTAAATTACTTATATATTGCGGCGAAGATATAAAAGGCTTCGTCTTCGTCGCAGGTTAGTTCAAGAATCTCCTTCTTGGTCATACATGCGTAGAAACAAAAATCATCTACAATTCCGCCTAAAGCCGCCTGTTCGTCCGAAACGTGAATGGTACGATATATCTTGTAAAACCACTCGCTCTTGTACGGGTACAATAGATCTATGGCAAGATTGGCTGCTTTCAGATCTTCTTCTGACTCGATGATCTCATAATACTCTCTGACAGTTTTTCCTTCCAAGACGGTATTCCAATATTCCTCCGGAAGCATAGACTTAAAGCTTACGATCACCCGCAAGCGGAGATTATCCGGCATATCCTCCATGGCTTTGACTAAATACGGAGAAACCTGAACAGTTCCCATAGGGACTTTTATGTCAAATGCTCCACTACCGTCCGTTTCAAGCCAAATCGCATTTTCAAAGTGAAAATCTTTCCAAGAGCCGTACCCCCATGTTCGGTAGAGATAATCGTCCGCATTAGCATACTGCTCCGAAACAGTCGAGGCGGTTTCTTCTGCATTGCACGAAGTCAAAAGGAAGATCATCGCCAGTATCAATACGATTGTTTTCTTCATTGTGTTTCTCCTTCCGAAATACGATATCTGGTTGAATATACGCCCGCTGCACCGGAAAGCAGCTCATACGCAGCAGACAGTTCATAGTAATACGAGTCTGTTCTCGCATCGTTCACACCCCATCCTGTTTGCTCTGTAATGGTGTACTCAAAATCAAATTGTTCCATTTCAGCAATTAACTGTTCATGAGTTCTATCAATAATCGTCTGCGTTATTTCGGGTGCAGATGTGGTAGTAGCTAAAACGTAACCGTTCGATTCCCCAGATTTAGCGATCAACTTAAACACACTGTTGGTCGTTGGTTCCAACTTCCAAAGCATTCCGTTCGTGATAACTCCGGAAGCAAGGACAATCTCTGCGCTCAATGCAGCGGAATCATCTTTCACGCTCAAATAATATGCAGTAGATCCGGAATATAGCGATTTAATAGTAAAGTATCCATTGCCGCGGTGTGCGAGCAACCATCGCTGTGTATCGCCCTTGTGAGATTCCCATTGATAAATCAGCGAATCATCGGCCATGATTTGATCCTTGACATCTGCATACAAACCTGTCTGGCGATTGCTGATCAAATAAATTCCGTCTGCCGGAATGATCTGTACATCATGACTTTCGCTCCGGGTAGTGCCGCTATACCGTGCAGTAACCGTCACCGTTCCCAGCATGTTACCTACCAATTCCCCATTTTCCGAAATGGAAGCATTCCCGGTTCCGTTCGCCACAGACCAAGTGATTTCACCTTGCCCAAATTCATCCGGATGGGAGGAATACAGCGTTGCAGCAAAGGTAAACTCGGCTCCGACTGCCAAATACGAAATTTTTCCGCGAAGCTCAACGTCGCTTTCGGAATAGGTCAGTTTAGTGATCTGCCAATGTATGAGACATTGGACTCCCTTCCTTACGGCTTTGGGCACTTTCACAGTTTCAATATATCAAATACAAGTTTTCATGTCAATAGTTCACAAGAAAATTTTACCATTCGTTCAAAAAATCGCCTTGTTCGCAAAAAACCGCCGACTTTGAAAGCCGACGGTTTTTTCGTTATGGTGTTTGGCTTCGCAGAACGGTGCCGAAGGATTCCGGGTGGAGGTACCACACGCCGTCGATGAACAACACGCGGAAGGTAAGCTCCTTTTCGAAAGAATCGAAGGAGCCTTCGAAAGACACCTTCACGGTGATCTCGCGGAAATCGGTGATGGATTCCAAGGGCATGGTGTAGCGGAAGGGATCCACACCCGTATAGCCGTAATAGGGCTCCAGGATATCGGGGGAAAGCTTTTCATTGCCCATCAGCCGGTAACGGATGCTGAAGGTATCTCCCAGATCCTTGCGGTTCTTTTGCTTTGCAGAGATCAAAATCTCCTCTACGGTATCGGCAAGATCGGGATATTCGCTGCGGTATTGAACAGTAAAATCCGTAGGGAAAGCGGATTCGTAAAGTCCTACGTTCCCTGTCTGCAGAGCCTCCAGGATCCGATCCAAGGGCACGGTCAGGGCGTTGCCCCTGCTGCCTTCTGCCGTTGCGTCACAGCCCGAAAGGCAGACCAACACCGTCAGCAGGAGGGCAAACCAACCCTTAGCCTTCATTGTCTTCGTCCGCCTTGTTCATCCGCATTTCCATCAATTCCTCGCGGGTGATGAGGATCTTACGGGCCTTGGTGGCAGTGTCGTAGGAGCCGATATAGCCCTTCTGCTCCATGACGCCCACGATACGGGCGGCACGGGCGTAGCCCAGCCCCAGACGGGTCTGCACCATGGAGGTGGAAATGTTCTGGGTATCGATGGCCAACTCCAGAGCGTCCAGGAACTTTTCGTCCAGCTTGGGCTCGTCTCCCCCTTCACCCTCCACCTCTGCACGGCGGTTCTTGGGTGCGCCACAGAGCTTGGCTTCTTTTTCGATCTGGGCAATGATGTCCTCATCGTAGGAGGCAGTGGCGGCGTCCTTGATGAACTGAGTAACGGCAACCACCTCGGATTTACCGTCTACCAAAGCACCCTGGACACGGATGGGCTTCATAGCGCCCACGGGGTAATACAGCATATCGCCGCGACCCAACAGCTTTTCCGCACCGGTAAGATCCAGAATGGTACGGGAATCCACCTGGGAGGCCACGGTGAAGGCGATACGGGAGGGGATGTTGGCTTTGATCAAGCCGGTGATAACGTCCACGGAAGGACGCTGGGTACCGATGACCAGATGGATGCCTGCGGCACGGGCCTTCTGTGCCAAACGGCAGATGGAGGTCTCCACGTCGTCGGGGGCGGTCATCATCAAATCAGCCAACTCGTCGATGAAGATCACGATGTAGGGCTGTTGCTCGCGCTCGGGATCGTCCTTGACGATCATGTTGTATTCCACCAGATTCTTGGCGGCTACCTCCTGGATCAGGTTGTAGCGCTTTTCCATTTCCACACAGGCCCAGTTCAGAGTGCCCGCCGCCTTCTTGGCGTCGTTGATAACGGGAACCAGCAGGTGGGGAATGCCGTTGTAGTCCGCCATTTCCACCTTCTTGGGGTCGATCATGATGAATTTCACTTCATCGGGAGAGGCGTGGTAGAGCAAGGACACGATCAAAGAGTTCATACAAACGGACTTACCCATACCCGTAGCGCCTGCGATCATCAGGTGGGGCATTTTGGCAATGTCCAGATACACGGGGTTGCCGGAAACGTCCTCGCCCAGGGCGGTGACCAGCTTGCTCTTGTGGTCGCGGAAGGTGCTGTTTTCGATAAGTCCCCGGAGACGCACCACAGAGGAGCTGCGGTTGGGGATCTCGATACCGATGGCACTCTTGCCGGGAATATTCTCGATACGCACGGAGGGTGCGGCTAGGTGGAGGGCAATATCGTCGGAAAGATTGGCGATCTGCTTCACACGGACACCGGTCTCCGGCTGAACCTCATACTGGGTAACGGTGGGGCCGAAAGATGCTCCGATGACGTGAGCCTTCACCTTAAAGCTTTCCAGCACCGCCTCCAACTTACGGCTGACTGCGGCAACGTCGGCCGCCGTGGGCTTGGGGGAATCCCCTTCCCCGGGGGTCAGCAGGGAGATGGGCGGGAACACGTAGGGCGGAGGCAGGTTTTCCTTCATTTCCAGCTCCGTGACCTCTTCCGCCACCTCTTCTTCGGGGATCCCCTCTACGGGTGCGGGAGCAGGCTCCTCGGCAGGTGCGGGAGCGGGCTGTGCTTCCTCTGCCGCGGGAGCGGCGGGACGGTTGAAGAATTCCTCTTCCTCTTCGATATATTTAGATTCTGCCGCAGGTTTTCTCTCTGCGGGGGCGTCTTTCTTCAGTTCGGGAGCGGGGACTGTCTTGGGCTCGTCCTCCTTGCGGAACAGCTCGATGGGAACACGTGAGAAGACCTCCTCCTGTTCCTCCTCGGGCAGAATGAAGCGATGCTGGCCGTTCTTTTCCTGCACGATGTGCTTGTCCCGGGTAGGCGTGTCCGTAATGGGCAGGTCGTCCATCAGCACCGTGGGAACCTTGTGCTTCTTTTCCTTCTTTTCCACGGGAGTCTTGGGAATCGCAGGAGTTTTCTTTTTGGGAGCAGGAGCGGGAGCAGGCTCTTTTTCGGGAGTTTCTTTTTCGTCAAACAGGGTCAAATTGCGGAAGAAACGGAAGATCGCCCGCAGGGTGGCCATGGGGGTACTGCCGCACAGAAGCACGGTGCACACAAAAATCCCCAGAGAAGCCAAAATGGCCGTGGGAACCCAGCCCACTACCCGCGCCGCGATGGCGCAGAAAATACCGCCCACCAGACCGGCGGAGGCCATACTGCGGCCGGAGGCGTACAAGCCGCTAAAGCTCTTCACTGCCGCACCCAAATCCTGGGGAGCGGTGGCTCTCACGGAGATCAGATGCACCCAGCACAGCACAAAGAGATACACCGCGCACAGCAAAACAACTCTGGCGGAGTTGGTGGTGTTTTTCTGATTGGGATCCCAGCGAAGCACCCCGATGAGGATGAAGAAGGGGGCAAAATAATACCCGAAGCCAAACAGCCCCTTCAAAAGCTCACGCACGTTCCCCAACACCCCGGAATCGATGCCGGGAAAGAAGGTGATGATCAGGAACACGGCAAAAAAGCCCAGCAGATAACGCACCGGGGTCTGATACTTGCCGGGACCCTTCTCCTCCTGTACGGGAGCGTTTCCCTTGGGGGAGGTATCCCGCGTGGGCTTCTTGGAGTTCCCCTTGGGGGCAGCGGATTTCTTTTTCGTTTGGGGTTTCTTGGCCATAAACTATACTTCCTTACGATTGATTCAAGATGTGCTTACAGACAGAGATCGGCAACGATGGCCGTCATGCCCACCAGCACGGTATACACACTAAACAGGGTAAAGCCCTTCTTACGGGCAAAGAATTGCAAAAGCTTGATAGCGCCAAGCCCCACGACGAAGGCGGAGAGCGCTCCTGCGATACAGGGAGCTACCAGCTCCGAGGGAACGCCTGCGGAGAAAAAGTCGGGCAGCTCCAATACGCACGCCCCCACGATGGCGGGCATGGACATGAGGAAAGAGAAACGTACAGCGTCCTCACGGGTGAAGCCGCAGAGTCTGCCGCCTGTGATGGTTGAGCCGGAACGGGAAATACCGGGCAGCACGCCCACCATCTGCACCAATCCAACCAGGAAGGGGCGGCGCCAGCCCGCCTGCTCCAGAGTGATCTTCCCTGCCGCCAGGCGGTCGCTGAACCAAAGCATACAGCCGTTGAAGATCAGCAGACAGCCGATAAGCCAGCTGGTACCGTTGACAGCCTCCACGTAATCGGAAAGTAAGGCCGCGGGAACCAGGGGGACGGAAGCCACGCAAAGCATGAGGAACAGTCTTTCCCCAAACGCCAAGGGTGTTTTCTTCACCTTCCCGGTAAAGAGCTTCCCCATTAAGGTAAAGAAGCCTTTCGCGATGAGCCACACCTCTTTACGGTACATGATCAGCACCGCGAACAGGGTAGCCAGATGCAGCAGAATATCGAAAGCCAGGTATTGCTCCCCTTCCGCGCCGAAGAAATTGTGAGCCAGGGCCAGATGGCCGGAGCTGGAGATGGGAAGGAATTCCGCGATTCCTTGGAGAATACCGTAGAAAATAGATTCCAAAACGCCCATAGGGTAGCCGTTCCTTTCTTGCCAGTAGTTGGAGGCATTGTCAGCTTATGCGTTCCGGGGAGGCCGCATGCCTTCCGGGAACGGCGTACGCCTTCCCTCCCCAAAAGAATGGGGGTATAGTCGGTTTATTATACTCCATTTTGTTGCCAATGTCAAGGAAAAACGCAAAAAGAACTTTCTCACCTCCGCCGCGGCAAAATTATTTTCGCCCTTCTGCAAAAAACCTCGTTTTCCCCCTTGACAACTCCATTTTGGTGGGCTATACTATCGCAAGCAAAAATACAAATGGAAGAAAGGTTGATTATTTATGAAAAAGTATGTTTGTGAGCTTTGCGGTTGGGAATACGATGAAACTGCAGGCGACCCCGAAAATGACATTGAACCCGGCACTCGCTTTGACGATCTCCCCGATGATTTCGTCTGCCCCCTCTGCGGCGCAGGCAAGGAAGACTTTGCGAAGGTTGACTGATAATAAACGAGAAAGGAGCCAATCGGCTCCTTTTTTACGTCTTGACAAGGCTGTCATAATATGGTAAAATGGGTTTACAAGCAGGTACGAAGGATCTCACTCCGCACCGCAAAAATCGTCCGTGTGCCGTACTTGCCCAAGGGGTGAGTATGGCGTTTTTTGTAGGGAGGAAATCTGAACATGAGCGTTTCAAAAAATCTTTACAAGGTACTAAATCCTTATTTCAAAGGGCTGGGATTTCGCAAATACGGAAGCTGTTTTTATAAAATCGAAAACGATATCGCGTTTTGTTTCACTCCCGAATTTGTAAGCCATGTAAGAGTATGGTGTTATATTTTGCCGTTGTATATGCCCACCGAGTTCAGGCATCTAACTTATGGCGAGTATATTGAGTTTGTTCACAGAGAGTTACAAAACTTGATATGTACGTATGGTGAAATCACGGAGGATGATGCGAGTGCGTGGTTAGGCAGAATGGCACCTGTTATTGAAAACGAGGTTTTGCCGTTTTTCAAAACTATTTCTTCGCCGGAGCTGTTGTTGCAATATTGCGACTTGCCCGCATACGAGCGCAGCAGATATCTACCATACGGCGGTCAAGATTTGTTTCGTTTGCAAGGATATACTTCGCTATACCTGGGAGAAATAGAAATTGCCCCAAAAGCTATTGAAAACTATCGGGAAAGCACGTTGAGCCTCAAAAATTATTCTCCGTCTTATATCGAAAGACATGTAACAGAATCCTACGAGATGGAGAAAATGCTTTTGTTGCCCGATGACGAACGGGCGCGGCGGTTGCAAGAGATCTGCGCCAAAACGCTGTACAACTGCTTCACGCCGAAAAAGAGGAATACGGAGAAGTAAGGAACTCGAAAAACGACTCGCCGTTTTTTGACGTCGGCGGTATGCAATAATGCCCGGTATAAGGCCATGCGCCCCACGCTTCCATCTGCAGTTTCAAAAACGGCTTTGCCGTTTTTGACGTCGGCGTAGCAAAACTACGTATACATTAAAAGCAATGCGCCGACTTGGTCACGCTCAGAGCATACCAACCCTGCGGGTTTGCGCATCGAAGTTTGGCGAGCAAGCCCACCCCATCTGTCATCCTGAGCGAGCGCGAGGCGCGAGTCGAAGTTTTGCGGAGAAGGAAAGGCTCTTGCTCCTAAGACGCCAAAATGGCAGCGCCGTTTTGCATAGCGGCATATCTATTCTACGCTTTTCGATCTGTATTGGCCGCGATAAGCCGTTCGGAGCAAAACGGAGGGATGCTTGCATCCCGAAGGGATCTCCTCAAAATCTGATCTACCCCTACATAAGTAAACTTACACCCTTTGTGATAAAACAGTTCTTTGCCCTCGGTAAGGTACATCAGACTCTTATGAGATCCCGCCTGCGGCGGTTTCTGATGCTCGGTGCTTCGCACCTCGACTACAGAAACTTCGACTCGCGCTTCGCGCTCCCTCAGGATGACACTATATCGAGGTGCGGTCCCGCGCGGCCAACCCGCAGGGTTGGTATGCTCAGAGATGACGTGTAGCCGTTACAGTTCCACCCTCGCCGTTTTTGCGAGAGGAACCTCATCCGTGCGCTTGTGCCTTCCCCCTTCCCCGGGAGGGGGAGGGCAGACTCTCTTCGGGCGCAGGCAAGGAAGACTTTGCGAAAGCTGACTGATAATAAACGAGAAAGGAGCCCAATCGGCTCCTTTTTTACGTCTTGACAAGGCTGTCAAAATATGGTAAAATGGGTTTACAAGCAGGTACGAAGGCTCTCACTCCGCACCGCAAAAATCGTCCGTGTGCCGTACTTGCCCAAGGGGTGAGTACGGCGGTTTTTATCGAAAGGGAAAGCGTATGCTCAGTTTCACAATAGAAAATCAAGAAAATCTGAATGAGATCTATTTCCACGACAGCAGTTTCTCCGAGTACACCTACTCATACACAGAACGGGCAATCGAAATGACCTGCACAAATAAATACGTGAAGAAAGAATACAGCCTGTGCTTCAACAACGTCGTATATCACGAACTGATCGGTTGCTGCTTTTGGGGAGAAAACGCTTGCAATGATATTTATTGGGCAGGATATTCTCCCTGCGAAGATGTTTTCGAAAAGCTTTCCAAGTTGCAAGCAAACTCGGAAGAAGCACTAAAAGACGCTTCTTGTTTGACCAAGACCGGATGGAACAAGGGAATTCAATACGTTCCGATGCTGTTTGAGTTCTTCAATGGAGATACGTTGACCATATTGGCAGAAGAGATCTTGGTTGAGATCAAGGAGTTACAATGAGCGTTTCAAAAAATCCTTATAAGGTGCTGAACCCTTGTTTTCGCAAGCAATGCCGCATACCGCCGGAATAGGAAGACTTTGCGAGGGTTGACTGATAATAAACGAGAAAGGAGCCCAATCGGCTCCTTTTTTTACATTCTTACCGAGACTTCTCCGCTGGGGAGGGTCATGATCCTGCCGTCTGCTTCTACCACCAATTCCCCACGGGCATTGACGTCCAGGGCTTTTGCGGGGAAGCGCTCGTTCCCCCGGGTGACGGTGACATCCTTCCCGAGGACGAAGCATTTTTTGCGGTAGGTCTCCATGAAAGCGCCTATTTCAAGGGCTTCCTCCATATGTTCAAACTTGGCCAGGAGGGCTTGCAGAACCGTATCCCGGGGAAGGCTTACCCCGGTCTCCCGCTCCACATCGGAAGCTATGGAAGCAAGCTCCTCCGGGAAGGCGGTCTTCCCCAGATTGATGCCGATGCCGATGACGGCGTAGGCGAACTTCCCGGTCTCGTAGTCCACGGAGCCTTCCGTGAGGATGCCGCAGATCTTCTTGCCGTTCATGTAGACGTCGTTGACCCATTTGATGGCGGTCTCCTTCCCCGTCAGCTCCTCCAGCACCTCTGCCACGGCAACGGCGGCGAAGGTGGTGAGCAAGGCGCCGTCCTCCCCCTTCACGGTGGGAGAGATCAACAGGGAAAAATACAGCCCGCTTCCCTCGGGAGAGAAAAACTGCCTGCCCATGCGGCCTCTGCCACCGGTCTGGCGGTCGGCCACCACGCAGAGATTCCGTTTGCCCTCCAACGCCAACGCCTTGGCGCGGTTGTTGGTGGAATCGATCTCGGTGTGTTTTTCCAAAAGAAACATAGGCTTCCTCCCGTTTTTTCTTCATTATACCCCCATCCGATTTGGATGTCAATGTTTTTTTGCATAGACTTCCCCACCTTTGCATACAGATGTGGTGAAAGGAATGGGATGAAGGCTTGAAAAGAAACATCGGTAAAAAGAAAGCGCCTGCCACCGGAAGCACCGTTTCCCTTTTGAAGGCGGGCGGGACAGGCTTTTTGGTTGGCGTGGGGATCTTATTCGCCCTGGCGGCGGGCGGGGCGTTTTTGGCGCTGAAAAGTACCTCCCCCGGAGGAATGGCCGTCCCTGCGGCGGCGGTGGCGTTGTTCGGGGGCGGTTATATAGGCGGTTTGTTGGCGGGAAAAAAGACTTCGAAGGCGGGGATGAATCCCTACTTCGGGGGCCTTGCTTGTGGTGGGATGCTGTTGCTGTTCGGAGCGGTGACGTCCCTGTTCTTCCCCAACCCCGAAGGACAAATAGGATGGGGCGGGTGGCTCCCCTTGGGGATCCTTCTGCTTTCCACCCTGCTGGGCAGTCTCACCGCCGCCGTCCACCGCCCGGGAAACAAACGCAAGCTGAAAAAGCTGAAGGCCGGTAGACGGTGAAAGAAGTGCGTTGAGCATATTGACACGACAGCACATGTATGGTACAATGAACAAAAGAAGTAAAAAAGGAAGCTTTTATGTCCGAAACGAAAAAAACGTGGATCGCTTGTCTGAAAAGCGTCGTATATTCGTCCCTGGCTTCCCTTGGCGTTTTTATGCTGTTTGCCTGGGTGATCGGCGCCGTATTCAACGAGATCGGGCCCCAATGGCTTCGGGAAATGACCCTCCACGTGGTGATGATGGTGATGTACGCCGTCTTTTTCTACCTGTACCGCTTCAAAAAGCGCTTGGTCACCTACACGGAACAGACGGATCGATTTGCCCTCAAGCCCGAGTTGCTTGCCTACGTCCGTACCGAGGGAAAGATCATGTTCATCCTCTACGGCATTGCCGCGGCGGTCACCGAAATCTCCCGTTGGATAATTCCCGGTGATGCCCGCAATTCCGTGTTATTGGTGTCCCACTTTTTCATGGGGCCTTGGATGGCGCTGAGCGTTCCCGTTTTGAGAGCCGTCGTTGCTTTTGTATATTCTTCCGCACTGGTCTGCCTGTTGGCAGTTCTGCGAAGCCGCAGGATCCATCAAGAAAAGCTTTGGATCAAGCAAGATAAAATCAACCGCCGAGAGTGATCCCGGCGGTATTTTTGTGTTTCCTTATCTCTCCATTTCCGTAAAGCCCATCATTGATATCGCGGAGGGAGAAAAACGGGGCTAAGCAATCACCTTAACCCCTGCAATCGATCCTATTTCAAAGCAACCTCACGGGAAAGATGTTCTTTTTGTTTTAATAATATTGTTCCACCGTCCGTACTTCGCCCGTATCCACGTCTTGGAACAAATACAAAACGACCTCGCCGCGATTCTTTTTGGAAACGTACTGCATGGGAGAATATTTGCCCATGGGCCATTCGGGACCTTGAATCCATCTGGGGCGACCGGTGCCTACAACATGAAACAGGCTACGAATCTCGCTTTTTGCATATTCAAGCCGTTTCTTCTTGGTTGGCTGATCGCAGGCGTCCTGTATCACTTTCAGAACCCAATGCCTTACTTCCGGACCATCAAAACAATCCATGACCGCAGATAAATACAAGCCGAATGCATCGTGATACGTGTTTGTCAATTCCACCTCCGGATGCAGATATTCATAGATGCATCCGATTGAACCCCAAATATTCAAATTATCGGGGATGGAAAGATCGAATTTATGGAGATGCAACAACAGACGATACAGATCAAACCCATACTTTTCCATCGTGGAAAAGCTATATTCTTTCCAAATCGGATGTGATTCATTTCCAACCGCATCCGCGGGGACCAAGTCTCTCACCTCCTGCTGAATGCGGCTATCGGACTTCAACAGTCGGAGAAACTCGCTCATTTCCATTTGACCGGTCAACATCAATTCAATTTCGTTCACGGTATACCTCCTGTATTTTGCAAAAAGGTTTCCCGAAACTCTTCCAGCGTTTTGCGAATGGTAAGATCCACGCGGGAGGTGCAAAAACGCAAAATATGGGACGGCACTTCTCCGTAGAACGCCTCGGCAATTCCGCCGGCAATGCAGGCCTGGGTATCTGCGTCTCCGCCCAAAGAAACGGCGTTGCGGACGGCGCTTTCGTAATCGTGGGATTCCAAAAAGGCTTGAATGGCGGGCGGCACGCTATAAGAGGCGCGGCTGTCAAACACGTGGGACTCCCGCAATTCTCCGAGGGATTCCTTCAAGGGGTAAAAATGCTTGCGGACGTAGTCTCGGATCTCTTCCCTGCTTGCCTTATGCCGTGCCAGATAGACGCAGGCGGCGACGGCTTGCGCGCCCTTGACCGCCTCTCTGTGATGGTGTGTGGACAGACAGCTTGCCTTTGCCTGCAGGAGAGTCTGCTCCAGGGTATCGTAGGCGTAGCCGATGGGGATCACCCGCATGGCTCCGCCGTTGCCGTAGCTCCGCACGGTTTTCCCGCCGCCGGTTTTCGCCCAGTCGGCGAACATATTCCCAAACCCCGCGTGGGGAAAGAAGGAATAGAACCTGCGGTATTGAGCGGCGTACTGCCGTGCCCGCTCCCCCAAAGAAAACCGCCCCACGGGACGGGGATCCTCCAGAATGGCGCGGCAAACAGCGGCGATCAGCACGCTGTCGTCGGTAAAGGTACTTTCCCGCACAAGGGGAAAGTCATATTCCTTGGTACAATGAACCTCGTAATACGAGCCGATCACGTCACCGCAAACTGCGCCCCACATACGGAAACCTCCTTGCATCCTTTTTCATAGTATACCACGGGAGAGGACGTTTGTCAACAAAAGCACACCGCCGAGAGTGATCCCGGCGGTATTATTGTGTTTACTTATCTCTCCATTTCCGTAAAACAGGCTTAGCTTCCCTCTTGCTTTTTCCGCCCAAGTGTGGTATGATTGGGAATCATCTTCCGAGGGAGGCGCCCTATGGCAAACTACGGATTGAAAAAAGGAACAGTACGGCTTTGTCCTCACGATGAGGCTTGGGAAGTGGAAGCTTCCCGGATGATCGCCCGCCTGCGGGAGGTCTTCGGCAGCTTTGCCGTGGACGTTCAGCATATCGGAAGCACCGCCATCGGCTCCATTTCCGCAAAGCCCATCATTGATATCGCAGTGGGCGTTGTCTCCTTCGAAGGGTTGGAGAGTTTCGCACAGCCGCTGCAGGCGCTATGTGTCTACCGCTCTGCGGGGCAGCCCTTCCCGGGGATCGTGTTGTTTTCCCGGGATGATGAGACGGGGACAAGGCTGAACAATATCCAGGTGGTGATTCACGGGTCGCCCCAATGGAATCAACACATCCGTTTCCGGGATCATCTCAACGCCCACCCGGAAAAAGCCGCAGAATACGACGCCATCAAGCAAAAAGCCGCTTGGGAGTTCCCTACGGACGTTTTGGCATATACCAACCGCAAAAACGCCTTTATTGAAGAATGTCTCAAAGCGGCAGAAACCGAATAACAAAAGCACACCGCCGAGAGTGATCTCGGCGTTGTTTTACGTTTACTTATTGGTTTTGTAGACGTTGTATTCGTCCCAGATCTGTTCCATTTCCGTCAGACGGGCAACGCTTTCCTCCGGGCGCTTTGCGGTAACGGCCGCGATGATGGCGTTGAGCACGGCCATGGGAGCCACTAAGGAATCCACGAAGCAATCGTTCTCGTTGTGAGCCAGCACGGCGGTGTCCGCAAGGGAGGCCAGGGGGCTGTGGGAGCTGTCGGTGACGCCCACCACGTAGGCGCCCTTCTTCTTGGAAAAATCCAGAGCGTCCAGGGTACGGCGGGAATAACGGGGGAAGGAGATGCCGATGACCACGTCCTCCGCACCTACGGAGAGCATACGGTCAAAGACCTCGCCGCCCGCCACCGTCTGCACCAGACGAACGTCGTCAAAGAGCTGGGTGAGGTAGAACTCCAAGAACATGGCCAAAGCGGTGGCACTTCTGGCGCCGATGATGTAGATACGCCGCGCGGCGATGAGCTTTTCGGCAACCAGATCGAAGATGTGTACGTCCGTTTCTGCCAAGGTCTTCTTGATGTTCTCCATATCCGCACGCATACTGCGGGAGAAGGCGTCTCCCCCTGCGGTGGCGCAGGAAAGCTCCATACGCTGGAGGGAGGTGAGGGTGCCGCGGATGGATTCCTTCAACGCCGCTTGCAGCTCGGGGTAGCCCCGATAGCCCAGGTCGGCCGCATAACGCACCACGGTGGATTCCGAGGTGCCCACGGTCACTGCCAGCTTGGCGGCGGTCATGCCTGCGGCGGTAGCGTAGTTTTCCAAAAGGTATTTACCGATCTTCTTTTGCGCCTTTGAGCCGGAGGCAAGTCCGGCTTCGATCAACTGCAAAGCATCGTTCATGATTCTTCCACCCGTCCTGTGTTTTTAGTATGCGATACGTTCTTCGATGACCTTCTTCAGATCTGCAATGGGAACACGGATCTGCTCCATGGTGTCACGGTCACGAACGGTCACGCAGTGGTCGTTTTCACTGTCGAAGTCGTAGGTGATACAAATGGGAGTACCGATCTCGTCCTCGCGGCGGTAACGCTTGCCGATGGAGCCTGCTTCGTCGTAATCCACCATGAAATACTTGCACAGATCTGCGTAGATCTCCTGTGCGGGGCCTGCCAGCTTCTTGGAAAGGGGCAGAACTGCCGCCTTGAAGGGAGCCAACGCGGGGTGGAGACGGAGCACGGTACGTACATCGGGCTTCTCGGGAGTGCCGATATCCTCTTCGTCGTAAGCGTCGATGAGGAAGGCCAAAGCCACACGGTCACAGCCCAGAGAGGGCTCAACCACGTAGGGAATATAATGCTCGTTGGTTTCGGGATCGAAATAGGTCATATCCTGGCCGGACACGTTCTGGTGCTGGGTCAGGTCGTAGGAGGTACGGGAAGCAACGCCCCACAGCTCGCCCCAGCCGAAGGGGAACATGAACTCGAAGTCGGTGGTAGCGTTGGAGTAGAATGCCAATTCTGCAGGGTCGTGGTCGCGGGTACGGAGGTTTTCGTCCTTCATGCCCAGATCCAACAGCCACTGATGGCAGAAGGACTTCCAATAGTTGAACCACTCCAGCTCGGTACCGGGCTTGCAGAAGAACTCCAGCTCCATCTGCTCGAACTCACGGGTACGGAAGGTGAAGTTACCGGGGGTGATCTCGTTACGGAAGGATTTACCGATCTGCGCCACTCCGAAGGGAACCTTCTTACGGGTGGTACGCTGGATGTTCTTGAAGTTGACGAAAATACCCTGGGCGGTCTCGGGACGGAGGTACACGGTAGCCGCGTTGTCCTCGGTAACGCCCTGGAAGGTCTTGAACATCAAATTGAACTTACGGATATCGGTGAAGTCGTGTTTGCCGCAACCGGGGCAGGTCACGCCCTTGTCGCGGATGTAGGCAACCATGTCCTCGTTGGTCATGGATTCCACCACCACGTCGGTGATATTGTTTTCCGCATTGTAATCCTCGATGAGCTTGTCCGCGCGGTGGCGCATCTTACAAGCCTTACAGTCGATCAGCGGGTCGTTGAAGGTGGTGACGTGGCCGGATGCCACCCACACCTGAGGGTTCATCAGAATGGCAGAGTCCTGGCCTACGTTATAGGGGCATTCCTGGACGAATTTCTTCTTCCATGCCGCCTTGACGTTGTTCTTGAACTCCACACCCAAGGGGCCGTAGTCCCAGGTGTTTGCCAGACCGCCGTAGATCTCGCTGCCGCTGAAGACGAAGCCTCTGCCTTTGCAGAAGGCAACGATCTTTTCCATTGTTTTGTCTTGGTTTCTCATGCTTGCATTTCCGTTCGCACGACGGGCTGCCGTGCGCCTTTCTATGTTTTTTGTTTTGCTTTTGTGATTTTTGCCGTGGGGTGCTACCCCACACCCCGGCAGGGGACCCGTCCCCTGCACCCCGTATTGTGAGGAAAGGGAAAGGGGTATGTGATTCAATCAATTCCCGAAAACGGCAGTTTTCGGCATTTGGTTTTTCGAGATCCTTAAGAACCTTTTTTCGAAAAAGGTTCTTAAGCGGGGTTCCCGAAGGGGCGGAGCCCCTTGGGTTTATTTGCTCATTTTATTCATCTCGCGCTGTGCCATTACAAGGCGGTAGTATCTGCCTTCTTTTGCCATCAGCTCCTCGTGGGTACCCAGCTCCTCCAGCTCACCCTTTTCGAACACCGCAAGCTTGGTGGCGTTTCGCAGGGTGGAGAGTCTGTGGGCGATGGCCACGGTAGTGCGCCCCTTGGAAAGGGCTTGCAGAGCGTCCTGGATCTGCCGTTCCGTCTCCGTATCCAGAGAAGCGGTGGCCTCGTCAAGGATCAACAGCTTGGGGTTTCGGAGAATGGCGCGGGCGATGGCGATCCGTTGCTTTTCACCGCCGGACAAGGTGTTACCCCTTGCCCCCACATAGGTATTGTAGCCGTCGGGCAGCTTCATAATGAAGGTGTGCGCCCCTGCCAGCTTGGCGGCGCGAAGCACCTCGTCACGGGTGGCGCCGGGCTTGGCGTAGGCAAGGTTGCTGTACACCGTTCCGTTGAACAGGTAGGTCTCCTGGAGCACCACGCCGATCTGGGAACGGAAGGAGGCGGAATCGTAGGAACGAATATCCTTGCCGTCGATGAGCAGTTCGCCCTCGTTGATGTCGTACATCCGCATGATCAGGTTGATGGCGGTGGTCTTACCCACGCCGCTTCTGCCCACCAGACCGATGAAGTCTCCGGGCTTGATCTCCAGATTCAGATGCTTCAGAATGTAATCCGGCGGGTTGTAGCCGAAGGAGGCGTCCTTAAATTCCACCTCACCCTTCAGCTCGGACACCAGAGCACCGTCGGTCATGTCCTCCTTCTCGTCCAGCACCTCCGCCACCTTGGTCATGGAGATGAAGGTGTTGGAGAACATACGAGGAACGCGGGCAAACCAGCGGATGGGCTCGTACAGAGTGGCCACGTAGGCCAAAAACTCCGAAAGATCACCCAACGTGGCGTTCCCTGCGATCACTTCCCCGCCCACGATGAACAGCACCAGGAATTCTCCGAACCCCAAAAGGAAGCCGGAGAAAGGCACCGTGGTGTTCCAGGTCAGCTCGTTCTTTTTGGAGGTGTCCGCCAAGCGATGAGCCATTTTGGCAAAGCGGTCGTGCTCTCTTTTTTCCGTGCCGAAGACCTTCACCTCGCGGATGCCGGAGAAGACGTCGTGCAACAGATTGTTTGCATCACTGGACAACTGCCATTGGCGGTGGTAAGATCTGCGGATGATCTTGTTCACCGTCATGAACAGCAGCACCAAAAGGGGTGCGGGGGCGATCACCGCAAGGGTGAGCCACCAATTGCGGGAAAACAGGATCACCGCCACGGCGATGAGGGTGACGGACTGCTGTAACAGCCCGGGCACCAAATTCACCAGGAACATCCGAAGCTGTTCCGTGTCGTTGGAAAGACGGGTAATCAACTCCCCTGCGGAGCGTTTGGAAAGCCCTGCCAGAGAAAGGGATTGGATCTTTTCGTACAAAACCGCTCGGATCTTCACCAGGATCCGCGCAGAGGCCTTGGCCACCAGCATACGGCGGAAACAGCCGAAGGCCGCCAGGCTCAGCCCGCAAAGGGCCATCAAAAGCACCACGGTCACCAGGCCGCTTTTGCTCCCCGGCTCTACCCCGGGCGGCGGTGCCAGATAGGTGTCGATCATGTGCCCCTGGATCTGGGGCAGGATCACCCCGATAACGGAGGTCAAAAGCAGGAACACGCCCCCTGCCAACAGCAAAAGCACGTTCCCCTTGGCATACCCAAGGAATCTGCCCAACAGCTTCTTTTTGTCGGCACAATGGACGCAGCTTTCCGCGCCCCGGGGGAATGGTCTTCCGCACTTGGGGCATTTGGTATTCTTGGGCGGCTTCCCGGGCTTGCCCTTACGGCAGGCCTCCAGCTGGCCAACGGCGGCCTCAAAGGCGGTGCAAAGGCTCATGTTACTGCGGCAAAGCTCCAGGTCTTCCCCGTTCTGCTTGGCCTCAATGGCAACGGTACCCACGCCGCGGTTCAGCTTGATCTCCTCAAAGGAGGCAAGCTCGTGCTTGGTGACGGTATCTCCCTGCACCAGGACCAAGGTCTTGCCGTCGCAGGCGCAAGCGCCGAAAACGGACCGGCCGTTGAAATCCAGGTTGAAATCGAAGGCTACGGCAGGGCGGCTCTCGTCACGGGGAGGAAAGCCCGCTCCCGGAGGAGGGATCTGCCCTTTCCGAGGCTTTTTCCCCTTGGGAGGCTCTCGCCACGGCAGACCCAGCTCCTCCGCCGCGCGCTTACGGGCAGCGATCAGCTCGGGAGGATCCTTCTGCTTATTCTTTTTTCCGCGGGGAGGCATTCTTCTCGGTTCCATGAATTACAAATACAGCTCGATCTTACGGTAGCTCTTGGCGTCCAGCTTCAGGACGTCCTTAATGATAAAGCGGTTCCCGTCCACGTCGGTAAGCACCACGCCGTTTTCGGAATTTTTGAACATATTGCGGTAGGTATCCTGCATGGTGAAGGACTTCCTGCCGTGATCCGTTTCCACTTCCCAGTAGGAAAAGCCCAGCTTGTCCTTCAAGGACAGGATCTTGGAGATCTCCGGAGCCAGGTACTTCCGCTCCAACTCGTTTTGAAGCAATTCCCTTGCCTCTCCTTCAAAATCGGAAAGACTGCGGATGATTCCGTATTCCTTTCCGTCCATGTCCAGAACGGAAATAAATTCGTCGGGAGCATCGAAGGGGAAGGCGCGGTGGAACTGCACCCTGCCGAACTCCTGCCATTCGGGAGGCAATTTTTCTTCCGTCAAGTCGTCCGTCACGGGAGGCAAAAATGCCCGCATAACGGGGAAACCGTTCTTTGTACGGGAGAAAATCGCGTTTTCGGGGGTCAGGTAGGTGATATCGGCAAGATCCAGAAAGCTCTCTTGTTTCACGTCTCCCATTTTTCGGTTCTCCTTTTTTTCCTTCTTCTGTTGACAAGCAAAAAAATATTTGCTATAATACAAATTAACTTAAAGTACATTATACTATCTTTTTTCGGTTTTTGCAATAGCTGATTCCGAAAATTTCAAAAAAGATATCCGGAAAGGATGCGAAACGGTATGGCAGAGAAGAAGCTTGTGGAGTCCATCACCTCCATGGACGTGGATTTCGCACAATGGTACACCGACGTAGTTCGTAAAGCAGAGCTTGCGGATTATTCCGGGGTGAAGGGATGCATGATCATCCGTCCCTACGGCTACGCCATTTGGGAAAACATTCAAAAAGATCTTGACGAACGGTTTAAGGCTCTGGGTCACGAGAACGTATACATGCCCATGTTCATTCCCGAAAGCCTGTTGCAAAAGGAAAAGGATCACGTAGAGGGCTTTGCTCCCGAGTGCGCCTGGGTCACCGTTGGCGGTGAGAACAAGCTGGCGGAGCGTCTTTGCGTACGCCCCACCTCCGAGACTCTGTTCTGCGAGCATTTCAAGAACATCATCCAGTCCTACAGAGACTTGCCCAAGCTGTACAACCAGTGGGTCAACGTGGTTCGTTGGGAGAAGACCACCCGTCCCTTCCTGCGTACCTCTGAGTTTCTGTGGCAGGAGGGTCACACCATGCACGCCACCGAGGAGGAGGCACGCAAGGAGACCCTGCAGATGTTAAAGGTCTACGAGGACTTCTACCGCGACACCCTGGCTATCCCCGCCGTCACCGGCAGAAAGACGGAGAAGGAAAAGTTTGCCGGCGCTATGGAGACCTACACCATTGAGCCCATGATGCACAACGGCGTGGCTTTGCAGGGCGGCACCACCCATTACTTCGGAGACGGCTTTGCCAAGGCCTTCGATATCACCTTCACCGACAGAGACAACACCGTGAAGTATCCCCATCAGACCTCTTGGGGCGTTTCCACCCGTATGATCGGCGCCATCATTATGACCCACGGCGACGACAACGGCTTGATCCTGCCTCCCAAGGTGGCTCCCATTCAGGTGGTCATCATCCCCGTACAGATGCACAAGGAAGGGATTCTGGAGAAGGCACAGCAGGTTGCGGACATTCTCCGTGCCGCAGGCATCCGCGTAAAGCTGGACAGCACCGACAACTCCCCCGGCTGGAAGTTTGCCGAGTACGAGATGAAGGGCGTTCCCGTTCGCTTGGAGATCGGTCCCAGAGACATCGAGAACAACTCCTGCGTTCTCGTCTCCCGCGTGAGCAGAAACAAGAACTTCGTGTCCCTGGACGGCTTGGAAGCTACCGTAAAGGAAATGCTTTCCACCGTACACGACGAGCTGGTTGACCGCGTCAAGAAGAATGTGGAGGCCAAGACCCATACCGCCACCACTTGGGAGGAGTTTGCGGATCACGCAGAAAACCATCCCGGCTTTATCAAGGCCATGTGGTGCGGCGAGACGGAGTGCGAGGAGAAGGTCAAGGAGCTCACCGGCGGCGTGAAGTCCCGTTGCATTCCCTTCAATGAGGAAAACCTTGCGCCCACCTGCGTTTGCTGCGGCAAGCCCGCCAAGCATATGCTGGTCTGGGGCAGACAGTATTAAGTTAAAATGTGTTGCACCCTCGGGAACGTGGTTTCCGAGGGTGTTTTTTGCGGTTTCGCCTTAAGAGGCTTTTTCGGGGAAAAGCCCCTTAAGAATCCCCAAAAAGCTTGCCATGCCGAAAACTGCCGTTTTCGGGGGGGGGATAGCCGTCTTGACAGCCTTTGCAGCCTATGTTACACTTAACAAAGAAAGGATGTGAAGCCATGCTCGCTTATTATTTCCTGACCCTGCTTTTCTTGGCGCTTTTTGCAATCGTATACGCCCTGTTCCGAGGGGGAGTACAGACTTGGCTACGGCTGAAAAAGGGATTCAGCAAGACCCATATCCGCAAACTGAAAAAGGGTGTGAAAAACTTTTGGTGGTATCAAGCCCTGCATACCGAAGTAGGCATGGGGTTGCTGTATCCGTTGAACAAGGGCTTCACCCTGGTTTACACGTTGGCTTTAGGCCTTTCTCTGGTTTTAGGATGGTGGAAGCCTGTGTCCGTGGTGCTTTGCGGCTTGATGCTTCCCTTATGCCTCTCTGCCGGAATTATGATTGCTTTCGCGTTAATTTGGGGCAACATAGAAGAACACGGGAGGCCTATTGTGTTGCTGGCGCAACGGAAAAACAAAGGCTTTGATTCCGTAATTTTTGACGCAACGGCCGTTCTTTTCTGCTTGCTGGTGGGATACGCCCATTTGCTTCTGACGGCAGATCTGTGGGGGATGGATCTGCGGTTTTGGTGAGATCCAACCAATGGTTTCATTTGAAACAACCAATTGATACTTGAAACAAAAGAACTCCTGTGCTATCATAGGATCACACCGGTGATGACAACTATGACAGCAAGGAGTTTTTTATATGCAATTGAATTTGGGAACACATATCAGAGCCCTTCGCCGCGGGCAGGGGCGCACTCAGGAGGCTTTGGCGGAAGCGTTGGGAGTCACCTCCCAAGCGGTGTCCCGCTGGGAATCCGGGGGAAGCTACCCCGATATGGAGCTGATGCCCGCCATCGCCAACTATTTCGGCGTGACCATAGACCAGCTGTTCGGCTATCACGGGGACAGGGAGCAGAAGGTGGCTTCCCTGCTGGCGGAGGTAGACACCCTTTACCCCGAAAACGCCTACGAGGACGTGAATTTTGACCGCTGTATCGCTCTTCTGCGACAAGGGCTGGCAGAATTCCCGGGAAACGAAAAGCTGACCCACCGCTTGGCGGTGATCCTCACGGATATCGGGTGGAAGCGGCACAGGCAATGGCTCCACTACGGGGAGGACGGCCACATCCAAAACTGCTTTGACCACCACAGGGAAAACGAATACTGGAACGAAGCCACCAAGCTGTTTGAAAAGCTGTTGGAAGATTCCGCCGACCCGGCTTTGAAGAACGACTGCATCTACCATCTGGTGATGCTCTACCGCAACGTAGGAGACTATGCTTCTGCTATCCGCTTGGGAGAACAGCTTCCCCGCCTTTGTCACAGCCGCGAGATCATGCTGGCAAACGGTACCGACGGCGTTATGCAGGCAGGGTATCTGGGCAGTGCTTTGCTGGAGCTGGCCTATCAGTTCGCCGAGCAGATGATGTACGCCTTGGTGAACAACAAGGCAAACTACGAAACGGATCTTCCCATTGCCAAGGTGCAGGGTGCCATCGCTCTCTTTGACTTGTTAGCCGATGGCGGGTGCATCGGGGTCTACCATCGGGAGGTAGCCTATCTGTACCTGTACCTTTCCCGCCTGCAGTGGGAATACGGACAAAAGGACGAGGCCTTCGATTCCCTTGATCTGGCCTTGGAGCAGGCACGCATGTACGACCGTTTTTCCGCAGAGGAGGAGCCCTGCTATACCTCTCCCCTCTTGAAGCACGCTAACTGCAAAACGGAGATCTTCTCCCCCAAGCCTTTGGCGGAGGGGCTTCCCGCAAGCTGGCCCATGTGGTGCAACCCGGACTATTCCGCCGTGGAAAAGGAGATCAAGGCCGATCCTCGATGGGAGGCATGGGTGGCGAAAACGATGCACGCCGACGCGTGATGCCATACGCGGCTTCGCCGCAATTCCATACAACGGGCGTTGACCGTTGAGGCCATGCCAATTCTCCTATGGAGAATTGGATAGAAAAAAGCACTTCTGACGAAGTGCTTTTTTTCATGGGGTGGGAGACCGGATTCGAACCGGCGACCCTCAGAGCCACAATCTGATACTCTAACCAACTGAGCTACACCCACCATATTGAGAGACCGAATCAAGTCTGTTGCAAGCGCCATTCATCGGTCTCACGTTTGGCGCGTCTTGGGGGACTCGAACCTCCGGCCTACTGCTTAGAAGGCAGTTGCTCTATCCAACTGAGCTAAAGACGCATACAACACAATGGCGCGCTTTTGGAGCGGGTGACGGGAATCGGACCCGCACGGCCAGCTTGGAAGGCTGGAATTCTACCATTGAACTACACCCGCATGCGTTGCGCACCGGCACAATGTTCACGGACAGACCGCATACAAAGGTACACGGTCTATCCGAAAAATGCATCGTTACTGAGCGTTGTTGAGCATCTGGGTAAACTTGCTCTTCTTTCTCGCTGCGTTATTCTTGTGCAGAATACCCTTGTTGACAGCACGGTCGATCATGCTGACTGCGTCGAGGTAGGTCTTGGAAGCAAGCTCCTTGTTACCTTCAGCAAGTGCAGCCTGATACTTCTTGATAGAAGTCTTCATAGCGGAACGGAAGCTCTTATTCTGAAGAGTCTTGGTTTCGGTCACGAGAACGCGCTTCTTTGCAGATTTAATATTAGGCAAACAACTCACCTCCTACTTCTTATTTTTGGAACCTACTTATATTAGCACACTTTTTACCATTTTGCAAGAGGTTTTTCGAAAAAAACATATATTTTTTCAAACAGCACAAAATATCAAAAAAACTAAGGAATGGGAGTTGGCAAAGATGTACAGAAAACGAACGGATCTGGCCTTGGAAACCCGGGAATTACACGCCGAAAAGGGCAAGGCGGACGGCATCTCCGTCACGGAACGTCAAGCGGGCAGTATCAAGATCACCTCGATGGAAATCTCCCAAGCGGGAGAACGGGCTTGCGGAAAGGCGGCGGGACGCTACGTCACTTTGGAGGTGGGGACGATATGGCGAGCTGAGCCGGAGGCCTTGGAAACGGCGGCAACGGTGTTGGCAGAGGAATTGCGAGCCATGATCCCCTGCGGCGAGGGATGTGTTTTGGCGGCAGGGCTGGGTAACCGGGACATTACGGCGGATTCCGTGGGGCCAAAGGCAGCGGAGGGACTGTTGATCACCCGCCATATCAAGGCCATGGACCAAAGACTGTTTGACAAAGCGGGCTTTGGAGAACTTGCGGCTTTGGCGTCGGGCGTTTTGGGACAGACGGGAATGGAAAGCGCAGAGATCATCGCAGGGGTGGTAGATCGGATCAAGCCTCGTTGCGTGGTCGCCATCGATGCGCTGGCCTCCCGCAGATTGGAGCGGTTGGCCTCCACCGTACAGCTTTCCGATACGGGGATCTGCCCCGGCTCGGGAGTGTCCAATCACAGAGCCGCGTTAAATCGGGAAACGTTGGGTGTCCCCGTAATTTCTATAGGGATTCCCACCGTGGTGGATGCGGGAACGCTGGCTTGCGATTTATTAGAGGAGCTTGCAACGGAAGAGGGGCTTTGGAGAGATGGGCCTCCTGCTGAAGAGCTTTTAAAAAAGCTTCATCGGGGAATGGGAAAGGATCTCTTCGTTGCACCCCGAGACAGCGACGCTCTGACCACCGGCGCCGCAAAGCTGATCTCCGCCGCCATCAATCTAGCCGTTCATGAGGGCATAACCTTACAGGAGCTTACCGAATACCAAAGCGGAATGTGACGGCGATGTAAAAACTTTCCACAGGCTCTTGCCATTTACGAAAATATGTAGTATAATATAGTGATATATACTATAATTAGGAATGGTATGCTTTTTTACAAGGAGTGACGTGATTTGAAACACACCCTGATCCCTCAAGAGAATATCCGTATCGCACCCTACACCTCCATGCGGGTGGGCGGTGAGGTACGATACTTGTACCGTCCCGAAACGGAGGAGCAATTGGCAGAGCTGGTGACAGGCTGCAAGGCGGAAAACGTCCCCTATCTGGTCATCGGCAACGCCTCCAACCTGCTGTTCCCCGACGAAGGGTATAACGGCGTGGTGATCGCTACGAGCGGCATCCGTTCCATTACCTTTGAAAACGGGCTGATCACCGCTTCCTGCGGGGTGTCCCTTTCCGCACTTTCCGTTTTTGCCATGGAACATGGGAAAAAGGGGTTGGCCTTTGCCTTCGGCATCCCCGGCACCGTGGGCGGCGGCGTCTACATGAACGCAGGAGCTTACGGCGGGGAGCTTTCCGATTGCTTGGAATACGCCGTTTGCATCGACGACAAGGGCGAAAAGGTGACCCTTTCCAAGGAAGATCTGCGCCTTTCCTACCGTCACAGCCGTTTGCAGGAGGAGGAGCTGTTGCTTCTTTCCGCCACCTTCCGCTGCGAGGACGGCGATCCCAAGGAGATCAAGGGGGAAATGGATAAGAACATGACCGCCCGCAAGGAGAAACAGCCCTTGGAATACCCCTCCTGCGGAAGCGCCTTCAAGCGCCCTACCGGGTATTACGCAGGGGCGCTGATCCAGGAGGCAGGGCTGAAGGGCTTTTCCATCGGAGGCGCACAGGTCTCCGAAAAGCACGCGGGCTTTGTGATCAACAAGGGCGGAGCCACCGCCGACGACGTGAAGGCCTTGCTTGCCCACGTGCAAAAGACGGTATGCGACAAAAGCGGCGTCCTGCTGGAGCCCGAGATTCAAATCTTATAAGTTTTTTCAAAAACTACGAAAGGAGCATGGCGATGTCCTACTCATCGGAACTGAAGCAACACTTGCAGACCCTGGGCTTCAAAAAAGAATGCTGTATGCTTGCCTGCTCCGCAGGATACGACGGCGAGCCCTTTGAAAAGGGGTGCGACCGCTGTCTGGGTTGCTTTTTAAGGGGCGTTTTCTTCCGCTACGGATATTTGACTCCGCCGGAAAAGGACGCGTTGTTGACCTTTGATTTCTACGACGACTACGCCTTCTACGTGCAGGAGGTGTTGCAAGAGGCGGGATTTGACGCCAAGGTCACCTCCCGTCGTGGGAAGAAGCTGATCTATCTGAAAAAAAGCGAATCCGTCTCCGACATCGTCTCGTTGATGGGGGCCACCAAGTACTCCTTGAAGATCATGGAGGTGCAGGTGGACAAGCAGGTGCGGGGAGAATTGAACCGTATGGTCAATGCGGAGACCGCAAACCTGAACCGCACGGCGGGAGCCTCCGCAAAACAGCTCGCCGCCATCGCAAAGCTGCGGGAGGCCAAGAAGCTTCCCACTCTCTCCGAGGAGCTGATCCTGGCGGCGGAAATGCGGGAGGCTCACCCCGAGGCAAACTTGGAAGAATTGCGTTTTTATTTCGACCCGCCCATCAGCAAAAGCGGGCTGAATCACCGCCTGCGCAAGCTCATCGAGCTGGCGGAAGAGAATCCTTAAACAAGCATTTTGCGGGAGTGTTCTATGGCATTCGTTCATCTCCATCTTCATACAGAATATTCCCTTTTGGACGGCGAATGCCGTATCGAAAAAATCCCCGAAGCGGTGAAGAAGGCGGGGCAGACTGCCGTCGCCATCACAGACCACGGGGTGATGTACGGTGCAGTTCCCTTCTACAAGGCCTGCAAAAAGGAGGGCGTGAAGCCCATCATCGGCTGTGAGGTCTACGTCGCCCCCAGAGGGATGGAGGACAAGGACCGTATGGCGGACGGCAACAGCACCCACTTGGTGTTGCTTGTAAAAAACGACGTGGGCTACCGCAATCTGATGGCCATCGTCTCCCGCTCCTTTACCAAGGGCTTTTTCGACGTCCCCCGCACGGACAAGGCCACTCTGGCTAAGCATTCCGAGGGGCTGATCGCCTTAAGCGGCTGTCTTCACGGCGGCATTGCCCAAAGCCTTCTGCTGGGAGACCGTTCCGGGGCCAGAGAACAGATCCTTTGGTACAAAAAGGCCTTCGGGAAAGATTTCTACATAGAGATCGGCAGGCACGGCATTCAGGGAGAAAGGCAGGTAGGCGAGGAGCTGATCCGCTTTTCAAGAGAACTGCAGGTACCCTTGGTGGCCACCAACGACGTACACTATCTGAAGCAGGGGGATCACCAGCTTCAGAAGCTGCTTGCCGCCATCAAAAACGGCACCACCCTGGAAGAAAGCGGCGGTATGGAGGGGTCTCAGTATTATTTGAAGACCGAAAGCGAAATGCGCTCCCTGTTCCCCGACCTGCCCGAGGCGTTAGAGAACACCGCGCGTATTGCTGAGAAATGCAATTTTGAATTTGATTTTTCCACCTATCACCTGCCCGTGTTCCCCCTGCCTATGGGAGAAACGGCTGTCTCCCGCCTGCGAAAGCTGGCAGAGGAGGGCTATCGGGGCAGGATCGCCGCAGGACATACACAGGGCGGTGAGGAATACGAGGAACGGCTGAACTACGAGCTTTCCGTCATTAGCGACATGGGCTTTGCGGATTATTATCTCATCGTCCACGATTTCGTCAGTTACGCCAAGAAGCAGGAGATCCCCGTGGGTCCCGGCAGAGGAAGCGGCGTGGGAAGCCTTGTGGCCTACTGTATGGGCATCACCGACGTGGATCCCATGCCCTACGGCTTGCTGTTCGAGCGGTTTTTGAATCCCGAGCGTATCAGTATGCCCGATTTCGACATTGATTTCAGCGACGAGCGGCGGGGCGAGGTCATCGACTACGTCACCGCAAAATACGGCAGAGACCACGTTGCCCAGATCATCACCTTCGGTACCATGGCCTGCAAGCAAGCCTTGCGGGACGCGGGACGCGCCATGGGACTGACCTACGCCCAGACCGACGAGGTGGTGCGTTTGGTCCCCCGCTACGCCAACGTCACCGTGGAAAGCGCCCTGCAGGAAAGTGACGACCTTCGAAAGCGGTGTGAGGAGGATCCCGATGCCGACCGTCTGGTGCGGTACGCCATGCAATTGGAAGGACGTCCCCGCAACACCTCCACCCACGCCACAGGCGTGGTAATCACCGACAAGCCTTTGACGGATTACATCCCCCTAGCATTGAACGACGCCGTTCCCGTCACCCAATATACCATGAACGTGGTGGCAGATCTGGGGCTTTTGAAGATCGATTTTCTGGGGCTTCGCTACCTTTCCATCCTGCGTGATGCGGAAAAGAGGGTGCAATCCGAATATCCTGCATTCCGTTTGGACACCATTCCTATGGACGACAAGGCAACCTACGATCTGTTGTGCGGAGGCAACTCCTTAGGACTGTTCCAATTGGAAAGTGAAGGGATGCGGGGGTTGCTTGCCAAGCTGCAGCCGCGGAATCTGGCGGACATCATCTCCGTCATCTCCCTGTACCGTCCCGGACCCGCCTTGTCCATCGAGACCTTTTTAAAGAACCGCAAGCATCCCGAGGAGACGGAATACCTTCTACCCCAATTGAAGCCCATCCTGGAGGAGACCCACGGCTGTATGCTGTACCAGGAGCAGGTGATGCAGATCTGCCGCAGTCTGGCAGGCTTCACCTTCGGTCACGCCGACTTGGTGCGCCGCGCCATGGCCAAGAAAAAGCAGGAGGAGATGGAAAAGGAAGCCGCCTTCTTCTACGAAGGGTGCGCCCAAAACGGCATCCCGAGAGACAAAGCGGAAGCCATCTTTGACCTGATGCGGGAGTTTGCCAAATACGCCTTCAACAAAAGCCATGCGGCTGCCTACGCCGTGGTGGCGTACCGTACCGCCTACTTGAAGGCCCATTATCCCAAGATCTATATGTGCGCCCTTTTGAACACCCTGGGCGGCAATCGGGACAAGATGCCGGAGTACGCTGAGGATTGCGCCTCCCTGGGCATTGCCATCCTGCCTCCTCATGTGAATCACTCCGATGCGGAGTTTACCGTGGAGGGTAAGGATATCCGCTACGGACTTGCCGCCGTGAAGAACGTGGGCAGTCTGGTGGCCATGCGGATCGTCACCGCAAGGCAGACGGGGAAATACCGTTCCTTTGAGGATCTGCTCTCCCGTACCGCCCCCGGTGTCAACGCCAAGGCGGTGGAGGCTCTCATCAGTGCCGGGGCCTTGGACGGGCTGAACGGCTCCCGCGGGAGTATGCTTTCCGCCACGGAGTATGCCATGGAACAGCTTTCCAAGCTGCGAAACAGTCAATCCGCAGGGCAGATCGGCATGTTCGATACCGACGACCAAGGAGACGGGATGCTTCAAGTCTCCCTCTCCACAGAGGAAAGTCTGACGGATGCCCAAAGGCTTTCCGCCGAAAAGGAGCACACCGGGCTGTACCTTTCGGGACATCCCCTGGATAAATATACCCCCTACCGCAAAAGCATGGGCTTCCCCACCGTTTCCGAGCTGTACGCCACCCTTTCGGAAAAGCCTCCCCGTACCAAGGAGGAGCGTTCCCTTTTGGGTATGGTGACGGGAAAGCGGGTGCGGGTGACAAAAAAGAACGAGTCCATGGCCTTCGTCTCCATTGAGGATACCACCGGGGAGATGGAGCTGATCCTATTCCCCAAGACCTACGCCATGATGGGAAGTCAGCTGGAGATCGGTGCAATTTTACAATTTAACGGGGAAGCAGAGCTGACGGAATCCCGCATAGAGGATGCACCTCCGGAGCTAAAAATGATTTTAAAAAATGTTTCCAATCCCGAAACATCCCGTATGCAAAGGTCTGCTACCATACAAGCGGCCCCCAAGGGAACGGCGTTGTATCTGAAGGCTACGGCGGCCAATCGGAGCAATCTGGATCGCGCCATTGCGTTGTCCAAAGCCATTCCGGGAGAAGCCCGTATTCTGGTTTATTTCGAAGAGGAAAAGAAGCTGCGCGCCGTGAAGGACGCCACCTGTTCCCCGGACGAAGGGCTGATCCATTCGTTGAAACAACTGCTGGGCGACGGCAACGTCGCATTGAAGTAAGAAAGGAGCGTTTTGATCCATGAGTGAAGAGAAAAAAACGCCGAGAGAAGGCTCTTCCGAGCAGGAGCAGCTCTCCATTGAGGAGCTTCTGGCCAAAGCTCGGAGCGCAGGAGAGTCCCGAGAGGAAACCCCGGAAATAGGGCTTTCCACAGACACAGAGGTACTCCCGCCCAGGGAAGAGACTGCCGCGGTCACGGTGTCCGGCGAGGACAACAAGACCCGTCTGTTCGATACCCCCCAAAAGCCCGCCAAGGAAAAGAAGGAAAGCAAGTGGGATAAGACCAAGCTGACCTTGACCATTCTGAAATATACAGGAAAGTTTTCCTTCAAAAGCGTTCTGTTTTTGCTGCGAAAGGCTCTGACCTACACCCTGAACGTGGCGTTGACTGCCATCATCGTAGGGATTTTGGTGGGCGCGGTCTGCGTCTTTGCCTTTATGATCTATCTGAACAGCTACGTAAACGCGGATTTCACGGGTCTGGACAATTTGAAGTACGACTCCTCCCTGACCACCTCCCTGTTCTACGTGGACGAGCACGGCAACGAGATGGAGATGGAAGAAGACCGCCTCTCCTCCAGTGAAAACCGTCTGTGGGTTCCCTACGACGAGATCCCCAAAATTTTGGTGGATGCTTACGTGGCCATCGAGGATCAGCGCTTCTGGGAGCACAACGGTGTGGATACCAAGCGTACCCTCTCTGCGGTGTATAACTTCTTCGTACCCTCCGGTTCCAACTTCGGCGGGTCCACCCTGACCCAGCAGCTGATCAAAAACGTTACCGGGGAAAACGATACCACCATGCAGCGTAAGATCCAGGAGATCTTCCGTGCTTTGGACGTGGAAAAGAAGTACGACAAGACCGAGATCATGGAGATGTACCTCAACACCATCTACCTGTCTCAGAACTGTTACGGTGTCCGCGCCGCGGCGGAGACTTATTTCGGCAAGCAGCTTTCCGAGCTGACCTTGAACGAATGCGCTGCCATCGCCTCCATCGGCAAATCCCCCATTAAGTACGATCCCATTCTGAATCCCCAATACAACCTGGAACGCCGCAACCTGGTATTGCGTGAAATGCTGGCCCAGGGGTTGATCACCCAGGAAGAATTCGACGAGGCCTACGATGCTCCCCTGGTATTTGCGGGAGAGGAAGAGTCAGATTACGGCACCAAGGTTCACTCCTACTACGTAGACGCCGTGATCGAGGACGTAATGGCCGATTTGATGGAAACCTACGGCTACGACGAACGGACGGCTTCCATCCAGCTGTTCTCCGGCGGTCTGCAGATCGTTACCTGCATGGATCCCAAGATCCAGAGCATTATGGAGAAGGTCTACACCGATGAAAGCTATTGGCCCGCTTCCACCGGACTTCAGGCCCAATCCGCCATGTGCGTTATGGATCCCGAAACGGGAGACCTTTTGGGCATCGTGGGTGGACGGGGAGAAAAGAAGGTGGCCCGTGGCTTGAACCGTGCCACCCAAAGCCGCAGACAGTGCGGATCCTCCGTTAAGCCTATTTCCGTTTATGCCTTGGCATTGGAAACGGGGCTGTATAACTACGCAGGCCCCTGCGACGATGTTCCCGTGCTTTACGATGAGAATGCGGAAGCCCATTGGCCCAATAACTTCAACAAGGTGTTCAGCGGTTCCACCTATCTCACCTACGCCATCAAGCGTTCTATGAACACCGTGGCGGCAGACACCTGCGGACGGTTGGGCGTGGAGCAGGTCTACAGCAATATGCTGAAATACGGGTTTACCACTCTTGTGGATAACCATACCTCCGCCAACGGTACCGTATTCTCCGACGCCGCCCTCTCTCCTTTGTCTCTGGGTTCCTTTACCTTCGGTGTTACCGTGCGGGAAATGACCCAGGCATACGCCTGCCTGGCAAACAACGGCGTTACCACCAAGGCTCGTACGTATTCCATGGTGAGAGACGCCATGGGCAACGTGATCCTGGATAACTCCAACGATGAACAGGATATCCTGTATTCCGAAGAAACTGCCTATATGATCACCCGTCTGATGCAGAACGTTATCTCCAGCTCCACCGGTACGGGTTATCGCTATATCAAATTCCACAAGGATTTCGATGGCTTGGAGGTAGTGGGTAAGACCGGTACCACCAACGACGATAAGGACTTGTATTTCTGCGGCTATACCCCCGATCTGGTAGGCGCTTGCTGGTACGGTTATGACAACAACAAGACCATCACTACCGGCGGCGGTGCTGCGGCTACCCTTTGGGACAGCGTCTTCCGCCTGATCTATGAGTACTACGAGGAAGAAGGCATCCGTTACCAACGCACCTTCGAACAACCAAACACCATCGCTTACGCCAAGGATACGGGACTTCGGATCTGCACCATCTCCGGTAAGCTGGCCACCGATGCCTGCGAGCGGGATATTGCGGTTGTGGTGGATGGAGAAGCTTCCGTGGTCACCAGTGACTTCTACTATATCCGCTCCGAAGCTCCCACGGAATACTGCGACAAGCACGTTTCCGTACAATGGGATACAGTCAACAAGGCAATTTGCCTCCCCGGCTGTCTCTGTCCTCAGGAGGATCTGATCACCGTCAGCTTCCGCCTGAAGGAAAAGGAGGACCGTTGCTTCCATTCCGATCTGCGGATTGCGGATACCCAGTATATCTTCATTCCCGTTCCCGAGAACTATGAGTTCCCCACCAAACGCTCCGTGCCCTTCTTCATGAACCTTTATAATCAGGAAGAGGATCACGAGGAATATCCCGGGCATACCTCCGGCGCCACCTATCCCTACAACCGCTACTGCAAGGAGCACAGCTCCGGCACCATCTTCCCGCCCTCTGTCAATACGGGAGGCACGCCGTGATCAAATCCTGTTCTTTGCGGTATGACAGCACCCTCACACCCGAGGAATGCGCCAAAAATCTGGCAGAGGCCGGGTTCACCCACGTGTTCTGCACCTGGGGCTACCAAGACGAAGGGATCCGCGACGTTACCGCCGCCCGTGCCAACGGGTTGACGGTGGAAACCTTGCACGCCGCCTACGGCGGAGTCAACGAGATCTGGTTAGACGACGAAATAGGGGAAGCGCGGATGCACTTCTTCCTGGATTGTATCCGTGCCGCGGCCAACGTGCAAGTCCCCACGGTGATCATGCACCTGTCCAGCGGGCTGACGCCCCCTCCTATCTCGGAGGTGGGTCTACACCGTTACGGGCGGATCTGCGAAGAAGCAGAGCGCCTGGG
This sequence comes from Eubacteriales bacterium, assembly GCA_045589515.1. Lineage (GTDB taxonomy): Bacteria > Bacillota > Clostridia > Oscillospirales > CAG-382 > Coliplasma. The sequence goes on along the minus strand of JAZNPH010000050.1, from coordinate 31,977 downwards.
CATTTCCGTAGCCTTCGAGAACCTTCGATACGTCAGTTATCTTCGGGCCATTTTCCAAAGCATCCACTCTCCTGCCAGAAAGTTCTGCTTCGATTGCGGACATGAAAACCTCTACGACGGCGGAGACGGGGTGTTGGAGGAATTCGGCAATGATCTGGTAGCCGTCCATCTCCATGACAATTACGGAGAGCATGACGACCACATTCCGCCCTTTGAAGGCACGGTAGATTGGAAGAAGATCGCCAAGCGGCTAAAGGCCAACGGCATGCCCTGCCCCATTACCCTGGAGCTGAAGGCCAAGGGTGCGGGAGAAGACTTCGCCCGTCACCTCTATGCCTGCGCTTGCAGGATCGAGGAACTGTTCCAAAACGCATAACAAAAAACCGCAGTTTTCACACTGCGGTTTTTCTATTGGGTTATACCTCTGCCCGTCTTGCCTTCAAAGCCGCCAGAGTGCCTACCAGAGCCGTGGCGCCAAGCAATGCAAACCAAACGATACCGCTGTCACCGGACTGGGGCGGGCGGGAAGATTCCTCGGAAGTCTCACCGGAGATCTCGGGAGCTGACGCTCTTTGCAGAATCACATAGTCGCCGTTGCCGACCACCTCTTTCAAGGCATCGTCACCACCGTAAACCGTCTCTGTGGGAATATACACGCCGCCCAGGTCGTACCCCTCCTTCAGTTGAAAACGCAGGGTGAGAACCAAAGGCGTCTCAGCGGTGATCACTGTGTCGTCCGTAGCGTTCAAAGCCCCCATATCCAACATACCGGGAAGAACGTTCAGCTCTTCATCCTTGGTGGGAACGCTCATGTTCTCCCAAACGTCCCCCGGGAGTGTGGACACACAATCCAAAAGACCCTCTTCCGTCACCTGTGTCAAAAGCGTCATGGCCTCATGGTCGTAGACCAACTGCCCCAAGGCGCACCGCAGATTGGCGGGAGATACAAGATCCTCCACCGTCAGGGTTACAATAGCAACACCTTCCTCATCGGTTGCCGCCTCAAGCGCCCAAGCAAACACAGCGCCTTCCGCCTTTTCGCCCACCAAGGCCTCAAGTTCGGCTTTCAACGCCGCCACGGGATCTGCGTGATAAGGCGCAATGGTGGCAGTACAAACGTACCCGGGATCATACCATTTAGTCCCCGCCGTCGAAGTGGGAACGTTCTCGAAATCCACGCCGTGGATGGTGAACTGCTGTCCCACAGTCCACGTCTTGGCATATTCAATGGCGGAGGAGCAATTCTCGCCGGTATAATTGATGCCGCCACCCTCCATAGAGGCGTAGTCGTTGCCGTAATTCGCCGCCCAGACGAAGCCGCCCTCGGGCACCGCCAAAGCCGTTGCAGAGCCGTCTGACAAGCCGTTGGTGATGGCGGCAATCTCATACACCCCGTCGGTCTTTGCGGGCGCAAAAGCCACGTGAAGCCACCAGCCGCCTGCTGTGTCTTCCTCGGTGAAGATGGCTCCTGCGCCCTCCACCGTGCCGTCGTTATAATGGGTCACCCAAAACAGCCGATCCTCTCCCGCAGTCGTTTCTGCCGATGCCCAAAGACCGCCGCAAAGAACGATCAGCATCGCAAAAGCTTGCAGAAACGCAATTGATTTCTTTATATTCATGTTTACAGTCCTTTCTATATCCGGATATGATGCGCCCAATGGTTTGGCGCAAACATAGTGTTCCACAGAATCAGACTGTTTCGCCGATGAAATTTTTAGCACAAAAAAGGACTCCCCGTTTTGGGGAGTCCGATTTTTGCATCTTATGAATCAAGTATAGGAAATTAACCCTTTACCTTGATGGCAACTGCAGCACCTGCGATTGCCAGCAGACCCAGAACTGCGAATACCAGAACGCTCTCGTCGCCGGTAGCGGGAGCCTTGGTGCCCAGCTCGATGTCGCCGCAGATGTAGTTCTCATATGCGTCAGCATTGCCGGACCAGCCGGAAGGCATCTCGTCGCAAGCAGTCATGTGGAATGCGTTGTACTTAACGTTGTCGCCTTCGCCACAGTGAGGAGTGGAGTAGGTAACCATCAGCTTGAAGGAGTCGGTGATGTTCAGAGAAGACTTCGCGATAGCGATCTCCATGTTGATGTAATCATCGCCGATGCCTGCAGCAAAGGTCAGCTCATCGGTAGCGGTCTTCTGGCGGTGAGGAATGAATGCCTCGCCGTCCCACAGCAGGTCGTAGAAGGTACGGGTCTCCATGCCGTCGCCCAGGAGCCAGATACGGAAGTTGGTAGCGCCGGACTGATCCCAAGCAGCGGGATCCAGCGCCTTCTCGAAGTCAACGCCCTGGTTAACCTTGATGGCCAGGTAAATGTTGTCATCGTCGGAACGAACGGTGTAAGCAATGTCAAGATCAGCGATCTGAGGATCGTTCAGACCCTGCCAGATACCGTCGGAGAACCAAACAGCCTTGTCGTAGCCGTCGTCATCCAGCTTGCCGTCGATCTCGATGGTCTCCTTAACAACGGGAGCATCGGGCTTCTCTTCTTCAACGGGAGCACCAAAAGTCATGGTGCCGATAGGAGTTGCGGATGCAACGTCGGTATGCCAGTCAACGTCGGTTTCCAGCAGTACGTCGCCAACCTCAATCTTCGCACCTGCAGCGATGCTGTCAGTATCGTTGGGTGCGCAATACAGCAAGAAGCCGTCAGCGGGAGCGGTCAGAGTTTTTTCAACACCTGCGCCCTCAACAGCGGTAACGGTGTAAACGCCGCCAACATTCTCTGCCTTTACAACTACATAGCCGGTAGCGTCGAAAGCAGTGTGAGCATACGCCTGAGAGTTGTTACCCTCGCCGGTGATGATCTGGCAGTTATAGGCGTTCCAGGAGTACAGGTTAACGTGAGACAGAGTAACAGTGTGAACTGCATTGGGATCTTCAACAACGGGAGCTTTCTCGCCTGCGTTAACTTCGATCTCGGAAGCGAACCAGAACACGCCGCTCTCGCCGCCAACCATATCAATCTTGATATAGCGTGCAGTAACGGGTGCATCCATTTGAACTCTTACCCACTGAGGAGCAGTGCCTGCGTAAGAGGATACGGTACCCAGTTCGGTAAAGGTCTCGCCGTCCTCGGAAGCAGAGAAGACGATGGAGCCGGGGATCATAATACCGGAAATTCCGGCAGGCCAAACGTGAAGTCCTACGTCGGTGATATTATTGTAGGTGTCTTCCAGGTCGAGGATCATATTGAATGCGCTATCGTCCTCGGCCAATCTGATGTCCGCGCCATACCACAGGGATTGGTCATAAGCACCGGTGGATTCGATCTTACCGTCGGTCAGATCACCAACGTAGCTGGTACCGATCTCGGTATCGCCGGACCATGTCTTGCCCAGAGCCAGATTGCCCTCGCCTGCAACGGATGCGGAAACCATCATCACGCCACAGAAGGAAGCCATCAAAGCAACGACAAGAAGAGTTGCAAGAGTCTTTTTCATGTGTGTTTCTCCTTTTTGGATTTTAGTACACGAGTATCATACCACAAAAAAGAAAGAATGTAAAGCATTTTCCCTTGAATTTCACTTTTTCGGCGATTCGCTCATTTGGTCATTCATTTTTTGTTCAAAAACAACAAAGAAAGGCTCCCCTGTTACGGGGAGCCTTAATTTGCTTATAATCGTGCAGTTAAGAAACGATTAGTTTCTGACTCTGATCACAACTGCAGCGCCTGCGATTGCCAAAACGCCCAGGATTGCGAACAGCAGGATGCCTGCATCGCCTGCGGGAGGAACAACCACATCGGAGGAATCCTCGGAGGGTTCTTCGGGCTCGGAGGGCTCAACGGAGGGTTCTTCGGGCTCGGAGGGAGCAGCACCAAAGGTCAGAGTACCGATGGGAGTCTCGGAAGCTGCGTTCTGAGACCAGTCAACGGTGGAGTTCAGCAGGATGTCGCCAACTACAACAGACTGAGCTGCTGCGAAGGAAGCTGCATCATTGCTGTAGCAGTACAGGATGAAGCCGTCAGCGGAAGCGGTCATAGACTTAGCATCGCCGTTGCCTTCGATCTGAGTAACGGTATAAACGCCGTCAACGTTGTCAACCTTGATAGCGATCCACCAGGTGCAGTCGTAGCCAAGCTTGGATACGCAGTTCTCACCCTCGCCGGTGATGATCATCATGTTGTAAACGCCCCAAGTGTAAGCGTTAACGTGAGAAACCAAGATGTCCTTGCCGCCCTCGATGGGTTCATCGGGTTCGTCGGGCTCGGTAACTTCGGAAACTGCAACCTCTGCAACAGCGATGAATTCCCAGAAGATCTTACCGCCTGCGGGCTCGGTGCCCAGAACTGCTTCGTTAGAGCCTGCGTACAGCAGAACCTTCACGTAAGCTGCTTCAACTTCGTCAAATGCGAATGCGTTGGATACGGTGCCGTGCGCGCCGAGAGCAACCTCAGCAGCTGCCAGGTCATACTTGCCAACCTCGGTCCAGGTCTCGCCGTCTACGGATACCAGAACGGTTGCCTGGCCTTCGGGATAACCGATCATTACGTTTGCACAGTGATACAGATCTACGGTCACGCCGTTGATCTTCTTAGCTTCGCCAAGAGCGTAGGACAGAGTAACGTCCATGCCGGCTGCGGTGCAATTGCCGTTGGTAACCAGAACTACGTCGCCGGTACCTACGGTGCCCCAGTCGCCGTCAAAGCCGGTCTTACCATCGGTAAGAATGCCTTCAACAGTTACGTCAGCCTTGGTGTTTTCAACGGGTTCGTCAGGAGTCTCAACCTCAACGATCTTGGGATCGTAGGAGTTTACTTCGAGCTCATCGATGAACCAGAAGGTATCAGAGGCGGTACCAACGATTTCCAACTTGATGTAGCGAGCGGTAAGAACATCGGTGTTATCGGTGCCTACCCAGCAAGGATTGCTCTTCTCGCCAGCAATGGAAGAAACCAGAGTGTAGTTCTCGCCATCTTCGGAAATGTAGAAGTTGTAGTGCTGAGGAACCGCGATACCGGAAGCACCTGCGGGCCATACGTGTGCACGGATCTGATCCAGGTTGGTGTAAACGTTGCCCAGATCGATGATAATGGTAGCAATCTGATCGCCGGAAGGTCTCTGATCGAAACCATACCAGATAGAGGTATCGTATTTGCCGGAAGGATCGATTACGCCGTCGGTGATGTCGCCCTTGTAGCTGCTGCCGATATCGGTGTCACCGGTCCACTCCTTGCCTGCTGCAAGATTCTCGGGAACTTCGGGCTCTACGGTTGCGGGATCGATTGCGGTAACGGTCAGAGCGTCCAGATCAACGTTGAACACGTCGCCGGCCTTAACGGACATAGCAAATACCTTGCCCAGCCAGTTAGCACCGTTGGGGTTGGAGTATGCGGAGTGAGCTACCAGAGCGATCTGGTTCTCGCCGATGGTGATTGCGTTAGCGTTGCCGGGAGTTACGATTGCGTTCTGAACTGCAACGTAGCTGCCGTCTGCCTGCTTCTCCAACAGAACGGTGATTGCCCAGTTGGGGTTGCAAGCCTTGTATGCGTCATCGGTGGTAACAACGGTAACGTCCTCGCCGCCGATCTTGCCATCAACGTAGTTGACGGTCCAAGTATAACCATAGGGGTTGTTAGCGGTGTAGTTGCCGTTTTCACCCTCTACTACCTTGTCAGCCCATTCTTCGGGAACTGCGGGAGTCTCGGGTTCGGAGGGCTCGTCGGGCTCGGAAACTTCGGGCTCGGAAACTTCGGGCTCTACGGGAACTTCAACGGGAACGTAAGCTACAGTGTAGCCGCCGTTGCAATATACGTCGGACATGTCGATGTCCAGGCAGGAGCTCTCATCTGCATCGATGAACAGACCTGCAACGGTAACGCCTTCAACAAACTGGAACTCCAGAGTGAAGATTACGGGAGACTCTTCGGTGAAGCAGTAGCCATCCTCGAAGGTCATAACGCTCATGCTGACAACTCTGTCGAAGCTCTTCTCGAAGTCGTCTGCATCGTCAGCCAAGGGCATATCCATAGCGCTGGAAGCGTTCTCCCAAGCCTTATTGCTGAGGTCGGGAGAGGTGATGCACTCCAGGCCGTCCTTACCGTCAGCGGTGAGGAGAACCAGCTCGTTGGAGTTGTAGCGCAGCCAAGCGTCTACAAATACGATCTGGGAATCCAGCTCGTACATATCCTTTGCGGTAACAACAACGGTAACCTTGTCGCCTTCAACGGTAGCCTCAACATCCCAGTTGAATGCTGCGTCTTCGCTGTCAACGATCTTCTCAGCAAGGGTGTTCTCCAGCTCGATAGCTGCCTCGGGCTTAACCAGCTCAACTTCGGGAGCGGAAGCAGCAGCGGTACCGAACACTTCGATCTCGTCGATGAAGCCCCAGCCGTACAGGTAGAAGCAAACCTTCACATAACGGCCGGAAACGTCAACGTCGCAAGCGAACTGGCTTACGCCTGCGGGAGACTTGGAAGGATCATTCTCGATGTAGCCGGCAGAAGTGAAGTTCTCGCCGTCATCGGAAACGTAGAGGTTGATCCAGTAGGGGGTAGAGATGCCGGCATCGCCGCCGAATGCCTGGAATGCGATCTTATCCAAATCGCAAACAGCACCCAGGTCGATCACGGTGGTAGCACCGTAGCCGCCCTCTGCCTTGTCATAATCAGCGCTCTGTGCGTTGAAGCCAACCCAAACGGGATCGCTAAAGCCTGCATCGGAAGCAGCCTTAACGCCGTCGGTCAGAGTAACGCCGCCTTCATCAGGCCAGTTCTGAACGCCGTCAGTCGTATAGATTGCGGTGGTCGTGTAGCTCTTACCTGCCGCCAGGTTAACGGGCTCGTCTGCAGATACGAACAACATACCGCAAACGGACATTACCATAGCAAAGACAAGCAGAGTTGCAAGAGTCTTTTTCATTTGTTTTTCTCCTTTATGGATTTTTGTACGAGGATATGTTACCACAAAAAAAACGTTTTGTAAAGAGTTTTTTTGCATTTTCCTCGTATTTATTTGCGAAAAAATTTGGAAATGTTATTTTGCCGGCAAAAAATTATTTTTCGGGCAGAATCAGCTCTATTTCGGGCACATGATCGGTGGGCCTTTCGGCAAGATCTCCGAATTCCACGCAGGCAATTTCCATGTGATACAGATACAAAGCACGGCGGCGGTACTGAGCCACGGTCTCCTGCAGAGCCAGCTTTTCGTGGAGGTCGTTCTTCACCCCAAGGGTCTCGGGCAGGCCCAGGAAATCCTGTTTCAGCATTCCTTTTTCCCAAGCGGCGGCTTCCTTGTCCATCAGCTCCTTCATTTCGGGGTAAAGCTCCAGGATCAAGGCGGTGGATTCTTCTATCTCCCGTTTCCAGTTTTCGATCAATACGTCGCTGTACCAGTCAAAGCCAAGATCCGTGCCCTGGTATTCCTTGGCCCAGGCGTCAATGGGGTTGTCCGCAACGGAAGTGCTAAAAGAAGTGGGATCCCAAGCCCAGTAATGGTTCTCGAATTTTTTTGCCAATTCAGCGGAAGGCTCTGCCTCCATCCCCTCCGGGACGACCATTTGGATCTCAAGCTTGTGGGCTTCATCCTTCTTGACTTCCTTGCAGACCGCCTCTATATAGAACAATCGGAAGGCACGTTCTCTGTAAAGCTCACAGCGCTCAATCTCTTGGTCTACAAGATCCATCGTTCCGTGGCAGCCGGCATAATACCGCAAGTATGAGGTAAGTTCACCGCTGAGATCCGCTGTTTCCTGCCAGAGAAGCTGTTCTGCCTCCAGCTTTGCGCCGTATTCCGGGTAGCATTCCTTGATATAGGCAAGGGATTCTTCCATCTCCCGCTGCCAATTCAACCGCTGTTGCGTCTCGCCATCCACCATAGTCTGAGTGGTCATGGCTTTCTCTGCGTAGGCGCTTCCCCACTTATCAATGGGGTTTTCCAGCCAAAGCCTTGCCAGCTCCTCGTTGGCCTCGTTGCTTTCCAAGGCGTAGAACAGATCCGGATGGAAGCCGTAGATCTCCATGAATTTGTTCTGCCACTCCATGTCGGGAAGCTCCTGCAGGTTTTCCTCCGGGTTCTTCTCGCAGGCCGTCAACAACAATATACTCAAGGTCAGAAAAAATATGAGCCAGCGTTTCATGTTTATACTCCCTTTCTCCATTCTTTTCTTTTATTTTACAAGAACCACGGGAGTCTGTCAAGGCTTTTGAAGCAAAAAGAAAGAACCTTTCCCCCGGGAAGGGGAAAGGTTCTCCCGAAAGGATTATTCCATCACCAAAACCATGGGACAGGGATGCTGGTTGACGGTCTCGCCGCTATCGTCGTAGTGTCCGTCGTACAGTTCACCTTTGGCAAGGGCTTCCCGCACCGTGGCGAACAGCATGGCGTTTGTGGCGTAAAGATATTGCTTGTGAAGGGGCACGCTGTCCAGATGGGCGGGGATGGTGACCTTCTTGTCCCCTATAAACTCCCAAAGCGTCTTGCGAAAGGGATAGTCCATCCAAAGGGCTTCCCGCACTTCCTGCAACAGACCGCAAAGGATACGGAACTCCTTTTCCGTCAGGACGGGGACGTTCACCACGGGCTTGCCGTTTTCTGTTCGCAACAGCTTGCATTTGGTCAGGTGGGGGATCATTTTCAGATACTCCGTGTTGAAGCCCACGGACTCCGGAGCGGTACCGGTGTGCAGGATAAACATCAGCTGCAGAATGATCTCGTCCACGTCGTCGCTGTTCCGCAGAAAGGTGTAATCGGGAGAGCGGTGATACGGATAATCGGGGAAGCCGTCTGCGCCGTATAAGTGCTGGTACAGCTTGCGCCCTGCGTAGTTCTCGTAATACGCGCCCCGTTCTCCGGAATAGGCGTGGGCCATCAGGGGAATATGCTCTCTTGGGTCAAAGGGCTTGGCGTCCACTCGGGCAAAGGCGATCCAGCAGCCGCCGTCCCTGCGGGGCGGGAATTCCTGAGGACCGCCGAAGAGATCGCATTGAATGCCGTAAAGGCCGAAATCCAGACAGTTGAAGGAGAAGTACATCTCCAAAGAGTTCCTTTGGTCGAAATTGCAGGCCTTGTAAAAATCCTGCTCTCTCAGCTTGATCAGTCCCTTGCGGATGGGCGACCAAAGGGATTCGAAGTGCTCTTTCACGAAGTCGATCTGGGCGGGGATATGTTTTTCCTGTTGTTCGGGGGTGGTGATGAGGAAGTCGGTGTAATATTTGTTGCCCTTTCGCTTCATCAGCTCCCCGTCAGTGAGCTTTTCCAGAATGGGCTCCACGTAAGCGGCGGGGGTGCCCAGAGCAAGGGCGATCTCCTCCGCGGTAACGGGTTTTTCGTATGCCGCCCAAAGGATATTCTGGGCAAGCAGGTCGTTTTGGATGAGGGACACGGGCTCTTTGTTCCGCCCCCAGTTGCCGCTGTGGGACAGCTGCAGGGTAATCGGGCGGTAGCTTTGCTCTGTAAAGTTTTCCATACGGGTGATTCCTTTCTTCAATTCCTCCCTGCCGTCGTGGAGTCTGCGCTTCACCGTACCCGCGGGGACGTTCAGTGCCGCGGCGATCTCCGCGATACTTTCCCCGTGCATATAATGGCGGACCACGGTTTCACGGTGGAGCTTCCCCAGAAACGCCACGGCCTTCCGCACCTGCTCCCCTTGGTCGGTCTCCCCGATACGGAGAAGCTCCTCGTCCTCGGAGGCTACGTCAAAGCCTTCGCCGATGCTCACAAGGGGCTGGCGGTACTTCTTTCGCAGGCGGTCGTTCCATTTGTTGTTCAGCACGGTAAGCAGCCAGCCCCGCAGGTCGCGGATGGGCTTTCCCTTGGCAAGCTGATACAGCGCCGCCAAGAGGGTGTCCTGGGTGAGATCCTCGGCGTCGTAGGGGTCGCCGCATTTGCGCAAGGCGGCAGACAGCAGGAATTCGATGTGTTCTTCCAGTTCTTTGTACATAACGTTTCCTAACCTTGAAAGCTTTCACCTATAAAGTCGCAGGAAGGAAGAAAGGTTCGGTGGCTTTTATAAGAAAATCAGTTCCCCGTTTTCGTGGGCAGTTGCGAAGCGGAAGGTCATGGTCCCCGCGTAACAGCCGGGAGGGGAAGAGTAGCCCGCAAACAGGATCTTATCCTCCCACAAAGCCCCCTTTGGCACGGAGGCACAGGGAATGCGGTCGTCCGTGGGAGTCTGCCAGCCGCAGAAGGGATGGCGGGAATAGCGGTAGTGTGCCTTGCCGTAAAGGCTGAAAATGAGGTAATACCATCCCCGGTAGAAGATATAGTCGGGGCATTCCGGCTGTTCTCCGTCCTCGCCGATATAGATGGGCGTGCCCGTGTCCCGCCACTCGTTCAGATCGGAGGAAACGAAATGAGCAAGGCACCCCTTCCCCTCCTCCCGCAAGGCGGTGGTGAGGAACATATGGAACGTCCCCTCGCCATCACGGATCACCTTGGGATCTCTGGCCACATGGGCAAGGTAACGGTCCGACAGGGTGAAGCCGAAGGTGTGATCCTTGCGGAAGCGATAGCCGTCCTCGGAAATACTGCGGGAGATGGGCGCCGCCTCTCCCCCGCCCTTGCGGATGGTATAGAACAGGTACTCCCTGCCTCCGTAGGCAATATGGGAGCCGGTACAGACGGAGCCTTCGTCGGGGTGGTCGATGGCCACCGCCGTGGGGTGGATCTGCCAGGTCTTCAGGTCGGTGGTAGAGATATGCTCCCATTGGTGAGCGCCCATCCCCCATTTGCTTGTATGGTGGTGGCGGTCCTTCAGGTAGAGGACGTGGTATTCCTCCCCTCTGCGGTAGGGCATACAGTCCCCTACGAAGACGGTTTCCTCGGGCTTCCAGCCCTCGGCGGAGGCGATCTCCCCCAGCACGGCGGGGGGTTCTGCATCGGAGGGGATGTATTCTTCCACGGTAAAGCCTGCAAAGCGGAAGGCTTCCTCGTCGGCAAGCAAGTTTCCCTTGGGCCATTCCTCGTCCCACAGGGTCTCCCCTACGTACAGCTCCAGGCGGTAGGGCAACAGTACCAAGCGCAGCTCCTCTCCCAAAGCGTATTTTCCCCGCAGGATCAAGGGGCGGGGATCGAAATCGTAGTATACCTCACAGGTAAGCTCCCCGGATGCAAAGGTACAGGTAAAGACGGCGTTGCCGTTCTTACGCAGGTTGATCTGCTTATCCAATGGGGTTATCTTTTTACGGAGCATCAGAGACATAGTTTTGACCATTCCTTTCGCAGCCCACATCCGGCGGGCGGTTGCTTAAGATTTTGCAGGCGAAGCCGCAAAATCAGGCTTGAAAAAGGATCCCTTTTTCAAACCTTCTCCTTTTTTACGGAAAAGAGCGGGAAGCAAGCCCGCTCTTTGGTGACGTGACGTTACGCCTTCTTTTTCTTACGCAGAAGGTATTCGTCCAGTTTTTCCTTCATGTTGTCGGGGATCTCCTTGGCAACGGGGCACAAAGCGGCGTTTGCCATACGGGAGGCGAAGGCGGTGATGAAGTCGATATCCTTTTGCATCTGCTCCATCTTCATCACGGCAACGGTGTCGTAGCTGTTGTGAATGGGTGCCAGGTCACGGCCTGCGGCACGGGCGAAGGACACGGCGGGAACGCCCTTATCCGCAAAGGGGGTGGAGTCGCTGGAATACACGTCCTGGTAAGCCTTCACCTGGAAGCCCAGCTCGTTCCCCAGATAAGAAATGTAATGCACAAGAGGCATCTCCGCGGTGACGCAGGAGATAAACTTGCCCATGATACAGCCGATCATGTCCAGGTTGATCACCAAGGCCACGTTCTTCAGCTCTTCCTCGTGGGAAGCACAGTAAGCCTTGGAGCCCAGCAGTCCCCGCTCCTCGCTTCCGCAGAAGATAAACCGCAAGCTGTAGCGGTGAGGATGGGAAGCGAAGTATTCCGCGATGCCCAAAAGTCCCGCACAGCCGGACATATTGTCGTATGCCCCCTGAGAAAGGGAGGTGCTGTCGTAATGGGCGGTGAAGATGATCTGCTCATCGATCTCCCCGGGGAGATCCAGGATCACGTTGTGGGAGTCGCCGCTGAATTCCTTCTGTTTCAGAACGATCTTGGCAATCTTGCCCCCGCCGTTCACGATGTCCACCGCATCCTTGGCGTTGATGTTCACGCCCAGAAGCTTTTCCCCTTTTGCCACGTGGGGGCGGAGCTCTCTGTGGTCGATGTCACGGTCGGCGTAGTTCACGTTGCCGTCGTAGGAGATAAAGCCCACGGCGCCGTTTTCCAAAAGGTCGCGGTAGCGCCAATAGCCCAGGTAGCCGTCGAAGAGGACGATCTTCCCCTTGCACCCGGACAAAGAATAGCGATCGCTTTCGGTGAGGTAATACAGGGGTGCTTCCACCTCTCCCGAGCCTGCCAGCAGATAACCCTTGCAGGGGATCTCCTTGCCGTCGATGGTGAGGACAGCCTCCTCCACCTTAGCAAGCTCCACAGTGAAGGCCTCCAAATACGCCTCCATGCCCATGTCTTTGCAAACTTTCTGCAAATATTCTGCGGTGCGAAGCTCCTCGGCACTGCCGCCGGTACGCACGTAGGCGGTATCGTCAAAAATCTTTCTCAATTGCGCGTTTGTCATAGGTATCTCCTCCCTGTTATCAGGAAAACGATTCTTTGTGGCTTTATGATACCAAATAATCCCCCTCTTGTCAAGAAAAAGAGCCGTGCAAAGCGGCTCTTTTTGACGCGATTCACTTTTGGAGCAATCTGCTTTGCTCTCTGCGCACCTCCGATACGGCGGCGTCCTCTTCGCCGAATCCCCACTCGCTTTTGATGCAATCCAGCATACGGTCGTAGGCATTCAGAGCGCCGGGAACGTCTCCTAAGATCTCGCTGATCACGGCGATTCCCTGCAAGGCGTCGGTATAGCGGGGCTTGGGCTCCAATTCAAAGGAGCGTTCGTAAAAGCCGATGGCTTTCCGACATTCCCCCTTACGGGCGTAATACTGCGCCGCTTCAAAGAGCAACCCGCCGTTTTCTCCATCCTCCTCCAGCGCTTGTTCCATGATCCCGTCGGCAGTTTTTTCGTCGTATTCCGCCAAAGCGATGTGGGCGCGGTAGACCGGGATCAAAAAGGGTCTGCAGGCGGGCAGAGCGGCAACCTTCTCCAGATAGTCCCGTGCCTCCGCTGTGCGGTGATCCGCCAGCAGGTTGTCGATGAGGTAATAATAAGGTAACGGCGTGGCGGGAGCACCCTTGTCCCCGGCAATGACTTCTTTGTAGAAGTCAATGGTGGAGGCGTGGTTCGCTACGTTCCAATCCCAGGTGTACTGCCCCTCCGCCTTGTCCAAAAGCCATTGGCAATCCTTCTCCTCCGGCTTGGCAAGGATCACAGCCCGTGCGTATTTCTTCACCCTGCGGGCATCCGCCTCCATGCGGTGATGGTACAGCCGCGCCAACAGACGTTGAGTCTCCAAATCCCCCTTGCTTTCCAGCAGGCGGTTTTTCAGAAATTCCTCGTATTCTCTGAACACGTCGGCAGGCAGCTCCTCCTCAGCATTCAAACGGTTTTCCATGCGGCGAAGCTTCTGCTCCGGGGACAGATCGAAAAGCTCGTCGATGGTTACCCCCAGCTCCTCCGCCAAGGCGGGCAGGAGGGAAATATCCGGCATGGTCACCGCCGTCTCCCATTTGGAGACGGATTGGGGGCTGATCCCCAAGTGTTCCGCCAGCTGCTCCTGGGTCAGCCCGGAACGATAGCGAAGCTGTTTGATCTTTTTTCCAAGTTCCATAGTAGTGTCTTTTCCTTTCATGTTATACGTGCAGTATAGCACTCCAAACGCCGAAAAGCCACAACGCAGATGGACAGTAAGAACACCTGAAACGGGAGTTGCTTAAAGCTTCACTGTCAAGGTCACGGTGTCCCCGCAGCGTGTCTCCTCCAAAAGCCTTCCCTCGCCCCAATCGTACTCCACGCGGAAGCCGCCGCGGGAGGTAGCCTGAAGCAAAAGAATCTCCCCTTCCCGCTCCCATTTCACGGAAAGGGTGTTTCCAAGCCGCCGGTAGGCACCGGAGGCGTGGGTGATCTTTTTCAGCGTACAGGGTTTGATAACCACGTGGCAGGGATCCTCCAAGCGGGGATTCACGGCGATGCCGACGATATTTTCCATAAACCAATGGGAGATATCCCCGAACATATGGTGGTTCAAGGAAGTGAGAGGCCTACCGCCCACCTGCCGAAGCTCCTCCCCGTCCTCCGTTTGGTGGAACCGCTCCCACAGGGAGGTTTGTCCCTTCTTCACCCATTCCCCGTAGCTTGGGTAGGCGTCGTCGGTGATCATCTCCAACGCCAGGTCGCCGTAGCCGTAGCGGGACAGCACGTGGAAGATCTCCCGCGCTCCCAAAATGCCCGTTTTCAGCTTGTTGCCGTTTTCGCGGATCAATTCCACCAGCCGCTTCACGGCTGATTCGCACTCCAAGGGCGTGAGCATCCCGTAGGCGATCAGCAGGGCGTAGGCAGTCTGGGTCTCTACGGTACAAGCCCCTGCGGGAGTGACGTAAGCCTTGCGGAAATCTTCATAGATCTCCCCTGCCAGCGTTTCCGCAAAGGAGGCGGCCTCTGCCATGCCCGCCACGGCAAACAGAAGGGCGCTTTTCCTGCACAAATCGTAGCAGATCAGGGTGTCCGTAATCTCCAAGGGAGTGGTGGGAACGTCAGCCCCGATCTCGCACCAATCCCCCAAGCCGAAGGCAAAGCCCGCCTCCTGCTTGCGGGTGGAAAGGTACTGCAGATAGCGGAGAAGGGCTTCCCCGTTCTCCCGCAGAATCTCCACGTCGCCCGTGTATTTATAAACGTAATAAGGCAGATACCCCAGCACCCGATCCCAAGCGGGGCCGTTCCCCCAGGCAAAGCCCCAGCCGGTGGTGGGGACGATCCCCGGCAAGGCGCCGTCTTCCCGCTGGGCCTTGCGGATGCTGAACAGCCATTCTTTGAAATTGGTCTCACAGCCGAAGTTCAACAGCATATACTCCCCGGAGACTGCGGCATCCCCTGTCCAGCCGTTCTTTTCCCGATGGGGGCAATCCGTGGGAATGTGGTAGAAGTTGGAGCGCACGGCGTTCTTCGCCATGGCCTGCAGGCGGTTCACCGTCTCCATGGAGCAGGAAAAGTCCGTCAGCTCTTCAAACGCCGAGCTGTAAATATGGTAGGTGAGCAGATCCTCCGTGGCTTGGGCGGGGATGATCCCCTCCACCTCCACGTACTGAAAGCCGTGATAGGTGAAGGAGGGCAGGTAAGTCTCCTCTCCTTCTCCGCGACAGATATACACGTCCTTGTGGGCAAGGGCGCGGTTGGTGTCGTGATTGTACAGGTTCTCAAGATCCAATTCCCCGTCCTTTATCACCTCGCCGTAGGACAGGGTGATCCGCTGTCCCCGCTCTCCCTTCAGCTTCAACTCGCAAAGCCCCACGCTGTTGCAGCCGAAGTCGTAAAGATAGCCGTTGCGATTGCGGGTGATCCTGCGGGGCTTGAGGGAGTTCAGCCTTGCGATGGGAGGCAACGGGCTCTCCCGCTGTTCCCCCTTGGGGAAGGGGGCAACGGAGCAAAACCTCCAGGCGGAATCGTCAAAGCAGGGTAAGCTCCAGCCGGGTTGCTCTAGCCTTGCGTCGTAATGCTCGCCGTAGCGCAGGTCGTCAAACAGGATGGGAGAATCGCTGTAACGGAAGCTCTCGTCCGCCTCCAGCACCGCCACCCCGTCGATTTCCAAAAGCACCGCCGCCTTGGGACTGCCTACGAAATCCCCTGTCTGCAGATTCCAGGTCCCACCGCCCACGGCGTTTTGCATCCCGTTACCCAGCAGAAGGCCGATGCAGTTCCTGCCTTGCCGCAAGTAAGAGGTGACTTCATAAACGTCGTAATACACCAGGTCATCGGGATTGGTAATCCCCGGAGAGAGAAAGCCGCGGGTAAGCTCTTTTCCGTTGAGGAACAGACGGTAAAATCCCAAGCCGCAGACGGAAAGCTTGCCCTCGCCCGCGGAATCCAGGAAAAACGCCTTTCGGAGATAGGGGGCGCAAACAAACCGCTCCTCGGTGGAATGCTCCGTACTGCCGCAAATAAATTTCCTGAATTTCATTCTTCCACGTACTCCAGAATGTCCCCCGCGTCGCATTGCAGCACCTTGCAAATGGCGGCAAGGGTGGAAAAGCGGATGGCGGTGACCTTGTTGTTCTTGATCTTGGAAAGATTGACGTTGGAGATCCCCACCTGTTCGGCCAGGTCGTTTAAGGAGATCTTACGCTCCACCATCATTCTGTCCAGCCGCAATACGATCTTCCCCATGTTACACCAGGCCTTCCACGTCGTTTTCCAGCTTGATGCCGTGGCAGAAGAATTGGGTCATACAAAGCACCACAAGACCCACCACCAGGCCGTCCAGCCCGTTGGAAATTTCCGCCGCCTCTGCCCCCAGCACAAGACGGGAGATCACGCTCATCACCATCCCCACCACGGGGACGAAAATGGAATAGAAGCCCACCTTGTAAAGCCGCTTGGCGTTGGCCTCGCTGAAGGGAGTGCCCTCCCCCGCAGAGCTGATCATAGCGCTCAATTCATGGAAGATGGCCGCCATCAGCGCCAGGATCAAGGTGGCTCCGATGCCGAACAGCACGAAGGCCGTCATATCCACCTTGCCGTTTTCCACCGCCGCACGGATGGAGAAGCTGTAGACCTCCAGCTCTGCGCCGCAACACTCCTTTGCCTCAAAGGAAACGAAATACTTCACCCATGCGGGGTTCACCAAAGCGCATACCGTGGCCGCCGCCATCAACGCCGTGCCCACCCAGTGGAAGATCTCCACCACCTTGGTGACCACCTTTGCGATTTTGGGAATGCCTGCCATGTTCAACGTTTTTTTCATACGAATAACTCCTTCTTTTGCTTTTCTTGGTTCCATCATAGCATAAGTTTATTCGTTTGTCAATATGTTTTTATCGTTTGTCGTTAAATTTCATTCGTTTTACGAAAAAAGCGGTACGCATTGCGTACCGCCAAGGGTCAAAATTTTTCGTCCCGATGCCCCCTTCACTCCAGCACCGTGATCTTCCCGATGATGTGCCGATTGAATTCCTCCAGCTCCTCCGCAGGGACCCAAAGCTCCTTGTGGTAGCTTGCCCCCACCGTCTGCACGGGGAATTTGGAAACGTACTCGTCCTCGATCTCAAAGACGGTCACGTATCCCGCATAGCCTGCCTCCGCGGAGGTCTTGTTCCAACGTTCGGTGATCTCCCGGGCGTATTTTTCGTTGAGAACGGGGTAGAAGATGGGCTGTTCCGGCAATCGGGGCGGATACCCACGGTAGTCGGAGGCCGCGATGAGATCAAGCTCGCCCTGCCCCACAGGTCTGTATAAACGCATTTTACGCTCCTTTTTGCTCTACGATCCGCCATTTCATGGATTTGGCGATCACGTAGCAGTTGTCTTCCATATGTTTCCGATCAATATACTCGCCGTCCAGCCAAATAATCTCTTCCCCTTCAAAATGCACGGAGGTATCCAGAAATTCCCATCCGCCTTCTTCAACCTTCCACTCCCGTACAGCGCCAAACTCCAGCTCTACCACGGCGTTCCAAATGCTGGTGACCAAAAATCTGAGCAACAGCTTTTTATCGTCGGGGTTTACGTAGCACCCATTTTCATCTACGTTGAGAACGGCTCCGTTGACGTATTCCACGCCGATCAGATACCCGTCGTGCAAGAAATTGGTCTTCTCCAAAAAGAAACGGATATCCTCCTCGGTTTTGATGGTATAAGTTTCCACGTTTCTCGGTCCTTTCACTCTATGATTTACTCGTGTGCAAGCTTACGCCCACGAGAGGATGACCAGCGCCGCCAGGAAGGACAAAGCAAACGTGGCAATCAGCATCCCCAGCCAAACCGCAAGCTTTTTGGGGATGCTGTCCATGGCCCGCATGGCCCACAGATTCACAACGATCATAACACCCCAGATCATACCGCCGATGGCGCCGCCCACCACGGGAACGATGGAGCAAAGATACGGACTATTTCCCCAGGCACTCATCAAGCCATAGATCAGCGCGCTGAAAAGAATCTCATACCAAGTAGGCTTTCGAGAGATCACCACAATGTTTCCGTCGATCACCAAATAGGCGCCAAACCAATAGGTCCCCTTCACGACGACACGAATCAACTGCTCCCCCGTATCGTAGAGAAAAACGTTTTTCCCCTCCTTGACAAGCTCTTGGCCCCCGATGGAAATAACCTTTTTCCCGCTCCAGAAGCTCTCCTCATAGGTGATCTCGCCATAGGAATCGTGCCGAATGGTAATGAACATAATATCCTCCTTGTTTCATCGATCCAAGATCAAAACTTCCCTTTTTCATCAGCAGTATACCACACGGTCAAATGAATGTCAATAGCAAATACAAGATTTTTGCGAAAATATCAAAAGCGCCTCCGAAGAGACGCTTTTTGGAATCGGTTATACTCTTGCAAACACGTAATACCCGGGTTCTGCGCCGCCGTAGAGATAGTCGCCGCTTTTCCATTCCATGAACAGGTAATCCCTGCCGCCGATGGTACGGATCTCATAGGCACATGCGGTGTGATTCCACTTCCGCAGGACGTAGCCCTTGGTCCAGTTCTGCATATGATCGCCGCAAATGACCTCGTTGCCGTAGCGGCTGATGACCTCTCCGCCCGCCTTGAATTCCACGGTTTTGAAGAACAGATCATTCCGAGGCGGCTCTTCCGGGTCGTAAGCTGCCGCATCCTCGCCGAAATCACAGGCGATCCACTTGCCCAGAACAGACGGATCCTCCACAAAGGGCAGATCAACCTCATCCTTCCGCGCCAGATCCTCCTTACGGTACGCCACGTCGTCAATTTGGCAAAGCACCAGAACGGTAGGTCTTCCGCCTCTGCGGTACTCGTAGGATTTGAAGGTGACGAACATATACCGCTGACCGCCGTACTCCTCTACGGTGTAGTCGTTCACGAAGGCGCTGTCCCCGAAGCGGCAGATCAGCTTGCCCTTGCTCCAGGCATAACACCAATACTGCTCCCCACCGGGGAGGAAGCAGATCTCACGAGCCTTGGGTTGCCTGGGACACACGCCGCCGTAGAAGTCCTCCTTCACGGCGTATTCTCCCACGGTCTGCCACTTCCCCACCACGGAAGGATCGTCCTCAAAGAGAACGTTGGTATCCTCCCAAATAGGTTCGGCCTTATCCTTCAGCTTCACTGCATCGCAGGCCACGTATACCCGGTTGGAACCGGGTTCTCCGTGGGTGCGGTGAGTGGAGATCCGCTGGTAGCCCTCCCGATGAAGGGCATCTTCCACCTCTTCCCGCAGTTGGTTTTGGAGATTCCCGTCGTCAAAACGGCTTTTGGCAACGGTGATCCCTTGGTAATCTGTAAAAACAACACTCATGTCTCTCGTTTCTCCCAATAACAAGTCCCGAGCCTCCCGCAGGCTTTCCATCGCCTTGGTCAGCTCCTCGCGTTTGGATTCAAACAAGGAGAGGAGCTCCTCTTCCCCGGCTTTCAGAAGGGTCTTGATCTCCGGCAGGGAGAACCCCGCCTTCTTCAAAGCCGCGATCCGAAAGAACACGGGAATCTGCTCTTTGGCGTAATAGCGGTAGCCCGTGAAGCGGTCTACGTAGTCCGGGGACAACAGCCCCTCCTTGTCGTAGTGCCGCAGGACGGATATTTTGGTACCGCAAAGACTTGCAAACTCGCCGATCTGCATACAGTTGCCTCCTTGTGAATTGCTTACGTAGGATCCTTACGAGGGCATTATAAACCTGAAGTTAGGGTGAGAGTCAAGAGGTTTTTCAAAAAAAGTTATTTTTTTATTTGCTTGCGGTAGTTATATACGACACCGCCTTCCACGGTTTCGTGTGAGAACCACGAAAAGCCTCTGGAAGTCAGCTCCTCGTCAGGCGATTCGCGGCGGAATTCATCGTCTCCGTTGCAGATCACCAGCCAACCGCCGTTTTTGGTAATGCGCGTGATTTCTCGAATTTCTTCCTCGTAGAAATCTCCCACCACGTGACCGCTGAGAACGGCGTCAAAGGTATCGTCTTCAAAGGGCAAAGACAGCACTTCGCCGTCCAAAACCTTCATATTGGAAAGTCCCTCAGCCTTGATCCGATCCCGCATATATTCCCGTAATTGGTCGCAAGGCTCGCTGGCATACACCCTCTTTGCCACTTTGGCCGCCGCAAAAGCTAATCGTCCCGTACCGGCGCCCACGTCCAGAACCACCCGATCCTTCAGATCCACCAATTCGTGCAAATACTTAGGATCCCAATTCCGGATATAATTCACGCCTTCCATAACCTGTGGATACGCATATACCACAAAGGTCTCGTGGAATTGCAGAATAGACGTTTCCGCGCTCCTCATCTCTTCTTCGCTCCAGCCGGTAAAAGGAATTTGGCGCACGCGGCCCAGAAAAGCACTGCATTCCGGTGCTTTTTGGCAGGCGAACTCATAGACGTGAGGGTAGCGGTACAACGCTTTTGCCATGTCGGCAAGGTAATCGCCGTCGTAATGTGGGCAATCTTGAAAGATCCACCGCAACACCCACCGATCCAAAAGCAAAATGCAATTCATGGTATACTCTTTTCCGTCGATCCAATTATAACGCATAACAACCTCCGCGCCACCATTGTAGTTTAAGAAAACTATACCATATATCTCGCAGAGAATCAATCCTATATCAAAAAACGATGTATACCGTCGGTTGACTTGCCAAGCAATTCCCCCACAAGCAGTTTATTTCAAATAAGGCTTCCGTCTGCCGTCGTAGTTGACGTAGAAGTGGTTGGGAACGTCAATCATTTCCCGGGCGAAGATGAGCATGGACGTAAAAGAAGGCCTGGAGCGGAACTGATAGAGCTCCACCAGTTGGTCGTCTATCTCCGCTTCGGTTCTGCTCAAAAGATGCCACCTCAAAAGCTCCCCGATGATCTGCTTTGCCTTCTCCTCGGGCAAGCCCAGCTCCCGCATCAACAGCTTTTCGGTGAAGGAATGCACGCCATCCCGCCGATGCAAGAACAACAGCGTGTTGAAAAACGCCGGATCGGAAAGCGTCCCAAACAATGGGGGATAATCGATGCCGTCCAAAAGTGCCTTCTCCCTGTCCGCCGTCTCCGGCACCGCCAGGAAATACTGCATCCGGTTGAACAACCCCATCTCCGTGTACCCGTGATCGGAAAGGATGCGGGAATAAACTTGGTCGTTCGGGTGATGCTCCGCGGCTTCCTGCTTCAGCGTTTCCGGATCGGAAAAGATCTTCCCAAAAATCGATTGCTGGATCATCCAGCAAAGCTCAAAGGCTCTGGAGATGCGCTCCTCTTCCTGCGTTCCCGTAATGTCTGCAAAAATTGCCTCTTGAATGTCGCCAAAGCAGTTCCCTCTCCCGAACAGCGTGTCGATGGAAACGCCGAAGTATTCCGCGATCCCGGGAAGCAATTCCGTGTCGGGCACTCCCCCGTTTTCCCATTTGGAAACCGCCTGGGCAGTTACCCCCACATGCTGTGCCAGATCCTCTTGCCGAACCCCTTTTTCCTTCCGCAGCTCGGCTATTCTTTTGCCTATGGTCGTCAGTTCCATAAAATACCTCCGATATCAGTTTTTCATCGTCCGCGCTTTCGATGGTTTTATGATACCACAACTTTCGGTTGTTTGCAAGGGAGGCGAAATTGCACAAAACAACTCCGGGTTGATTTCCAAAAAAGCAGACCGCCCGAAAGCGGTCTGCTATGCACGTGCTCGCGGTATAAAACGAAGTGACTGATCCACGTTCGTTGCGACACAAACTTTTCCACACCATGACAATTCTCTTTTTGGATGGAGATGCATTTTATTCTTATTCAATTTTTACCGCAAGCAAGTTGCACGTGAAGTTTTCCGCACTAATTTTTCACCCCTCTGCGGCGAACCATTCCTACGGTGCAAAAGACCACAGACAACAGCAACAGCGTCAGGCAGATCAGCAAATGGACGTTGTTTTCCAAGGTCACGCCGATTTCCCAGGAAAGCAGGTCCGCCCGAAGCACGTTGGCGTCGTTCAGCTCCTTTTGGAGTGCGGGATCGTTCAGCTTCAAAAACAGGGGCGGCAGGTACAAGAAGACGTCCGTCAGAAGCAACACCAAGCCGGTCTTGACGAAGCGATTTGTCTTCAAAAATCGAATGCTCAACAGCAAATTCAGCGACAAGTAGATCCCCGCCACGATGGGGAGGGCAACGGAGCAATACCACCACCGGGAGGCGTAGCCTGCCGCCAGGGTGTACCCGTTGATCAGGAGCAGAAGCCCGTTCAGCCCAAGGAAATCCACCAAGAGGGAAAGAAAATCGTTGTATTTTCTGACTCTTTCAAATACGGCGTATTTTGCAATATAAATGGGTGTAAAGAGAACCGCCAGGCCGAACAGCACCGAGGCCGCAGCCACCCAAAACCAATTCCCTGCCGTGTATAAACAGCACACGCCCAAAAGCAACGCCAACGCGGTATACATGGACAGCGGGACGAACAGCAGTCTGTTCTTTTTGATCAACCCCGGGAGATTTGTACAGGTGAAGGCAAGCAGTAAAGCGGACGCTACGATCCAGAACCAGGAAAGGGTATGATCCACCGCCAAATTGCAAATAAAGCAGGTCAAAAGCGCCACGCCGTAAGAAATATAGAAGAATAAGCTCCAGGACAGAGAGACTGCCCGCCATCTTCTCGCCTGCACCTTCTCCTCCCTGGCGCGGTTGTCGATGCTTGCGGTGATCAGCTCGTGCTCGGTCACGCCCAGGATCTCCGACAATTTGGGGAGCAGGCTGATGTCCGGACGAGCCACGTTCTTTTCCCATTTACTTACCGCCGATTCGGACACGTACAACAGACCCGCCAGCTCCTTTTGGGTCAGATTCTTTTCCGCACGCAGCCTTCGGATGAATTCACCGAAATTCTTTTCCACGTTCAATGCCTCCCGAAAATGTTTTTGCGGGGGAAGTATAGCACGATTTCCCCGCGATTGCAAGGAAAAGCGGCAAAGAAGCGGCTTGAAGATCTTTCAAGTCCCTAAGAATCACTTCAAACACGCCCCGAAGGGAGTCACGTCCACGTCGCCGTGGAGGGCTTCGTAGTCCTCCCCCAGGAAGCAAGCGAAGGTGGAGATCGCCTCAAACCCCATCCTGCGGTATTCCGCGATGTCACACTCCATGGCTTCCCGATTCAAAGCAAACCTAGCCGGGGGCTTTTTCCACCCGGAATACAGGGAGTTATCGTACCAATATTCCAACACCTTTGGGGGCTCCCCGCCAAAGAAGTCCATCAGCGGGCGGATCATTTCTTTTTCCTTGGCGATCCGCTCCGAGGCATCCTCTCCCGTGGCGGTATACTTGGCAAAGGGTGCGTATTCCAGGAAGACCCCCTCCTCGGGAGACACGGCCGCGGGCGGAGCAATGCTGTCCACGTAGGCCAGGTACGCCATGCGGGCGGTTGGAATCTGTTTTCTGATCTCCCGTAGCATACCGCTTACCGCCATCAATTGCTGATCCGAGGGGGATAAATGCTTGCACTTTGGACAATGGCAATGGAGGCCGCGGCCGTCGTCCATCCAGAAGTAGAAGGCGGGACGGCTCCCGTACAAGGCGAGAGCCAGCTCTGCGGCACGGCGGGAAAACAGCGCCATGGCTTCGGGGTTGGAAACGCAGAAATTCCAATCTTTCGTCCGCTCCCCTTGCTCATTCATGCGGAAATAGTCGGGATGCTCCTCAAAGAGAGCCCTGGGCATCAGGTAGCCTGCGGCGTGGATCTCGTATTCCACCTCCAGCCCACGGGACAGGGCGTAGTCGATCAGCGCTCTGAATTCCTTGGTTTTGATCCGCTCCAGCAGATCTGCAAGGGAAGCCGCCGCATCCATACCCCCTACGGGATGAATGCCCAGCACGTCCACCCCCGCATCCGCCAGGCGGTGAATCCATTTTTTCGACACCTCGTCGGGATGGACGATCATACTGCTTTTCATAAAAATGGCCTCCTTTGGGTTACTTTTTCATCTGCCGCAGGAACAAAAGCACCGCGGCGGCCAATGCGGCAAAGGCGTACCCCAATACCCACCACAGGTGGGGGAAGATCCCGCCGTAATTCCCTGCCAGAACGGCCCGCTCCAGCTCTACGGCATGGACGAAGGGGAGGGCGTAGGCGATCTCCCGAAAAATCCCGCCCACCAGCTCCAGATCGAACCAGGTTCCCGACAGCCAGGCGGAAAGGTTGGTCAAAAGCCCTCCGCAGATACCTCCCGCCTGCTTATCCGTGAGAATGCTCCCGAACAACAAGCCCAGGGCGATATAGAGAAGGGAGACGGGGATCATGAATGCCACGGCAAACAGGAGATTCACCGTAAGCTCCAGCCCCAAAAGGAGTGCCGCGGCGTAGCAAATCGCGCTTTGGGCCACTGCAAAGGGAAGGATGGGCAGGGTGTAGCCCAGAATGAAATCCACAGGCGTCAAGGGGGTGGTATACAATCGTTGCAGCAAGGAGCCTCCCCTGTCTTTTGCGATCAAGGTAGCGGAAAAGAGGGTCATAAAGGAAAGCCCGAACACCGTGATCCCCGGGGCAAGCTGTTGGATCTCAAACAAGGATACGGGAACGTTGGCCTGGATGGCGGTCAACAATAGGAGCAAAACCAAGGGGAACCCCAATCCGAAGGCCAGATTCAAGGGATCCCGCAGGATCTCTTTGGCGTTTCGGGTGGCAAAGGTCATCATTCTCATTTTACCCCCTCCTTCACGATGCGGATAAAGGCCTGCTCGAAGTCCTCCGTCCCTGCCGCCGTTTTGATCTCTTTTGCGGTGCCGCAAAGGAGGAGCTTGCCGTCCCTCATAATGGCGATGCGGTCGGAAAGTGCCTCCGCCTCCTCCATGTAATGGGTGGTCAGAATCATGGTGACCCTCCCCTTCAGGGAACGGATCAGATCCCAAAGATCGCTTCTGGCGATCACGTCCAGCCCCAGGGTGGGCTCGTCCAGAAACAGGATCTTAGGCTCGCTGATCAACGCCATGGCGATGCTCAATCGTCTCTGCCATCCGCCGGAAAGCTTACCCGCCTTGCGGGAAAGGACACTTTCCAGATGCAAAAGCTCTGTCACTTCCTTGACCTTGACGTTCCGTTTCTCCCTCGGGAAGCCGTAGACGCCGCAGATCAGCTCCAAGTTTTCTTTTACGGTAAGCCCCAGGGCGACGGCGGTCTCCTGGGGAGAGACACCAAGGAGGGCTTTCACTTGGTCGGCCTCCGTGCGGATGCTTTTCCCGAGAAGCAACGCATCCCCTGCGGTGGGCTTTGCTAGGCAGGAAAGCATTTTGATGGTGGTGGTCTTTCCTGCGCCGTTGACCCCCAGCAGGGAGAACAGCTCCCCTTCTTCGATGGAAAGGGACAAGGAATCCACCGCCACCACGTCGCGGTAGCGTTTGGTCAAATCACGAATCTCAATTGCCGTCATGCTCTGCCTCCTCTATATGCCTTGCACAGATGCCCTTGTATACGTCGGTGATCATCTCACTGATCAGTTCCCACTCCAAAACCAAATAGGAAGTGGCCTGCATGGTGGCGATTCCGTGAACGCAGGCCCACATCTCCATGTGCAACCGCTCCGCCCGCTTTCGGGAAAGGCCGTTTGCCTCCATGATCATCTCCACGGAGGCGGTAAAATCCGGGGAGGGAAGCAAGCCGCCTCCCCTTCTGTCCCGCATAAACAACAGCTTAAAAAGCTCCCGCTCCTCCCCCGCAAAGCGGATATACGCCATGCCGAAGGACTTATATCTGGGATACTTTCCGCTTTCCGCTTCCTTCTGCAGATACGCCAGGTAGAAGCCGTAGGCCTCCCGCAGTACGGCCTCCTGCAAATCTTCCATGGTGGCGAAGTTGGAAAAAACGGGCTGGGTGGAGCAGTTCAACGCCGCGGCAACCGCTCTGGCATTGACGGCCTCCGCACCCCGTTCCCGCACCAGCTCTACGGCGGTCTTGATAATGTCTTCTTTTGTAATTCTCACCTTTGGCGGCATAATGCACCTCGAAGCATATCATTCGTTATATATCGCTTGTTATTTTATCATAAAGAAACATATTTGTCAATAGAAAAAAAGACCGCGATTTGCGATCTTTTTCTCAAAGAATATTCTACGATCAGTTCTTTTTCATACCGTGGTATTCCGCCAGCACGTCGAAAACCGTCTCTTCCTCTCCCACCAGGATCACCTTGTTGGCACCTTTTTCACGGTCAAAGGTCATTTTCAACCCGTGGCGTTCACAGACCGCCTTGCAAAAGAAGTCCGAGACTGCCAAGGAAGACTCCTCCCGCAAATGCAACACGACACAGGCGGTGTTTTTCTTGTTCCCGTCGGACCGCAGGTAGTCATACAGAACGGCGTTTCTTTTGGCCGTGATGGCAGGCTTCACGTATTCGTGGGTCACAAAGGCTTCGATCTGCTCCTCCGTAAACTGCCATATCCCTTGCACCTTTTCCCCTTCCAGGATCCCTGCGGACAAATAGTTTCTCAGTGTCCTGTCGGTCAACCCGGTAATCATAGAAAGATCCTTTAACGTGTACATGTTCGTTCCTCCCGTTTTTGTTTTGGTGTCTACATTGTACCATACGGGAGACGGTTTTGCAATTTGAAATCAAGCAAGTTTTTCATAGCTTTGGAATTAAATGCAGGGCAGTCCTTGTTGTGTCACCTCCGACAGTGGTACCCAATCAACTCTTCCTATATTCAAACAGACGGTACAGCTTTTTGGAGAATCCGCCTGCGTACAGCTTAGAGAAAACAAACCGTTCCAAGCCTTTTAATTCGTCTATAAATTTACGGGGAGTCATTTCGTGTTCTTTCACAAAAGTAAGTTCTCCGCTGTTGTAGACCTTAGGGTTGTCGATGCCGTAGACCCGGGTAACACCCACCGAACCGACGGGATTTCTCCGCCCGGACATCCTTGCGGCAAAGGTGGTGTAGCAATCCACCAAAAGGGCAATTCTTTCAAACCGTTCGCACAAAGCCCCGGTCAAAGCCCTCATTTCCCCGTCCGTCAGGTACATGCTTACCCCTTCCATCACCACGATGGCAGAAGTACAGCCTTCAACAGCCGCAAGCCAGGTGCGCTCTCTCGCATCCCCCGGGACCATTCGGTAGGTTGCCGTCTCGGCATAGTAGCGTTTCCGCTCCGCTATGACCTCCTGGAAATCCACGTCGTACCACAAATGACTCCCGGCACCCACTCTCAGAATGCGGCTATCCATCCCGCACCCGATGTGGATCACCGCCGCCTCCGGCATTGCTTCCATCTGCCGTGTCAGCCATTGGTCAAACACCGCCGAACGGATGCCCATATAGTAAGCAAGATATTTGGATTTCGCCTTCCCTTTCAAGGGAAAGCCCTCCGATTCCCAGATCTCCTCCACCTTGGGGTCTGCAAGAAACAATCCCTTTTTGCTCACAAAAGATTTTCCATATAAAGGAATGTACAGCGTTTTGTTCACAGCGTTCATAGATTCACCCGTCAGATCTTGTTGGTAAGATCAGTATACCACAAAAGCAAGGAGTTTTCAAGAAGAAAAAACAGACCACCGAAGCGATCTGTTTTGCACGAGAGCGTATCATAAAAAAGCACCTAAAGAATCACTTACACAACGGCTACCGATTTCAGTCCTTCGACGATCCTTTCCATCCGCGGATCATTTTTATAGCAAGAGTATTTCTCTCCCTGCAGTTGCTTCATCAACAGTCCGGAATCGTTTTCGGTGTAAGTTTTATATGCGTCGTCTACAGATAACTCGACTTTGCTTACCATAAAGGCGGTATACATACCATCCTTGCGGCAGTCGTATTTCACCGCGTGCTCAGCGGCTTTTTCCAGACAAGCAAACATATGATCTTCTTCGTTGATCTTCAGATAACCGTCCGCCATTTCCTTATAGCAATCAGAAATCCTGCCGTGATAAAATCCGAAATTTCCGTCGGAATACAGCAAACTAAAGCAATCAATCGCAAACTCAAATGCTTTGATCCGCTCCTCCGGCGAATAATTCCCCTTCCAGCACATCATGCAAACGTTGCCCCAAATCATATCAACAAGGCTTTGAATGTTCGACTGGCAAAGCTCCACGGCCTCGTCGCCTTCATAGAATCGCGGCATCATCTGGTTGGAAGTAATTGCGTAACTGTTGGCCATGCGGGCGTACTTTTTTGCCGACTCAGCGTCACCTTTCGCAAAATAGTAAGTGAAGCTCAGGCATTGGATAGCACCGCCTCTCAGCGAATTGTCGGTGGATTCCGCCAGTATTCTTTCGCCATATTCGATGATCTCGTCGGCGTATTTCTCGGTATCCGCGGAATCCAGTGCATACATCAAGTTATGAAGGACCGACAGATCATTGGGGAACTCCTTTTGAGCTTCCCTCCATAAAGCAACTCGCTCTGCACTTTTTCCGGCACGAAACAACTCAGCGTTTTTGTCGGAATACTCGCGAAGCTTCGTTTCCTTGGCAAGCTTCCCCACGCCGAGAAGATCGTCCACGCTGACATTGTAATAGGAAGCGATCGAAGGCAGAAGAGTGATATCGGGATACCCCTCTTCCCGCTCCCACTTGGAAACTGCCTGGGTAGTAATCCCAAGATGCATAGCCAACTCTTCTTGGGTGTTCCCCTTTTCTTTACGCAGCTTTTTCAGTTGCTCACTCAAAAATATGTTCATGTTGTTCCTCCAAAATAAAGTAACAAGTGCTTGTTTCGATTATATTATAACAAATGATACGTAACAATACAATAACCGCGTTGTTCAATTTTGGTTGTTTTTATAAACGATTGGTTTAGTGGCAAATAAAATGTCGCGAGTTCAAGCCCCAAAAACCGGGGAGCAGTGGATAACGCGGTATGTCCCCCCCAAAAAAGCAAAAAGCCCTTGAAAACCAAGGGCTTCGTATGGAATCGGCTACACGCCGGCGCGTGAGACCAATGTGTAATATGCGGTTACTTTTATGAATATACATGTGAGAACTCTATGGTTCCGTCCGTGCAAGTAACTCCCTTTGCGGGTACGTAAGATCGCCAGTTACCAATTGTTTTTACATTTTCCCATTGTTCCACAGCACCCTTGAAAATGATCCTTGAAAGAGCTCTGCATTCGTAAAAGGCGCTATCCTCAATTTTTGTAACGCTCTCCGGTATTGTAATACCGGAAAGGGAAGAGCAAAGCTGGAAAGTACCCTCATAAATCGTCGTTATGCCATAGGGAATGACGACGCTCTCAAGGCTTGTGCAACTTGAGAACGCACGCTCGTATATTCTCGTTACACTCGCAGGGATGGTTATTTGTTTAAGCGATGAGCAATAATAGAACGCCTTCGGACCTATAGTCGTGATTTTATCGTGGAGCTTTATTTCGGTAAGTGACTTACAATTGCTAAATGCATCCTTAGGAATCGAGGTAACTCCCGAAGGAACGGTAAAGCTCGTAAGCGCCTCGCAATAGCTGAATGCATTCTCTTCTATAGATGTAATGCTTTCGGGAAGGCTTATATACGAAAGGGAACGGCAATTGGCAAATACTCCGCCGCTGATGGTGGTAACGCCATCGGGGATCGTTATGCTTGTAAGCCCGGAGCATGACATGAATGCCGACGTTTCTATTGTCTGAACGCTTACGGGGATGTTGACGCCGGTAAGATTCGTTGCATTTGCAAACGCTCCGAAACCGATCGTGGTAACGCTTGCGGGTATATCGAACGTCGCACCGGCCTTGGCTGTGGGATACTTAATAAGAGTGGTTAAATCCTTGTTGTAAAGAACACCGTCTAAAGAGGCGTAAACCGTATTATTCGGGGATACGCTGATGCTCGCAAAATTAGAAGCTGCACTCCATCCATCTGTCGTTATCTCGAGTACACTTTCGGGCACATATATATCCACCAAGACCTCGTCAGCGAAGAATCCTCCACCCATAATTTTCGTTACGGCATCACCGCTTGGGGATTTTGCGGGAATAATGATATTCGCATCCGTGCAGGATCCTCTTCCTATGAGTGAACACGTTCCATCGCCGTTGGAATAGAATTCCAGCTCCTCGCTGGGACCCTTTCCGCAGTTGCTGCATACGCCATCAACGAAATTATGTCCCTTTGCAGGAACGGTTCTCGTTTCAACAGCCCCGCAACTGCAACTCCGTTTTTCTGTTGCACCGGCAAAACAGGTAACCTCTCCATCAACAGTCCATTCGCCGAACATATGCTGATGAGGTGCGGAACAGGCTGCCAGAAGCGGCAGGACAAGAAGCGCAAGAATAGATATTGCAATTAACTTAAAGGTTGAGTCTTTCATAAGATTTGCCTCCCCAAAATGTGCCTAACGGCATCCGAATATTTGCGTGTCTAATGTACAGATCACGACGCATGATTTTTCATCAATTTTGATCCATAAACAAAAGCACCGCCTTGTGAAATCATTATATCACAAAACCATACACATTTCAATACAAAAATCACGCGTGACAGCGAGTATGGAATCACCCCAGAGGAATGTATGTAATCAACCCGAAAGAAAATACACGCTGAGGCGTGATGCCATACGCCTGACGGCGATTCTATACACGACTACGTCGTGATTCCATACCAACCCTTCGGATTGGATACTCCCGCCTGCTGGGCTCGAACTCAGCTAAACTTCGTGCCGCTCCGCATCTCTCGTAGCAAATCCCGCAGAAGCGGAATTTGCCCCCGCTCGCGACAAAGTCGCGAGCAGAACGTGCTTTGCCTCGAATCCCACAAAAAAGAAATGAAAAACAGACCGCCGATGGCGATCTGTTCTTCATGGCCACATAGGACGGAATTGCAACTCGTAAAATCACGGCGAAGCCGTGTATGAAATCCGCAGCTTGTCTGCGGTATGGAATCAACACAAAGTGTTGTATGTAATCAATCCGAAAGAAGATACACGCTGACGCGTGATGCCATACGCCTTACGGCGATTACATACTCACCTGCGGTGAGATTACATGCCAATCCTTCGGATTGGATAGAAAAAAGACCGTTCGAAAACGGACTTTTTTTCTTGGACTCATAGTATAAAAATGCAACTATATATATCTATATAAATGAAGATTTGCGAAGCAAATCAACCTTTCCACTTTTTCACTATTCACTATTACTTCTTACCTAAAATTCCGTACACGCCAAATCAGTGAAAAGTGAAGAGTGAAGAGGTAATAAGTAAAAATTCCGCACACTTGCGTGTACGGAATTTTTTGAGGTTACAGGACAAAATTACAACTCATCATTCAAGTCGTTTTCTTTTTCTATCTATTATTTCTTGAATCGCAGAAATCACAAAGGCGCCAAGCGGAGTAAGTGGAATAAAAATCCAAAACAAAATCTCCAAAATAGAACTTATAATCCAAATGTTTTGCGATACCTCTACGTAATTTCCGTGATCACCAACAAAATATTTCCCTGCTTCTTGATAACCATTTCCTGCGCTGCCGCCAATGACCATTGAAAACACAAAGAACGTCAAAATTATGGTGATCCCTAAAGCAAGCCAAATAGTAATATAAATGTTTCCTTTACTTTTTTTCATATCGCACCGCCTTTCTTCGTTTCATTATATCATAATACCGAATATTTTTCAATATAAAATAAAAAAAGCGCTTTTCGACCGTAGGGAGAAAAGCTACCTTACCTTTTCACTATTCACTATTACCTCTTACCTAAAATTCCGTACACGCCAATTTAGTGAAAAGTGAAGAGTGAAGAGGTAATAAGTAAAAATTCCGCACACTTGCGTGTACGGAATTTTTTGGCTCCCCCTGCTGGGCTCGAACCAGCGACAACCTGATTAACAGTCAGGTGCTCTGCCAACTGAGCTAAGGAGGAATATGTGTTGGCATCGACCTATTTTCCCGGGCCGCTTCCAGCCAAGTATTTTGGGCACAGACGAGCTTAACTTCCGTGTTCGGAATGGGAACGGGTGGACCCTCGCTGTTAAAGACACCAACTTATGGAACGCAGTTGACTGCG
>JAZNPH010000049.1:0-12473 GCA_045589515.1 Eubacteriales bacterium | reverse complement strand
CCGTCCAGTCGATGAGCTGCTGCATGGACATATGGGGGCAGCCTACGAAGCACAGCTTGGGCTTGGCATCGGCATTTTTCCACATAACGGGATACTCTGCCTGGACCCGGGCCAGCTCCGCGTCGTCGATGACGTAGACCTGTGCGTTCTCGGCCACCAGAGTGCGGCCCTGTTCCACGGCCTCGGGGGTCAGGTTCTCGATGTGGTACAGGCCCACAGCACCGTTGGAAGCGGTGGCGGCGCCGAAGTCCTTCAGGTAGGTGCAGGCGGCGTCGGTCAGCTCCGTACCCAGCCACTGGTCCAGACCCACCACGTAAGGCACGTCTTCCATCACCTTCATGCCGATGGCGGAGCCGAGCAGTTGGGCTTCGGGCTTTTTGGTGGTTTTGATCTCGATGATCCAGGAGGCTTTTCTTCCCTCGTCGGTGAGGAGGCCGAAATAGGGCACGTATCCCACCACGGAGCCCATGATATCCATGATCCCTGAGTTACGGTTGCATCTCGCCCCCAACACGGAGTTGGCGTACACCACGGCGGAGGATTCCGCCCAGGAAAGGACGTCGCCCTTTTGAGGCTTGTTCCCCACCTCGTCCATATAGCAGGTGCAGGTGAAGGCATCCTTTTCCATCAGCCCCAGCTTGTTCAGCTGGTCCTCATAAAAGTCCTGACGGGAATACATAAAGTGGTTGAAGATGAAGTTCTGCAAGAAATTTGCGGGAACGTTTTTATCCAGAGGACGGGGGTCGGCGGAGAAGGTCTGCTTGGACAGGTTGCCCGCCTCGATGAGTTGGTTCATCAGGTCGTAGACGGGACCCAGAGCCTTCAGGCCGAAAGAGGTGACCAGGTGGTTATGCTTCCCGGTGACGGGAACCATTTTCTCCGCGCCGAAGACTTCGCCGTATTTGACAAGGGTCTTCATGACCTTGGCAAGGGTCTCCCCCTGCTTTCCGTCGTATAATTCCTGTTGTTCTTTGGTCAGTTGCATCATAATAAATACCTCATTTACAGCTTCATTGCCACATCCCATGCCTGCCAGATCACGGTACGCAGGCTGCCCACCTTGGAGGCATCGCCGATGACGTGAACGCCCTTGGTGGTGACGGGAGCGGGGGTATACCCTGCACAGACGATCACGTTGTCGCAGGGGACCTCGGTGATCTTGCCGTCCTTGCTCTGCACGGTGACGCCGTCCTTGCGGATCTCGGTGACACGGCTTTCCAGGTAGACGGGAGTCTTATGGAGGGTGAAGTAATCCCGGAGGTAGCTGGTATTGGCGAGGCAGATCTTATCGGAGACGATGAGATCGTTCTGCATCTCCACGATGGCGGGAGACTTCCCTGCCAAGGACAGCTCGTAGGCGATCTCACAGCCGGTCAAGCCGCCGCCGATGACCACCACACGGTCTCCCACAGGCTGTTTGCCCAAGAGATAATCGATGGCTTCGATGCCATGCTCTGCGCCCTTCACGGGGAGCTTTCTGGCCTTGGCACCGGTGGCGACGATGATTTCGTCTGCATTCAAGGAGGAGACGTCCTTCACCTCGGTGTTCAGTTTGATCTCGATTTGGGGATACTTTGCGATCTCGCGGTTATACCAAGCGATGAGGGCTTTGTCCTTTTCCTTAAAGGAGGGAGCCGCCGCGGCGATAAACACGCCGCCCAAAACACCGCTCTTTTCGTACAGGGTAACGGTATGTCCCCTCTTGGCGCAAAGGATGGCCGCCTCCATACCGCCGATGCCGCCGCCGATGACGGCGATCTTCTTGGCCTTCTTGGCGGGCTTGACGGAATACTTATTCGACTGCATGACTCTGGGATCAAGAGCACAGCGGGCGATGTGGCTGGCATCGTAAATGGACTGAGCGTTGGCAACGCCCTTGTAGTGGGCCATATTGAAGCAAGCGTTGTGACAGCAGATGCAGGGACGGATGTGCAGCATACGGTCTTCCAACAGCTTGGTGACCCATTCCTGATCCGCAAGGAACTGACGGGCAACGCCCACGGCGTCGATGAGACCCTCTTCCACCGCCTTGGCGCCCACGTCGGGCTCCATTCTGCCTGCGCAGACCACGGGGATGTCCACGAACTTCTTGATGTGAGCGACGTCGGCCAGGTTGCAGTTTTGGGGCATATACATCGGCGGATGAGCCCAATACCAGGAGTCGTAGGTGCCGTTGTCGGCGTTAAGCATATCGTAACCTGCGTCCTGCAGGTACTTGGCGGCCTTTTCGCTTTCCTCCATGTCGCGGCCGACCTCGGTATAGGTCTCACCGGGAAGGGCTCCTACGCAGAAATCCTTTACCTTGGATTCTACGGAGTAGCGGAGGGAGACGGGATAATCCTTGCCGCAACGTTCTTTGATAGCCTTTACGATATCCGTAGCGAAGCGGTAGCGGTTCTCAAAAGAGCCGCCGTATTCGTCGGTACGGTGGTTGGTATATTTCAGAGTGAACTGGTCCAGAAGGTAACCCTCGTGGACTGCGTGGACCTCTACGCCGTCTACCCCCGCTTCCTTACACATCAAAGCGGTCTTGGCGAAGGCCTCCACGATCTCCTCAATCTCCTTCACGGTGATGGGACGGCAGGTCACCTTCTCCGACCAGCGGGAAGGAAGCTCGCTGGGGCTGGCGCTCTGGTATGGGATGTTGATGATGGGCTTGATGAGATCTCGCACCACCGGCATATTGTGGAGCATGACGAGAGGCGTGGGAATGGCCCAGGATCTGCCCATGCCTGCAGTGATTTGGATAAACAGTTTGGCACCTGTTTTATGGATCTCCTCCATGTATTCCTTCAGCTGAGCAAACATTTTTTTGTTCTTATACAGCCATTGGTTCATAAAGGTGCTCTTGATGGGAGCGATGCCGGGGATAATGAGGCCTACGTTGTTCTTGGCTTTTTCCAGGAAAAAGGCGGCGGCTTCCTTATCGAAATGGTTGCCGGTATGCTCCATCCAGCCAAAGAGGGAGGTTCCGCCCATGGGACACATGACGATGCGGTTTTTGATCTCCACATTGCCGATCTTCCAAGGGGTAAATAGGGCTTGGTATTTGGGATCCATGCTTGTTCTCCTTTCAAGTTATGCTCTCATGCCGTCCAGCAGGATGCCGAAGGCGTATTTGAAGTTGGTTACGGCTTCCTCCAAGGGGAGCTTTCTCCCCACCGCGTCGGCGTTGTAGCCGCGGACGAAGCACCAGATGGCGTAGCTCATTACCTCGCTGTCCACGTCCTTCAGAAGCTTCTTCGCTTTACCGAAGTCGATGAGCTTGGCGATCTCGCTTTTCCACCACAGATAATTATCCCCATAGATGGAATCGCTTTGGAAGACGTAATCGTTCATCTTCATCTTTAAGCGGTAGGACATGACCAGAGTGTTGGCCACGATATCGATCACCTGAGAGAAGAAATCCCCCTCCGGGTCGAATTTGGAGATGATGCTCTGACGGATCTGCAGGACAAGACGCTCGTAGGCGATCTGCAACACCTCGTCGATGTTATGGAAGCGGTTATAGAACACACGGTTGGTGATCTCCAGCTCCTGCAAGACCATGCGCACGTTCACGGACTTGGCACCGGACTCGGATGCCAGCTTGGCCGCCGCGGCGATGATGGTTTCGGACATTTCGTCGAAGATCAATTCTTTTTCCTGCATGGAAAGCACCTCCTGAGTTTGTCAGCACACCGTGTGCCGACCTCATTATACACGGATATGAAAAATTTGTCAAGGGTCTCTACGAAAAAGTGCTTACGGGAAAAGGCGTAAGCACGGCGGAGCGGGTTCAGCGGGAGGATTCCTCTGCCACGATCTCCTTGACGCGGCGGACAGTCTCCTCCAAATGGATGTTTTCGATGGTATAATCGAAGGAGTCGAAATAAGACATCTCTTCTTCGTAACGGGACATACGAATCTTGATCTGTTCGGGAGAATCCCCTCTCCCCGTCAGGCGGCGTTCCAGCTCGTCCTTGCCGATGTACAGGAATACGGTGACCACCTTGACCTCGTCCTTCAGGATACGGCCGAGATTGACGGCACCCTTTACGTCGATGTCCTTGATGATGGTCTTCCCTGTTGCCAGGGCTTCTGCCAAAAGCTTGCGGGAGGAGCCGTAGAAGCTGGTGTGGATGAATTCATGCTCAAACAATTCGCCCTCAGCGATCTTCTCGCGGAACTGCTCTTCCGTAAGATAGTGATACGGAAAGCCTTCTACTTCACCCGGTCTAGGAGCACGGGTGGTATAGGTGGGCATAAAGCCGAAGGCGGAGTTTTCTTCTCCCAAAAGGGTGTTGATCACGGTGTTTTTCCCTACCGCGGCACAGCCCGACAAAATCACAAACATGGCAGTTATTCTCCTTTTTCTGCGCTTTTTTCCATTATAACGGCTCTTTTCTCAAATGTCAAGATATAGTTTGCCCTGCTTCACATTTTCTTTTGAAAAATGTCGTGACAAAGCGTTCAGAACGTGCTTTTTGTCTCCGCTCCAGAGGGGGGCTAACAGGGTGCGTTTATCCCCATCTCCGGTGATGCGGTGGATCACTACGTGGGGCGGAAGGCGGTTGATGCACTCCCCCAGCAAGCGAGCATAGGCAGGAAAAGACATGGTGGAAATCAACCCCTTGCGGTAGAGGAGTTCCAGATCCGTTCCCTTCACCACATGAAGGAGATGGAATTTTACTCCGTCGGCTCGTTTTCCCACGTGGGAGACGGTTTGATACACCATTTCTTCCGTTTCCCCGGGCAAGCCCAGAATCAGATGGGTGATGACTTCGATTCCTCTGCTGTGCAGAGCTTCCACGGCAGTATCGTAAACGGAAAGAGGATACCCTCTCCGCAGGAAATCGGCGGTGGTTTGATGGACGGTCTGCAAGCCCAGCTCCACCCAAACGGGCTTGATGCGGTTCAGCTCCTCAAGAAGATCCAGCACTTCCTTTGGCAAACAATCCGGGCGGGTGGCCACGGACAGCACCGCCACTCGGGGATGGGAAACAGCTTCCGTAAACAGCTCCCGCAGGCGGGACACCGGGGCGTAGGTATTGGTAAAATCCTGGAAATAGGCGATATACAAGCCGTCCTTGTTTTTCTTATCGATGCGCCGGGCGGCTTCCTCGATCTGCGCGGTGACGGAGCTGCCTTTTTGAGCAAATTCCCCTGCCCCGCTGCAGAAGATACATCCTCTCGTCCCCAGGGTACCGTCCCGATTGGGACAGGTCATCCCCGCGGAAAGGGAGATCTTATATCCTTTTTTGCCAAAGCGGGCGCGAAAGGCTTGATTCATAGTGAGATACATAGAGACCTCTTGTCAGTTTTTACAAATATTAAGCAATACGCAGTTGACTTTTGTAAAATATGTGCTATAATGAGGGTATACAAAAATATACTTATGCAGGATGGCTTTTTCTATGAAAACGTTTCCCATTGCAAAATTCAACGGGTTCCGCGGTGCGGACGAATTGGTGATTTACGACCGAGGGCAGACCACGGGAACCAATACCTACGGTCTTGAGGCCTGCGTGCTGGACGGCCGTGTCATCAAATACGGCAAGAATAACAACGAGATCCCCGAAGGGGGCTACGTGATCTCCGGCCACGGGAAAGCGGCGCTGTTTATCGGCGAGGCGGTTTGCATCGGTGCTAAGATCACCGTCGACAGAGACAATATGCTGGTGTCCGCCGACGTGGATCAACGCTCTTTGCAGATCAATGCGGAAGGCAAGATCCACGTGGTGCAGAAGCGATTAGACGATTGTATTGCCGACAAGGTGGACATTCTCCGTGACGAGGCAGAGGCCTTGATTGCAGAGGCCAAGGTAGCCTTGGAGGAGCGTCGGTTTGACGACGTAGACGCGCTGACGGAAGAGGCGTACTATCACACCGCCCGTTCTGTGGAGGGCGAGATCCGCGGGGTGTGGCATCGTCCCCACGAGCATTCCGAGGAGGAAGTGGAGAAGACCATTCTGCGGTTTAAGGACGCCGGCTTCAATCTGATGCTGGTGGAAACCAACTACGAGGGCTACGCCAATGCACAGAAGTGCGTTCACGACTACCTCCCCATCCGCAAGGGATACGAAGATGGGTTCGACGTAATCGAATCTCTCATCCGCAACGGTAAGAAGCACGGCATTGAGATCCACGCCTGGTTCGAGGATTTCTTCTACGGCGTCAGCTCCACCGGCTGTCCCATGGCCAAGGTGCATCCCGAATGGATGGCTTGTCAGAAGGACGGCAGTCTGCTTCTGGATGCTTACGACGATTTCTACTTCCTGAACCCCGCTTTGCCCGAGGTGCAGGAACTGCTTTTGAACTCCATCAAGGAGCTGTTGGATCAGTATGATTTCGACGGCCTGCAATTGGACTACATCCGCTACCCTGTGATCCACGGTATTGAGCATTCCGCAGGCTTTGAGCCTGTGACCAAGGAGATGTTCAAGAAGGACACGGGGATTGACGTGGATGCCATTCCCGATACCGATCACGAGGATTGGAAGGCCTTCACCGCATGGCGTGCGGAAAAGATCACCCACTACGTGAAGAGCGTTTATGATCTCATCGGTGAGTACCGCAAGGCGGGCCGCGAGATCAAGCTTTCCACGGCGGTATTCGGCAATCCCGACGAGGCCGTTCGCTTGAAATGCCAGGATTGGCGTTACTGGGTGAAGCAGGGCTGGCTGGATGCCATCTACCCCATGGCGTACCTCAATGATGCCGAGGATGTGGGCGCAGAGGTGGCTTACATGGTGAAGAATTACGGCGAAGCACCTAACATTTCCGGTATCGCTCCCATGTATAACCATTTGCCCGTGATCGAATCCACCAAGCAGGTGGAGGAATGCCGCAAGGCGGGAGCTGTGGGCGTTGCCTTCTTTGCCACCGGTTCCTGTACCTCCGTTCAGCTGGAAAAACTGAAGATCGGCGTTTTCAGAAACAGATAAGCTATTACGAAAGATCCACCGTCTGATATGGGACGGTGGATCTCTTTTTTATGGTCAGTCTTCCAGATACTGCAAAAGCAGGACGCAATCGAAGACGGTGAGCTTGCCGTCACGATCAAGATCGTGATCCAGGGGATCTCCGGCGGTGTTGCCTACCAAGAGGCTCACAAGAAGCTTTACATCCGCTTCGGTCACTTCACCATCGCCGTCCACGTCAAGGGCTTGGATGGCGTCTCTGGTTTCCGTATGGCCGCAGTTCTTACAGGTTCTGCTCTCTTCACCAAGAGCAACCTCGGTCCACAGACCGAAGGCGTGAGGCCCAAAGTCGGTTTCATCTGCCACGTAGCTGTCGCCGCAAGAACAGGTGTAAGTGGTATAGCCCTTTTCCGTACAGGTTGCGGGAGTCACCTCGGCGGTGTAGGTATGGCCAAGAGGATCAATGGCTTCCGTTTCGGAATAGCCGCAACGCTCACAGGTACTGGTTTTGGTACCTTCTTCGGTGCAGGTGGGAGCGAGGGTCTCTACCCAATCGCCCATAGCATGACCCAAGGGAGAGGTTCTGTCGCTCTCATAGGTATCGCCGCAAATACAGGTATAGGTGGTATAGCCGTCTTCCGTACAAGTAGAGGGAGTCACAACAGCCTCGTAGGTGTGGTCGATACGGGGAAGCGTTTCCGTTTCGGAATAACCGCAACGCTCACAGGTGCTCGCTTTCATGCCCTCCGCGGTACAGGTAGGAGCGAGGCTCTCTATCCAATCACCCATGGTATGACCCAAGGGAGAGGTTCTGTCGCTGACATAGAAATCACCGCAGGTGCAGGTGTAAGTGGTATAGCCGCCTTCCGTACAGGTGGAGGGCGTTACCACAGCCTCGTAGGTGTGGTCGATACGGGGAAGCGTTTCCGTTTCGGAATGGTTGCAGCGTACACAGGTGCTGGTTCTAAGACCCTCTGCGGTACAGGTAGGAGCGAGGGTCTCTACCCAATCGCCCATGGTATGGCCGAAAGGCGCAGTTTTATTGCTTTCGTAAGAGTCACCGCAATGGCAGGTATAGGTAGTATAGCCTTCCTCCGTACAGGTAGCGGGGGTCACAACGCCCACATAGGCGTGGCCGGTCTTGGGGATGGTTTCGGTTACGGAATGGCCGCAACGATCACAGAAACCTACCTTGCTGCCATCTTCGGTACAGGTAGCAGAGTGGGTTACCTTCCATTCACCCATAGCGTGACCCAAAGCGTCTACTATGTTATCCGTATAGGTTTCGCCGCAATAGCAGGTGTAGGTAGTGTAGCCTTTCTCCGTACAGGTAGCGGGGGTGACTGCGGTAGAATAGGTATGGGGAAGCTTGGGGACGCTTTCCGTTTGGGATTCGCCGCAACGGTCGCAAGCACCGGTCTTAGTGCCTTCGGCAGTACAGGTAGAGCCGACGGTCAGCTTCCAGCTGCTGACGGTGTGCCCCAGGGCGGCAACCTTGTCGTCGGTATAAGTATCGCCGCAAGAGCAGGTATAGGTGGTATAGCCCTCCTCTTCACAGGTGGGAGGAGTGATTACGGCAGAATAGGTGTGAGGAAGCTTGGGGATGCTCTCCCTTTCGTTATTTCCGCAAACGGAGCAGACATTGGAGATATATCCCTCCTCGGTACAGGTAGGAGGCACCTCGGTGGTAACATTGGTGTGGGGCAACGCAGGAATCTGCTCTTCATCCACATATTTACAGAAGTAACACTCGCGGGTTCTGAGGCCCGCTTCGCGGCAAGAGGTCTCGCGCACCACCGTCCAATTTGCATACAAATGGCCCAAAGCGGGAATGATGTCAACTTCCTTGTAACCGCAAACGAAGCAGACGCGTTCCTTTGCACCGTCGTTGACGCAATCGGGCTGAGAGGTAACGGTAAAGCTGCCGAAGCTATGAACGCCGGTGGCGGGAATCACGTTGTTCTCACGCTGCTTGCCGCAGTTGATGCATTCTTCCAGAGTATATCCGTACTGTGCGCAGGTTGCGTGTACCTTCAGGATAAACTTCCACTCGTGATAAAGAACGTTGATGGTATACTTGGTACCAACGAAGTGCTCTCTGCAGAAGGTCTCGCCGTAAGTACCGGGGAACACGTAGAGATTTACCAAACGTCTGCAACTTAAAAATGCAGTTTCGTGGATGCTGATAACGGTTTCGGGAATGGTCAGGTTGTTCAGCTTGGTACAGTAATCAAAGGCGTGCTGATTGATATACTGCATTTCTCTGGGAAGCTTTACAGAGGTGAGAGCAGTGCAGTTAAAGAAGGTATAGCCGCCAAGGCCGAGGATCTTCTCGGGGATCTCGATGGAAGCCAATTCGTAACACATGGCGAAAGCGAAAGAACCCAGGGTTTCCAAAGAAGAAGGAAGGTCGATACCCGTCATTTGTTTGCAGAAGACAAAGGCACCATGGCCCAAGTTCTTTACACCTTCCGGAAGGGTTATGGAAAGCAGATTATCGCAGGAATAGAACGCGCCGACGCCGATATCGGTCACGCTGTCGGGAAGGGTGGGAGTCACCAAGGAATCACAGTTTTCAAA
This sequence comes from Eubacteriales bacterium, assembly GCA_045589515.1. Taxonomy (GTDB): domain Bacteria; phylum Bacillota; class Clostridia; order Oscillospirales; family CAG-382; genus Coliplasma. The sequence goes on along the minus strand of JAZNPH010000049.1, from coordinate 2,991 downwards.
AGCACAGTTTCCGATCACCTCAATATCCTTGCCGAGCTTCACGTCCTTCAGCTTGGTACAACCGCCGAAGGCAAAATCGCCCACGTTGGTGATACCGTCGCTGACAACGGCATGCAGGATCTTGCTTCGCAAGGAATACCAGGGAGTATAGACGTAATCCATATCCGAAGGAAGATAGTCTTCCACATTGAAGCCGTAATTGCCTGCAATGGAAAGATCCATTTCGTGATACCAATTTTTCATTTCACCGGTACCGCTGATGGTCAAGGTGCCGGTAGCGGAATCAAAAGACCAAGTAATGTTGGATTCGTTCCCTTCCCCACCGCAAGTATTATCTGCGGCTGCATAGGAAACGACGGAAAGAGGCAAGGTTCCCAACAGGAACGTCAAGGCCAGCAAAAAAGCAGTCAGCTTTTTCATAAGCAAAATCATCCTTTCTGGTATGTCTGGGTCAAATGCGTTCTTTTCATTTTACGACATTTCTCTTTGTTTGTCAAGGTTTTTTGAAAATTCTTCACGAGACAACTTCCTCCACTGTAATGGTTACCACAATCTCGGGTGACATGGTATAGCCGTAATCCAGCACCACGGCAAACTGATCGGTGCCGGCATAGCCCTCGTGGACGTAGTAGGTAAAGGTGCCGTCGCTGTTGAGGCGCAGGTCGCCGTGGGCAGGCGAAACTGCCAGCACCGTACTGCAGAAGCGGTCGGTGTTCGGGTCCAGGCTGCCATGGATCATAGAATCCTTGCAGATGTATTCCGTCTTCCCCACAGTATAGGCGGGGGGCTCGGCGGTGAAGCGCTCCTTGGCAAACAGGTAGGTCATATCGTAGACCGCGCGTTTGAAGGGGTCGGTAGATTCGTATCCGGCATAGAAAGCGCCGGGAACGCCGCCCTGATAGTACATCTTCACGGCATCCATATACCCGTATTTCGCGCCTGCGGCAAGGTATTCCATATAGCGGCGCACCTCGGCGGCGTTGTTCACGGAGTTCATCTCGATCTCTACACACATCCCCAGCTTGTAGGTCTTTTCGGCGGTGAGGCGGAGGACGTTGGGGTTATCCTTATTGCCGAACATATAGTTGGGCTGCATACAGGCCACGTCGAAGCCGTATTCCTGCCATTTATCGTAGCCGGAGGCGCAGTACCACGGGATCCAGAAAAGCTTCAGTCCCAGGGAATGTACGTATTCGGAGGCGTACAGGGTCAGCTCCTTTTCGTCGGGGTCGCCCAGCTGCAGGAACTCCTCGAACCAATAGAAGCCGCCGAATTCCAGGTTGCCGTAATTGCCCTCCAGGAAGCGGTTGTATTCTTCATCGATGATCCATTTGATAGCCTTTTTGCGATTTTCGATATTGGAGAAGCTGTCGATGACGCCGTCCCCGTCGACGTCGCCGAAGTTGTTGAGGGAATTGTTTTCCAGCTTGGGGAAGGCATAGAGGATGGAGGTGAAGACGGTACACTTATAATCCTCCAGCTTCAATTCGTCGGCGACGATGCCCACGGCTTGGTTCAGGGCATCCATGTTCCGATCCTTGGTGTAGATATCGTCAACGTAGAACTGCCATCCCTCGAAGGATTTTCCGTAATCGCCGTAATGGAAGGAGGTATAGGGCAGGAACAGGAAGCCGTCGAAGAAGGTATCCGTCAGCTTGCCGTTTTCGTCGTAGTAGCCTACGTGGGGCAGGTACTCCTCCACGGTGATCAAGGCGTTTTCGCCATGCTTTCCATCTGCGTCGGGACTGCAATGGTAGGACAGAAGGACGTTGTGAACGTCCAGGAAATCCTCGGGCATCACGTAGCCCAGGGCCTCCGGCTCTTCTTCCACGGTATGGGCGGGCTTTTTGGCATCCTCCGGAATGGCGGTGGTGCCGTAGACCCGGATCTCATCGCAGAACACGTGGGAGGCCACAGAGAAGCGGAAACGGACAAAGCGGGCCTTATACACGGAATCGAAGCTGAACTCTATTTTCTGGTAAATATTGGTACCTTGCGGGTTATTTTCCTCGTCGTAAAGCTTTTCCCAGTTTTCCCCGTCGGCGGAAACGTATACGGCGAGATGCCGGGGCGGGATCACGCCGGAGGAGTCTTCCTTCAAGAAGCGGATCATGAAGCCGGAGACGGCAGAGGTATGCCCAAGGTCAAAGGTCACGGTGCGCCCCATTGCGCCGGTAAAGTGCACCAATGCGGGATCGGAATAGACGGCTCTCACGCCAAGCTCACCGTCGGTCAGCTTGGGAAGGGCTTCAATGCTGTTATAGTACTCCGTGGCGCGGGAATCGTTGATCTCCTCCTCGGAGGAAACGTAGGGATGTTTCCCGGCGATCAGGTTGATCTTCTCGTCGGTTTGTTCTGAAGATGGCCAATAATCCTCGGGGTCAACCTCGGGAAGGGTGGCGTCGCCGTAATAAAGCCCCACGTCGGGGGAATCGGGCAGATAACGGAGGACGGACAGCTCACCCAGGAAAAGCCAGGAGCTGTCGGAGGCTCCGAAGGTAAAGCGGACGTATCTGGCAGAGACGGGGTCCTTCAGCTTCAGTCCGTAGGCAACAATGCCGTGGGCGGTTTCGCCGGAAGGACGGTAGACCTGACCGATCTTTGTGTAGGCCTCCCCATCCTCGGAGATTTCAAAACAGACGTAAGCAGGCGTGCCGATGCCGTAATCGGTGAGGCGCAGGGCGTGGACGGTAAAGTCTGCAAGGTCGGCTTCCGTTCTACCCAGATCCATCACAAGCTGTAAGCCTTGGGGACGCATATAGCCTGCCCATTGCTCGGTGTTGAAATCCGTAGCCAAAATGCCGTCGGTCAGGAGCGTGCCATCGTCCTTATACTGATCGCTTGCGGGAACGGAGGAGGTATAGCTACACCCCTTGGCCAGCTCCTTGGAGCGAAGAGTACGGTTCACGGAGGAAATGGAGGTAAAGTCGAGTTCCTCATCGGGGTCGTCAAAGGGATTGTCGGAAGGCTCTTCCGAAGGCTCGTCAGAGG
>JAZNPH010000048.1:0-13427 GCA_045589515.1 Eubacteriales bacterium | reverse complement strand
GGCTTCCGAGACCACCGCTGCGGCTTCCGGCGCAGTAGGCGTTGTACGTCGTGACCCCATGGCTATGATCCCCTTCTGCGGCTACGCAATGGGTGACTACTTCCAGCACTGGTTGGATATGGAGAACATCGCTGACGTTGTTCCCAAGATCTTCCACGTTAACTGGTTCAGACTTGACGAGAACGGCAACTTCATGTGGCCCGGCTTCGGCGACAACTTCCGTATTCTGGAATGGATCATTAAGAGATGCGAAGGCACCGTTGATGCAGTGGAAACTGCTATCGGTTACGTTCCCAAGGCTGAGGACATCAACCTGGAAGGCCTGGACTATGAGATCTGCGAAGGTCACAAGTTCGGTCTGGACGATCTGAAGAGCATCCTTACCGTTGATAAGGACGCTTGGCTGGAAGACTTTGCCAACATCAAGGAATTCTATGCTGCTAAGATCGGCGACAAGCTTCCTGCTGCTCTGCAGAAGGAATACGATGATCAGCTCGCTCGTCTCCAGAGCCTCTGATCTCCCCTCTAAAACAAAATTCCCGGAGTCCTTAAATGGACTCCGGGTTTCCTTTTTCTATTCCCAACGGCCTGTGAGGCAGTATTCCTTGATCTTTAAGGCATTTTCTTCCTTAGGTTGTTTTTTATCCATGCAAGCAGCCTTATAGGAAGCGCCCGTGGGTTTGTACGTACCGGCAAGAGTTTGCTTCAGCAAAATGTAGTCGGCGGGATTCACCTTGCCGTCGCAATTGATATCGCCTTCCACAACGGCGTAATAGGATGCGCTGTTCCCTCGGAAGCTGTCTCCGGTGGAGATGATCTCCCCGACAGTGTCAATGATTACTTTATCCGAAAAGATCTTTTCCAAATCAAAAACGGTGGTATTGGGCTTAAAGCCCAACAGATAAGATCCGCTGTAAGTGTAAGACGTATCTTTCAGCTTTGGTTTCACTCGGTTATTTAATCCCCAATGTGTCAAAAGCCAAGTGTTGCGGCGTTCCAGCCATGCGCGGAGATGCTCTACATTGGCTTCGTAGGTGCTGTCGGGGATGCGCATCAGCTCGCTGTAATTTCGCCCGGGTCTCCATGGTGCTTCTGTAAAGTTTCGTTTGATAGAAGTGGGCGCGCCGTCTATAATACTGTCGATGGCATTCTTGCCGAGAATGTTGTCACAGTAAAGATTGATAATTATATCCTGTACTTCAAGATATCTTTTATAAAATCTTTCTTTATACTCCTCGACGAGCATCAGATCATCATACCAAATGTGGTTACACCATATACCTTCCGCGCTGTCACCGTAATTATTGTTATATGAGACATAATAGGTAGAGGAGCAATTTCCGGAAGAAAGGTCATAATCCCACACCGGACCGCCGTGGATCTTTCCGTCCTTGCAGTAAAAACGAGTGGAGCCGACAACGATATCAACGTTTTTAAAAAATTCAAGGCAAATATAGGAATCAATAATAGAATCGAGATCAAAATATTTTTCTATTTGCTTGATATCTTTGGAACGAATGGCGTTTTCTGCCATACGGAGATGATTTTCGATAGCGATCCTTTGGGCGTTCGTTGTATTCTCAGGCTCGTTAATACCGAAACGGTGGCCGAGGCCCGTTGTGATATAGGTGGTACCGTAGTCTTCACGAGCGTCACGTTCGATAATGTAGTCACCTTTGGAGCAATCGATATCCACCCGGGATTCATCTTCCGTAGCCGCTTCACAAAGCTGGTAGCAGCCAACGTATGAGCCGTTGTAATAAACATCCACCAGCATAGAATCCAAGGTATATTCCAAACCAAGTTCCCTGGCAAATTCAAATACCATGTGGTTGCGGATTAAAGTCGGATCATACAGATTGGCAATCAAGCAGAAGCGCTTACCATCCCCCATCCCGAATAAATCGGTATTGGTACTGAACTTGATATTATAGGGCTTTTTTGGGCCGCTGGAGGTAGAGTTCCCTCTGATTCTTACGGAAGCTTTGCTATCGGCAACAGAAGGAAGAGTACCGCCGATTTTGTCAACAGCCACGACTGTACATCCTACATATCCGTAAACGTTCAGGCCCTCAACGCCCTCGATATAAATTGCAGGAACATCTTTGGATCGCTTGTAGTTTTTTCCTTTGTATTGAAAGCTGTCATCCTCTGCGCTGACCGACGCTGCAAGCGGAACGTATGCAGTCATAAGCACGAGTGTTGCCATGAAGCACGAGAGAATGCGGCGAATCATCGTTTTCATAGGTCTGTGTTGTCCTTTCCTGTTCTTAATTAAAAGAACGTGAAAATAGTTCTCTTCTATTTTACCATATTAACCGGTGCCTTGTCAATAAGAAAGTTCATTTACACAAAATAACGTTTTCCGTTCACGGAAAACAGGTGGTATTTCCGCAGAATTCATTTTTCCCTATTGAAATTTTCAAAAAAATGTGTATAATATAGAGCAGAATATAATGAAAAGGAGATTATTATGAAATTCAAAAGAATTTTAACTGCATTATTAGCGATGATTATGTTGCTTTCCACATTCACCTTCGTTACATCTGCGGCTCCCTCCACTTCCAAACTGTTGGGTGACGTAGACGGCGACGGAAAGATTACCAAAAAGGACTATATGCTTTTGAAATCCTATTTGGTCACCAAGAAAGCTAAATTGGATGAAGAAGCACTCCTCAGAGCAGACATCAATAAGAACGGCCGTAACGACAAAGCCGACTATATGCTTTTGAAGAGCTATTTCTTTGGAAGATACGTTATTTCCGGCGAAATCACCGTAAAGTCCGCAACGGAAAAGATTGCTGAGGCAATTGGCAAGGGCAAGAAGATCTCCCGCAATTTCTCCGGGATCATCGGTTCTGTAAGTGCTGAAGCGACCGTGTCCTTTGTTGTTTCTTCCAAGGGTGTACTCAGCCTTCAGGGCAATGCCGTGGCCGACAACGGCATGGTAATTGAAATGACCATTCCCCTTTCTGCGGTTGCAGCAGAGTATACCTTCAGCGGCGATGCTGAGATGGATGCGATTTCCGGCACCTGCAAGGGTTCCATGGTCGCAAAAACTTACTCTATCGACAAGATGGAATTCGAAAAGATCGACTTTACCACCTCCGTTGAGTTGCCCGATGACTTTATGTTTATGCTGGAGAGAAACTGCAAGGATGCCATGGACCAGTTCCTGTATCACGCTCATCTTCTGCTGCAGGAAACCAAGATCGGCGTCACCATTGGCGATCTTGGCTTTACCACCTATCTTGACGAGATCAATGATGGTTGGGTCGAATTTTAATTATCGATAATACTTATCTCCGGCAACCGATCAGGTTGCCGGATTTTTTTAATTTGGCTATTGACAAATGAAAAACTTTATGGTAATATCAAACTGTACTAAGCCAAATAATACAGTTAAGAAGGAGGGGAGTATGTTTTCCATTGATATTTATTCCAGAATACCTATCTACCAGCAGATCGTAGACGGTATTAAGCAGCAGGTTCTTCTTGGAATCTTGCAGGAAGGGGACCACATTTCTTCTGTCCGAGAGTTTTCTGTGGAGATGGGTGTAAATCCCAATACCGTATCCAAAGCATATTTGGAATTGGAGCGTTTGGAGATCCTTGTGGGAGCGGCCGGAAAAGGGTACTACGTCTCCCCCGGTGCTGTTTCCAGACTACGAGAAAGAACTGTTGCCGAGGAGAAGCGGGGGCTGTTGTCTGCTGCAGAAAAGCTTTTGCAAAACGGTATTTCTAAGGAAGAGCTGAAGAGTTGGCTCGATGAAATGTGATAAAGGAGGAGTTGTTTTATGATCCAAGCGGAAAATGTAACTATGAAATTTGGCGGCAAAACAGCCTTAAACGAATTGTCCTGCCAAATTCCGGACGGCTGTATCTATGGATTGGTAGGTAGCAACGGTGCAGGTAAATCCACTTTTCTACGATTGCTCAGCGGTATCTATAAGCCCTACGAAGGCAAGATCACATTTGACGGAATGGCTGTATATGAAAATCCTAAGGTGAAAAGTAAGCTTGTCTTCGTTCCCGATGAGCTGTATTTTCTGCCACAGGCTTCCATGAAGAAAATGGCGAATATGTACCGCGCTGTTTATCCTTCCTTTTCTTACGAAAGGTTTTGCGAGCTGGTGAGCACCTTTGGTTTAGATCCCAAAGCAAGCATCAACACTTTTTCCAAGGGAATGAAACGACAGGCGGCAACGGTTCTTGCCTTGTCTGTTTGTCCCCAATATTTGTTCTTTGATGAGACCTTTGACGGACTTGACCCTGTGATCCGCAATCTGGTGAAGACGGTGATCTACAACGACGTTGCGGAGCGGAACACCACTGTGATCATCACCTCTCACTCTCTGCGAGAGTTGGAGGATACCTGCGACCAGTTGGCGCTGTTGCACAAGGGCGGCATCGTAGTTGAAAGCGATATTCAGAATTTGAAGACTTCCCTGTTCAAGGTGCAGATTGCGTTGAAGGGCACCTATGACGCGACTTTGTTTGAAGGTATTCCCATGCTGGATTACAGCCAAAAGGGCTCTGTAGCCAATTTCATCGCTCGAGGCGACCGTGAGGAGATGAAAGAAAAGCTCTCTCGGTTGGATCCCTTGGTTTTGGAGATCCTGCCCCTTTCTCTGGAAGAGGTTTTTGTTCACGAAATGGAAGCGTTGGGATATGCTTTCAAAGACACTATTGCGTAAAGGAGGAGTTACCATGAAGAAAATATTCAGTTTTCGTTTATATTTGGAAGGATTGAAAAGACTTCGCTTGTTGGGCTTGGCCACCGGGATCGTACTGCCTTTGTTGATGATCGTACAATTCGTAATCAGAGTTTCTTCTTATGTCGTTCGTCCGCTTTATGTTGTGTCGCAAATGGAGTTTTTTGCCTTTCCGTTGGTTCTGCTTTTGATCGCCACTCCATTTTTTATCTATCAAGCATTTTCGTTTTTGAACAAACGCAAAGCTGCTGATTTTTATCATAGTATTCCATATCGGAGAATCTGCATATATTTCAGCAACTTGGCTGCCGTTTATACCTGGATCTTTGGTATTTTACTTCTTTCTGTAACGGTTTCAATGGTTGCTTTTGCAAACACCGTACCCCAAATCGATTGGACGATGGTAGTGTTTACCCTCCTGCTTTTTGCTGTCGCCGCCCTGTTCATAGGGAGTGTTATGCTCTTTTCTATGACGTTGACCGGAACTGCCTTTGCCGGTGGCGTTCTGTTTCTTGTTCTTGCTCTCGGCTTCCGATTGATCAGTTGGATTGTTGTGAGTCATTTGGAATCCCAGATTCCGCTGATTGATTTTCAGTTCACTGCGATGAAGCTCTTTTCCATGGAAACCTCTATATTTGCCGTGGGCTTGAATGCCTTCTTCGAATATTCGATTTTATACGATCCCACAATGTGGGTCTTCACGGTATGTGTTACGCTTCTTTTCTATGTTCTTGCCGGTGTCTTCTTTGTAAAGAGGAGAAGCGAAACTGCAGGAAAGACCGGAAGCATAAATGGAATGCAGCATTTTTACAGCTGTGGATTCTCCCTTCCCTTGGCGTTGCTCACCACCAGCTTTTTGTTGAAATACGGTTTTGCGAGGTATTTACCGTATACTGCTTTGTTTGCGGTGGGAACCGTCGTAGTCTTCTATCTTTGCGAAATGCTGTCTTATAAGAAGATCTTAAAGTCCTTAAAGGCGACACCCTTGTTGGGTGCGGTGATCTTGCTTTGCGGAATTTTTGCCGGAGGAAGCTTACTTTGCAGAAATTACGTCAATTCTCGGACTTTTGATCCGGAGGAAATTGAGTCCGTTCGGTTTTACAGCCGCACTTCCCTTTTGGAAGTAGCGCCGTCGGAAGATAATAATCCTGCCGTATATTTCTTGATGGAATTCCCTTTCCCCGGTGGATGCGATTTTGAGATCAAGGATAGAGATTTCGTCGAAATGGTAGCTGATCTTTGGGCCTCTCCAAATCAGTCCGGCAGCGATATGTTCTACTACGTATCTTTCCAATTGAAAGATGGGAGCGCGGTAGGAAGAAAACTTATCGTTAGCGCCGACGAGAAAGGAAGACTATACCAAGGATTGCACGCAACGCAGGAATATCGTGACGCCTACGTCGACTTAGTGGAAAAGCAAGATCTTTCATTTTATTCCATGGACTTGGAACACCATGTTGGCAAGGAAATCGGCGATATATTTTGGCAAGAATACAATTCGCTCCAGCGTGAGGAAAAATATGCGTATTTTGTGGAATCAAATTTGAAAGCAGGATATCTGCAAGGTCTTGCTTCGTACACTCAACAAATATATTATGCCCATGAATACGTCAATTACGGAGATCCGGTTTTTATGCTCTCCGATGAGCATGATTACCCCATGTTCGTTATACTCAACAAGCATTTTCCAAAAACAATTGCACTTTTGAACTCGAAAATTGCAAAACGCAACGCCACCGGATTGTCCGAATTGAAGGAATTTTTATCCTTGGAAGAAGAAGCACGTTTGAAAGCCTTCAGAAAATCAAATTTGTACATTAGTATGGAGGTTCAGTACGGCGATTTTAACGCTTATATCTCTTTATCGGATGACTATCAAACACCCGAAGACGATGAGGCGGTTTTAAAAAAACTCGACGTACTATCGAAGATCATATTAAACGATTCAGAGAACTTCTACGGAACAGACGATCGTTATTCAATTCAATTCACCTTTGATTATAATCCTAACAAATCTTTTCGTACCGATTATTATCCAATTGCCTATGACGGCATGGATTCGGAATTTTTTAAGGACGTGATCAGAGCCAGCTCAAGTGGCAAAGTTTTTCGTTATTTGCTTGAACCGGATCACAGAGCCAGTAGTGTTGCATGGACGGGCAAGCCTTTCCAGATCATGCTCATTTTCTCCAATGGGGAGGAATACGTCCTATCCGTAACAGATGAGAATTATGATCGCTTCCTTGAGGTATGGGATGGGATTCCCACTAAATTCTGGGATCCCGATAAGCCGGTTTCAGTCGGAGACGAAGGAACCGTTGAAATCTATATCAGTACTTATGATCGTAATTATTACGGTATACTCAGAACCGTTGAACTTCCGGAGGAGATCAAAGAGCGATTGAGAAATTTCTCGTAACAAAAAAATGCACCGCTTTCGGCGGTGCATTTTTACGCTGGTTTTAATCTTCTAAGATCTTGTCGATCAAGCCGTACTCCAAAGCTTCCTTCGGGAACATCCAGTTGTTGCGCTCGGTATCTCTGGTGACTTCCTCCACGGACTTGCCCACGTTGGCGGCCATGAGGGTGTTCAAGCGCTGCTTGATGTCCAGCATATGGCGAGCCTCGATCTCCACGTCGGTGGCCTGGCCTTGTGCGCCGCCAAGAACCTGGTGGATCATCACCTGGCTGTTGGGGAGGGCGTATCTCTTCCCTTTCGTGCCTGCGGACAACAGGAAGGCACCCATGCTTGCGGCCATGCCCACGCAGATGGTGGAAACGTCGCACTTCAGATGGCGCATGGTGTCGTAGATGCCCAAGCCTGCGGAAACGGAGCCGCCGGGAGAGTTGATATACAGACAGATATCACGCTGGGGATCCACCGCCTCCAGATACAGCATCTGGGCAATGATGGTGCAAGCAAGGTCGTCGTTCACTTCGTTGAACAACAGGATGATACGGTCTTTGAGAAGGCGGGAAAAGGGATCGTAGCTACGCTCGTAGCCGCCTTCCTTTTCGAAAAATTGGGGTGTGACGATCATGAAATCTACTCCTTATCTTGGTACCACCAAAGGTGGATTCATCATTTACTCGTAAATGGGATGGGCGTTGCAGAGGGCGTCTACCTCTGCGATCACCTGCTCCTTGGTGCCTTCGAAATCCCGTGCAACCATACCCATGAGCTTAGCAATCTTGACCATATCGGCTTCTACGAAGCCACGGGAGGTGACAGCGGGAGTACCTACGCGCAAGCCGCTGGTGACGGTAGGCTTTTCGGGATCGTTGGGGATAGCATTCTTGTTAGCGGTGATATGTACCTCGTCCAGATGGATCTCAAAGTCCTTACCGGTGATGCCGAAGGGACGGAGGTCCAGCAGGATCAGGTGGTTATCGGTGCCGCCGGAGATGACGTTGAAGCCTTCCTCCACAAGTGCTTTGCAGAAGGCCTGAGAATTCTTATAAACCTGTTCCTGATAAGCCTTAAATTCTGGCTTCAAAGCTTCGCCGAAGGCCACGGCCTTAGCGGCGATGATGTGCATCAAGGGACCGCCCTGGGTGCCGGGGAAGATTGCCTTATCGATGGCCTTGGCGTACTCCTCCTTGCAGAGGATCAAGCCGCCGCGGGGACCGCGGAGGGTCTTATGTGTGGTGGTGGTCACCACGTCTGCATAAGGCACGGGGCTGGGATGAACGCCTGCGGCAACCAGACCTGCAATGTGAGCCATATCCACCATTAGCTTTGCGCCAACCTTGTCAGCGATCTCGCGGCAACGCTTGAAATCGATGACACGGGCGTAAGCGGATGCACCAACGACGATCATTTTAGGATTGCATTCCAAAGCGATGCGCTCCATCTCATCATAGTCCAGAAGATGGGTCTCTTCGGAAACGCCGTAGGGAACGATGTTGAAATACTTGCCGGAAATGTTCACAGGAGAACCATGGGAAAGATGGCCGCCGTGGGCAAGGTTCATACCCATGATGGTATCGCCGGGCTGGCAAAGTGCAAAGAAAACGGCCAGGTTGGCAGATGCGCCGGAATGGGGCTGAACGTTGGCATGCTCTGCTCCGAAAAGGCGGCAGGCACGTTCGCGGGCGATCTCCTCTACCTTATCAACCTCATAACAACCGCCATAATAGCGTTTGGAGGGATAGCCTTCGGCATACTTATTGGTCAAAATAGTACCTGCGGCCGCAAGAACGGATTCGGAAACGATGTTCTCGCTGGCGATCAGCTCAATATTTCTGCGCTGACGGGCAAGCTCGCCGGAAATGGCGGAAGCGATCTCGGGGTCGGTATTCTGTAAAAGCTCGATGCTGTACATTGGTGCACCTCTTTCTGGGGTGTTGGAATATTAAACGGTAAGAGTGGATTCTGCGTCCCAGAGAGAAACGGGATACTCTCCGTTTTCTGCAAGGGATTGGAGGTATTGACGGAAGGCTTCCCGATCCTCGCGATAGGTAACACCTTTCCAAACACAGGGGGTATTAACCAGACTGACAGAGCAATCCTTGGAACGGATCACATCCTCCGCAAGCTCGGTAAGGTAGCTTTCCCCTTTGATCAGGTCGGAACCGCGATCGGTCAGGAAATTGCGAAGACGAATTTCTGCAAATTCAAAGATCTTGGGTGTGAAGCCCCAGAAATTCATGGAAACGGGAGTATCTCCGTGGATGGAGACCCAATTGCCGTTTTCATCCTCGAATTTTGCTCCTTCTCCGTCGGGAAGGATCTTTTTACGCTCGACGATGGCAGTGAGGAGACCGTTTTCCGTTTCGCAGATCCCGCGGGAAACGGAACCGTTTTCGGAAAGGGTGTTCCTGACCACGTAGCCGGGCATACAGAACTCACCTTCACCAGCGTTATCCATAAACGCCTTGACGGAAAGGAAGGTGCCATAGCCGTAGAAATCGTCTGCATTGAAGATGGCAAAGGGTTCCTTTACCAAATTTCTGCAACAATACAAAGCGTGGGTAGTACCGAGAGGCTTTACTCTCCCTTCCGGGAAAGGAAGGCCGTCGGGGAGATCGGCGGGATCCTGGAATGCATATTCCACTTGGATCTTGCCCTCCACTCGCTTGCCGATGGTTTCGCGGAAGATCTCAAGATTCTCCCGCTTGATGATGAACACAACTTTTGTGAACCCCGCTCGGATAGCATCAAAGATGGAATAATCGATGATGAATTCTCCGGAAGGTCCCAAGGGATCGATCTGCTTTAACCCGCCGTAACGGTTGCCCATTCCTGCGGCTAAGATGACTGCAGTCATTGGGGACTCCTTTCAAGCAATGATGTCCTGTTCGGTGATCTTTAACGTCTTGACAGAGGGGTCGGAAGGGATCTGATACATATATGCGGTCATAAGCTTTTCGGTGATCGAGCGCAGACCGCGGGCGCCCGTTTTTGTTTCGTGAGCCTTTTTGGCGATGGCGCGCAAAGCGTCTTCGGTAAATTCAAGCGCCACACCATCCATGGCAAACAGCTTTTGGTACTGCTTAGTAAGGGCGTTTTTCGGCTCCACCAGAATCCGCATCAAAGCATCCTCGTCCAAAGGATGCAAGGCGGTGATAACGGGTAATCTGCCCACCAGCTCGGGAATGATACCGTAACGAACCAAATCTGAATTTTCCACGTGGGAGGTTACGAACTCCTCGTCTCTGGAAACGCCGGATTCTACAGCGGTAAAGCCCACAGATCGACTGCCCAAACGGTTGCGGATGATCTCATCCATGCCGTCGAAGGCGCCTCCGCAGATAAACAGGATGTTGGAGGTGTTGATCTGGATAAACTCCTGGTTGGGGTGCTTTCTGCCGCCCTGGGGAGGTACGTTGGAAACGGTACCTTCAATGATTTTCAAAAGGGCTTGCTGAACACCTTCCCCGGAGACGTCTCTGGTGATGGAGCGGTTTTCGCTTCTGCGGGCGATCTTATCGATCTCATCGATATAGATGATGCCTTTTTCTGCCCGGGCAACGTCGAAATCGGCGGCCTGGATCAAGCGAAGCAGAATGTTTTCCACGTCCTCGCCAACGTATCCCGCCTCTGTAAGAGTGGTGGCATCTGCAATAGCGAAGGGAACGTCCAGCATTTTGGCCATGGTCTGAGCCAACAGCGTTTTGCCAACGCCGGTTGGTCCCAAAAGAAGCACGTTGCTCTTTTTCAGTTCAACATCGTCATCCTCCACGATCTTTTCCTTCATAGAGCGGATACGCTTATAGTGGTTATAGATGGCGACGGAAAGTACCTTCTTTGCCTCGTCCTGGCCGATGACGTAGCGATCCAGGATCGCTTTCATCTCTGCAGGCTTCAGCAAAGGCTTTTCCTCTGCCGGGGAGATGCCCATCTCCTCGGCGGGAAGCAACCCGGTCTCTTCCTCGGCAAGCAAGGTTACCTCGTAGGCATCTGCGATCTCACAGCAGAGATCCAGACAATCCTCGCAGAACTCAACGAACCTGCCGGAGACATTAAGACCCGTAGTATGTGCGGAAGGTCTACCGCAAAAGCCGCAGACCTTGTTGTTGTTTTTTGGCATTGTATCTTCCTTTCTGCAACAGCAAAAAGCAATTCCGTTTTGAGAAAGGGAAATCAGAACTTACGCGTTTTCTTCGGTAGTCTTGGTGGTAACGACTGCGTTATCCTTGATGACCTGGATAGCTTTTCTCAGAACGATGTCTTCGGAGATGCCTTCCTCGGGGATGTTCTTCTTGACATACTCCACATCTACATTATAGCCGGAAGCGATCTTCTTATATTCTTCTTCCATCTCTTTCTTGCCTGCCTTGATCTTTTCGGTCTTGGCAACGCGCTCCAGAGCCAGTCTGGATTTCACCTGACGCTCTGCCTCCTCCTTGAAGGACTCGCGAAGCTTTTCCTCGGTGCTGCCGGTGTACTGGTAGTAGAGATCCAAGCTTGCGCCCTGGGATCTGAGGCGGTAGTCGTAGTCGTTGACGTAACGGTCGATCTCGGAATCGATCATGCATTCGGGGATCTCACCGGTCATGTTGGCGATCAGCTTGTCAACCAGCTGCTTCTCTACCTCTGCGTCTGCAGAGTTGTTCTTGCGCTCTTCGATCTTGGCAGAGATGCTTGCCTTGTATTCATCAACGGTGTCGAACTCGGAAACATCCTTAACGAATTCATCGTCCAGCTCGGGAAGCTCGGTTCTCTTCAGCTCGTGGAGAACGATTTTGAAGATGGTCTCCTTGCCTGCCAGAGAAGCTTCGCCGTAGTCCTCGGGGAAGGTTACGGTGATATCGAAGGATTCGCCGACGTTGTGGCCTACGATCTGTTCCTCAAATCCGGGGATGAAGTTGCCGGAGCCAAGCTTCAGGGGGTGCTTCTCGCCCTTGCCGCCTTCGAATGCAACGCCGTCCAGGAAGCCCTCGAAATCGATGATGGCTTCGTCGCCCAGCTCAGCGGCACGGTCCTCAACGGTGAGCACGCGCGCATTGCGGTTACGAACGGAATCGATCTCGCGGGTGATCTCCTCCTCGGAAACGGTGACCTCGGGACGCTCTGCGGTGAGGCCCTTATATTCGCTGACCTTAACGGTGGGCTTAACGATCACGGTAGCCTTCAGAACCACGCCTTCGTCGCCGGTGGAAACAAGTTCGATATCGGGACGGGAAACAACGTCCAGCTTTGCCTCTGCGATAGCGGCGGAATATGCTTCGGGAAGCAGATTGTCGATTGCCTCTTCATAGAAGACTGCAGAGCCGTACATCTTTTCAATCACGCTCTTGGGAGCCTTGCCGCGGCGGAAGCCGGGAACGTTCATCTTTGCAACGTTCTTGCGGTAAACCTTGTTGACCTCTGCATCAAATGCTTCTTTGCCCAGGACGATCTCCACTTCATAAGTATTGGTGGAAACTTTTTTGGAATTTTTCAGTGCCATTTCTTTTTCCTCCGTGTATATACACGCATTTTTAGATATTATATATTGTAGTGATTTTTTTCAAATTGTCAACACATATTCGAGAAATCATTTATTTTTGCAAGTTTCGAAAAAAATTAACAAAAAAGCCTTGTTCTTTTGTATAGTTCTGTATATACTATTGGTATCATAAATTGACTTGGCGGTGATTGCTTACGAATCAGGAAGAAAAGAGGGTCATGGAAGAGGCAGAGTTGGATACCCAATTCGCCGATTCCGTAGATGCATATACTGTAAAAAACTTAAAAAGGAAAGAGCGTTCCAGAAGCAGCTCTCAGATGGTTTCCCTTTTGATCAGAAGTCTGGTCATTGCGTTTTGCATTGGGCTGATGGGATATTCTGCATTCCGTATCGGCAGTAAAATGTTTGAAGACAAGCAGGCAGAGGAGATCTACGAGGATCTGCGGGTGGATGAGGATTATTATATTTCGGTTCTTCATTCCACCAACCTGAAAGAGCCCAACGCTATGCCTACTGTTCTGGAAATGCTGGATGCAGACGGTGAATACGAGGACTATATGCCCTCCGATATCATCGCGCCTGATAAGGCTCAGCATTATTCCACTTACTATCGTAATTACATTGAGAAATCTGCGTCCTACAAGAACATGTACGGATGGATCTTCATGTCGGATACCGACATCAATTATCCTTTGATGAAGGCGAAAGACAACGATTTCTATCTGGATCATAACTACAAGGGCGATCCCTCCCGTTCCGGCAGTATTTTTGCCGACTGCTCTATTCTGAAGTCGGAGGCCAAGCGGTCTTAGGAAGA